>JBAZYF010000001.1 GCA_041659505.1 Parcubacteria group bacterium
AACAAGGCTCCGCCAAAAAGTATTATGAGAGCAATGATGGGAATAATGATTTTTTTTCTATCCATATTTATTATTTATTTATAAATTAATTGGTAAATCAAGGCGTTACCTCTTTCCATTCACCTGCATCACATGGGGCGCATTGAATCGTTGGGCAAGGGTCTGATATGCAAAGAGCAGGCGCCGGCTCATTACAACTATCTAAGCAATGATAGGGTATGTCTTTGCCACAACGCAATTTAAGTGTGGCTGGATTGGTGCAGTAGGTCGAATCATTAGGCACGCAAGTCCGCGTACCATCTGGTTGGCATTGTCTTTCGGCTGTACAAGACTCATTATCCGCAGCATTCCACGGATTCTCGCACAGCCAAGTGGTTTTTGTATTAGGAGGAACGTGGGTAAGCACGGGAAAGCTGGGATTAGTCGGGTTGGGTACACCTGGAGCACAGAAGGTGGCTCCCCCTGGCCAATCAGACAAGCCCGGTGGGTAAGGGTAGAACGTGGCAGCTGTACCGCAAGCGTGACAGGCGCTGATGGAGAAAGGTGCGTTAGAAACGACGGAGGGATAGTCGATGGAATTATAGCAAGTTGCAGATGCGATGTGCGACGCTGAAATAAAATATGACTGCATAAGGGGGCCAAAAGAAGTCGGACCACTCGAAATCGCACTGAGATCTAATTGAGCATCGCATCTGACTGAATTAGTGGACGTAAGGGTGATACCGACACTGCCACCGCAAGCAACAGAATTAGGTACTGCGGTGATTGTTGCGACAGGACGAGGTTCAACAATAAAAGATGTCATAGCGGAAACCGATGCTCCAATAGCATTAAGGCAAGTGGCATCGACAAGGTGCATACCTGCTACGGTATAGGGACCGTAAATGAACGTGCGGTTGACCGGTCCGTTGGAAATCATGATTCCATCGACGCTGACCGTGCAGGACGATGCGTTGGTCGAGGAGAGGCTAAAAGTAGGACTACCGCCAAAGGGAATTGGACTAGTGGCAGTGATGTTCACAGTAGCCGCCGGGTAGGTTGTGACCGTGGCGCTGCAGGCTCCGCCCGCTAATGAGCGATTATAGGTCTGAACAGTGCAAGTTTCTGTTCCAATCTGTCCCGCATTGAAAGAAAATGTAGTAGCATAATTAACAGGGATCCAACCACCAGTCGAAATCAAGCCGGTACAATTCACATAAGCAATAGTTGCCGTGCCAGAAGAATTCACACTAAATGTAGAAGATCCAGCTAGTGTCAATTGAGTTGGACTGAAGGAAGCTGAGCAAGTTGGCAAAGTACAATCCCACGTGCCCGTACAAGACCCACATCCATTAGTACTAGGATATCTGTACGTTGTACAATAAAGATTGGCGTCCGAACAAAGCGGTGGCTTTGTGCCAGTGCAAGTTCCGCAAGTAACTGGGTAATCAACGCCGACGCAAACACCGCCACGACCAGAACAATCAGGTAACCTCGTGCCAGTACAGCTTCCGCATCTATTACTAGCATACACGATACCCGAGCAAACACCACTCGCCCCTGAGCAATCAGGAGGGGCTAATGTGCCAGAACACCAGCCACCACAGCCATTGGGAAATGATTCCCAAGTGCAGTAATTTTCTTGACCGGCGCAGCTTGGAACACAACATTCAGCATCCGAACTACAAGAATCAGCAAGACCCATCGTACTGCAAAGATCAGCCGTCCCAAGATATACCGGAAAACCCATAACGAGAACATAATCATGAGACACGGCATCATGATCACAAACCGGTCCAATTGCCAAGCATTGTCCACCAGCACACTGCTTTATTGCTGAAGAATTACAAGCCGAAGCAAATTTTGGCGTACCCATTGCGAGGACACTTTTTGAAGAAAAAATACTTTCTTGTATATCATTTTTAAATATCGCCAAATTCACATCTGCACTGGCCGGATCATTTCCAGGATATGCCAGTTTCCAATCATCGACCGTCAGCTCATCTGCCTTGTCCGAAGCTTTTTCTAAGATTTCCCGTGCCTTATCTTTTTCTCCTAGGCCGAGATAGGATACGCCAAGACCATTTAGAAGCCAAGCATTTTCTGGAAATAGCTCTACACCCTTTTCCGCCACCTCTCGCGCTTCGGCATATTGCTTGTTTTGATAATAGGCCCAAGCCAAATCATTATAGCCGGCCCATTCTTTAGGATAACTATCAACGAAGGCCTGAAAATCAGCTTGAGATCCAGCGTAGTCCTCCAAATAGCCTTTGGCTAGACCGCGCATATAATGAGTACGCTTTTGATCTGGATTTATGCGCAAGGCATTATCAAATTCCTGGATTGCATTGTCTAATTCACCCTCAACAAAATAAACCCGCCCAAGCTGGTAACGCGCAGTATCGAAGTTTGGCGCCAATCGCACGGCAATCCTATACCACTTCTCAGCCTTATCTAAATCGTAGACGTTTTGATTAAAATTTTGACTACCTCTTTGCATGGCAATATCAAATCCGTAAAATCTTACAACCCCTACTCCG
Source organism: Parcubacteria group bacterium (assembly GCA_041659505.1). Lineage (NCBI taxonomy): Bacteria > Parcubacteria group bacterium. The sequence goes on from JBAZYF010000001.1 coordinate 2,520, forward strand.
CCGACCAATACCAAAATGAAAACCAAAGCAACTGCTATTATTATTTTTTTTTGCTTAATCCTTCTGGCAATTTTTTTTGTCATTTTTATGAATGTTTACTTATTTGACAAGTAACTTTGAGTTAACAAGATCAAGATGGGCTGAGGCATCCTTGTCCAGTGGCTTTATGCTCAAAGCTTTTTTATAACTCTGTTTAGCTAACTCAGGTTCGTTATTCTGAAAATAAGCATCGCCCAAGAGTCTATAAGCAGCACTGTCTTCTCCAATAACACCAACAGCATTACCATTCATCTCTATTCCTGGCCAATTTTTATATGGTTTATCTAAATCATGATCAAATTCGACAGCACTCAAGGCAAATTGCTTAGCCAAATCAATATCACCCCTCCTAAGATTGATACTAGTTAAAATCAGATATGTCCCCATCTTGTAAAATGGATGCAATTCATCCTGGAATCTTGGATCGTCCTTAACTTTTAAGGCATAATCCATTGCGGAAACAACATTTCCATTTGCCTCCATCGCTCTGCTAATAGCATAATTTGCAATCAGTCCTCCGAAATCATCCATAACCTCAGTTCGAATAGGATACGGCTCCGTCTTTCTGGAATTAATTTCTACCAATTTCTTCTTTAGCTCAACAGGCTGAATTATATAATAGGCATTTCTTTCATCGGATCGCATGCTTTCCCAACTTTTTTCAAAATCAGTAAATGATATCTCATAATTATTTCCCAGAAAAAAATCATGCAACACTAGCATCTGTTCAGATTCCTTTATGCCAATAAGCACCGTGAGCGGATGAAAAGTTATTTCAGCAGGCTGATCCTTGCTTAGTGGAAAAAAAAGTAGCAAGGGAGTTTTTACTTTTGGATTAATATATTGCTTAAGTTCATCAATGCTTAATTGCTCACGCTTAAAAACATATTTATCCTTATAAAATCCATCCAAAAGCCTTCGGATAGAATCACCATTTTTAACTTTCTCTGACTTAATAAAATAAGAAATCTCAACAAAATTATTTGCTCCTGGGTTCCAATATTCTAATACGGACGCGATAGAGGAAACTGTGTCACTAAGATTTAAGTTACTCAAATTGCCTTGGTGATTAAACACATTAACAGGGGTGACGCCTGGAATGACATAGTCATAGTTAGAGCCACTACCCGAAGATCCGCTCTTCCAAGCAAACCAGCCTACAATACTCAGAAATAATATGACAACGATTATTCCGATTATATAATACTTTGTTTTTGCTTGTGGATCCATTTGCGAATTAGAGTAATCCATATTTTTTATTTTTTTTTAATTACTTATATAGGCAATAGTAAAAGTAAATATCAATAGTCACCGCTACCGTCTCCACTGCCACCACCATCACCGCCACCACTGCCACCACCACCGGGAGGAGGTGGGGCATCCGCACTCACGACAGGGATAATATGTCCGCCAGAGTTTTTAGTATCATTAACAGCTGACTCCAGTTTGGTTAAATTAACTTCCGCACCACTGAAGAAAAGTTTTCCCAATAATGAAGAAATAAAACTAAAGCCCACGATTGCGGTCACTAAAAAAATAGTCCTGGTTGTAATTTTTTTTATAGTTGTCATATTTTTTATTTTTACCTTGACTTAACTTCCCTGATATAATATCATAATCTTGACATTGTTGCAAACAGGCCACCTGTGGATAACTCTTAATTCTACTCATCCAAAGCCATGCGATTACGACTTGCGATTTCCGCTACAGATCTCATCAAAAAAATTTCCAAAAAAGGAAACTCCCATAAATTTCTAAAAATTTCTTTAGCTTTCTTAGAAAACCACTTTGGTAGCCAAATATTGCTCGACGTTCCGAGTGGACTGCAAGATTTTCAGCCAGATTCGTTTTCGGCGCTTGGTGTAGCAAGTAAATTAAAATCTCTGGGATTTATCCAAAAAGTGATGCCTCAAGAAAAACTCCCAGACGAACCCTTTGCTTATCGATTCTACGTCGGGTCAATGGAAAATGCCCACGGAGAAGGAATTGATTTCTTTAGCGAAGAAAAAGCTATTTGGAAAGCACTGGCAGAAGCTATTGAAAGATTTCTTTGGTATACTTCTGAAGATTTTTATGTATCAACGCTGGTCAAAGCTCCTCTTAGTAAACTCAAGGGTAAAGCCCTTAACATAACATCTCTCATTGGATTTTCCCAAGAACAAAAAAAACAATTCCCCATCATATCTTATGATAAAAATTCCGTTTTTGGCTGGTTAAAAACTCACTCGCTAACTAACGAGGAGGTTTGGTGTCCTGCTCAATTGTTCAGTAGCCATTATACACGCCACCATGTAAAAACACTTCGAGAGTCCACAAAAGAGGAACCTATGCTACGATGGGCAATCACTACTGGCCTAGCTACGGGCAGATGCCTTGAAGAAGCTACGACAAAGGGAATTCTTGAAATAATTGAGCGCGATGCCTTTATGATCAGCTACCTCAATCAGATATCTCCACCAGTGATTGATCTTGAATATCTTTCTAAGCAAGACGAGGGCATTGCTAGTATACTTAAAAAATTTAGGCGGTATAATTTAGAGGTAAGTCTCATCCAACTACCCAGCGACTTTCCAGTTTTTATCATAGCAGCAACAATTATCGACAGAACTGGAATAGGCCCAGCATTTTCAATTGGGGCAAGCGCGGATTTCAATCTCAGGACATGTATCTTAGATGCTCTTTCTGAATCCCTTGCCACACGCTTAGCTACAAGAGACAAATATAGACACAGGCAAGAGATAAATATAGCTGAGATGAACCGTGAAGGCAGATTAATCTACTGGGCCAATCCTGCTAATCTACCTAAAATAGAATTTATTACCAACGGTCCTAAGCTTAATATTAATCTTGAAAAAAACTTTTTCCAAATCGAAGAGGACTTCGATTATAAAACATACTACGCTGCAAAGCTAGCTATACTGACCAACAAGTTGGGTGAATTGAAATACAAGGGATATGTTGCAGAACTAACCGCCAGGTCTATCGAAAAACTTGGATTAAGATCGGTCCAAGTGGTCATCCCGAAGCTTCAACCGATGCACTTGAATGAATCCATTCCCTATTTTAGCGGGCCAAGATTAAAAAATATTCCAAGACAATTCAATTATTCTCCAAAAGAACCAGTAAACCAAGAGCCACATCCCTTTCCATAAAAAAATTCATAATTAATTTATCTTTAAAAAAGATATGTTCGGAAAATTTTCCAAAGAATTTCACAAACAAACCGACTTTAGCTTTCCTTTAGGTTCCCCCCCATCCGATCCTCAATACTGGCCCAAAGAGTGGAGGGAGATTTATCACAAAGAATATCCGCGTCTAGCAAGAGTTTCTTTATCTCAAGATCTTCTTGACCTGGGAGATTTCGAGGGCAGTCTCATGAATAGATCTTCTCTGCGGGAATTTGACATCAGTAAATCATTGACGATGGATGAACTCTCAACTCTCCTTCTTTATTCAATAGGAGTGAAGCCATCTTTTGGAAAATGGGCCAGCATAAGACGCTTTTATCCTTCTGGCGGAGCACGCTACCCCCTGGAGGTCTATCTTCTTATTCAGCGTGTTGACGGCATTATCCCTGGAATCTATCATTACAATGTCAAGGATCATATCTTAGAAACACTCTCTACTGACAAGGAAGATTTGTCCTCCTTGAAAGATGGCCTTTATTATCCCTGGTCAAGAGACGCGGCTGTCGCCTGCTTTATCACAGCAGTTTGGGATCGTAATTTTATGAAATACAAGGATCGTGGCTATCGTATCGTGCTCATAGAATCAGGCCATATGGCTCAAAATATCGCGTTAACTGCTTCTGCCCTAAATATCGGATGCTGCAATTCTGTAGGATTTCACAACTCACATATCAATGAAACGCTAGATATTGAACACGAAGACGAAGATTCATTGTGCATGGCACTATTAGGCAAATAGGATATATATACCGCATGGAATACATGAAAGAAAAAATTGAAAAACTAAAAAACATCATACAAGCGGAAGGGATAATTTTCAGTAACCAGCAAAAAATAATCGGTCCTAGCGGCAATGAGGAGAGTTGGATATTCGACCTCAGGAACGTTTTTCTTAAGCCAGAAGCATTGGAACTTATTGCTGATGTATTCTGGAAAATATTCAAAGACAAATACCCTTTTCAAGTTGGAGGGCAAGAAATTTCTGCTATCCCCCTCATTTCTGCAATTATCCTAAAAAGTCAGCAAGAGAAAATGCCAATAAGCGGTTTTATAATCAGAAAATCCAGAAAACCACATGGACTACAGAAGATAATCGAAGGCCAGGTAACAGATGAAAAGATTATCCTAGTTGATGATCTTATCAATGGCGGACGGGCACTTGACAAACAGGCTAAGATTCTAGCAGACATAGGAAAGAAAGCAGACGCACTCTTTACTCTGATTAACTTCAGAGGAATGGAAAATATTGACAGGCTCAAGAAAAACCACATGGAGCTAACTTCTCTCTTTACTCTGGACGATTTTGACTTACTTCTAGAAAGATCTAACATCAAAATTTTTAAAAGACCTTTTCGCGAGATGTGGAGATTCAATGGGCCAGAACCTTGTTATTTTCATCGCGTTCCCAAGTCCACGCCGTGTCTAGATGGAGACAAGATATTTTTCGGAGCAGATGATGGTTTTTTTTACGCACTCCGACAAGCAGATGGAATGGAGTCTTGGAAATTTAAAGTTGGCTACAGCGCTAATGGGAAAAGCATTTTCTCTTCCCCTGCTATATATGAGGATACTGTTTATTTCGGATCTTATGATGGCAACGTCTATGCCCTCAATAAAGACTCCGGAAAGTTGAAATGGAAGTATATGGATGCTGATTACATTGGATCATCTCCAGCATTGGCACCGGATCTTGGGATGCTTTTTATCGGACTAGAATTTGGCTTATTTGCTAAGAAAGGAGGAATTGCTGCCCTAGATTTAAAAAACGGAAAAAAAATTTGGACTCATATAGTGCAAAATTATATACACTGCTCCCCTGCCTATTGTCCGGAAAGAAAGTTCGTTGCAATCAGTTGTAATGACTCTTTCACATATTTATTTGATGCAAAAAATGGAAAACTGAGATGGAAATTCCAAGCTGGCGGACCGACAAAAGCCAGTTTAGTTTTTGATTTGAAGCGGAATCTCCTGATTTTTGGATCTTTCGATAAGAATCTTTATGCATTAGATATATCTACTGGAAAGATCAGGGGCAAGTTTGAAGTCAGTGAAGCAATCAACTCCACGCCAAAAATTCAAGGAGATGATGTTTATTTCACATCATTGGACAAAAATATCTACAGCATCAATCTGGAAACAGGGAAACTTAATTGGCGCTTTCTCACTGGAGGAAGAGTCTTTTCCTCCCCGGAAATAATTGAGAACAGGCTGGTGGTCGGCTCAAACGACGGAGGAGTATATGAATTAAATATGCAATCCGGTCAACTCGAATCCTATTTTCAAACTACCGAAAGAATCACGAATAAAATAGTCTACAACCCAGAAACTAAAAGATATTTCGTCCTGACTTATGCCAATGAAATTTATTGTCTCACAAAAAATGCGGACGACAAAACTGACTAGTCGCCAGAGGTTCAATCTCTATCGTGGAGGCTGAACCTCAAATAGCTAACTCAAAACAACTCTTTTGTCGCGTCAACAGAACGGCTAATTGCGACACCCTCTATCTCAAAAAAGAAATTATCCCGACAAATTTCTACGAATAGTGGATTATAGGGAAAAGTCCATTCAATTTCTCGGTAAAGTTTTGCAAACTCCTGGTGCATTCTTTTATTCTTGAAATAAACATAAGCAGTGACAATATTGTTAAGCGACATCTTATTTTTCTCAAGCAGGTGCGCAAAGCAACTCATCACGTAGGCCACATTTTCCTTTGGACTGTCTAGTAGGATTGAGTTGCCATATCTATCCACACTAGAGGTGCCGGAAATATAAAGTTTTCCAGTCTTATCTTTTGGACAAGCCAAAAGCATCGCCCGAGAAAATTTCGGACCATACTCCTTCGCCTCGCATTGCATTTGAGATTTGATCCGACGCTTAATTATTCCTGACTTACTTTGGACGGCTTCAAATCCTACACTGATCTGCGCGCCATCTGCTAGTTGTGCGTCGATGCCTGTCGCAGCCGGATATTCCCTAATTTCATTTTTTTCAAAATAGGCATTTCGTGCATGATTAAACCCCTGATAATTGACAGGGATATCTTCCATATAATTCCAAAAGCGACAAACATCTTTGAGTTGAAAATCATTCGCTTTCAAGATTGATTCGAGGTGCTGGTAGTTTTTTCTCGCTTGACCCGCAAAGTTTAATTTTTTGTCAATCAACTTATCCACCCCGGTGACAGACAAAAATTTCACGTCGCCCGATTGATAGCTAACCCCCACCACTCTGCCGGATTTTTTGATATACTTGAAATTTTCAATCCCGCGCACAGCTTGAATCAACAAGCTCGACTCTTTTACTTTTTTTCCAGCCTCAATCAGTGGATTGTCCCCAATAAACAGAGTCGGGTATTTTGCCAAAATATCCGCATATTTTTCAGCATAACCGTATCCCCCAATAAAAGTTAGCTTCTGAATAATTAGACCTTTTTCTTTAATTTTTTGGATAATAATCCTCAAATTTAACTTATCACTTTCTCTGATTGTGATATAAAATTCTTCCGATCCACAAAAGTTATTTTTTTTGACTTGAATATTTTTCATAGAGTCTGATCAAAAAATTAGACGAAATAATCCACATGCGTCGTTCGCTTATAAAATCTCGACAAATCCAAATTTTCCCCGAAGGAATTATCCGAAAGATATTCGATTTTTTGGACAATCCTGCGCTCAGGAAAATTATATATATAAATAAATTTGCAACTTAAGAAAAATATGAACTTTCCATCATGGGATGCCTCGATGGTTTTTATGGTTATAGGCTCTAAGTTAGTATTGTTAATAATTTCTATCAATTCTGCTGGGTCAACACTGGAATCCTCTTCAATATCTTGATAATACATCATTTCCATTGTCTGTGCATCTATAAAAACCAACCGATTAGGTTGTCCGAATGAACACACGTAGGTCTTGCCGTCATAAGAAAACACTTTATGGCTGGTCATCCGGTATATCAAAGGATGCGTAAAGGTCGCTTTTTTTTCCATTATCCCATCTTCGCTCAAAGAAAATCTGTCAATTGCTGCCGGTCCGAGATAATATACACGATCCAAGAACTCTATAAAATTGTGCGATGACACGAACACATCACCAGAAATACGATCAACTTCAAAATGCGCGGGGCAACAATAGGTCGTTTCATAATATTTCACTTTTTTATCATTCAATCTCACTAACATAATCGTCCCAGTCCCTATTGTAAAGGCATACTTTTCATCTTGACAGATGTCAAGAATATTTTTTCCCTTTGTTTGGCAAAAAAAATTAAATCCGGGCTTGAGTATGATTTTTTTTGCTGACTCCAGATCATTGAACAGATCTGGTAAAAAAACCCTTTCTTTCTTCAAACAATATTCTCTATAAATGTCTTCGTAAACATGTAATGCATATTTTTTAGCATCGTCCCACATCTTGCCGGACTTATTACTTTTAATCTGATAGGTAAGAAAATCCGAGTTAAGTAAATATTGACCGACCTTACGAGTAACATGGGGTGATGAGCCCAGCAAGGTCGGCATCGCATAAATCTCTTCAACCTCTGAAAAATCCAATTTTGCCCTATAGAAACGAAGTTTACGCCTAAAATTTAACCCGGATTGGGTAATAACACTAAAGTAAAACTGATCAGGAACATCTTCATCCCTGCAAAAAGTAGCCCCGAAATCAACTACCTGTTCATCATGATCAAGTCCGATGTCTTCGCCAGTATAAACATTCATTGTATTATTTTCAAAATCTACCTGCGTGAAATAACGAGTTTTTTCATAAAAAGTCAGGAACGCATTTCTCGTTCCTACTCGAATCGAACAATGTGGATTTTGAGCAGAGCTCTGAAGTCCGAAAATATAATCATCCTTAAGATTGTTGATTAAGGAGATATTTTCTGGATAATAGCTGACGATGTACACAAATTCTTGGCGTAAAAAATCAAGAATAACATAAGTAAAAAAAAATGGGCGCCAGTCTTCCTTGTGTGCCAAATAGAATATCAGCGGATCCTTGAAACTTTCTCGTATAATAGGATCGATCGAGATAGGAACTTTGAAAGTGTTTATTTTTAGCTCTATCATATTGCGTGAAAAAAAATTTATTAAAAATTGGATGACTTAATATTATGACCAATTTCTGGATATATACAGCAACTTTTTGATAATTTTAAAAATGGTACTTTTTTCAAATTCTTCCATTTTTTGCTTATTCAACTCATTATTTTTAACATAGCCAATGCAAGGACCACTACATTCTTGTTTTTTAAAATAAGAGCATTTTCTGCAATCACTCCCAGAATAAATTACTGCGTGATCAGCTTGGTAATGAAATATTTTTTCTGAAAAATTCTTAACCTTTTTCAGATTAGTGAAAGATAAGATGTTTCTTGCCTTAAGATTATCAGTGGCAAAGCATGGAAATGCGCTCAAATCAGCAGAAATATCAAGAGTGCCTAATTTTCCCTGACAACCCCAACCCCTAATTTTTACCTTTTCATTTCTTAGTTGCTCCATCTGATATGGTTGGAACATGCACGGGGTAAAACCGCAATTCAAAGATATCTGAGAAGCGCCAGTTTGCTTTAATCTCATAATCAATCCCATCATTCCAGCGACAACCCTCTCATATTGGATCGCTACGGAGTTAAGCTTATTGGGAATCATATTATTTGCAATGCCCAACCTTATGAAATCAATCTCGTTATCCCTGACGAAATCTACCAAAGAGGTATCATCAAATCTCATACTGTCAATGGTTATATTGCCGTAGATAGTAGATGTTTTTTTTAAAAATTTCAAATTTTGTTCTGCCAACGTTCTTATTGTCTCAGAGGCAAAAATGGCCGCGGTAATATTAAATGCATACCTTATAGACGGGCCCTTACTAGCCATCCAGAAAGCCAGCTCCTCAGAAAAAATTCCATTCGTAAAAAGCATAACCCTCAAGTTACGCGATAGCACTAATTCTATAATTTCTTTGAACCGGGAATGTAGAGTTGGCTCGCCTCCCATCAATCGAACCTCTTTTTCATTATTATTTTCCAAAAAATTAAGAATTTTCTCAAAATCAACCAGATCCATCTCTTTTTTACTTGCAGCGGCCATCTCATTTTTAGCAAAACAATATGAGCAAGAAAGATTACATTTCTCCGTAAGTAAAATATTGGGATTTATTTTAATAAAATCTTTCATTTATTTACAATGATTAAAACCACTCCCGTCAAATAACGCACTTACTCCAAGATGGACGCCGACAGCACCGATGACAAACATAAAAAAAACCTCGCTCTCTTATCTCATTGAAAAAAATTCTTGCCTCATTACCATTCACGATCTCCCCTATTGTTTTATCAGCTATGTTGCCCCAAGAGAAAGGCATAAGCGCGCACACAGGATAAACATCTCCGTTCGCACCAACTCTGATCCAATCCCGGACTGACTGACAATTATCTATGGAATATATATTATTGGAACACCATAGACGAATTTCGGCAGACGATAAGTCGGGAAAAAAATTGATATAAAAAGGATGCTTATCCTGATGATTTCTCCTGATAAGTTCAAGTCTTGCAATCAATTGATCCGCTTCGCTTTCTTTAATATAAAAATTATGCTCCATGGCCTCAATCATCCTACTTAAGGGTGCTTTCCAGTTCAGTCTTTCCTCTAATTCACTAAGGGCTTTTTTGGTCAAATCTGGATCTGACCATTGGACAAGAGAGAAAGAAAGTCCCGCTATTTCCAATCCGTCACACATCTCGATAACTTTCTCCAAATGATCAATATTGAAATTATGCACTAAAGTATTGATAAAAATACTTGGTGACTTCCTGCCCATTTTCTTTTTCAAATTTCGAATCCTGTTTATCGCATCAAAAGTCTTCTTAAAATTGCCATCTCCTCTCAGCTTATCATGACTTTCCTGACAACCATCTACGGAAAACATCAAAGCTTCAAGAGATTGATCTATTATCTGGTTAGCGAGATCATCATCAATCAGCGTGCCATTAGTAAAAACCGTAACGCCGACATTCTTAAATTTAGCATATCTTAACATAGTCGAAATATCTGGGTGCAAAAAAGCTTCACCCCCAGTAAGAACCAGTGAGAACGGCATCTTCTTTTCTGTAAACACATCCTCTTTCGAAACTTCATCTATTATTTTTTTATATAGGTCAATGGGGAGAAATATATTAGGCTTCGCATCGCTGATACATTTCTTCTTGAACCCAGCCAAATAACACATTTTACATGAAAGATTGCATGAGTTTGTTATTTCAATAGTAATTCTTCGAGGATAATTTTCCATTCTTTTGTAACTTATTCTTCAAAATTTTTAGCATAGTATTTATAATACCAAGCTGACGGCATTATGTTTAAAAATTGATCACTGTGAGCCATTTTCAAATATTTCCATTGAAAGTATCCGGAGATAGCTATCATAGCTCCATTATCACAACAATATTCAGCTTTCAGCGGAACTTTGAAATTGATATTGCGCTCTCGGCAAAAGGAGGAGAGGCTGGAACGCAACATCACATTCATCGCCACTCCGCCAACCAAATGAACCTCTCTTGCACCCACTTCTTTTACTAATTGAGAAATAGCATCTATTAATAAATCAAACAGTCTGCTTAGCAAACTAGAGACAAAGTTATTTTGAAAAATCATCTTATCATCGCCCTCCATAGAGTAATAGCCAAGCTCCTTTAATTTTTGAGAGATGTAAGACTCTACTCCTTTAAAAATAAAGGTATCATTTTCTTTTAGCAAAATTAGTCCGCCTAAAACATCCAGGTATTTCGATTCACCAGAAAGAGCCAATTTCTCTAAATAAGCGCCCCCTTCACCCCTCCTTATATCCAAATTCATCAAATGGCATATAACATCAAACAACGCACCTAAGCCTCCAAATCTATCATTATCATCTCGCCAGATTATTTCCACCATTTTTTCAGCTCCACCAAGATAATCTATCAGATAAATATTGGAATGTGCACCAGACATATTCAAGCTAACTATAGGAAAAATAAATTCCTCAATATCCCTGTCCAGCCAATTGGCAAAAAGATGAGCGATTTGATGGTTCACTCCAATGATTTTTTTATTCAAGATACAGCTTACAGTATTAGCACAAATCGCTCCTACGGGCATAGCATGAAATGGACCTTCTTGGCACGAAGCACTTATTAAAAAAATGTCCTGGGAATACTTTTCCAGAATTGGCCCCACTAGCGAGAGAATATTTTCATTGTGAAAGTTGAAAAATTTGCGGGCACTCTCGACCGTAAAATCAATATCTCTTCTTTCATTAATCAGAACCCTTCCGCTTTCATCCACCAACCCCACAGCAGAAGCATGAAAAGTTGTATCAATACCCAGTATATATCTTGCCATTTCAATCTCGACTAAAAACTAAAAATTAATTCCTTTATTTTCTTATTGTCACATATCCCCATTGCGGGTTTCCATGAAATCAGCTTAGCATTTTCATCAAGCAAATTATCGATTTCGGCATTTAGATCAATTTTCAAAAAAGTAGCCGCACGAACCAGCTGAAGAATCAATTTCTTTATCTTTATCTTTCTTTTAGGATAATTATCACTACTAAATTCATACCCATCGCTAACGATTGATTGCAATAACCTCAAAACCTCACACATAATATGGATAGATGTCAAATCTCTATTTTTGCTTAATTTCAAGATATAATCATACAAAGGGAAGATATGATCACAATGAAACACATCTGGATAATTATTGACCGCCATGAGCACTCTTTCTATGCCAATAGCACACCCACCAAAGAAACCCTCCATCCTTTCAACGTCTTCAAGCTGACCATTTTTGTTTAATTTTGTTTTTAAGTTCAAAAATTCAAATGTCCCCACCTCAAGCAGCCCATTTTCCTCCGACTTAATAAATATCTCATTCCTATGCCCAGCATAAAATTCAAAAGGGAAAAAAGTTAGCACGAAAGTATGTGCGGTATCATCGGGAATTAGTTGCTGCTCTAAAAGCCCAAGCTTTCTAAGTATAGCGGGGGTTCTGTCATCTGGGGGCAATTTTTTATTTCCATATTTTTTATTGCCGCTTAAAGCCTCCAGAGTGTTGCCTGAAAAATAACTCACATATATCCTCCGAGGGTCAATCTTTAAAATTTCTGTAAGAAAAGCAAAAGCGCTCTCTATGCTTTTTTCTCTTATGCCATCTCCGTGCGAATTTGTCGTTATGTGAATTCCACCAATATCACTCATTTCGAAAACCATCAGATGCTTAAGAGATTTCTTCTTAACCTCTTTATGAAAATCAGAAATTCGAACACATGGCTGAGAAACGGAGCATGACCAATTTTTCTCAATCGGAAGATACTTGCCAAATTTTCTCATAATTGGCTCTTCGCCGATGCTATAGTTAAAATCACCAGCAAACGTATTATTAACAAAGTGAGAGCGACTAATCTCGGATATACCCTTACTCTTTGATAAAAACCGCGTCTTCTTTTTCAACTCTTTATAGGTAAGCATTTATTTTCAGTTATATTGAGTATTCTAGCTAGCAGTCATTATACCAATGATTGCTAGCTAAATCAAACAAGGGTGTTTTTTTGATCGCGATAAAGGCCATCGCTTAAAAAAAGTTTCTGTTTGGAAATATATCTCCAATAAACCTGTGGATTAGCCGCAATCTTTTGCATAATAAAATCGTTCATTTCATCAAAATATTTGCTATCCACCCCACTGGCCCTAATTACACAAGGAACATCAAATTCCATTTCGGACTGCTCAATTTCGATAGCATATTCTAATCGCCTCAATTGAAAAAGTGTGTTTGGATTTAGATAAAGTTGCTTCACTTGAAAGAAAAAAGGATCGAGGCTTAACGCATAACAAACTGTTTTCTTACACCATTCGACAGAATCCCCAGGGAGTCCAATAATGACATCCAGATACAACTCGATATCATATTTATACAACCACTCACGTATTTGGCTAAAATACCCGACATCAATTGTCCGCTTCATATAATGTTGTAATTTTGGATTGATAGTTTGTAGCCCAATCTGAATATATTTGACATTGAGCTTAGCCAGAATTTCCACCACCTCTTTATCAATCGTTTCCGGTCGAGCCATTATTGTAAGACATATCCTCTCCATGCTAGGGTTCACCATAAGGCGATTCTCAAATTCCTTCTCAAATTCCAACAAGCGCTGCTTAGAATAGAGAAAGGCATCATCCAAAACAAAGAATCGATACACACCGAATTGATCAAATAAATATTCCAGCTCATCATAAAAACGTTTTGGTGAAAAATAGCGCACTTTTTCAAATTTTACACTACGAGAGCAATAAAAACAGCCAAAACTACACCCGCGAGATGAAACCAGAAAAGCCCTAAAAGAATTCCCTAATCGTGCCTGGCAGTCTTGGATATGAGCATCAAAAACGTGTTCCAGGTAGGGTGATGGGATATCATCAAGATTATCCGCTAAACTGCACCGCTCCCTATCCGATTCTTCCCTGAAATTTTCCTGATAAGTTTTCATAGAATAGCACACACCCGGAACGCGCTTGCGCTCTAAAATATAACTAAGCTGGCAAAAAGCACGCTCGGGATCCCCGTTGATAATGCAGTCGGCATAGTTCTCATCCAATATATTGCGCATCTGATCAATCTGAATCTTATGACTCTGTAGGCCAATAAATAATCCTTGGTGACGCCGACGAAGCTCTTTCATGACAGATTTTGCGCGACCAAAGGCAAAGACTTTGCTCCACAGAACATTTTCTATGAATAAAAAAACTGCGTCCGGATTTTGGTGCCCTATGAGATCGACGTCTTTTTGGATTATTTTTTTTCGTATTTTTCCTCCCCCATCCTCCTCCCCTTTTGTAATTTCATAACTCAATTGAACAATTTCAAATTCGTACCCGGAAAGAAATTTTTGATTTAGAATAGCAATAACATACCCAATGTCTGTTGGCGTATAATCGATTTCTTTTGGCGCAAAATAACAAAACACTATTTTCTTTTTTTTCATATAGCTCGCATCACATCATCAATCCACTCGCGATAAATATACCTCCTTTGTGCATAGTTACATTTAAATATCCGAACTGGAAACTTCAAATTTAGTCCTATCATTAAATATTTATCCGCTTTACCCCATTCAATGCCAATCTTACCAGTAGCCACAAGTTAAATCAAGTTTTTGTAGCATCCCATTTGACATATGCGCTCGGGGTAAAAAGACTTGACAATTATCCAATTTAGTGTATACTCCTCAATAAGTAACACTGTTCTCTAACAACAATCAATAGCAGGTGTAAGGAGGTTTTATGCAAAAAGGGCGTATTTTCGCGATTTTTCTGGCTATGGTTATGGTATTTTCGGCTGCCATTTTGGCCGCAGGAGAATGTCCTGTTGTTTTTTCAGTCAATCCTCCCTCAGAATTAATTCCAGGTTTCATGCTACAGCCCGGATTCATCACGGGTCCGGCCGAAGAAATGGAGCTAGCGGTCGAAATACCGGGACTTCCCAGTATCGACAAGTTGCGTATTGTTTATGTCAAGTGCTTTGGTGGGGAAAATCCCCAGCACTGGCAAGGGACAAATGTCGTTTGGCACATGGCCGAAGACTATTGGCCCATTGGTGGGTTCGTAGCCGTAAAAGGGAACGACTCGGACTTCAATACAACTTCGGTTTATCATGAAGCCTATCAAGTCGCCTTTCTACGCGCACTGTGTGAGTCCGGCGTCAATCTGCCGAAAATCCTATTGAAAGAAAACGGCAGAGAAGGCCACTTCTGCATCGGAAAGGAAGTCTGGGCATTCACACAGGTGGATGCCGCCATTGCCACAGTCGGAACAATCCGCGGTGCCAAGGTTATCGGAAAGCCTGAACTGATCCAGAAACGCTTCAATAGTGTTCTGGGGATGACGGGGGAAGATGCCGTGCCATATGAGCTTGAGAGAGAGCTCATCCAAAAGGCCGGCAAAAATCCCGACAAGTATCTCGAACTCGTGAGAGCTTTGATGGGACAGCTCGTCAAAGATGCTCCGAAAACCACCTAGGGAGGTGTGTATGAAAAATAGTCTGTTCTTATTGGCAATCATCGCCATGATTTCCATTGTGGCAGCTGGGTGCGCAACCGCACCCAAAACCCCTATGACTCCTGAGACTATCAAGAAGATCACAATGGGCGGAACAGATTTCAGTTCGCCATATCCATGCGTAAACCTGATAGTGAACAAATCAACTGGCATTTATCGGGTGAAATGCAGGTCGAAGGACTCCTGGGAAAATTTCATAAAATTTAACTCTGAACAAGAGGCGATAAGTTTTATGGATAAGGCGCTTAGTTCTCCTGAGATCAAGGTAGACGAAGAGCAAGCAATAAGGATTTGCAATGATCTCTACAATAAATAACCCACACGATCCGCCCCGGGCACAACAATGTGTACCGGGGCAATTTTTATTTCCAAAAATTGGACAACCCTGCTTTTACTGATATAATTAAACCAAGCTTAAAAACAAACAAAAAAAACCTCCTTCGTCCCGCCCTGGCGGGGCTACGGTATCACGACGCCAAAGGCTACTGCCGACGGCGTGCGAGTCAAAAAAAATTATGCAAGAAATAAAAACCGAAAAGTTCAGCTGGATCGATTTCGCGGAGCCCAATGCCGATGATATCTTAAAGATCCAAAAAAGATTCAAGCTGCATCCGTTGGTCGTGGAAGAGTTTTCCACTCCAACACTCCGACCCAAAGCGGCGGAATATGACAACTGCGTCTATCTCGCCATCCACATTCCGCTCTACGACTCCGAAAACAAAACTACCTACCCGGGCGAACTGGACATTGTTATTTGCGAAAATACCCTCATCACTTCGCACGATGTGGAAATCTACCAACTGAGCGAATTTTTCAACGAGGTCAAAAAAAACAAGAAAAAACGCGAACTCTACATGAGTCAAAGCCCGGCAGCGCTTTTGCGCTATCTACTTGAAATGCTTTTGGAATCCTGCTTTCCGCGCTTGGATCATATCTCCAAAAAACTGGATTTCGTAGAAAAAGAAATTTTCGCCCAGCATGAAAAAGAAATGGTCTTTGAAATTTCCCTAGTCAAAAGAGACATCCTGAACTTTCGCCGCACCATGAAACCGCAAAAAAGCGTCTTTGAATCATTGACGCAAGAACACAAATTCATCGAACGTGAACTGCGCCCCTACTTCCAAGATCTCATCGGCACCAATATCCGTATTTGGAATATGTTGGAAAGCGCCAAGGAAACCATCGAGTCACTGGAAGCCACGAACAATTCCCTCCTTTCCAACCAGCTCGACATGACCATGAAAGTGCTCACGATTTTTTCCGCCGTAATGCTCCCAATGACCGTCTACTCCAACATCCTAGCCATGAGCGCGGACATTCCGTTCGGCAAAAACCCCAATGCGTTTTGGATCCATCTCAGCATCATGTTCGCCCTCTCCCTGGCAACGATCACTTTTTTTAAGGTCAGGAAGTGGCTGTAGCCTCTAAATTTCTAATTATTCTAATTAACCTAATTAGTCTAAGAAATTTTTGTTAATTAGTTTTTGGGATTTATTTAGATCAATTAGAATAATTAGGTCAATTAAAAAATACCAGCTTCCATAAAATACAGAATATGAAACTATACAACACCCTCGCCCGTACAAAGGAAGAATTCAAACCGATCCATGCCGGCAAGGTCGGTTTTTATACTTGCGGCCCGACCGTCTATGACTATATCCACATCGGCAACATCAAATCCTACATGACCGCCGACACCTTGCGCCGCTACCTTAGTTATCTCGGCTATGAAGTCCGCCACATCAAAAATATCACCGACGTCGGCCACCTGACTGATGACGACATCGCCCAGGGCGATAGCGGCGAGGACAAGATGGAAAAAAAAGCACTCGCCGAAAAAAAATCCCCTGCTGAAATCGCAGAATTTTATGAAAACTATTTCCGTGAAGTAGAAAAACAGATCAATATCCTGCCCGCGCATTTTTTCCCCCGCGCTACCGCCCACATTCCCCAAATGATCAAAACCATTACCGGCCTCATAGAAAAAGGTTTCGCTTATGAGAAAAACGGCAATGTTTTTTTCAGCGTCAAAAAATTTCCCGCCTATGGAAAACTTTCTGGCAATACTCTGGAAAATTTAAAAGTCGGCGCCCGGCTCGAAGAACATCCCGACAAGGAGGATTCTTGGGATTTTGCTCTCTGGCTCCGCGCGCCCAAAGAGCACCTGATGAAATTTGATTCCCCTTGGTCGGTCGGCTACCCAGGCTGGCACATCGAATGTACCGCCATGAGCTCGGAATATTTGGGTGACACCTTCGACATCCACACTGGTGGCGAGGACAATATTTTTCCCCACCACGAAGCGGAAATTGCCCAGAGCGAATGTTTTTCCGGTAAAAAATTCGTCAATTATTGGCTGCACACGAGACTGCTCATGGTCGACGGGAAAAAAATGTCCAAATCTAAAGGCAATTTCTACCGCTTGGACGATGTTTTGGAAAAAGGTTATTCCGCAATGGATCTGCGTATTCTAATCCTTTCCTCACATTACCGGAGCCAGATGAATTTCACTTGGGATTCGATGGAGCAAGCCAAAAGTAATTTTCAAAAAATCACCGCCTGGATCAATAATTTGCAAACCATCTCCGCCGACGCACCAGACGAAAAACCGGAAATCAGCTTCACGCACATCTACCAAAAACGTTTTGAAGAAGCGATGGATGATGATCTCAATACCCCGCTCGCACTGAGCGTGATCTATGAGCTGATCACAGAAACCAACAAACTACTAACGGATGATAAATTATCCCCCGCCACCGCCAAGGAAATTTTGAATTTTTGGCATCGGATCAATAAAGTGCTGGGATTGGTGATTGCAAGGGTTGTAGTAATTCCGGAAAACATAACAATCCTCGCCGAAAGAAGAAAACAAGCCAGAGAAGAAAAAGATTTTCAACTTTCCGATGATTTGCGCGAAGAAATTGAAGACCGAGGTTATGTCGTGGAAGATTTAAAAGATAATAATTATTCACTCAAGCTAAAATAATATGGATGATTTTTGCGATTGCTCGCAGTGCCCGCATCATTGCGGTGGAGATGAGGAAGAAATAGTCGAGGATGATTCAACTGCTACAGCGCCTGCTGACGACACTGCTAATTCCGAGGAAGATTCCGTAGAAGCTTCTATAGAAGCTTCTACCACAAAAAGCTCATCCGACGCCGAGGCTTTGGCGGGTAAAAAAGTGGACAGTCTCAAAAAGGACATTCTTGATTTAGGCTTTAAACTAGAAGAAACCGGAGACGGAATTCGAGTAACAATGTAATAATTATAATTTCACACCGCCATGTTCGAAGCAGAAACCCAATCCAGTCCATTGCCAGGTCCATCACAGGAATTATTATCAGAGGTACCACTAAAACAAAAAGATGCCGCAGCCTTTATCTGGGATGTCATAGCTGATCTCGACGGAAAAATAGATCCAAAAGACATTCGGGATTTTCGCGATCAAAAAGTTATGGCGGGATGGAGAGAATCTTTTGATAAACGTACGGTTGATGAAAGAACCAAGCTTATCAAGCTTTCAGCGTTCCCTGATGAAAGATTAAACGAATTAGTGAAAATTACCACCGACCCTAACTTTTCTGAAAAATCCATCCCTTCTAAACACGACTTATCAGCGATGCTCATGTTTTTATTCTATATCACTGGAAAAAAGGGATACGAAACTAACATTTAAAATTTAACCCGATAGAGCTATTGTGGCCATATATAGGACTTACGCATTTGCCTGGAAATAATTCTAAAAGCACGGTTTTTCGCTTATTGACTTTCCCTCTTTGGTTTACCAAGAGTCTGAGCATGCTAAAAATCATTACCATGCGAACTTTTCCCAGACAAACGCGTAAGTCCTGATATAATTAAAGATCAAATAAACTTCAAAAGGAACGGATATAGAAATCCGTTCCCATTTTATCTAATGCAAAAATTTTGGCTAAAACTACCCCGTCCCATCCTTGCTCTAGCACCCATGGCCGGCATCACGGACAGCGCTTTTAGGCAGATTTGCCGGGCGCATGGCGCCGATGTGACTTATTCGGAGATGGCAAGCGTCAGCGCGCTGTTTTTTAAGCCTGGGAAGACCCTGGAACTGGTTAGATTCAATAAACAGGAGCGTCCCTATGTCGTTCAACTGTTCGGCAACAATCCGGAACATTTCGCCGTAGCCACCAAAATTATTACCAAAGAAGTCAGACCAGATGGCATTGACATCAATTTCGGTTGTCCCGCCAAAAAAGTTTTCAAGCACGGTTCTGGCTGTGCCCTGATGCCTCAGATTGAACTCGCTCGCAAAATCATCTCGGCTGTTTGTAACAATACTAATTTGCCCGTATCGATCAAAATCCGCGCCGGCCTAAAAAATCTTGATGCCCTGGAGTTTATCGAAAAAACCAAAGACCTCCCCTACTCCACTGTAATGGTGCACGGCCGAACATACGAAGGCGGATTTTCCGGCTCAGTCGATTGGGAAATCATTTCCCAGATCAAAAAAATTATTCCTGAAAAAATTGTCCTAGGCAATGGCGGAATCACCACGCCCGAAAACGCTTTAGAAGTTTTGCAAAAATATCCAGAAATTGACGGCCTCGGAATTGCCAGAGGCGCCTGGGGCAAGCCGTATCTTTTTGAACAAATCAAAAAAATAACTGAGCACTGTCATCCTGAGCGAAGTGGAGCGAAGTCGAAGGATCTACTCACTGGAACCTCCAGTGAAACTACTTCTCGAGTTTCCATGCATTCAGTTTACCCCTTTTCCAAAATCAAAAAAATAATGCTCGAACACGCCAAACTGATTTATGCTGACAAGAACGAAATGGGCAAACTAGAAATCAGAAAGCATCTTGTCTGGTACATCAAAGGTTTTCCTGGTGCCGCCGAACTACGTCAAAAACTGGTTCGCGCCGAAAGTCTTGCAGAAATCAAGGAGATTTTGAAATAAAAATGTGCACAATCATTGCATAAACTGGGCAAAAGTGCAAGTTGCCCATTTAGCTTTCTCTTGATACAATAGGAAAGCTATGGACAAAAACGAATCCAAAGATCTCAAAATGCCCCCTCAAAACATCGACGCGGAAAAATCCGTACTCGGTGCTTTGATGCTGGACAAAGACGCCATTATCCGCGTAGCCAACCTCATCCGCCAAGGTGATTTCTATAAAGACATCCACAATATCATTTTCGAAACGATGCTCGACCTCTATGAAAAACGCGAGCCGATTGATGTTCTCTCTCTTTCTAATCGCTTGGAAGAAAAAGGCCAACTGGATGCTATCGGCGGATCAAGTTATCTTGCCACGCTCGTCAACACCGTTCCCTCCAGTTCCAACGTTTCGCACTATGCCAAAGTGGTGCAAAAAAAATCCACCTTGAGAAAATTAATCGAGACCGCCAGTGAAATTGTTGAGCTGGGTTATCACGAAGAAGAAGACGTCGACAAACTGCTCGACGAAGCGGAACAAAAATTGTTCGCCGTTTCGCAAAAATATATCAAACAAGATTTTGTGCCGATCCGCTCCATTTTGGAAGCGGCCTTCAACCGCATCGACGAACTGCATAAAGGTGATCATCAATTGCGTGGAATCCCGACTGGCTACCCGGATCTCAATAACATTCTCGCCGGTTTCCAAAAATCCGATCTCATCATTTTGGCTGCCAGGCCGAGTATCGGAAAAACTACCCTTGCTTTGGATTTTGCCCGCCTCATCGCGGTCAAAGAAAAAATTCCGATTGGTATTTTTTCTTTGGAAATGGGTTCCGACCAATTGATTGATAGGATGCTGGCCGCTCAATCCGGCGTAGATTTGTGGCGTTTGCGCACGGGACGCCTCAAAACGGCTGAAGGTGACAATGACTTTCAGCGGATCGGGGAAGCAATGGGCGTGCTCTCTGAAGCCCAGATTTTCATTGATGACGCTGGTTCCGCCAATATTATGGAAATCCGTACCATGGCGCGACGCCTCCAAATGGAGCACAACGTGGGCATGATTATCATTGATTATTTGCAACTAATGGAAGGCCGTTCTACTGGCGGAGACAACCGCGTCAATGAAATTTCGGAAATTTCCCGCTCCCTAAAACAACTGGCTCGCGAACTCAATATCCCTGTCATCGCC
This sequence comes from Parcubacteria group bacterium, assembly GCA_041659505.1. Taxonomy (NCBI): domain Bacteria; species Parcubacteria group bacterium. The sequence goes on from JBAZYF010000001.1 coordinate 23,966, forward strand.
CTTTCCCAGTTGTCGCGTAACGTCGAATCACGTAGTCCACAAATCCCCAAACTGTCTGATCTTCGTGAATCCGGTTCGATTGAGCAAGACGCCGACATTGTGATGTTCCTTTACCGTGAAGACCGCGAAAAACCAGACACCCCCAACAAAAACATCGTCGAAGTCCACATCGCCAAACACAGAAATGGTCCCGTCGGAAAAATGTCCCTCTATTTCGACGAAGCCTCGACAACATTTAAGTCGTTGGAAAGAGTGCACACGGAGTAAATTTAAAATGCAAATCTCAAAAATCAAAATGACAATGCAAAATTAAAAATTGGTTTTTATAATTTTGCATTTTAAATTGTCATTTTCCATTTTGATTTTTTAATTTTTCATTTATTATGTATCCCAAAAGTTTCAAAAAACTAATCGATAACTTCGCAGCCCTGCCGTCGATCGGTCCTAAAATGGCCGAACGTTTAGTCTTGTTCCTCTTTAAAGAAGACAATCAAAAATTGTCCGATTTTGCCAAAAGCCTGGAAGATTTCAAAAAAAATCTCCGCCACTGCAAAAAATGCTGGAACATCAGTGAAGAAGAATACTGCTCAATCTGCCAGGATAGCTCCCGTGATCAAGGCACAATTTGTGTCGTCGAAGATGCGCTGGATGTTTTCGCCATTGAAAAAACCAAAAAATATACCGGACTCTACCATGTCCTGGGCGGAGTTTTGAGCCCCCAAAAAACCGTCGGCTCAGAAAATCTACATCTCAAAGATCTGGAAAACCGAGTAGAAAAAGAAAAAATCACTGAAGTAATCCTCGCCATGAACCCCACGACCGAGGGTGATGCTACTGCGCTCTATATCACCAGAACCCTAAAAGACAAGGGAATAAAAATCACCCGCCTAGCAAGAGGCCTTGCCACCGGAGCTGACATTGAACACGCTGATGAGTTGACGCTTAGCTCATCACTGGCTAATAGAAGAGAAGTTTAAAAAAACTCGGATTCAGTCCGAGTTTTTTAGTGTTATTTTTTGCCAATTTATTTTGTGAATTTGAATGATGAAATAATTCGCTTATCGTTTTCGGTCAAGCTATTTTTATCCTTATCCATAAAACTAATAGTGTAATCAAATCCATTTTTAACCACAGAAATATGATACGCTACACTAAAGTCACCGCTGTCACTCTTCGTAATACTTTCCATTGCAACTCCTCCTGCAAAATTTATTTTTGTGCCCTTAGGCAATATGCCATTGTCAGTATCATAACTAACGTAGACATACGCCGGCGATGATATGCGACTGACGCTTTGCTCTTTTGTTAAAATACTAATACTTCTTTCTTCATCTTTTTTAACAACAAACCCTGCGGGATATTTAAATTCAAACCCATGTTGTGCATCAGTATAGGTTTGCCAATCTGTAGACGACACCACAGCATCATCAGCATCATTTTGATCGGTGAATTTGAAAGTGGAAATAATTTGTCTAAATTTTCCAGCTTCCTTAGGATCATAAGAATACCCTACCGACATTGCATCGCTGATTACAATTTCTCCCTCAATAGAATCCTTCTTTTCACTTCCATCACTATCCATAAACTCCTTTGTTCCAATGTTGTAGGATTTTCCATCAATAACTACACTTTCCCCAGGAAGATCTTTTATTTCAGTGCCGATCCCAATTCCCGTTCTGATTGGAGGACAATCAGGGGAATTTAAAATAGAGATAAGAATAGTTCCAAGGGAAAAATGGATACAAACACCGTATGCACTCTTCAGTCCACCAACGCCTTGATCTTCGCTAACAATGCCTGCTGAAGGATACCTAAATTCTATTCCCTGTTTATCATTTTTATAATTTTTCCAATCAGCGGGTATGTTAGAAGGGATTACTTCCTCTGACTGAGCCACAACTGATTGCACCGGTGCTTTTTTAACCGGAGCCGGCATTACTGATTGAGTCGCATTGTCCGGCATATTTTTCTCATACTGCCACACAAACGCTCCAACAGTAATCGCGATAATCACAATCACAATTGTTCCCAGATGGGTGGGAATTTTTTTGTTGTCCATTTTTTTATTTTTTAATCTTATCACATCTTACTTATATCAAAAAAATATACATCTGTCCAATTTACAAAACAAAAAACTCGAGCCATTCTAGCCCGAGTCTTTTTTATATCCTAAAGAAAACCTAAGCAATCTTAGTAATCTCCACTTCTGTAAAGATTTGGCGGTGTCCAAATTTTACCTTGTATCTTTTCTTAGCTTTGAATTTGATGCCGGTCACCTTGTCGCCCTGCTCGGTGCGCAGGATCTTGCCTTCCACTTTCGCGCCTGTTAGAAAAGGTGTACCGACCTTGATCTCTTTTTCATCGCCCACAAAAAGCACCTCTGGGAAAACAATCACGCTGTCAATCGCGTCTTCCAGCTTTTCAACCTTAATTTTGTCTCCGACTTTGACTTTGTACTGCTTGCCGCCGGTTTTGATAATTGCCAACATAATAAAATATCGCTAATGGATTAAAGCTTTAACTTAGCTAATATAGCGCATTTATCGCCTCCTGTCAAATCTCATTCCTCAAATTTGAAAGTCGCCAAGATCTTGTTGGCATTTTCAACCGTTTCCTCTCCCAGCTCCACCCGCAGTACATTCTTCTTGTCCGTGCTGATGGCGAAATAGCCCGCCTTACCGCAAGCTATTGTGCCAGAATTTGGATTGACATATTTCATCTCATAACTCGCCACCTTCAAAGTTGAATCTGTCATCGTGCAATTCGTCCGCTCTTTTTCCGAAAATTCCGCATTATACCAGGCCTGCAAATCAGTCTTATCTTTATTATCAAAAACTCGAAACTTCCAAGTTTTATCGTTTTGAGAAACGCGGATCAAATCTCCACTCGGAACGACTTGAGCATCGGCAGGATATTTGAATTCAAAAATATTTTCTGCCTCCTCGTAGACTTTCCAATCCGCCATATCATCTGGTGTTTTTCGGGAAGTAGGATCGATTGGATCATCATTTTTTTTGACAGAAGGATCAGGAATTTCCGGAGTAGTATTTTGCATTTCGGACGGCATAGTCGTTTCACTACCGATTGGCGATGTAGCCGGGACAGGTGGAACGCCTGATGTAGCTGCCGTGGCCGGAGCAGTTGTGGCCGGGGTAGCTACAGTTGTTTTTTTTATTGGAACAATTTCTGCATTTTTTCGTATCTGATCAAAAGCTTCACTGTCTCCAGAGCCAAGAATATGCCAAAAAATAGCGCCAAAAAAAATGATGACCAGAAAAAACGTTCCAACTAATAAAATCTCTTTGTTGCGAATCATACAAGAATTATACCATCAACTGCCAGACTAGACAAAAACTGAAAATCCCGCTAATATCTAGCTATGGAAAGATTCAAACGTACCCTATTTTTTTGGTCATTGGTTCTCATTTTCTTCATAATTACCCCCATTATCGTCCTGCAGGCGCGCGGTTATCGCTTCGATTGGCACCGGGGTGTTTTTGTCTATAGCGGAACGATTTCCTTCAAATCCAATCCACAAAACATCGTCGCCACCCTGAATGGCAAAGTCAATGACACAGCGAGTCTCAACCGGATCAACAGCTCCTTTAATCTCTCTGGGCTGATCCCGGATGATTATGAACTGCAAATTTCCGCCCCGGACTACTATCCTTGGGACAAAAAAATCGACGTCCATAGTGGAGTTTCCAGTGAATTTTGGAATGTCGTGCTTACCAGAAAAAATTACACCCGCACTATTTTCGACCAAACGGATGGGATTGATAAGTTTTTTACCTCGCCCAAAAATCAATCCGTCGCCTTCACGACCAACTCTGCTCAAGGCCTGTCCGTAAAAGAACTAACTCTTGGCAACAAACTTGTAACTGCCAGCTTCGATCTGCTAGGCTGGAAACTTTTTTCCGAAGACAAAAAAGAAAATATCGAATGGTCACCCGACGAAAATTATCTCTCTGTTCCGGTGGAAAAAAATACGCCCGTCACTTCCAGTTCCAGCGACAGCGAACAGTCATCTGCATATCAAATTATCGATCTGACGAACAATACTGTCACGAATCTTAATACCTTTTTAGGAAAAAATAATCTCCGCTACGTCCGCTGGGATCCCAAGGAAAAAGGCTACCTCTTTTTTATCGAAGGTACATCACTCTTCCGCGCTAATATTACTGATGCGACAGATATTGTCCAAATTGCGAGCGATGTGAGCGCCTACGATTTGTCCTATAACGGCGTCTACTTCGTCCAAACACCGAATAATCTTGTTTTCAAAACCAGCCTGGACGGGAAAACAGAAAAAGTTCAAATCACCGAAAGCTTCCCCGATGCCAGCAACCCCATCATCACCAGAATTACCGTCTATGACGAATCACGCATCGCCTTCCTAGGCCAAAACAAAAAACTTTTTATCTATAACAAAGGTGACCGCGATGAATATTTCCGCTCTCTGGATGATCAAGTGGAAGAGATGCATTTCTCCAATGATGGAAAAAAATTGCTTTTCTATAGCACTAATGAAATTTCTGTCTACTACACACGCGACTGGACCGTCCAACCAATCCGCAATGAAAATGACCTGCAAAACATCACGCGCTATTCGGAAACACTCAAAAATGTCCAATGGTACAAAGACTATGAGCATATCATTTTTAGCGTCGGAAAATATACCAAGATTATCGAACTCGATGCTCGGGATCATCGTAATTGCCTAGACCTTATCAGCACCGAACTAGATTCACCCTTCGTCATCCACAACAATGGCCTGGAAAAACTCTTTTTCACGGACAACAAAGATGGCGCGACTTTCCTCAACTCCGTCACCTTCCCCGAAGCCACGCCAATCCTCGGCATCGGTGGAGCATAAAAAAATCCCCCTGAATATTTAGGGGGATTTTTAATATGTGTCATTCCCGCCCCCGTCTACACGAGGATAAACTCCGGCGGGAATCCAGGTTCCACCAGGTGTAAACTCTAGAAAATCGAACTGCAAGTCTGACAAACTCTCCATTTCAGTAAGTCTTGAATTTTAATAATTCGTTTTTTCTTTATTTTTAGCTCGAGGTGCCTGGATCCCCGCCTTCGCGGGGATGACACATTTCCTATTGATTCTCGCTCAACTTCCAATCTTTTGAAAGATCGATCTCGTACATCATCTTCTTTTGGCTTTTATAAATTATCGTCACCTGCCCAGTCACAGCGCCCGATCCGGATTGGCGTTGGATCAAAAGATCATAGTTCTCCGCCGTAACTTTTGGCAAGGTATAAGAAAACTCGACGGTCTTGGTCCGACCCAATGGAACGGTAAACATTGACCCAAAATATTTCTTACCCAGTTCGTCTCCAAACTTTTGCTCGCCCAAGTTTTGTGAATTCACAAGCCAGCTACTTTGCGGAACATAAGCCCGCAGATACGTCTGGTAATCTTTCGTCATCCAGTCTTTTTCTTTGGCTGTGTGATTATAGGTAATTTTCAGATCCGCTTTTGGCACATCACCCGTGAGATCAATCGTGTAGTTAAATGAGCGACGCAGATAATAATCACTTTTGAGCGATCCCATATTGGCATCGACCAACATCAGGTAATCGCCCGCCCAATTCTTGTCCACACCCCCATCCCACTGAGCACGCTGCGCCTGGCTTTCTAAATTTTCGTCTTTAAAATAAAGCTGGATATCCTTGCGATTCAAATCGTCTAAAATAATCTCCGCTAATTGCAGTTTTTGGCGCATATTCAAATCAAATACTTTCTTTTTAATTTCCGAAGCCAAAAGATTCATCACACCTTTGCGCTCACCAATCTTCAGGCCTTGCTGATAAAAACCTTTCTCTACCTGATACTCCAAATTCTTCACAGCGTTTTCACTGTCATACGTTCCTGGATAACCGGGAATTTCCACTGGTCCGGTCACCTTGAGAAAAGACAAGAGAACATTGCTATTGATGGCAATCACGCCAGCAAAATTTTCCTGCCCCTGTCCAAGATGATAAAATTCATCGGCCTTCTGGGCATTCGTCGGAAAATCCGGTGACCAGTTAGAATCACGAAGCTTCCAATCTTTCACATTCAACGCTTCTTTGATCGGATAAGGTGGCACGATACCATTGGGCACCCGACCGTCAAAATTAGAAAGGTCATGTGTCTGCAACTGTTTCACTTGCCCATCTTGCATTTTCAAAATTCCAAACGATCCGATGTATCCACCGCCCGGCCGCAGTTCCATATTATTTTGGAACATCAACATAAAGGTTTTTTCTTCACCATCCTTCTCAAACAGATACTCGGCGAAACTAGCCATCGTTTTGAACTTGGCTTTTTTCAGTTCGTCCATTGGAAGGAAGTTGATCACTGAGCTGATCGTTCCGAATTCCTTATTGCTCTTAACTTGCCAATAGGAATACCAGCCGGTGAGGAATATCACGGCAAAGATCCAAAAGATGATAAAATTGCGGTTTTTTCTTTGCATAAGGTCAATGTTTAAAGCTTTTTAATCCAAATTATATTAACTGTCCATCCTACACTAAAATCCCCCATTTGTCAAGCAACCCAATATGAGACGACTTGACTTTTGTCCATTAATATGCTACAATCTTAGGTTAAATAAATTTAGCCTGAAGGCGTATGAAAATCGCATTTATCGGACAAAAAGGTATTCCTGTGAGCTCTGGTGGGGTAGAAAGAAGAGTTCAGGAGCTAGCGACAAGAATGGCCAAACTTGGTCATGAGGTTTTTGTTTATGCGAGAAAAAATTATGCTTCAGAACTAATTTCTGAATATAAAGGCGTAAAGATAATCTATCTTCCTTGCGTTGAAACGAAAAATCTGGGAGCAATCACTCACACACTAATTGCCAGCCTTCACGCGATTTTCCAAAAATATGATATCGTCCATTACCAAGCACCTGGACCATCTTCTCTATGTTGGATAATGAAGCTTTTTAATCCAAGCACTGGACTGGTGGCAACTTTTAATTCCCGAGATGAAAAACACCAAAAATGGGGACGCATCGCCAGAGCCTATTTACGCTTTGGAGAATTTGTCATAAACAAAGTTCCCGACCGAACGATTTCTGTCAGTAAACTCATCAAAGAGCATTCAAGGGAAAAATATGGCAATGAGCATATCACAGTCATCCACAATGGATCCGCCATCATGCCGACCAATGAAACTGATGAGCTTGATAAATGGGACTTGGAGAAAAATCACTATTTCCTCACTGTCGCAAGATTGGTCCGTCACAAAGGTATCCATTACTTAATTGAGGCATTCAAAAGCGCCAAGAAAAAACACGCGCTTCCCGAAAATCTCAAATTAGCCATCGTCGGTGATAGCGCTTATACGGACGACTATGTCACTTATCTGAAAAAAATCGCCGAAGCGGATGCAGATATCATTTTCACTGGAAGCCAGTCTGGTGCATCCCTCGCGCAACTCTATGCTAATGCTTTTGCTTTCGTCCTGCCTTCAGAGGCAGAAGGGCTTTCTAATGTCCTGCTTGAAGCGATGGGTTATGGCCTCGCACCGATTATCAGCAGCATCCCGGAAAACACGATAGTCGTTGAAGACAATGGACTGACATTCGAAAATAGCAACGCCTCCGACTTAGAAAAAATGCTCATCCTGGCGGCAAGTAATCCCGAAAACACAAAAAGACTTGGCCTCTTAGCCAAGCAATCGGTGGAGAAAAATTACAGCTGGGATGAAAACGTTTCCCGGACCCTAAAGCTTTATTCGGCTTTGCTGCAAGAAAAAAATAGCCGTCGCTTTATTTTTCAACGCAAAAGACTTTCGTAAAGACTGATCATTTCCCAATAGAGCATTTCTTCGTCATTGATTTTCAAAATATTCTCGTAGCCATATTGTCCCATGGAAAAACGCTCTGCTTTCGAAAGGCGGAGTGTTTTTTTGATCTTCCCAGCTAGATCATCGACGTTCCCTGCTTCAAAAACGAAACCTGTTTCATGAGCGATGATTGACTCGCTAGTTCCACCTAGATCAGATACAATGACCGGCCTGCGGGCAATTTGAGCCTCAGTGACAACCATAGGAGAATTGTCATACCAAATAGAAGGTACCACGATAAACTTAGCCTGACTGACCAAATCAATCAGTTCCTTGCCTGACTTAAAACCGATAAATCTTACCTTTCCTTCCAATTCTAAATCCTTGACTAGTTTTTTGAGTGCTTGCTCTTGGGAACCTTTGCCGACAATACGCAATTCATTTTCTCCCAGTGCTCCCTCTTTCTCCAATTTCGCCACAGCCCGAATCAGATCAGCAATCCCCTTCTCCTCAGAAATTCTGCCATAATAGAGAAAAAAGTTTTTCTCTGCAAGACTATTATCCATTTCTTTTTTGATCTGTCCAATTTCGATCGGATTCCGAATGACAACAATCTTTTCTGCCGGGACACCAAACTCGACATACTTTTTTTTCACAAACTCACTGGGTGAAATGAACCTATCCACCTTCGCATAGCTCCCCAAAAATTTATGCAGATAAGCTTCCAGCATCGCCAAAAAACTGCCCGAAAAAGAATCCTTGAGGCACCTATTGGCCAGACAATGATAATATTTCCCTCCTTTGCATCTTTCGCAAAGTTTACCTTTGACAAATAACTTGTAATTCGGACAGATTTCCTTGTAAGCATGCAACGTCATGACGATCGGAATATTGTGCTTTTTCAACGTATCAATAATCGCTGGACTGAGATAGTGATAGATATTGTGCAAGTGAGCGATCTCGGGCTTTTCCGCGATGATCAATTCTTCCAATTTTCGCTTCGCTTCAAAATTATAGAGAAATTTCGAGGCTCGTTTCAATTTTTCTCCTAGTCCCGTTTTTTCATTCAAGTCAAAATGCTCAGTAAAATATTTCGCATATGGCGACGGCTCATTGTCTCGGTCTTGCATTGAAAACACAATTACTTCATGGCTTCTTTGGGAAAACATTTTTAGCAGCTCAAAAAAAGCCGTCACCGATCCGCCGCCTCTTTTTCGGGTAAAATATTTGTGAACCTGGAGGATTCTCATAATTTACAAACTTTCATTTGTATTATAGACTAAACTAAAGGATAATCAAAATCAGGACTTACGCGTTTGCCAAAGAGTTGTTCGCACGAGCATCCCTCTTTAACGGAAAAAGTCCCTCAGTAAACCAGCAGAAGACTAGCCTAAAAGAGGAAACGTCGCTTTTAGAATAACTTTTTGGTAAATGCGTAAGTCCTAAAAATTATGGAGCTAGTTTCCAAAAGGATAGCCGGAGCGATTTTTATGGGCGGATTGGTCGCCATTTTGTTTTTGGGCTTTTTTTCTTCCGAGCCACTCATCACCGATTCCGTCCTCACTCTCGGACTTATGCTTTTCACGGCCTTTCTTCATCGCCCAAAATGGGGCATTTTTTTGATCCTGTTTATCCGACCGGCGATTGATAAATTTAGCGACACTTTCAGCATATCTTTCCGAAATATCAACATCAATTCTTCCGCTATTTTTGGCTCACTTGTCGTTCTTCTTCTATCTCTCTTTATCCTCAAAAATATTGCTCAACTAAAATTTGTGCCACTGAAAAAATATTGGCTCATTTTTCTTGCTCTCATTACCCTAAGCATACTTTTCTCAATTGACATTCCAGCTAGTCTCTATGAAATAATCAGAATCATGAGCATTTTCCTCATTTTCGTTTCCATCTTCATTGTTGTGAAGATAGAAAAAGACTATAACAACCTCGCCTACAGTATAATCTATTCCGCCATCATTCCGTTTCTGTTTGCCACTTATCAACTGGTCACCGGAACAGGACTGGGGGGAACAGAAGGGATTGAGAGTCGATTGTTTGGCACATTCAGCCATCCCAATCCTTTTGCTTCTTTTGTCTTCATCGTCCTTGTCGTAGCCATTTTTTTCTTCACCCAAGAAAAACTGCCCCGCCAAAAATTATTCCTCGGTACAATGATCGTTTGGGGCATTTTTCTATTGATCCAGACCTATTGTCGCGGAGCTTGGTTGGCTTTTCTGATCTTCCTATTCATCCTCACAGCCATCAAATATCCCAAAGCGCTTTTAGGTTTAATCTTCACAATGCTCTTCATCTTTTCCGTCTCTGAAACGATCCAAAACCGCGTGGAGGATATCTATAACCCCCCGGCTGACAGCTCAGTTCGTTGGAGATTCGCTCAATGGGAAAGAATGTCCGGACTGTTCCTCAAAAAGCCCCTGACTGGCTATGGCATCGGAACAGAAACAGTTGCCTTTGAAAACGAATTCGGCTACAACGCCGGCAATCCCTACACGCACAACGACTTCCTCCGCGTTGCTCTGGAAACTGGCATCCTCGGCGCCATCGCCTATTTCTTCCTAATTATGGTCACGCTGTTTAAATTAGTTGTAAATTATAGAAAAGAAAAAAATCCTTGGAACAAGGATTTCGAATTATTCGTCTTAGCATTATTCATCGCTATTTTAAGTTTTTCTCTGACCAATAACACACTGCGTGAAACGGTCACGCAATGGACGATGTGGAGCCTAGTTGCCGTCGCCCTGGCACTTCATGCGCAGAAAAAGTTGGCCAAATAAATTACAAATATTCCCTCCTCGCCCTTAGGGAGAGGATGTCACGTACTCGTGACAGGTGAGGGAAAAGGGCTTTATGCCACACGCAATCTAAAAATAATAGTTCAGCTATATCATTAAGTCCCCTCCCTCATCCGGCCTTCGGCCACCTTCTCCCTAATGGAGAAGGGGTATATCCGTAAAAATAATGAGAGCCCGCTTTGGATATAGATCCTAGCGGGCTCTGTTTTCGATACTTCGGTGGTTGGCTGTTAATTTTTAAAAAAACGTGCTTCGGGCGGTGACTCGTTTTTATAAATGGTGCCATCCCGAAGGATAACTACCTCGTAACACGAATCGCCATCCTTAATTATCGGCGTTCCTCGCTTGAGAGCAGTAATCTTCTCAAGATAAGCAAGGATACACCCAGCGTTTACATCAATCAACTGGATTGGGTTTTCCATCGTAACATTCCGAAGAACGATGGTCGGGCCCCAATCTTTACCATAAGTCCATCCGTCAATATTTTTAATGTGCCCTTCAACCTTAAAGCTGACGGAATTCTCAGGGTATTTGTGATTCCCCGTATTACTCACGAGACGCACTCCATTGTACGGAACGAGGGTTTGGTAGTCTCCAATGAGAACCTTGCCGTTATAGCAACCGCCTTTCTGATCACAAATCGATTTGCTCTCGACTGCTCTCATAGGCTCGTGAGTCGTCCGCATCGGCCCAATAACTGTTGACAGTTGGCGCGCCTGGGTTGGGCAGATATTCATATCCATCAGCCCCGCTCCCGCCCGTGGATTATCAGAAAGCTTTTCCAGTTTTACCACCAACTTCGGCGAAAAATGAACCCGCTCTGATCCTCCTACTCCGGTGACAATCACATATTCACCTTGATTAGGATCAATGATTGTGGACACTTGGGAATTGGGTGAATAGTCATTAATGATCCTGAAAACCAGGGAGACACGGACTGAATCACCCTTGACTGTTACATTACGAGTTCTAATTTCTGAGCCCGTGGTTTCCACCCAGTTCTGCTTTGCAACTGGTGAGCCTGTGGTTTCCACCCAGTTGGGCTCCATTGTTATCCCGTTCCCTGCTGCCTGCGCAAACGAAGCGCCGACTACCGTTGCCAATACTGCCAACACTACGATGATCTGTTTTCTCATGATACTGCCTCCTTATGGGTTTTGAGTGTTTTTTATTGTAAACTTTTCCAACCACCAACCCCGAAACCAGCTGATTTGGCTAACTTTGGTGTTGGTGGCTAGAATTTTGTCAAAGAGCACTATTTCAAAATATACTACAACTTCTAACCATTTTTTGCAAATCATTCCTCAACTGGAACTTACCTACTATTTGCACTACCTTATCTCATGATAATGATCCAACGCGCGATATTCTGGCTCTTCTTTTCCGAAAAAATAGAGATAACCGACTGTTCCGATTAGTCCCATTACAAATCCGATGAGAATATTCAAGGGGATATTCGGCGTGGCAGGATTTTGCGTCGTAACCGGTCCGTCAATGACACTAATCACAATCTTATCTCCACCTCCATGATACTTCTGATTGTTGGTAGCCAGATTGCTCGCAATCGCTTGTGCCACTTTTTCCGCTTCTTTTCTCGAAGGATCGAAAACGGAAATTTCAATAATTCCAGTATTGTTCACTTTTTTGACACTGACTTCTTTTTCCCATTCCTTTTTACGATCTTCCTTATTGGTCGAATAAACATTCTTCACTCCGACCGGAGACTGCAATACATCATCAATAAAAGAATCAGTAAAGATGATTTTGGAAAAAATATCACTAAGATATTCTGCCGACTTGGCAGCTGAGAAAGCGTCCACCTTATCTTCTGGTTGTTTTTGGACGACCAAGACACTGATGTCAGAGCGATATTTAGGTTTGATAATCGTGGAAATTGTAAACACACAAGCCGCCACGACAAAGGAAACCACGAAGATAACTTTCAGTTTTTGCTTGATGATTTTCCAAAAATTCTCTTGATTCATAATATTTTCCTCGAATTATTACCTTAAATTCATAACCTAATATATTAGCAGAAATTCGTCCACTTGTCAATGGAAATCTACCGCTAGCCCACTTTTAGCCTAAATAAGGCCTATTTTGCCAATATTTTTAGGACTTTTATTCTTCCCAGGAACCAGACGACTACCTAGGAAAAAATCCCAGATAAACGCCTAAGTCCTATGTGGCACAGACCCAAAAATGATTAGAGCCCCGAAGAATAGATATTCCCGGGGCCCATATAATCCAAGAGGACGTTTCAAGTTTCGTCCAATCATTTCAGCAATTCATTCAATGCTAATTGTCGTAAGCACTGTGAACGCTAGGTCACCTAATCGGCAACGAAATAATCAATGAAACTTAAAAGTTCTCTATTTGTTATCGTAAAAACTACCTACCACCGCTTTGGCTGCCAAGGCTAGCCAGCACGATGTCCATCCGATCGTCAGGAGTGAACGGGTTGTTGTCAGACTGAGTTTCAACGATCACAGTTGCGGGAGTATTCCCCTGATCCTGTTGACTGCCGAGACTAGCCATTACCTGATCCATTCTGTCATCAGGAGAATACGATTTTTTACTCAACGTCTCCTGGGACTGGATTTGATCAGTGGTGGTGGATGCGGTTATCGCAACACCATCTTCAACCACCGGATTAAATCCACTGGCCAAATGATTTCCATACAAGGCATTGATAGGTTCCTTGCTGGATAACCCAATGCCAACGCCGACACGCCCATCTGTGCTAGCATGGACTTCGGCAATAAGCGTTCCAATTGGAGTCCGCTGGCGAAGTTCTGACTTCGCCGCACCGGCGCCCATATTACTATGGACCCCTGCTCCAATAAGATTTCTCCATCGGAGATTTTCTGTTAATTGTTTTTCCAAGCCGATCCAAACATCCAAGGACGTTTGGTCGATCGGAGCGGATCCATTATTGGTAGATTGACCGATTCCTGTCCAGAAATCAGCAATCCCAATTGCCACTAGGTCAGGTTGGAGCTTATATTGAACTTCACCATAGGCACCAACACCTGCGCCATTTTGGCGAGTTATTGATTCAACCTTCTTGGTTCGTTGACTTTTTCCGGTCTCCTGGTAGCCAGCTCGGATTTTGAGCTGTTCATACCAAGGCCCCTCTGCATACGTAATACCTGCTTCCGGTGCGATTTTAGCATCGTAACCATCGGAAGGCGAATGACTCATGTTCCAGGTGGAAAAATTACCGAGAATTCCAAGCCCCAATGAAGTTGGGCTTGCCTGCTCTTTCTGCCAATACATAAACTCGCCAGTAATTCCCGAGCTTACAACTTGATTTTGCGAACCTGGCTTTTTCAAGTTGAACGTCGCCTTGCCAAGTGCCTCAAGCGCTGAAATACTATTACCAGAAGCAACCGCATTGTCACTGCTTTTGACGGTCGTTCTTTCTTTTTCATCAGTCTCAGTTGATACAGATGATGAAAGTCCATCCGTAATCAGATTAGAAGACGTTGCCGTTACGTTTTTTGTATCAGTTGCAGAAACTTCAGCATTACTCGGCTGAGTACTGCCCTGGTAACTATTGACTTCAACGACCACGTTTTTTTGACGACGCACGGGAATCATAAGTTTTTGACCCGGGTAAATTGTATTGGATTTAAGTCCGTTGACTTTCTTGATTTCCTGCCAACGAACACCCTTTTCTCTGCCAACCACTGAAAGGCAGTCCCCTTTTTTTACCACAATATATTCTTTAACATATTCTTCGGCGCTACAAATTGCTGCGCTAAAGATAATTGTGGCAGAAAGGATTAACGCTGCGAATTTTTTCATGTCATCCTCCTTGCTGTAACTGATTTATGATAATCATCCTCTCGATTTCCGAGAGATATTTATTGACGAATAACATATCCTGTCTATTGATGCTCCCGCCCATGCTCCAGGCGATGGGTTTTTTTTCGCTTGCTCGATATAAATCAAAGAAAGCGGAAATACCCATTGAATATAAGTCGGGGGAAATATAAAACTCCCCCTCCTTTATCCATCGTTGAAAGAAGGTGTCTCCAGGGTTTATTCTGGCCACTTCTTTCATATCAGCAGTTGAGAGTGGACTAAAAAACTTCCAGCCCTCGGGAGTTGTGTATGGCCTCCACTTTTTCACACTCGCGTAAAAATGTTCCGCCACGGGAAGTTTGGACAACTCAGTCCCATGCTTTGCAATAATTTCTTTTCGGAACTGAAAATCCTTTTTAAACCTTTCCCAGTCAAGCGGAAAGCCATTCTTTTCTCTCCCAAGCAGATTGAAGCCAAACTCCTGCATCGTGGAAAAAGCAATTGCCATTCCTTCTTCGATGCTTTTGCTATAGACAAGCGTCGAATACATTGCGACCTCGGTTTTTCCATCTGATCTTCTGATTAATTCACCCCAAGGGGTGAATATAATTTGAAGTTCATGCTCTCCGCCTTTTTTGTCGATTATCCAGCCAAACCAAGTGGTACGGCCCGGAGACATTTCGGCTTTCAAGCCTTCTGGAAAAATTCCGGTCTTAGCCACGAAAGCTTCTCCTTCGATATCGACTCCGTCGACATTGTACACGCCAATGAAATATGGTGGCGACCTTTTTATCTCAATCTCACTTTGCCCCTGACCAGTCACCTCATCTATTGGGGAATTAATTTTAATTCTGTTCTGCGAACAACTCGCAAGAGTCGCAATCGCTACCATAACCAACAAAACCTGAATAAAACTCTTACTTTTTATCATGATCAATCCTCCTCCGAAATATTGTTTTTGGATCAGAATTGATCCTATTTTTTTCTAACTATTTGGTTGTCAATGGACAATCCATAACAACCTCATGCCAATCCCGAAGTGTTCTGGACTGAATAAAAGATTGCTATTTGGACTTTTAAGATTAACATAGAACTCTAACAGAAAATTAGGCTTTTGTCAATCGTAATTGCCACGAAACCCATTTTATGCCTAAACAAGCCTTAATTAGCTAAAGCTTACCAGACTTTTTTAAAAATAGCCAAAATCTTCGCCAGGCCGGAAAAATGCCCAAAAAAGAAAAGCGCCCGCTCGGAAATGATATCCGAACGGGTGTTGATTGTTTAAATTCTACACAAAACTTGAAAACATTTAGGAAGTAACAAAATGTTCCGCGTATTTATATGGATTGAAAATATAAGTATTTTCTTCCACTATTCCGCTTATAAGCTTTGCTCCGTGAAAAAAACTAAACACTCTGTCACTTTTTAACTGCAAGTGGGGAAATCCCGCCATAACCAATAGAGCGTTTAATCTTTTTTGCAGATCGGTACAAAAACGTATATGCGCAATATAGGCCATATGCACAACCTCTTGGATAGTATGCTTATGTTTCTTCGCCATCCCACAAGGAAAGTGAGTCGCAAGACAAAGCGTTTTTGTTTCCTTAGCTTCAAACAAGTTGGCAATGCTATAGAGAGCACTGTCCTCATGAAACTGCTCAAATCCACCAAAAAGTCCCGGGCAAAAATTGAGAGGTCCTCCCGGAGGTCCAGCTCCATGAATCCGCTCATTAAACTTCCTCAGATAGTCCAGAAGCTCAATATCCCCATCGGGACAGTGATTCCAGACTCCACCATTGTTGGTAAAACCCAGCAATTCTTCTATGGAAAAAGCTTGTAGAACTTGAAACGCTTTCAACTGTTGAGTGTAAGCGTTATCCTCCTCGGACATATAACTTTTCTTCTTAGTCAAGCTTGTCATAGCACTCCTTCTTCCCAATCATTAAAAGAACCAAAAGCCCGCCCATTGCAGGCTCCTCGAAGAACAACTAACCTTTATATACCTAAAATATGAAATAGTCAAGACTAAAAAAATCTCCATCACTTCCTAAAGATCATTTCCTGAATAGGACAGATTGAAACTCTTGTTGATGAGAGGAAAATCCGGCACAATATTGCCTTTTCCGGCGTGACCTACGACCGTCCAGTTAATAAAAGATGGATCGCGCACATCCACGCGCGTAATTTGACCATCTGAGTCCGTCACGACAAAATAGACAATCTCGCCCCTCCAGCCTTCACTGATCCCGAGGGCAAAACTGTTTTTTCGCAAAATCGCCGTTTTGGGATTTACCAGCTCCCCTGGCGCTTCGGCCAATTTTTCCAAAGCTTGTTTTAGAATTTCAAATGAAACGAAAACTTCCTTTATCCGCACATGAAGCCGTGCAAAAACATCGCCCTCTTTTTCCAGCGCAATGCCAAAATTCAATTCCGGATAAGCGGCATGGGGATATTCGATCCTGGCATCATGGGCAATGCCCAGTGCTCTGCCGGCTACGCCGACAACTCCATGATCAAGCGCTAATTGGCGATCGAGCCGACCAGTACTTTGCAAACGGTTGAGGAGCGTACTACTGTCATCGGAAATCTCAATCACTTCCGCAAAATCTTTTTTTATTTTCAAAAGTTTTTCTTGTAATTGTTTTCCCGCTTCCGCAGAAATATCTTTCGTTACCCCGCCAATCACATTCACTCCGCGCAAAAATCGACTGCCGGTCAAACTTTCATTCAGTTGCATGATCATTTCGCGCAGACGACCACCATTGCTTCCGCCAAAACTGAATCCGGTATCGAGCATAATAAACCCGATGTCATTAAAATGATTTGCCAGCCGTTCCAATTCAGAAAAAATCACTCGCAGATATTTTGCTCGCGCGGAGACTTTAGTTTCGGCCAGATTTTCAATCGCCTGGCAAAAAGCCAAACTGTGCGTGAAAGAAGTGTCTCCGGAAACTCTTTCTGACAGGCGCACTTTTTCCGCCAAGGGCAATGTTTCAAAAAGTTTTTCAATTCCCTTATGCTTATAGCCCAGTTTCGGCTCCAAAAGAACCACTTCCTCTCCCACCACGCTAAAACGAAAATGTCCCGGTTCGATAATTCCGGCATGCACCGGACCGACGGGAATTTCATAGATTCCCTCCCCCTTTACTTTCAAAAATTCATAAGTTCCAGTCGCTTGGGCAGGACGTTCTTGCCAATTAAAATCTTTCCGTAAAGGAAAAACTCCCGCCGGCCAATTTTCATGCAAAAGCATCCCTCGCGCATTAGGATGGCCGAGTGGTTCAAGACCAAAAAAACTTTTTATCCGCCGTTCATAGCCGGACGCTTCATGAATTGCTTTGGTGATCGAAGGAAAGCCTTTGCCGTCTTGGATGGTAATGTAGGGCGTCAAAAAAACATTTTCCCCTGGCACGCCAAAAACATAGAAGATGCGAAAACCGATTCCCGCTTTTCTCTCATCCGTCGCCGTGATAGTTTTCAGTTGCAACTTGTGGTCAAAATACAACTCATTACAAACAGTCAAAAGTTCCGCGGTCGGGACAGCATAAGTCAAAACATTGCCATCCTGCTTGACGGAAAAACTTTTGGGAATATATTTTTCTTGGATTTCGCTTTGATTCATATTAGTTAGGAGTTACACGTTTCCCCTCACAGCCGTATTTTCTAAAAAAATAACTCGAACGCCCTTTTTTTCTTTTCAAATTTTTCCCTCTATCAACGGCAACCAGTGGAAAATTTTGAAGAAAAAAGGCATTCTCAGGCACGTTTTTTTAGAAAATACGGCTGACTCGGGCAAACACGTAAGTCATATTAGTAGACTAAACTGGCACTAGTTATTAGGGAATTTATTGTTGCAGGGATAAAAATACTCAAATAAACTAGAAGAACCACCAAGATGAGCACCGGAAAAATTGTCCAAACGCCAGACTCGCCAACCGGAACATTCTCTTCATTTTCCCCAAAAATCATCGCGACCACATGGCGGAGGAAACCGACAAAGATCAATGCCAGCGCCAAGAGCGCAATAATTGTGACGGCAGGATGACTGCTGATCCCAGCGGACAGAATCGAAAATTCGGTGACAAAAATTCCAAACGGTGGCATACCAGTGATGGCCAAAAAGCCAATAAGAAACAAAATGCTCGTAACCGGCAAGACTTTGAGGACGCCTTTCACTTTAGCAATTTTAGTGGAGCTATATTTCAAAAAGATATTGCCCGCTGACAAAAACAAAATTGATTTGGCCAAGGAGTGATAGATCATATGCAAGATTGCCGCGAAAATTCCCACACCACCAAATCCAAACCCTAGTGCCATCACGCCCATATGTTCGATGCTGGAATAGGCCAAGAGTCGTTTGTAATTTTTTTGGATGAAAATGATCGCAGCCGCGACAATAATTGAAATGATACCGAAAAAAATGAGCATCTGGGAAGAAAAATTTGCTCCCACAGCAAGATCCACAATCACTTTGAACCGCAAGATTGCCAGAAATGCCACATTGAGGAGCACGCCAGAAAGCAAACTGCTAATTGGCACCGGTGCCTTGCTGTGGGCATCGGGTAGCCAAGTATGCATCGGCACAAACCCGACCTTCGTTCCATAGCCAATCAGGATAAAGATAAAAGCAATCTTGGCAACAAACGGATCAAGACCAGAGGCGTTGACTAGTAGCGCATGCCAATTGACCAGGCCGTGATTTCCCGCCGCGAAAGAAGGGTAGAGAAAAATCAAAGTGCCAAAAAAAGCTAGTAAAAGTCCGACCGAGTTAACAATCAAATATTTCCAAGCCGCTTCCATCGCCGATGGCTTGTTATAAAAACTGATCAAAAATGCCGTGGAAAGAGTAGTCGCTTCGATCATTACCCACATCAGGATCGGATTGGTCGTGCTGATGGCAAAAAACATCGCAAGCAGAAATAGGTGCAAAAGGATGAAATATTCTCGCACCCGATGAAATCCGATAATGCCTTTTTTCACCTCCACTTGCAAATAGCCCGTAGAATACCAAGAAGCTACAAATCCGATGATCGCCACCAAAAGAAGCAGGATTGCTCCTAATGGATCGATGGAAAGATAGGGTGTCCAAGCATAACTACCCTTTTGCGCCACGACCGACACCACAATCAGCGCTGAAATAAGCTCAATGGAAGAAGCCAAAATTGCAATCGTATTTAGCGGTTGAATCTTTTTCCTGACCAAAAAAGACAAGCCGGAAGCAATGAAAGGAATAAAGATGATAAGAAATAGAGCCATAAAATTAATCTTCTTTTAGGTGAGACATCTTAGTTACATCAAGCGTCTCCATCTGCTTATAAATCATCGAGGTGAAGGTTGCCGAAATCATTATCCAAACTGCGATATCAAAAATTATGCCCAATTCCAATCCAGGTGTCTGTTCCAGTCCGGACATTATGGCAAAAGAAACAATGCCATTTTCCAAGGACAGCACTCCAATCGCCTGAGACAGGGCACCTTTGCGATTAATCAAAAGGAAAATTGATCCCAGAATTGTCGCGATGGAAAGTAGCATCGCATTAGAATTCTCTGGAGCGATTACAGTCAAGGGAGCAAAAAAACGCGAATAAGTCACTGCTGTTATCACCGCTAGAATAATCAAAGTCAAAGGACCATTGAGATAGGTGCTAGCGGAAAATTTTATATGATTTTTCTTGATCAGCTTTCTGAAAAAATGAGGAGCAATGATTACTTTAACAACAAACATGAGAATCGCCACCAAAAAAATCAGCCAAGAGAAATCAGCCAGCGCGGCGCTAATGAAAAAAACAAAAATAACTAAAGACTGAACGAGGTATAGCGCCACGACAGAAGTACTTTTCTTGGCCAGATGCATAAAAATGACTGAGGCAAAAATCAGAATTTCTAAGAAAAATAGAATTTGTGGTGTAAGAGGAAACATAAGTTTAAGCGATTAAAATAATAGCGATTACTCCCAGGATGAATGAGGTGAACAGGAGATCAGGCAGGCGGAAAAATCTAAACTTAGCGATACTTGATTCCAGCGTTGCCACAAAAAGACAAAGCAGCAGGGTCTTGATCAAAAACAACATTAGTGCGATAAAAAGAGCTGCTCCAGAAAAAGACGTCGCCAATCCCCAAGGGAAAAATAGATTAGCACCAAGGGAAAGAAAAATCAGAAATTTATTCGCCGCTGCCCACTCAATAAGCGCCAAACGTTTGCCGGAATATTCCAAAATCATCGCCTCATGGATCATGGTCAGTTCCAGATGCGTCGAGGGATTGTCGAAAGGAAAACGCGCCGTCTCGGCGAGCATCGCAATGACATAGGCCAAAAAAGCCAGCGCCACAGGTGCAAAAAGACCCAGTGGTAGCTGCGAAACAGCGCTCGTGATTGAAAATAGATTGGTCGAATGAGCCACCAATGCCAGTGCCAACAGTGAAAAAATCAACCCGCCTTCGGTGAGCGCCGCTACGGTCATTTCCCGACTTGATCCAAAACCACCAAATGCTCCACCCGTATCCATCCCGGCCAGGGCGAGAAAAAAAGTGCTCAGCGCGATCAAATACACGATCGTCAGAAAATCACCAATGATGTTTCCTGGGAACAGTCCGGTAAAAAATGGGATACTCGCCCCGACCACGAGCGTCACAGCAAAAATCAGATAAGGCGCAAAACGAAAGATCCAAGAAGCATCCTCGCTGATGATTTCATCTTTGTGGAATAACTTCCAGAGATCTTGATAGGGCTGGAAAACACTTGCGCCGAGCCTGTTTTGAAAACGCGCTTTTATCTTTCTGGTCACGCCGATAAAAAGCGGCGAGAGCGCTGGAACTAAGATTAATTGAATTGCAATAAATAGCACTGACATAAATTTCTAAATTGCTAAGAATAATAACAAAGCGATAAGGGTTAAAAATATATACAATATATAGGCATTCACATTTCCACTTTGGATCTTTTTTATGCTTTCTGCAATTTTGATAATTCCTCTTTGCGCCGGCTGGTAAAAATGTAGCTTCCAAAAATCCTCAATTTCTAATCTGACCACATTGGTCTTGGGAAAATAACGGATATCTGCATCTCGATACTCCACTGTCGTTTGCTTGGTCGGCTTGAGAATTCCCTTGAAAATGACCACGATAGACCTGGCAAACCCGGTGGCGGTAATTTCCATGCGCGGAGCCAGCGTTGTTCCACAATCCCACGTGCGCCCACAACTGACTTTCCGTCCTCGGCTCAAAGTGCGAACGACATAAAATGCCAGCAGAAGAGCAACGAGAAGGCTTATGAAAATAAATGGAGTTGAGACAGAAGCAAAACCACTCTGCAAACTAAAATTCAGTCCGGTAATTTGCGAAAAAGGCGAACTTGTTGCATCAAAAATTGTTAAGCTTTGAGAAACATGCACCAGCATCCGCGAAACCATTCCAGATAGGAGGCCTACGACAAGTGTCAATGTGGCAAGCACGGCCATGCTCATGCGAAGTGTCAATCCGACTTCACTCGCCTGCTTAACATGCTCGCTCCGTGGTCTGGCGAGAAAAGTTGCCCCAAAGGCTTTTACGAAACATGCCGCCGCCAACCCACCGGTAAACGCCAACGCGCCTGCTGCTAGGATAAAAACCCACTGTACAGAAACATCCAGTCCTCCAATTCCACTAAAGAGCGCCTGGAAGGTCAGCCACTCACTAAAAAATCCATTGAACGGCGGCAGAGCGGAGATTGCCAGAGATCCGATCAGAAAAAAGAAAGCTGTCTGCGGCATATATTTAATAAGACCCCCATAATCTTCCATATTCCGCGTGTGGGTTTTTGAAATTACTGAACCAGCACCGAGGAATAATAATGATTTGAAAATAGCATGGTTGAGCGTATGAAAAAGGGCAGCGACCAAAGCCAGTACTGCCAAGGTTTTCAAGTCGAGCGCCAAAAAGACCAATGAACTTCCCAATCCCAAAAGAATAATCCCGATATTTTCGATACTATGATAGGCTAAAAGCCTTTTTATGTCATGCTCAGTCAGCGCATAGAGCACACCCACCAAGGAGGATACAGCGCCGATGACCAACACCAACATCCCACACCAAATCGGAAGATTTGGCATAAGGTCGATAAAAATTCTAATCAGCATATAGATTCCCGTCTTAATCATAACACCCGACATTAGCGCACTAACATGAGTTGGCGCGGCTGGATGAGCGCTTGGCAACCAGATATGCAAAGGAATAATTCCTGCTTTTGTGCCAAATCCGATCAACATCAAAATGAAAATAAAACCACTCATCATAGGAGTCAGCATAGACGCATTATCTTTGATCACGCTAAAATCAAATGATCCGGTAGCGCGATAGAGCAATAGGAACGCCAACGTGATAAAAGCAGTTCCTACGTGAGTCATAATGAAATACAGAGAACCCGCTCGCACATTTTCTTTTTCCTTATTTTCAAAAATAACCAGGAAATAGGATGCAAGAGACATTAGTTCCCACACAATGAGAAAAAACAGTCCGTTGTGCGCACTCGCAACCAAAAGCATCCCGGCAATAAACAGATTATAGAAAAATCCCAAAGAACCGATATCATATTTTCCGTAAAAATGTTTCACGTAGCCCAGGCCATACAAAGAAGCGAACAGAGCGATGAGTGAAATGACAAAAATGAAAAAAGCCGCTAGTTGATCGACTTGGAAAGAAATGTCCAGCATCGGCAAAGTTGAAGCGATAGAATACGCAAATGTTTTTCCCTGCGTCATAACTAAGACTGAGCAGATGAGTCCGGAAATAGAAGCCAGGATTGCCATGCCATTACCCCAGACATTCACCAGCGCGTCGCTTTTGCGAAAAACCAAAGAGCCGATCGCTCCCAATGCCAAAAAAACTAGCGTTACAAAAAAAATTGTTTGTGCGGAGATTGAACCAAGCATGTTAATTGACTTTTTTCTGATTATGACTTAGACGTTTGTCAAATGTCTAAGTTCTACTTTTTATTAGCTTCCATTATTTCCAAAATCTTAAATAGATGACAAATTATCGTTTTGGGACTTGGCGGATCGCCGGGAATTTGAAAATCGACTGGAATCACCTTGTCTACTCCATCCAAGACCGCATAGGAACCCTTGAAAATTCCTCCGGAAATCGCGTCATCCCCCACCGCCACAACTATTTTTGGATCAGGCGTGGCCTCATATGTTTTCACCAGCGCTTCTCGCATATTACGCGACACTGCTCCCGTTACCATCAGCATATCAGCGTGCCGAGGAGAGGCCACAAAGTGAATTCCAAATCTTTCTACATCATAGTAGCAATTACTCAGCGCGGTAAGTTCCTGCTCGCAAGCGTTAGTTGATCCGGCGTCCACCTCGCGAATCGCCAGCGAACCGCCAAATATTTTCTTGATCTTTTTTTCCAATCTTTTTCCCACAATTTCCAACTCTTCATTGCAACCCAAAGCTTCGGTGGAATGCACCGTTTTGGGAGTAGCAAAAATTTTAGAATAAAACTTGATCATTTTTTTTACAAAGAGGACTTACGTGTTTGCCAAAAGCAAGCTTTTCTTGTCGCCAAGGATCAGTCGAGGAAAACTCTCGTGGTCTCAGGAGCTTAATTAGTCAAAAACGAGCTCAGGCAACCACGCGCCTTAAAGATTGTTTTTGGTGAACGCGTAAGTCCTCTATAAATAGAGCCCGCAACATTCTGACAAAACCAAAAAAATCAAATCTATGGTTTGAGTCAAGATAAAATAACTACCTAACTAGCATAAGAGCAGTTCTCTTTTTTGTCAACTAACTGCAAAATTATTCCCCCAATATCCCCCGCTTCGTGCGATGCTTTCTGGCCACGCGAATTCGCGCGGATTCTTTTTGGATCGCGGCCGCCACACGGGCATACTCTTCGTCGTCTTTTGAAATCGCTTGGTTTTTGAGTTCTTCCGCTCGCACCCTCGCCTCTTCGGCACGCTTAAGATCAATCTCTTCTGCTCGCTCCGCCGTATCTGCGAGCACTATCAAAGTATTATCATGAAACTCAATAAACCCACCAGAGATAGAGAGATATGTTTCCTCGTCTTTCTTCTTCACCATCGCCTCACCTGATTTAAGGCTTGTGATATAGGATCGGTGATTGGGCAAAATAGTTATCTGCCCATCAGTCGTTTCGAAAGTCGCCTGATCAACCTCGTCTTCATAGACGGTTTTTTCAGAAGTGACAATCTTAAATTTGATCTTTGATTCAGACATAATTTTTATTTAGCTGGTCGAACTTCAGCAATACTCCCTTTCATATAGAAATCTTGTTCTGCGACATCATCCAATTCTCCGTCAATGATCATCTTGAAGCCTTTGATTGTGTCTTCCAATTTGACATATGCACCAGGAGTTCCGGTAAATTGTTCCGCCACAAAAAATGGTTGGGAAAGGAATTTCTGGATTTTTCGCGCGCGAGAAACTGTCACTTTGTCATCATCCGACAACTCTTCCATCCCGAGAATTGCAATGATATCTTGCAAGTCTTTGTATCTTTGCAAAACCACTTGCACACGCCTAGCTACAGTATAGTGTTCTTCACCAACAATTTTTGGGTCAAGAATTGTCGAAGACGAATCCAAGGGATCAATGGCTGGATAGATTCCGAGTTCAGTGAGAGCTCTAGAAAGCACCACGGTTGAGTCGATGTGCCCGAAAGTTGTGGCTGGCGCCGGGTCAGTCAGGTCGTCCGCCGGCACATAGATGGCTTGCACGGAAGTAATCGAACCTTTTTTGGTTGAGGTAATTCTTTCTTGTAATTTTCCCATTTCTTCCGCCAAGGTCGGTTGATACCCCACCGCTGATGGAATGCGTCCCAAAAGCGCGGACACTTCTGATCCCGCTTGGGTGAAGCGAAAAATATTGTCGATAAACAAAAGCACGTCCTTACCTTCATCGTCCCGGAAATATTCGGCCATGGTGAGACCGGAAAGTGCCACGCGTTGTCGTGCTCCCGGTGGTTCGTTCATTTGACCAAACACCAAGGCGGTTTTATTCAAAACGCCCGAGTCTTTCATTTCATTGTAAAGATCATTACCTTCGCGCGTCCGTTCTCCCACTCCGGCAAAAACCGAATACCCGCCATGCACCGCCGCGATATTACGAATCAATTCTTGCATTGTCACAGTCTTCCCCACGCCCGCACCACCAAACAGTCCCACTTTTCCACCTTTCACAAACGGACAAATAAGGTCGATCACTTTGATTCCGGTTTCAAAAACTTCTGCCTTGGTCGATTGCTCAGAAAATTTTGGCGCTTCACGATGGATGGGATATTTTTTCGTCGTTTCCACTTTTTCCGGAAGTCCATCGATCGTTTCACCAAGCAAATTAAACATCCGCCCTAAAACTTCTTTCCCCACCGGCACAGAAATTGGCGCACCCGTATCGAACACTTCCATTCCCCGACTGATACCATCGGTCGAACCCATCGCCACCGTCCGCACACGTCCTCCGCCAATATGCTGATTAGTTTCCAAAATCAATTTGCTTTGGCCCGCCGTAGCCTTGGCGGAGGAGGCTCCCTGTCCTAAATCGACTTCCAATGCGTGATAGATCTCCGGCAAATTACCTTCAAATTCAACATCGACGACCGGCCCGATGACCTGGATGATTTTTCCTGTGTTTTTCATACTATTAGTTTTAAATTGTTTAATTGGTTAAATTGTCTTAAATACTAATCCCCAAATACTAGCTTATTTAGGCAAATATTGGAAGATTGGGGCTTAAGGACTTGCCCCGTGATAACGAAGTTATTTTACGGGGTTGACTTTTTAGTTGATTTGGAGTATAATGGTAGGTTATGAAATACAACGATTATTTTTAACATTTACCTTAACAAAAGGAGCTTTATATTATGAAAAGTGAACTTGAAAAATTAGTAGCGGGAGCTACGGCAGGAGCTCTAATAGGATCAGGACTTTTTCTTCTTTTTTCTTACGAACCAAGAAATGCTGGAATTTTTTTATTTTTAGCAGGAACGTTTCACTTCTCTGGAGTGTTGCTAGAAAAAAAACGCAACCCCTAGCGTTCCCTATCACATTGTCAGTTCAAGTCTCTGACTTGAACCATCCAGTTCTTAACCCTCATCGAAAGTCGCCGATTTCTAATGAATGAAGCGACTTTTTTTATTTTCAAAAGAACTTTTTTTAATAATTGTCATCCTGAGCGAAGCGGAGCGGAGTCGAAGGATCTACTAATGATTATCGTTAGCTTTGCTATAAATCACAAAGCTAGTGGTAATGGAAAGCAGATCCTTCGACTTCATAAATTTTCTAACGAAAATTTATTCCGCTCAGGATGACATAAATTTTCAAAAATCAGTGAAATCAGTGCCTTCAGTGCTAACCCGCCTGCCGGCGAGGCAGGTCAGTGGTTCGGATTACCCTTCCAACGTCGCCTTCCCCGCTGAAATCTCCGCAATCTCTTGAGTAATCTTCGCTTGTCTGAGTTGATTGTAGGCCAGTGTCAGACCTTCTGCCATCTCCCCGGCTGCGTCTGTGGCGTTTCGCATTGCGAGCATTCGGGAAGATTCCTTGGAGGCGTTCGATTCGAGAATGGCATGATAGATCTGCATTTCAATCAGGCGCGGGAAAATATAATCCAAGAGTTCTTTCGGGCTTGGTTCAATCTTATATTCAATCTCCGGTTCTTTCAGTCCATATTCCTTAGCGGCGCTATCCATCTCCGCAATTTGTTTTTCTATGTCAACTTTGGAAACCGGCAAAATCTGTCTGATTTTAGTCTGCTGATTGATGGCTGAAACGAAGTCAGTATAAATCACCGCCACTTTGTCATATTTTTTGGCTAGATAATCCGCAATCGCAATTTTTGCGACCGCTCTGACGTCTTCAATCTTCGGCAGATAGGTCAACTCGGGAAAAGTGGCCACAATTTCTTTGTCCAACCGGCGCACCATCGCTTCGCCTTTCTTACCAATCGTAATAAAATCAATTTTAAGCTCGGCGTTTGGCACAGTAGACTCAATTTTTTTATCCCCGATCCGGTTAACCTTCAATTTTTCCGGATTCATTATTTCTTCTTTGATCTTCTTCGCCACTTGCGCATTGAACGATCCGCACAGTCCCCGATTCGAGGCAATCGCAATCACCAACACACTTTTCACTTCCCGCACTTCCAAAAGCCCGGTTTGATGGTCTTTGAACGCGCGCGCCAAATTAGTGAGCACGCTCCATGCAGAGTGCGCATAGGGTCGAATGCCCACCACGCTCGCCACGCTCCGGCGCATTTTGGCAGCCGAAACCATCTCCATCGCGCGGGTAATTTTTTTGGTATTATTGATAGACTTTATACGTCTTTTGATGTCTCTAGCTGAGTTCATATTTTTTAATGACCGTTTTGATAGACTTCCTTAAATTCCTTGATCGCTCCAACCAATCTCTCAACTACTTCATCCGTCAACTCTTTTTTGTCAGCAATCAGTTCCATAACCGGCTTGGCTGATGAGTCGAGATATTTGTGAAAATCACTTTCCCACTTGGATACTTGTTCCACGGCCACATCGTCCAAAAATCCATTAATCACGGCATAGATGATGGCTACTTGATGCTCCACAAGCATCGGTTCATATTGACCTTGTTTCAGGATTTCTACTGTTCGGCGCCCTCGTTCAATTCTCTGGCGCGTATTCTCATCAAGATCTGATCCAAATTGCGCAAAGGCTTCTAGTTCTCGAAACTGCGCAATGTCGAGGCGCAATTTTCCCGCCACTTTTTTCATCGCTTTGATTTGCGCGGAAGAACCTACACGCGAAACAGAAATACCCACATTGAGCGCCGGACGAATTCCTTTGTAAAATAAATCGGCTTCCAGATAGATTTGTCCGTCCGTGATCGAAATCACATTGGTCGGAATGTAGGCACTCACATCGCCTGATTGCGTTTCAATGATTGGAAGCGCCGTAATGGATCCGCCGCCAAAGTTTTCATTCAGTTTCGCACTGCGCTCGAGAAGTCTCGAGTGAATATAGAACACATCGCCAGGATAGGCTTCGCGTCCTGGTGGACGACGAAGAATCAGAGAGATCTGGCGATAGGCCCAAGCGTGACGAGACAAATCATCATAAATGATCAACACATCCTCACCCTTATCCATAAAAAATTCTCCCAAAGTACAACCGGCATATGGCGCGATGTAGGATAGTGGCGCTGGATCAGATGCACCAGCTACAACAACAGTCGTATATTCCATCGCTCCACGCGCTTCCAGTTCCGCCACGATTCTCGCAATCTTAGATTCCTTCTGCCCGATCGCCACATAGATACATTTTACGTTTTGACCTTTTTGATTGATGATGGTGTCCACAGCAATGGCTGTTTTTCCCGTTTGGCGGTCACCAATAATCAGTTCGCGTTGTCCGCGCCCGATCGGAATCATCGCATCAATCGCTTTGATCCCAGTTTGCAACGGTTGATGCACAGATTTTCGCGTAATCACGCCCGGCGCAATTTTTTCAATCGGCATAAATTTTTCAGATGCAATCGTTCCCTTGCCATCGATCGGAACTCCCAATGGATTGATCACCCGTCCGATAAAATTTTCGGAAACCGGCACAGACAAAACGCGTCCGGTCGAACGCACTGTATCGCCTTCCTTGATGCCTTCATAAGCCCCCAAAATCATCGCCCCAATGCGGTCTTCTTCCAAGTTGAGCACCATGCCATAGATCGGTTCAGCGCCCTCTTTCACTTGCCCGTCAGCAGGGAGAAATTCGAGCATTTCACTGGAAAGCGCATTTTCAAGACCGATGATCCGCGCCACACCGTCGCCGATCTCGACAACAGTGCCGACTTTTTCCGTCGTCGCAACACTTTCAAATTCTCCGATCTGCTTTTTCAGTTGTTCGATGATGTAGTCTTTGTTCATAACTTTGAATTTCTAATTTTTAATTTCTAATTTCTAAACAATTTCTAATTTCTCAATGACCAAATTTTAAATTGGTAATTAAATCATTGAAAATTGTTTGAAAATTGTAAATTGTAAATTGAAAATTAATGTTTAAATTCTAATCCCCTAATACTAGCCTATTTAGGCAAATATTGGAAGATTAGGACTTAAGTATTGACTTTTTGGTTGATTTGGAGTATAATAATAGGTTGACAATAGTTTCAACAAACAAACTTCTTTTAAAAGGAGAACGAAAAATGATTTTTCATGCATTTAAAGACGAAGATGGGAAATACTGGGCGCAGTATGTAGTGGGAAGCAGTCACCTAATAGCTAAACTCAACTGCCTTAATCCTGTTCTTAGGCTGGAAAGCAACCCCGAGGAAGCTACGGAAGATTTCATAAAAAGAGTCTATCGAGAATGCCAAGAACGCAAGATCGAAGCAAGGAATCTTATCGACCCTAGCTCACGCAAAACTTAGACTATCCTGTCGGTTCAAGTCTCCGACTTGAATCATCCAGTTCTTAACCCTCTTTCATAAATCGCCGACTCCAATTGGATAGGCGATTTATTATTTTCAAAAGAACTTTTCCTTATATCCCCCTCGTCGGTTCAGGACTCTGTCCTGAATCACCCAGTTCTTAACTCTCTTTCGAAAGTCGTTTTCTCCTAACGGATTAAACGGCTTTTTTATTTTCAAAAGAACTTTCCACTTTTGTCTGAACCACTGATTAGCACATGAGTCCACATGATTTCACTGATTAAGAATTCCCAATCACGTGTAATCAGGAAAATCACGTGAGAATCAGTGGTTCAGAACGTTTCGCATCTTCTTCAACTGCCCCTTCACGCTCGCATCAAAAATCTCATCCCCCACTTTCACAATCACTCCACCCTTGATTTTATCATCAACCGTATTTTCGATCTCCACTTTCTCTGCTTGATATTTTTCCTTAATAAACCTAGTTAGCTTTTCAAGCATTTCTGAACTCAACTTTTCCTGAGAAATAACCTGCGCCACAACAATCCCATTTTTCATATTCGACACCGTTTCAAATTTTCGCAAAATTTCCCGCGTCAGTCGCATCTGTCCATTTTTCGCCAGAATTTTCACAAAATTAGAAACCAAAACATCAACCTCGCTGTGAGATTTGTCCAGAGTCGCTTCGTATAATGATTTTGCGTATTGCGCTGATGTTACTCGCATAAAATTTCTTTCTTGTCATTCCCGCGAAGGCGGGAATCCAGGTTCCACTTGCCCTAAACCCTGGAAAATCGAATTATAAATCCCCTAACTTCTTATTATCAACCAACAAATCCCGTTTTTCTTTTCTTATCACCTGAGGTGCCTGGATTCCCGCCGGAGTTTATCCTCGTGTAGACGGGGGCGGGAATGACACAGGAGCTTACCTAATTGCTTTTTCGATTAACTCTTTATCTTTTTCCTTATCCAATTTCTCCCCAATAATCTTCTCCGTCGCTAAAACTACCAAATTTGCAATCTCACCTTTCACTTCCGAGAGCATCTTATTTTTTTCTTGCTCGATCTGACTCTTGGCGCCAACTAGCAGTTTCTCGCCCTGGTTTCTCGCTTCAAGCACGATACTCATCGAATTAGCCTTAGCCTGATCTTCGGCAGTTTTAATAATTTCTTGCGCTTCTTTTTTTGCCTTAGCCATGACTGCTTTTTCTTTTTCAACAATCTCTTCCAGCTTCTTTCCGGCAGCATCAGCGTCTTCGAGACCTTTTTCAATCTTGTTCGTCCGACTGTTGAGCGTCTTCAAAACCGGCTTGTAGGCGAATTTGTAAAGCACCCAAAGGACGATGGCAAAATTGACCATCTGCGCCACCAAGAGGTTGACCTCGATATGAAATGTTTTGATGAGTTCATCCATAATTATATTGCTTCATTGTTAAATTGTTAAATTGTTTTTTTAAACAATGAAGCAATTTAACAATTTAACCATTTCTTAATTTAGCGTTCTTATCTCGATTTCCCTCTACTAAAAAAGAGAAACCGAATAAATTCGCTAGAATTATTTGATCGAAAAAGCGATAACCAAGGCATAAATCGCCACCGCTTCAGCAAACGCAGCTGCGAGAAGCATCGGCACGAGAATTTTTTCTGTGCACTCCGGGTTTCGCCCGATTGATTCCATCGCCTTTGCGCCGATCTTTCCAATCGCCAGCGCTGGAGCAATTGATCCCAATCCGATAGCCAAAGCTTTAGCTAACATTACTGTATCCATTCTATTGTATCTCTACTCTGACGGTCGACTATTTTTATTATCTTTAAAGTCGCCGTGAGAATAAATTAAAAAAATTAATTAACCCTGCTAATGCTCATGCTGTTCTACTGCGATTGTCATATATACCAGTGCTAGTATCGCAAAAATGAGCGCCTGAATGATACCCACAATCATTTCTAAAAACATAAACGGCAAAGGCAAGGCATAGGCAAACAGCGCCATCATCGAAGCCAACAGCACCTCTCCGGCAAAAATATTGCCAAAAAGCCGGAATGTGAGCGAAGCCACTTTAGCAAATTCACTAATCACCTCGACCAGCCCCACAAAAACCTTGATCGGATTAACGAGCACAACCGTATAATCCTTGCGGATTTTTCCGGGGATTTCCAAAAGCAATTTCACATTCACAAATTTATTGAAATAATTCCAAGCTCCTACAACCAGCACCCCCATCACGTGAGACGCGATGACTGCAATCAGCGCCAGTGCTAATGTTGTGTTGATGTCTGCAGTGCCTCCGCGGAGAAGCGGGATAAATAAATGATGTCCACCCTCTGTTTCATTAAAACCGATCGTCCCCATTCCAGGAATCAGTCCCAGCCAGTTGTTCACAAAAATGAATAAAAAAAGCGCCAAAGAGATGGGCAAAAACTTTTCTGATTTTTTGCGTGATCCAGTCACGCTATCTGCCATTTCCAAGGCCTTTTCCAAAAGCAATTCAAAAATATTTTGCACGCCTCTAGGTACTTTTTTAAGTTTTCTACCGACGGACACAAGAAAAATGACTAAAATAAAAACTGCCACCCAGCTGGCAAGCAGCGAATTAGTGACAGTGAGATGGCCGATATGCCCCAACGGTTCAGCAAACAGCGTCGCTTCATGACTCGCATCAGCATTTGGCGTTTGAGCAATTTCCTGGCTATTCGTTGTGACTGTTTGTTCTGCCATAATTATTCATTACTTATATCCCCTTCTCCATTAGGGAGAAGGTGCCCGAAGGGCGGATGAGGGAGAAGTCTTTCAATAACCACCCTCAATACTCATAGCACTTTTTTTATATCAACACCCTTTTCCCTCACCTGTCACGAGTACGTGACATCCTCTCCCTAAGGGCGAGGAGGATTTTCTGAATTATTTTTTAATTGTTTCTTTTCATCAGCTTCCTTGTCGATCTGTTTCATTGCCTCCAATGAGTCCTTGACTATTCCGTAAGTTGAAACAACAAGAGCCACTCCCACACACAGCAGAAACAATTTCGGCTCAGTGGAATATCTTTTGTCCAGCCACTTTCCCAGAAATAATGCGATAATGACTGGCCCGCCGATCCAACCACTCAGTCGTCCGAACAAAACCAAACTTGGCTGCCACCACAGCATCTTTGTTTCCTTTTTCTTACTATTCATATTTTAGCTTATACTACCCTTCTATTCTCCCGCAAAATGGGGAAAAAGTCAATAACTAGCAAAATTCAACCAAATTTACCGCATCACAACAACTTCAAATAATCTAACCCCAAGTATCCTACCTCAACGTCGGTCATCTTACCACTTCTCAGGAGCTGACGAAAGTCATCCAGTGACAACAGTACAATTTCTGCGAATTCACTATCGTCTAGTTTTTGATTCGCAACTTTTTCGCAGTTTGTTGCGACCATGCAGCATCTATTCATAGTTGAATAAGCACAGTCATATGCCATAGTTACCAATTGCATTTTACCTTCATAACCAGTTTCTTCAAGTAACTCTCTTTCTGCGGCCTGTTTTGGAGATTCACCACTATCCACATATCCGCCAGGAAGCTCATCGAGAATTTTACCAGGACCGGGTCTATACTGCTTAACTAAAATCACTTGCTCATCTTTTGTTATGGCAAGTATTCCTACTGCAGGACCCTCTTTCTTAATATAGAAGTCCTTTTCTTTTCCATTCGTTAATCGAAATATAACCTTTTCAATTTTCCGGCTATATTTTTGAAAAACGATTTCGCGAGACAGCTCTTCCCATTCTTCAATCTTATTAATCATAAAATTAAATTAAACTATTATTCCGATACTATAAATCAAAAAACCGCTCCGCCGTTTCTGATGTAATTTTTGCCACTTCCTCAAAATCAATATTTTTCACCTCCGCAATTTTTTGCGCCACATATTTCACGAAACTTGGCTCGTTCCTTTTTCCCCGCATCGGCACTGGTGCTAAGTATGGACAATCGGTTTCGAGCATAATTTTCTCAAGCGGGATTTTTTTAATCACCTCAAAAATTTCCGCGCCAGGTTTGTTGTAAGTAATATTGCCAGCAAAAGAAATTAGCATATTGGTTTTTTCTAAAACTTTTTTTGCAAATTCCAACCGTCCACCAAAACTATGCCAGACAAACTTCAAATCGGGAAATTTAGAAATGATTGCAAAAACATCTTCGTAGGCATCATCCGCTTCGCGATATGGACTTGGCGCAACAGGCCTCGATCCGCGACAATGCAAAATGACCGGCAATTTCAATTCTTTTGCAAATTCCAACTGCAAAGCAAAACCTTTTTTCTGCAATTCTTTTTGCGCGTCAGTGACCAAGCTCCCATCGGGAATAAAATAGTCCAGACCGATTTCCCCGATCGCCACGATTTCTTTGCTCGCAGATAGTGCTTTAAATTCTGGAATCTTGTCAAAACTTTTCTCAACATATTCCATAAAATAATGCGGGTGAAGACCGATCGAACAAAAAATATTGGCATATTTCTCAGCCAAAACCACACTGCGCTGGCTACTCCCCAACCCCGCGCCGATGTTGATGATTTTTTCCACGCCACCCTCAAATGCCCGCGCGATCACCTCGTCGCGGTCAGCATCGAATTGTTTGTCATCAATGTGAGCGTGAGTTTCAATTAGCATATGAAAGTGTCATAAAAAAATATTGTCATTCCCGCGAAGGCGGGAATGACACAAGCAAGCTACTTAATTCTTTGAAATAAAACTTCATCCAGTTTTTTTGTTTCCAGTGCTTTTTTAATTTTCTCGGAAGTTCCAGGCATGAAAGGTGAAAGTAATTCTGAAATTAGCGAAATGTCTGTTAGTAATTTTTCCATCACTTCTCCAAATTTAACCTCGTCAGTTTTCGCCAGTTCCCATGGCTTATTATCTCCAATAAATTTATTATTATCCGCAATAATTTTCCAAATATCTGATAGCGCCTGATCAAATTCCATCTTGTTTAGAAAATTGGAAATTGAGTCATTCGGTCCGCCAACTGGCGGATTGAAATTTGGAATTTGAAATTTGAAATTCTCAGCAAGCTTAATCACTCGCGATAAAAGATTCCCCAATCCATTCGCCAAATCAGCATTATATCTCTCAATTAATTTTTCCCAAGTAATATCAAAATCTTCACCAAAATTCGCCCCGGCTAAAAGCAGATAACGCGTTGCGTCTGTGCCGAACTTTTCTACCATTTCATAGGGTGAAATAACATTGCCAAGGGATTTGCTCATTTTTTGTCCATCGACCGTAATAAAACCATTCACAAAAACTTGCTTAGAATTAGAAAGTTTTGCTGACATGAGCATTGCCTGCCACATCGCTGATTGCTGGCGCAAATTATCCTTTCCGCAGACTTGCACTCCCGGCCAAAATTTTTCAAAATTTTCCAAGTTATTCGGCCAGCCCAGGGTTGAGATATAATTTACCAGTGCATCAAACCAAACATACATCACATGCTCATCATCACCCGGAACCGGCACGCCCCAGGCCATCTTGCTTTTGAGTCGCGATATGCTAAAATCCTCCAGTCCCCTTTCCACAAAGCTCCGCACCTCATTCATCCTCTTGGCCGGCACGACAAAATCCGGATTATTCTTATATAATTCCAATAGCTTTTCTTGATAGGCAGAAAAGCGGAAAAAATAATTCTCTTCTTCGATGGTCTCAATTTCCATATTGGGATGATCCGGACATTTCCCATCGATCAGTTCCGAATCAGTTTTTTCCAGCTCACACCCGACGCAATATTTTACCTTATAATTTTTCTTATATATATCGCCGTTCTTTTCACAAAGCTTCCAAAATTCCTGTACGGCTTTGATATGCTCCGCGTCTGTTGTTCGGATAAAGTTATCATAGCTCAAATTGAGCGAGGCTTTCAGTTTATCAAATTCCGGCACAACGCTATCACAATAACTTTGCGCGTCCATCCCCAGCTCAATTGCTTTTTGATAGATTTTTTGCCCATGTTCATCTGTTCCAGTATTAAAAAACACTTCCTCACCTTGTTCGCGATGAAAGCGCGCCAGCACGTCCGCTTCAACAATTTCCTTGGCAAAGCCAATGTGTGGCTTAGCATTGACATAGGGCAACGTGGTTGTGATGTAAAATTTGTTTTTCATATTAACTTTTCTATTAAAATTTTAAAATCAGTAGCCTCTATACTCTTTTCTTTTTTTATATAATTTTTCAGTAAATCCACCCTCTTTTGTATGTTTTTCTTCCAGTGCTATTATTTGCTTGTGCAACAAGTACGTCGCTTGGTGACAAAGCGTTAAGAGCCAATTGGATGCACGCTCTTGATCTTCCGGAAGTTTTACTGTTTTGAGAATAGCAACATTTCTCGAACTACTCAAATATTTTATTAGCTTCGAGCTTTCTCTTCTAAACTTAATTGTTCGCATATCAGTTTTTCCCCACTCATTCAGATTATTCTGCCGTAAAAAATCTTCCAAGTCTCCAGTAAGCTCCTCCAGGGAACCCTTGGAAGTTCCAGAAAGTTTTATCGCAATCTTCATTGATGTTCCCATATCATCAGAACCCTCCACAATATTTTGTTTTCCGCTTCTTGCGGCTCCCAGCATTTGTTCTTTTAACTTATAGCTCCTTATCCAACGATCACAAAATACAACAGTATGATCATAAATAACCACAGAAAACCAATATGTAAATAATTTTTTATACGGCTGCATAAGAAATTACTTGAGCAACTTAAGAATCTTAAGGTACTTAAAAAAATACTTAATACACGATTAATACAACCTCTCCTTTAACTTTATCTTTATTCTCCAAAAAATATCCTAAAACTTCCTCAATTGTTCCGCGTACGATTTCTTCGAACATTTTTGTCAGCTCGCGACCGAGGATAATTTTTTTCTCCGGTGCCAGACTTTTTAGCAGTTCCAGATTTTTGATGAGACGATGAGGAGATTCGAAATAGCTGACTGGATATTTTTGCGCGACGACTTCTTTAAAAAAAGTTTCTCGGCCTTTTTTGTGCGGTGGAAAACCTAGGAACACAAAGCGGGTAAGATCAATTCCGGAAACGCTTGCCAAAGTCGTGAGCGCGCTGACGCCGGGAACCGGAATGACAGCGATAGAATTTTCCACCGCGCGCGCCACCAACTGATTACCCGGGTCTGATATACCCGGCGTTCCCGCGTCCGTGATCAGCGCGATATTTTTTCCGCTCGTCAGTTCTGCTGTCAGATAATCTAATTTTGGCACCGGTTTTTTTGCTCCGCCTTCTCGTTGAATTTGATAGAAAGAAGTCGTCGACGTTTTAATCTCATAGCGATCCAAAAGCTTGCGACTGGTCCGCGTATCCTCGCACACGACTAAATCGACCTTTTCCAAGGTCTCAATTGCCCGATTAGTAATATCACCTAGATTACCAATCGGCGTCGCTACGATGTATAATATACCAGAATTCATTGCTAGATTGTCTAATTTTGCTTAATATACCTAACTTACCAACAATTTAACAATTTAGCAATACAACAATGGAAGCTATTCTGCCTTTCTTCTCTCCATAAAATCGTTAATTACCAAACTGATCGCAGTTGCCACTGGAATGGCCAAAATTGCACCCAACACTCCACCCAGACGCAAGCCCACAAGAAGAGCAATGATCGTTGCGACCGGATTGAGTCCGACCGCTTTTTTCATCACTTGAGGAACAATCACGTGATTTTCCACCTGTTGCGCGATAAGATAGACGAGAAGGGCGAGAAATCCCGTTGTGGGAGAAATCAAAAAGCCTAAAATTATACCAGGAATGGCGGAAATGATCGGCCCGATATAGGGAACTATTTCCATCACACCGGCAAAAATCGCCAGGATCAGCGCGTAAGGAACACCGACCAAATAAAGTCCGATCGCATCCAGGACAAAAATTATGAGCATCAAAAGTAATTGCCCCAGCATCCATTTCCCAATCTTTTCTTTGACTCTTGTTGCAAGGTTAGCGGCATAATTTTTAAAACGATCCGGCGTAACCGAGATGATGAACTTCTTGATTCCATTTTCCTCGACTGTCATATAGAACGCCAGAGAAAAAACCACGATTATGGAAATGAACCCGGAAAAAACATTGGCCGTTGTAGAAAAAATATCTCCCGAAAGTCCTGTTAGTGATCTGGAAAAATTATTCGACAATTGTTCTAGATCAAGCTGGATATTTTTGCTAGCAAAAAAATCTTTCAAATGAGAAAGAGAGGTCGCTCCAGATTGGAAATAGCTGGGAAAATTTTGGGAAAAATCCTGAAACTGAGCAATCATCGGCGGGATAAGAAATGAAATGGCTAGGCCAATGGCGAGAAATAGCAAAAAAAACAACCCTAAAACACCGGCCGTACGCGGAATTTTCCACCTCTGTAACCAGTCCACTAGCGGGTCCATCGCCGAAGTAATAATTACCGCGATAAAAACCAAAGCGATCACATCCATCACAAGATACATAAACCATAGTCCCAGGAGGATGAGGATGGTGCGAAAAACTATTCCGGTCGAAATTTCAATTTCATTTTTTTGCATAAAATCAGTATTAGAACTTACGCACTTGACCGAGTCAGCCGTGTTTTCTTAAAAAATCCTGTCTGAGAATGCCTTTTTTCTTCAAAATTTTCCATTGGCTGCCTTTGATAGAGGGAAAATTTTGAAAAGAAAAAAGAGCGTTCGAGTTATTTTTTTAGAAAACACGGCTGCGAGGCAAAACACGTATATCCTAAATATTAAATACTCAATAATTTTTGCAACTTTTCACTATTCTTGTGCGGTCCGATAATTGCTAAATTTAATTTTTTATTTTGAAAAATATCTTTTGCCACTTGCAAAATATCTTCCGGTGTCACTGAATCGACCCGGCGGAAAATTTCTTCCCGCTTCAAAATCTCACGCCGCGAAAGTTCCTGCCCGACAAAAAACATTGCGACCTCGTCCGACGCTTCCATCCCCATTACCATCTTGCCTTTGATGTAATCCTTGGCTTTTTGTAATTCCTTTTCCGGCACTTTTTCCGTCGCAATCTTTTTGTATTCAGCTAAAATTGTTTCTAGCGCTAGCGTCAGATTTTTATGTTCCACGCCCGCTTGTGTCGCCAGATATCCACACTCCTCAAATGATTCAGTGTTAGTGCGGACATAATAGGCTAAACCTTTTTTCTCTCGCACTTCCATAAACAGCCGACTAGACATATTCCCGCCGAGAATAATCGAAAGCAAGGAAAGTGCGAAACGCCTTTCACTATATTGGTCATAGGCGCGCGCACCCAAAATCAATTGCGTCTGATCAGTTTTTTTAAATTTAATCTTCACCGCCGGAACTTTTTGCGTTTCTTTCACTTTTTTGAGTTGTGGTTTTTTGCCGTCAGACATTTCGCGGAAATATTTTTTCACCCGCTCCACCAGTTTCTTTTCATCAAACTTTCCCGCCACACAAATCACAGTGTCATTAGAGAGATAGAACCGTTTCATATATTTCAAAAAATCCTTGCGCTTGAAACTATTGATCGTTTTTTTGTACCCAATAATATCCCGCCCCAGATCAGTTCCCGGATAGAGCAAATTTTCAAACACATCGCCAACGTTGCGCATCGGCATATCCTCATACATATTCAATTCCTGGATGATCGTTCCGCGCTCTTTTTCCAGTTCCACTTCTTCGATTTTGGAATGCAGATACATATCCGACACAACATCCAGCGCTGTGTCAATGTGCTTGGCGTCAACTTTGACATAATAGCCAGTCGAATCTTTGGAAGTGAAAGCATTGAATTCTCCGCCAATCGCATCCAATTCTTCCGCAATTGAAAGTGTCGTTGGCCTTTTTTCCGTTCCCTTAAAAAACATATGCTCGATAAAATGAGAAAGCCCAGCTTCCTTTTCCGCTTCATAGCGACTGCCGACACC
Organism: Parcubacteria group bacterium; assembly: GCA_041659505.1. NCBI lineage: Bacteria > Parcubacteria group bacterium. Next base: position 63,695 of record JBAZYF010000001.1, read on the forward strand.
CACTATCACCACAACCGTCACAGTTTGCGTCTCAAGCATCGGCACGGTCAAAATTCTCAGGCCGTTTTTTAGATTGGTTTTTTTATAATTCATAAGACTAGGTATTTAATTTATAAATTTCTGAATACTTATTCTTGATATAATCAATGAAATACTGTCCATTTAAACCCTCGCTTGTAATATTTTTAACCAGCTCGCTCGCAGAATAAAGTTTTCCATGAATATGAATATTTTTTCTAAGCCATTCTCGCAGATGCTCTAAATGCCCAAGAGCAATTTCTTTTTCAAGATTTAAAATGTCTTTTTTTGCTGTAGCATAAAATTGTGTGGAGTATAAGTTCCCCAGAGTGTATGTTGGAAAATATCCTATATTTCCACCTGACCAATGAACATCCTGCAGAACTCCAAGGGCATCATTCGGTACAATAACGCCAAAATATTCTTTCATTTTATCATTCCAAATCTTCGGCAAATCTTCAACTTCAATACTTCCCTCAATTAAATCTTTCTCAATCTCAAAACGCAGGATAATATGCAGATTATAAGTCACTTCATCCGCGTCAACTCTAATCAGACTTGGCTTTACGGCATTGATCGCCCTGTAAAAATCTTCGAATTTAATTTTTTTAAAATGTCCAGGAAATTCCCTTATAAGTTTTGGATAAAAATACTTCCAAAAATTCTTACCTCTCCCAACTAAATTTTCCCACATGCGCGATTGTGATTCATGCACCCCGTGTGAAATTGATTCTCCGAGCGGAGAACCAAAATTTTCCACCTTAATCCCCTGCTCATACAACGAATGGCCTGATTCATGAATCGTACTATTCAATGAAGAAAAAATGTCTTTTTCGTCATAGCGAGTCGTCATCCTAACATCCTCGGCATGAAAATTTGTCGAAAATGGGTGCGTACTAACATCTAACCTTCCAGCTTCAAAATCAAATCCCATCTTCCCTGCGATGAGCTTATTGAACTCAATTTGTTTTCCAATCTCAAATTTACCTTTTAACACTTTTCTATCAATTTTTACTTTTGATTTTTTAATTTTTGCAAGAAATGGAATTAAAAAATTCTTAAGCTCGTCAAAAATCATCTCAATTTCCTCAACTCGCATATATGGCTCATACGTATCAAGCAGGGCGTTATATGGCGAACCAGCATATCCAACAAGCTCTGCTTCTTTTCTTTTAAGCGCAACAATTTTTTTCAACTCCGGCAAAAATAATTTAAAATTGTTTTCCTTGCGCGCTTTCGCCCAAATCATCTGCGAGCGCGAAGTTGTCTCAGATAGTTCTTTGACAAATGCTAATGGCAATTTCTTTTCGCGAGAAAATTCACGCCAAACTTCTCGCACAATACAGGCGTTTTCATCGTTTAACTTTCCTGCGTCCATTTCCTTCTTCGCAGATTTAATTAATTTTGAAAAATCAGACGAAGTAAATTTATCGTGAAGGATACCTGAGAGATTCGCAATTGTCTTTGCGCGCAACTCATTGCCCTTTGTGGGCATATTCACTTCCTGATCCCAATTCAAAACAGTAATGGCAGAATTTAGGTGATACAGTTCCGCCAATTTTTCTCTAAATTTTTCAATATCGTTTTGATTCATAACTTTAAACATTCTCGCTAATATAAGCTAAAGTATCACATTTGACTATGAAACGCAACGAAAAACTTAGGCCAGCTTCTCCTGGAAATAATTCTCCAGTTCCGTAATTTTAATTCTTTCTTGCACCATCGTGTCGCGGTCGCGCACCGTTACCGCCTCATCATTTAGCGTTTCAAAGTCCACTGTCACGCAATAGGGTGTTCCGATTTCGTCTTGGCGACGATAACGTTTGCCGATCGATTGCGTTTCGTCATATTCGCACATAAAATTCTGTTTCAAAGTGCCCCAGATTTTTTTGGCCGGCACGGACAATTCTTCTTTTTTTGACAGTGGTAAAATCGCCACTTTCACCGGTGCCAGACGCTTATCTAATTTTAGCACTACCCGTGTCTCTTCTCCGACTAATTCTTCCGTGTAAGCTTGATCCAAAAACATAAAGACTAGTCGACCCAAACCGACAGAAGTTTCCATGATGTGCGGGATGAATTTCTCGCCGGTTTTTTCATCGAAATAGTTTAACTCCACACCGGAAAATTTGCTGTGCTGTGAGAGATCCCAATCACCTCGTGCGTGAATGCCTTCTGTTTCCTTGAAACCACCCAGCGATTTATAATCATACTCAATGTCATAGGCTTCGCTGGCGTAGTGCGCCAATTTTTCATGTTTGTACCAACGGATCTGATTTTCTTTGATGCCATATTCCAGATACCACCCCCAGCGCTCCGCTTTCCAGTGTTCATACTTTTCCTTCATCATATCGGGATGCAAGAAATATTGCATCTCCATCTGCTCAAATTCCCGCGTGCGGAAAATAAATTGGCGCGCCACAATTTCATTGCGAAAAGCCTTGCCCACCTGCGCAATGCCAAATGGTAATTTTTTGTGCAAAGAATCAACTGTATTTTTATACTCCAAATAAATTCCTCCACAAGTTTCCGGCCGGAGATAAACCACATTCTCCTCTTTCAACTCATCAGTTGGCGAACCGATATTGGATTTTACCATCAAAGAAAAAACTTTCGCCTCAGTGAGATCAGTCGATCCGCAATTGGGACATTTTAATTTTTTCTCCGCGCGCAGCTTATCCAACTCAACGTTCAGTCCTTCAACTGGAGTCTTATCATCAATGATCACGCCGAATTCTTCCAAGAGATGATCGGCGCGGAAACGTGACTTACATTTCTTGCAATCAACCTGCGGATCATTGAAACCACCGACATGCCCGGAAGCCACCCAAGTGGTCGGATGCATAAAGATCGCGCTGTCGAGCCCCACCACATCATCGCGCAGTTGAACCATCGCTTTCCACCACGCGTCACGGATATTATTTTTAAGGAGCGTGCCATAATGCCCATAATCATAGATCGCCTGCATCCCACCATAAATTTCCGAACTGGGATACACAAATCCCCGCCGCTTGCACAGCGACGCCATTTTTTCCATCATCCCTTGCTTATCCTCGTTTTTTTCTGCCATAGTTTTAAAATTAAAAAATAATTAAACTAATTTATCTTTATATTTTTTGAAGAAATTCGGTAAAGATGAATGTAAATCATCCGGTAAGCTGCCCAAGGTAAACCAATCAATATCTGAAAATTTGTGCGGTTCGCCAATCTTAACTTTTTTCCTATCAACCAAAACTTTAAACAAAAGGGCAACCCAATGTGTTTCTTTGCCGGCATGTTTTCTGTGGACATCATCAAAATCTATGAACTCATACCCCAAAACCTCTGTTGAATATTCCTCCCGTATCTCTTTCCTGAGCCTATCCTCAACTTTCTCACCAAATTCCAATGCCCCGCCACCAATATCCCACCGGTTATGCTCATCACGGCATTTCTCACTCCTTTTTGCCATCACAAAATTACCTTTGCCATCATGGCAGTAATAACAGATAGTAACACCAATATAATCAAATCCCTTTTGCATGTTTTGTAAATAAAAAAGTCTCGTCCCCACAATTAAAGAATATAAAAATTCTTAAATTGCCAGAACGAGACATTTCCCGCGATTCCATCTAGCTTCCTCCGACGTTACGTCGGAGACATCTTAATTTCTCTTATCAGCTCCAAGGATCCAAACCCTCTTCAATGCTGACCAAATTATCTCACTAAAACCAATTTTTCCAATCCAATTACTCTTTTTTCAAGTTCATCAAGCTCATCGCGAGTAACTTTTCTTTTTAGCTCAAATCTCACATCTCTTATCTCATTCTTAATTTCAATCTTTCTCACTTCCAAACTATCCATTCTTTTCTCCAAGCTGCCCATTCTTTTCTCCAAACTATCCATCCTTTTTTCGATACTATCCATTCTTTTTTCCAGTTTATCAATTTTCCCTCCAAGCACCAAAAACTCGCTCTGAATAAGCGTTGCCAAATCCTCAATTGTGGTTATTTTCTTAGTTTTCATGAGTCTATTATACCTCAATATTTTTTACTGTCAATTGACGAATTACCCACCATTCCAAAAACCTCTTGTATTTCATCTTTTATCCCAGGAATAAACTCACAATCATTAATTTCCGTTTCGGAGATAAATTTCCACTCACTATGCTCATCGGTAATTTCCGGCTCTTTTCCATTCACAAAACCAACAATTTCACAGGCAATCTTCACGCCAGGAATTTTTGGTTGTTCCGGATTGTTGGTAATAATTTCATAGGTCCCCAGATTCTTAAGCATTCCAATCGGTCGAATTTCCACGCCCAACTCTTCCCTTTGCCCGCGAATCAAGGCTTCTTCAAAATTTTCACCGTTCCGCACTTGCCCGCCACCACATTCCCAAAGATTAGGATAGAGCCTCCTTCCGGAATTTCTTTTCACAATAAGCACCTTATCGCCAAAAAAACAAATTCCCGCCACGTGCACTTCAATTTTATAGATTTTATTTTCTCGCATATTTTTTTTATTTCTTTATTATTTCACGATAAAAATAATCTTTTTTTATTAATGCGTCCTACCCCAAAAACATTTTTCGATATCTTGCCATCATTTTTTTATCAGAAAGGGTTCGATATATTTTGAGTGATATTTCTCCACTTCTAAAATTTTCGTCCGCTGTTAATTTTATGAATTCATCAAATGTATAAGATACTAGTTCTATTTTTTCTCCACTATCCAAATTTTGCTTTTGTATTTTTTTGCAACCCTTGGCAATAAAGACATAGTAAGCAAACTCTATCTTGCTTATGGGTTGTTCGGCATGCCAAAGATTCAGTTCCTCTGCCACTAGTCCAGATTCTTCCAATAGCTCACGCTTAGCTGCTTTTAAAATAGATTCTCCCTTGTCAACCCGACCGCCGATACAACTCAGATAGGTTTTGCGGCCAGGCTGTTTTTGCTTGGCAAAAAATAATTTTCCGTCAATGACTGGTATGACATGCACAGTATCCACCCTCTTTATTTTTTCAAAAATCTTGTAACTCCCATCAAACATCTTCTGTTGCCACTGGTACACGTCAAAAACTACTCCCGCAAAAACCTTCTTGGCATTTTTTGGTATCGGCTGGTTAGATTTTGGTCTCGCTACCTGCATAGAACTAATATTATAAACTTTCAGCAAACTTCAAAAAATATTCCTTCGGGCGCATTTCCGCCTCAACCACCTTTTTCCAATCAAGATTGACTTCTGAAACACGCACCACCTTTCCCTCATTATAACATATTGGGTCAATCACGCGCGACTTGCAAAAAACTTGTGCGTCATAATTATTGGGATTATTCGCGTAACCCACTCGATTATTCATTCGTTCCCAAAGTTTTTTTAGTATCTTATCTTTCTCCAAGAACTGGTTAATTTTTCCCAGCACTTCCACATCAGTCAGATATAAATCTTCTTTCGAAATATATTTTTTTTCTATGGCACACTTCAAATAATCACCAGTCGTGCGAAACATTACTGCCGATTCGATCCCAGAATAAAAATATTTATTGGCATGAAAAAATAAATCAGAAAAATTTTGCGCAGAGCTATAATCCCCAAAAATCCACCGTCCATCTTTCACAATTAAACTAGCCAAAATGCTAGGGATTTTCTTGGCATATGCTGGCGCATATCTGTGGAAATGCCAAATGTCTCGCAGGGAATAATCAATCCGGTCAGCACAAGTATCGGGTAGACTGTTCTCTTTCAAAGGAAAATTTTTGTCGTTCAAAATATAGTCCAAATCAAAGCCATGCCTGGAAAGAATGGCCGGAATTTCAGAATTACCCACGAAGGAATTGAAAATATTATCCTGGTGCGTTTGCTCCTTTTGCGATCCTTCCGCAAAAACATAATCGGCGGAATGAGAAAAAGCACTGTGCGAAACATCATGGATAAGACCGGCAATCTGCTCAGAAAGTTCTGCACCAAATTGGCGCAAAAGCAGATAGGCGCCGACGGAATGCTCAAAGCGAAAATAAGTTGCTCCAGGAAAAAAAGGCTCCATATATCCATGTTGATCAATGTCTTTAAGTCGCTGCATCGCGGGACAGGCCATCAACTCCAGAATTACCGGCTCAGTGATTTCATTTTCTCCGTAAATTGGATCAATGTATTGCATAATACTATGTGTCATTCCCGCGAAGGCGGGAATCCAGGTTCCACTATTTATAAACCCTAAAAAATCGAATTATAAATTTTCTAACTTCTATTTTCTAATCATTAAATCTCGTTTTTCTTTTTTTATAACCTGAGGTGCCTGGATCCCCGCCTCCGCGGGGATGACACGTTGGATTACTTTCCTCACCAAACTCCCGCTTTCTAATTTCCGATCAAACTCGAAATAATATTCCTTATTGTGTCCACCGTCTGCCACCAGTACTGCGTTTTTATTGTTATCTAAAATCTTTTTTATCTTGAGTTTAATGTTTTCTTTGGGCGTGATAGCTTCTAAGCTGTCCTCGATTGAGATATGATTATGCACCCGCAAAATATTCAGTTTGTCTTCCAGTGATTTCACCTCACCCACAAACTGAAATTTAGCCGGATTATTCTTATTTTCAAAATTATGCTCCGGCTCGCGTCCCAACAGAAAACCGGTCGAATATCCACGATGCACCAAATTATCCAACTCCGTTTTTTGTTTTTTTATAATTGCTTTAATTTCCTTTTCTGGCGCATCATTTTCCAAAGCATCCAGCACCGCGCGATAAGCGCGTGTCACAATCGCCAAATAGTAGGCGCTCTTGGCTCGCCCTTCAATCTTGAACGACGCCACACCCGCCTCTCGAAGTTCCGAGAGGTGTGCCAGCAAATTCATATCATAACTATTGAAAAAATAGGTCCCGTGCGTGTCCTCCTCCACATCCATCGCATAACGCTTCTGATCATCAATCACATTCATCTCAAAATAGTCATCTCCAAAATTTTGTTTTTTGATTTTTGATTTTTGATTTTTGGAATGATATGCCCACCGGCACGGCTGAGAACAATCTCCCAGGTTGGCACTGCGATCTGTCATCCATTTTGACAAAATGCAACGGCCGGAATAACTCATACACATCGCGCCATGGACAAAATATTCCAGCTCAATATTTTTCGATTGCTGACTAATCTCTTTGATTTCTTTGAGCGTCACTTCCCGCGCCAGAATAATTCTTTTCACTCCTTGCGCGCGCCAAAATTCCACCGCTGCCGAGTTGGTCGCGTTAGCCTGCGTGGAAAGATGAATCTCACACTCCGGCCAATATTTCTGGATGAAAAGAATGATCCCCGGGTCGCTCGCAATGATCGCATCCACTTTCAGTTTTTTTAAGTATTGGATATGCTCTTTGATTTTTGCCAAATGCTGATTATGCGCATAAATGTTGAGCGTCACATAAATTTTCTTCTTTCGTTTGTGCACATATTCCACCGCCTCAGCCAAATCTTCTTTGGAAAACCGATTGATCCGCACCCGCAAAGAAAAATCCGGCACGCCGCAATATACAGCGTCCGCGCCAAAAGCCAGGGCATATTTAAGTTTCTCCAGATCACCTGCTGGAGCAAGTAGCTCGATTTTTTTCATATATATAATCTAGGCCAGTTGGACAAAAAAGGCAAACAAACCCATAGCAAGCCTTTACAAATTCTTTGTTCTGTGCTATAAAGGATTGTTATCGAGATGTCCTTGATAATAAATCAGTTTTTTAACATTTACAAAAGAGAAGGGAGTTTTATCACATGAATAAGGCCTTAAATTTTTTCAAAGTCTGCCCGAACTATGGATCTGCAAACAAAAACACCGCCGAATCAAATGCCATAATTCTAAAAAATATGGATGAAAATTATAATCTGCTAGATATAGAGCAGGTAAAGAAAGAACTGAGCTTAAAAAAACTGCCCTGTTCGAAAAGCAAAATTGGTAGCGTAGTCCTACAATGCAAAAAAACGGTGCAGGCACTCCGGGGTGATAAAGAGGCTCAAGAATACCTAAGGAATCTCAGCAAAGAAAGATACTGGATCGCTATTCCCTATGAGACTTTTATAAAAAACGGAGTTGATTCATGGGAAAAAGTCCTTCAACTTATGGCAGAAAATGATAAGGACACCAAGACCACTGAACAAAAAACGCCTGCCAAAAATACTTGCGAGTTCGCGCAGCTTCCTTCTATGCTGCCAGAATGTTTCAAGAATACTCTCAATGAGATAGAATCCTGCACTAAAAAGTGGGCGCTAAGTCTCTTTATTGAGAGCAAGAAAGCGCTTTGCGATGTATGCCCTCTCAAAAAAGAACTTCGCGAGTGTCTCGCCGATCTAACCGCCTGCCAAATTGAGGCAGACAGACTCAGATCCGAGCTACGACTGATACGACAACAAGCAGTAAAAGCCTTAGAAAACTCTCCGGAATAGGAATAACTTCCGAAATAAATGGACATCAGCTAAACAGCCGATGTCCATTTAAATTTCCAAAAATTTAAAAATTATTTTTTTATTTCCCCGCGCAATTCCCTCATCAAGTCCATATAGAACTTCAAATTATGGATCGCGCAGAGGCGCATCGCCAAAGGATCTTTCATTGCAAAAAGATGTCGCAGATAACTCCGCGTATAATTTTTGCACAGCTGGCAATCACAACTAACATCTACCGGCGAAAAATCTTTCCTAAACTTTCCATTGTTGATATTAATCGTTTCATAAAACAATTCCGCATCCGCATTTTTTTTGTCACCTGCCTGCCGGTAGGCAAGGTTAGAAATTTTATCATTGGAATTTATTTTGAAATTGGAAATTAGAAATTGGAAATTACTTTTCCGTAGGAAAAGTCGCCCGTGCCTTCCCTCCCGCGTCGGAATCACACAATCAAACATATCCCAGCCGCACGCGACGAATTTAACAATATCATCCGGCGTTCCTACGCCCAAAGCGAATCTTAGAGCATTTTCCGGAATCAGTCTGGCAGTTTCTCGCACGACGTCTTCCATAAAATTGCCCTGCGCGTCAACGTGCCGTGCGCCAAAGCCATAACCGTCAAAGCCGATCGCGACTAATTTTTCCGCACAATATTTTCGCAAATCAGCGTGTCCTCCGCCTTGAATGACGCCGAAAATTAACGGCCGATTTTCCTTAGCTATTTTTCTCTTTTTCAATTGCTTTTCATATTCCACCTTGCACCGCGCAGCCCAAAGGATTGTCCGCTCGACTGCGTCCTTGATTTTTTCTTTTGAGTAACTATTCGGCGGCACATCATCTAAAACCACCATCATATCCACCCCCAGATCAAACTGGATCTGGATCGATTTTTCCGGTGAAATGGTATGCATCGAACCGTCCAAGGGTGATTTAAAAATGACCGCCTCATCGGTAATTTTCCCCATTTCGGGATTTTTATGAATCAAGGAAAAAACTTGATAGCCGCCCGAATCAGATAGGAGCGGCGCATGCCAATTCATAAACTGATGGGTCCCTCCGGCCTTTTTTATGAGTTCCGTCCCAGGCTGGAGATAGAGATGATAGGTATTGACCACCATCGGGAAAATTCCCGTTCCCAAAAGATCATCGCGATCCAGCGATTTCACAAAACCGCGCGTCGCGTCAGGCATAAAAAACGGGGTAGCGACTACTCCGTTTTTTGTCTTGATTTGACCGCTCCGTGCCTGGTCTTTTTTGTGCTTCAGTTCAAACATCAATTTACTACCTTATAATTCGTACCCAGAGCAGCGTCCTCTAGGAGATGCGTGCTTTTCCCCTCGACCTTAGCAGAAATATTTTCCTCTGTAAAGAGATCGTTAGCTGAAAAAATTGACTCCTTAAGCAGGGGGGCTTCATCACCAGCTTGATCGGGCGATGGTTTGATTTTAACCTGGAAAGCTACTTCTTTCGCATCAGAGATTATGCCTGTTCCAGCCGCAAGATTTCCAATCGTCCAAATGATCGAATTGGTCCGCTCATTATAAACCAAGGGGGCAGTTTGGGGAAAGAACTCTTTGGTCATCGTGACTGAAGTTGGCAGGACCGTCTCCACTTTTGCACTAGAAACATCATTAGAAACATTTAATACGCGAAAATGCATCGTATACGTAGTTTCCTCTCCAACTTTGGGTGGAATCGGTCCAGAGTTGGGAATATTGGCATCGTTATAAAAGCCGTTGACCATTAAGATTAATTTGGAATTTAATTTAATGTCCATCTTATTGCCTGAGATGATTTTATTCATACTGATCGGCGTGGGAATATCTGGGCTATCAATTTTTGTAAGGCTAGAAATGACGAAATTTTTGTCATTACTATTTGAAACTGGAATAATATCCTTAACTCTGATGGAAAATTTAATCACGCCACCCTGACCAGAAGTGAGGTTTTTCAGCTGGCTATAGTCGGCCGCTTTCCAGGTAATTATCTTGCTACCTGAATCATAGGCTCCGCCTGAAAGATCAAGAGTTGTATAGTCGAGGACGGGGCTATCGAGATGCTCGGTCACAACCACATCACGTAACCCCGTTGCACCTTCATTTTTATAATTTATTTCAAATTGTAAGTGATCGCCCGGATTTGCAACTATGTCACTTAGCCCATTAACTGTCTGCGTGATGACCAATGGCGAAGAAACGATCTTAGTCTGGACATCTGTTTCATTGTACGAAACAAATTGGCCGTTATTATCCGCTCCAATCTTTATTATAGCCTTTTTCACTTCATCCCTTTCACCCCCTAACTTTCCCACAATTACTACTTTTCCACTCTGTCCACCAGGCAGGTCACCAAGATACCAAATATTATTTCCCTCGGATACTCTTGGGTCAGAACTAGAAAAAGTGAACCGTTCGGGATAATCAATCCTAACCTTAACATTCTTAAAGCTTTCCGTTCCCTCATTTTTATAGTTAACCAAGTAATTCACTTCATCATCGCTGGAAATATTTTGCGGCGCCATCACCTCAAGCGTGATTGGCGCAGAGATGACACTTACCACTAATTGTGCACTCGCTATGAATGTTGTACTAATTGTAGATGGAGCATAAACGAGATCCGCCTTGAGCTTAATCAGGTTTCCCTTGGGACTATAGGCCCGACCACTGAAAGTCATACTACCTTCATCCCCCCCTTTGATGTCAGGCAAGCCAGCCACGCTGGAAGTTGTCCCCTCGCTTTTAAACTGATTGTTAACTTCCGGCTTAAAATCTTCTGGGTAAGTCAACCGAAGAGTGACATTTTTCAGATCCGCCCGATTGTCATTCTTGTATTTCACCGTGTAGCTGATCAAGTTTCCACTTTTAATCTCTGTCGAACCATCCAGCGAAATTATCACCTGATCAGTCGAAAAGAAGGCCTGTTTGATCTTTAAAAAACCCACGACCAGTACAATTACCAAAAGTAGTCCGGCTAAGATGTAGGCGCCTTTTTTGACGATTTGTTTATTTTCTTTCTCTAACGGCTCGCTTTTCTCTACCCAATCATCTTTCGGTAGCTCTGCTTTTTCGGGAGAACTAAATGCGACAATCTTGGTATTAAATTCACTCTTTTCATGCTCCAACACCTCTTTGTCAATTTCTTTCTTATACAGTTCGTTTTTTATTTCACCAAGTGACATATTTTTGTTTATATTGTTTTATTATCCTAATCTAATCTTACCTCATTCACTCAATTTTATCAAATATCCATGAGCTATAATTGACAATATCTCTGCAAAAAAATAAACTAAAAAAACAATCATAAAAATTAACAGTAAAAGTATAAAAAATTCACCCTCCCTATTGCAAAAAATAAACACTTTTTTTCTTGATGCGCTTTTCCCTATCGCTTGTTTAGCTTGCCAGAAAAAGAATCATTGGATTTGCGATGAATGTCTGGACAAACTCGAGCTACTCTCTTTCCAGGTTTGCCCGTATTGCGAAAAAGAAATCACCCAAAATGGCCTTGTTTGCGAAAGATGCCGGCAGATCCAATTCACAAAAAATTCACAACTTGACCTAAACGCTCTTGTCTGCGCTACGGATTATCAAAAAATCAGCAAACTGATCCATTTTTTTAAATATAATTTTGTCATTGACCTGGGGGTGCCACTGGGAAAAATAATCACGCGCGCCTTGCAAAAAAACAACCTGCCCCTGCCAGACTTCATCATTCCCATTCCGATCCACAAACGCAAATTGAAATGGCGCGGTTTCAATCAAGCCGAAATCTTGGCCAATTTTGTCGGCCAAAACATCACACCAAATTTTCCCCTTCCAGTTCGAACCGACTTGGTTTTTCGCCGGAAAAAAACCCAAACGCAGATGAAAATAAAAAGTTACCAAACCCGACTGGAAAATCTCAAGGATGCTTTTGCGCTTATGCCCCGAGCGCGAGAAGCAATTGCCGGAAAAAAAGTTCTGCTCATCGATGATGTCGCCACCACCGGAGCGACACTTTTTGAATGCGCCAAAGTTTTGAAAACTGCCGGCGCAAGAGAAATTTACGGCGCAATTATCGCCCGGCAAAAAATCTAACCGACCTCTAATTTAATCTTCCTTCACTTCTGACTCGGCTTTATGAAAAAGTTTGTAGTCAGCTCTGAAAAACCACAGTCCAATCCGATAGATGCTGTGCGTGATGAAAAAAGCGGCTACGACATCGATCGAGTAATGCAGATGACCCAAAATCATCGTCGCCCCAAACAACACGGAGAAAAAAACCAAGATATAGCGCAAAACCAAGTCATCCCAAAAAATCAAAGCCAGAAGAAATGGCATGCCGGTGTGTCCGGAAAAAAACATGTCATTGCCCGACGCAATACTCGACAAAATATCGTGCTTGCTAAGAAATGAATGATCCGGAATTGGTCCCAGGTGTGTAAGCGAAATGAAGACTGAGCGGATAAGGATAAATAGTGCCAAATTTTTGAGCACATAGGGAATGCGCTGGGGTTTAATGACAAGCAGGAAAAAAATAAACCAGATAAACAGCCAGACCACTTCATTGACCATAAAATTAACATCCACCACTGGCAAATTATCTAAAAGAATATCGTTCACATGGCTGCTAGCGCTTCTGTCGACATAGAGTGAGGCATAGTGATTAATGATGATGCTGGCGACAAAGAAAAGGATGCCCAAAAAAATTGACCGGGACACATCCTTATGTTTCCAATACTGTTTATTTTTGAGAAATGTTTTTTTGAGTTCAAACATCTTTTTATCTTATATCTTTATACTTTTTGGAAAAAGGTTTTTGAAAAGCAATTACCCAAAAATAATTAACCACATATCGCAGAGCGGTCAAGAGAAAGCCCTCCTGCGAAAACCTCCGCGCCGAAGTATGCATTGGGAAAAAAAAAGAAAATTTCACTTGACCAACTCGTTGGATTCTTTTGGCAATATCCGTGTCTTCGCCATAAAAACCAATGCGCACATCAAACCCGCCAATTTCTTCAAGCGCATTGCGCCTAAGCACAAAATTACCACCTTGGAGCATTGCACCTTTTCGAAGAATATACTGATTGAAAAGATGAATGATATATCCTAACGAATAATATATCCAAACGAGAAAGTTGATCCATAAAGATCTGTCATAATAAACATACGGTCCGCTCAGTGCGACTAATTTTTTGTTTTGCGAAAATTCCAAGACAGCTTTTTCGATCCAACCAGGCGCTAAAATACTATCAGCATCGATGTTAGCGATAATTTCTCCCGAGGAAGCCAGGAAACCAGATTGGCGCGCTTGCGCTAAGCCTTTTATCTGCTCATCGACTAGTCTAACATCGGGATGAGCCAAAATTATCTCCCGTGTCCTGTCTGTACTGGCATTGTTCACCGCAATCACTTCCGCATCGATCTTACTACTGCGCACTTCGCGAAGGATCGAGTCCAAGCATTTTCCAATATATTTCTCCTCATTATAGGCCGGGATGACAAAACTGATTTTCATATTTTTAATGCTAACATTTTTACAATTTGGTAAATTATTTCAAAAACAGAAATTGTTTTTAAAATATTCAGACTCATCATAACCTCCCCCTTAAGCCCCGCTAAAAATTTACCCTTTTGATGCTTCCAGGGACTGATCACATTTTCCCAGAAAACAATTTTTATTTTCAGCCTATTTTTTATGATCAACTTATTTAAATAAACTTCAAACCCGTAGGAAGGCAATTGTTCTATTTTTTTGATATGCCCTGCTATTAATTTTTTATCAAAAACCCTCTCGCCTGAGATATAATCCAATCCAATTTTTCTAAATGGCCAAGGTGCATTTTTTCTGAGACTGATTGTGATATCAGCTTCTCCGGATAAAATTGGGCTAATAATCGCTGTCACATTTAAAGGTTTTAGATCCAACAGATCGGCATCTAATAAAAAAATTGTTTCGCATTTAGCCTTAGCAATTCCTGACAAAACAGCCTGGCTCTTCCCTTTATTTTTTTCATGTCTTATTAGCTTCACATTATCAAACTTTCCAACTATTTCGCAAGTCTGATCTTTTGAACCATCATCGACCACGATAACTTCATTTATCAGAGGGTGCCTATGGACAGCCTCCAGTACATTTCCAATTCTTCCCTCCTCATTATATGCTGGAATTATACATGAAATATATTTCATTTCGTGACAAAAAAATTATTATTTTTGTGGTTTCTTAGTAAAATGATAGGCCACCAACCCCGAAATAATCACAAAAAGCATCGCAACAGTAAAATAGCCCAAATAAGTATCAATCTTGGCATAGGCATGCCCGAAATAATAACCAAGCAACAAAAAAACAAGTGTTTTGGGAACTGTGCCGATAAAATTAAATTTGATAAATTTTTTCAAAGAAATCCTTGCGATGCCTGATGCCACTAAAATAGCACCACCCGCCGAATGTGTCCATTTGCCGAAAAGAAGTGTTTTGCCGAAATGCTTGTCAAAATGATTTTTCATTTTTTGGACTTGTTCAATATTAATCCATAAAAAACGTCCCTTTGAAAAAATACGCTTGCCCCCAAAATATCCTACGGAATAATATAACACATCTCCCGTTACATCGCCAAAAACAGCCACCAAATAAAGTCCATAAACATTAAAATAACCCAGATAAGCTAAAAATCCTGCAATTACAGTGACAATTGGCCCCTCAATCACAACCAAAGGGAAAAAGATAAAATACTTATACTGCACCAGAAGATTAAATATTTGATTTTGTGACAAATTTAAAAACAAACGATTTATTTTTAAATATTTATCCTGGTCGGGCTGCCGAGAATCGAACTCGGTCTACATCCACCCCATGGACGCGTACTACCGGTATACTACAGCCCGTGGCCTTGCGCCCGCCTGCAACGCTATGCGTAGCATTGCGGGCAGGTACTACCGCCATACTACACCCTGAAATCTAAAAGGCAAAAAAGCACCCTTCTTATATCCCCAAAAATCTTTCCAACATTTCCGCCAGATTATGATCTTGTTTTATTTCTGGAATATATTTGAGTAGAATTCGGCGAATGATTACTGGATCTTCATTTTCGAGCGGAATGTGCACAAAGGGCGTGAGATAGCTTCTTGTGTGCAAGCTGATCACTTTAATATATCGCGGATCATAAAAAATCCAAAAAGAGTGGATATTTTCAAATTCATATATTTCATTGCCAGCCAGAATGCCCTCGGGCACAATGCGAAAATCCAAAATCCGCGGTTCCTTGCTTGAATACATATAGGCAACGATGCCGATAAGCACAAAAACAATCGCCATAATCGGATTATCTGTAAAAGTGGCATAGACAATAATGGCCAGAAGGACAAGTGCGACATAGGAAAGGCGCCGTTTATTCTGCTCATACATTTCAAATTCCGGCGCGCTCCAATGCCAAAGCGCATCTTTGGAATATTGTTCCAGCAATCCCTCACTCTCAGGCGCTGGAAGCATTTCCATTTCCGCTGGGCGACTTTTTAAAAACGCCTCGTTATCATCTCTAAAGGATTGTTTATGGTTTTTTATATACATTTTAATTACATTAAGGCAACGGTACCAATTTACTTAATGTTAACATATTAAGTAGAGACGAGGCAATGCCTCGTCTTTGTCTTGTCTTTACAATTGCCGGTTCAGCTGATAGTATTTAAAAGTTAAGATTTATCATATTTGGAGAGGTGGCTGAGTGGGCCGGATGCGATCAAACATCTGGCGGGTTGCAAAAGCAACCCCGGCAGACACGAAGCTACAGTTTTTTGACCGAGTCCGCCAACTGGCGGACGAGAAATATGGAGAGGTGGCTGAGTGGCTGAAAGCACCACACTGCTAACGTGGCAAGGGGTAAAACCCTTCGAGGGTTCAAATCCCTCCCTCTCCGCCTTCGCCACGCCGTAGCTTCAGCGAAGGCGGGCTTCGCCAAAGCTACGGCATGGCTACGGCGTGACAAGTCCGCTCAGGACTCAGCGAAGGCGGGCTTCGCCAAAGCTACGGCATGGCTACGGCGTGACAAGTCCGCTCAGGACTCAGCGAAGGCGGGCTACGGCATGGCTACGGCGTGACAAGTCCGCTCAGGACTCAGCGAAGGCGAGCTTCGCCAAAGCTACAGCGTAACTACGGCGTGACGCAGTCCGCAAGAAACCATGCGAAAGCGGGATTTACTACGCTACAATATTCTCAAAATAAAAAGCTATGTATTATGTCTATAGTCTAAAATGCAAGGATGGATATTATGTCGGTTGCACAGATAATCTTAAAGATAGAATAATTAGACATCAAAACGGCTACGTACCAGCAACTAAAAATAGACTGCCCTTGAAATTGGATTTTTATTTTGCAATGAACGATAAATATAAAGCATTTGAATTTGAAAAATACCTAAAATCAGGATCCGGACGTGCTTTTTCTGTGAAGCATTTTTAAAAAACAATGGGAGAGATGGCCGAGTGGTTTAAGGCAACAGTCTTGAAAACTGTCGTACTGTTAAAGGTACCGTGAGTTCGAATCTCACTCTCTCCGCCTTCGCCACGCTGAAGCGTGGCTTCGGCGTGACGCAGTCCGCCAGAAGCCATGCGAAAGCGGGATTCGCTACGCCGAAGCGTGGCTACGGCGTGACGCAGTCCGCCGTGGATACGCGTAGGCGAGCTTCGCCACGCCAGAACAAACATTCGGCGTGACGCAGTCCGCCAGAAGAATAGTTAAAATAAATAATTGCGCTTATAGCTCAGTGGATAGAGCGTCTGGTTGCGGTCCAGAAGGTCGCAGGTTCGATTCCTGCTAAGCGCACAAATGAACACTCTTCTTAAAAATATTCCCAAGATAACTCCGAAATATCTAAAGATCCTGGAGAAGCTCGGGCTTTTTACGGTTCAAGATTTTTTGTTTTATCTCCCTTTTCGTTATGATGACTTTTCCCAAACCATAGCGCTTTCTGATGATTATCTCAATTCTGTCGTCACTATCTCTGCAGTTGTTACTAAAACAAAATTAAACCGCATTTTCAAGCGCAAATTGACAATTGCGGAAGTAATGTTGGAAGATGAAAACCAGACGCCCCTGAAAGCGGTCTGGTTCAATCAGCCGTTCATCCTGGATTCAATGCCACTGGGTACCGAAGTACGACTTTCTGGAAAATTAGAGTTAAAAGGCAAATATTTCACCCTGACCAATCCCGCCTGGGAACGCGCCTCGCGCGAAAAAACCAACACCGGGCAACTCGTGCCGATCTATTCGGAAACACCAGGCCTCACTTCCAAGTGGATCCGCTGGCAAATGAAAACTTTTTTTGCCAACATTACAGACTTGGAAGATTATGTTCCGGAAGACTTGCGCAAAAAATTACATCTCTATTCTCTGCTTTCCGCTCTGCGTCAGATCCATTTTCCGGAAAATCAAGAAAAGCTACTCATCGCCCAAAAGACTTTTGCCTTCCGGGAGATGTTTTTGATGCAACTCAAAACTTTGCAAATGAAAAATACCTGGGAAGCACAAAGCGCCACCGGCCTCGCATTGGATGAAAAATTGATCCAAGACTTTATTGAAACTTTACCCTTCAAGTTAACCGGCGCACAACACAAAGCCAGCCTGGAAATTATCAAAGACCTGGTAAAAACTTGTCCGATGAATCGCTTACTCAACGGCGACGTAGGCGCAGGAAAAACAGTCGTCGCGGCCATTTCTGCACTGAGTGCGCTTTCGCAAAATCAGCAAGTGGCGATTCTTGCTCCGACCGAAGTCTTGGCTCTCCAACATTTCCAATCATTTTCAAAACTGTTTAAAAATTATGATTTTAAGATTGCACTGCTCACCAGTTCATATAAATTAGTTTTCAAAAATTGGGAACCAAAAGCCCAAAAAATTACGCGCGAGCAAATGCTTGGGCAAATTAAAAGTGGCGAAATAAACTTAGTCATTGGCACACATGCTATTATCCAAAAAGATGTTGCGTTCAAAAATCTCGCACTAGTGATTATCGACGAGCAGCATCGTTTCGGCGTCGCGCAGAGGTCAGTCCTTCAACGAGAAACTCTTGAACTGAAAGATGGAAAAAAGAAAACCATCCCCCATCTCCTCACAATGACTGCTACGCCAATCCCCCGAACTTTGGCAATCGCTTTTTTTGGCAGTCTTGATCTGTCTATCCTCGACGAGATGCCCAAAAACCGAAAACCGATCAAAACCAGAATTGTCCTGCCAGATCAAAGAGATCAGGTCTATGCGTTTATGCGCAAAGAAATCGATGCCGGCCGGCAAGTGTTTGTCATTTTACCTTTTGTCGAAGAATCTAAAGTGCTCACTGAAGTCAAAGCCGCCACAGAAGAGCATAAAAAATTATCCTTAGTTTTTCCGGAATATTCCTTAGGACTTTTGCATGGCCGTCTCAAATCGAAAGAGAAAGAAACTGTGATGCAAGATTTTAAGGATAAAAAAAGTCAAATCCTCGTTTCCACTTCGGTGGTCGAAGTCGGCATCGATATCCCCAACGCCACCATAATGCTTATTGAAAATTCCGACCGCTTCGGCCTTTCTCAACTCCACCAATTCCGCGGACGCGTCGGCCGCGGCGAACAACAATCATATTGCTTCCTTTTCACCGAATCAACCACAAAAACCGCCCTGGAACGCCTACGGGCAATGGAGAAAAGCAACGACGGTTTTGAACTTTCGGAAATTGACCTGAAACTACGCGGTCCCGGACAACTCCTCGGCAAAGCCCAATCCGGCCTCTCCGACATCGCCATGAAAAATCTCAACAACCTAAAACTGATCAAAATCGCCCGTGAAGAAGCCCAAAATATTCTAAAAACCGACGCAAAATTAAAAAAGCATCCGCTGATCGCCAAAGCTTTGGAAAAATTCGAGAAGGATGTGCATTTGGAATAATCAGAACCACTGATTCGCACGTGATTTTCCTGATTACACATGATTGAATTCTGATTTTCCCCCATCAGTGAAATCAGTGTAATCAGAGTTAATCAGTGGTTCAGACACCCCGTATACACCTTCAAAAGTTTCTCCGCACAAACCTCGCTCGTAAAATTTTCCCGCGCAATTTTGCCTGACGCTTCACCAAAACGCTTGCGTAAACTTTCATCGTTAATCAATTTCAAAACGGCAGTGGAAAATTCCTTTTCATCTTCTCGCACTAAAAATCCATTGGCCTTGTTAAGGGCGAGACTGCTGATGCCGGTGGAATCGACCGCTACGATGGGAAGATACATATGCATCGCTTCGAGCGGAATAATCCCTTGTGTTTCAGATTTGGAACCGTAGACGAAAATATCCGCCGCGGCATAATAATTTTTTAACTCATCATGCGAAACTAGACCGGCAAAAATCACTGAAGCGGAAAGATTATTTTCCTCACAATATTTTTTCAACTTTGGCAAAAGATAACCATCCCCTGCCACAAGAAATTTTACTTTTTTATTTTGCGCCAAAACATCCCTTACTGAGCGAAAAATAAATTCAATATTTTTTTCTTCCGTCAAACGAGACACCAAAAACAGTACGGTCTCGTCTGGGGCGATGCTATAAATTTTCCGCACGACTTCTCGATCAGCTCCGTCAAATTCTTCCGCCTTGATGCCGGTCGCGATCGGAATGATTTCTTTTTGCACGCCCCACTTTTTCAAAATCGGAATAATGGAAGCGGTTGGGGCGATGACTGCATCAGAATGATTAGCATATTCAACTGCCTTTTTTATAATATAATTCGCCGCCCATTTTTTGGGAATGAGCGGAATAAAATTCGTATATTGATCGTAGAGCGTATGCCAAGTGAACACGAGTGGGATTTTCTTTTTTTTGGCCCAACGCATCGCAGCCGAACCCAAAAGATTGGGATGTTGGGAATGGATGATATCAATTTTCAAGTCTTTCAGAATTCGATGAATTTTCCAAGAATATGGAATCGGCAAGGGAAAGCGAAATTTAAATTCAATATCAATTGATGGAAAACGAAAAACATTCGGATTTTTATCCGCATAGTCTTTCCATTTGGGCGCGAAAATATAGACGGTGTGGCCACGCTTTTCCAGCTCCGCGCGAAAAGTTTCGACGGAAACCGTCACTCCGTATGGATTAGGCAAGTAATTGTTGGTGAAAATGGCAATATTCATATTGCTCAGTTTTTATCTAAAAAATCCAGGATGTCCTTAAAAATATTTTCATTTTTAATATCGGAGATGAAAGTATGATAGGCGTCTTTGATATATTTTTTTTGTTTTATCCCTGATCCAATTTTGGCAAAAATTTGCTCAAGACTTTTTTTGGTCACGATATGATCAATGGAAGATTGCATTATGAGACATGGTTGAGTAATTTTTCCCATGACACGCCGAGAAAATTTGGCCAGTTTCAAAATTTCCAAAACGCTCCTGATCGGATAGGTTTGGTAGGATATTTTTCTGGTTACCATCTCTCCAGACCCAAAAGACGGCGGATAGTATTTTTTGTAATATTTCCTAAACAGCAACATGATTCTGGCAAAGAGATGCATAATTTTTTCCATCCGCAATTTGTATGGCATCGCCATAAGCACAAGACCAGAAATTTCTGGATTATTTCCCGCCAAAATTGAAGCCAGACTTGCACCAAGTGACGTTCCAATGACATAAATTTTTTTGTGATTTTCTCTCAATTTGGAATAGGCATTTTCAACGTCCTCATTCCAGATTTTCCATGAAACATTTTCCAAGTCTTTTGGAACAGTTCCGTGACCGGTCAGAAGCGGAGCATAAACAGTATAGCCCTTTGAGTGCAGATATTTTCCCAGTCGCCTCAGTTCATAGGGCGTCGTTGTCCAACCGTGGACCAAAAGAACGGCTCGGCCGTTTTCGCCGGGAAAATAAAAAGGCTTGTCGATAAACGCAAGCTCATCGCCACAAAGCATCTCCGGTTCAGTAGAAACAGCTTCCCTTTCTTTTTCCTCAGTCAAATTAACCATGTTTAATATCTTACTACTTTTCTCCAATTTAGCCAACTAGAGAATAAAAAAATCGCCCAAACCGTTGGTCGATCAAAATTAGGCTGGGATAAGCATGCTATGCCCTATTTCTTCCCATCATAATCCTTAAGCATTTTCTTCGCTTGATAATTCTTATAGAGCATGACTATAGCTATTGAAAAAAATGCCAGCGCAAAAATTATCCAGCCGATCCATTCGATGTATTGCTTAATATCCCGCCAGAGATAACCATAGAAATAGCCCATGGCCACCAAAAAACCGCTCCAGATTATTCCGCCGTAGACGGAATTTTTCAAAAAAGTGCGAAAGTCCATCTTGGCAATTCCAGCTGCCGCAAAAGTCGCCCAGCAAAGTCCGGTCGTTGACTTCACGGCAAGAATTGTTTTTCCGCCATGTTTTTTGAAATATTCCTGCATCCGCAAAACTAATTTTTCCGTGATGCCCAAATATTTTCCCACATGATGGACAAACCCCATGCCAAATTTGTAGCCCAATGCATAAAGTGCCACATCGCCGATGACGTCGCCTAAAATCGAAAAAAGTAAGACTAAAAAAACATTAAAAGCGCCCAGTGATGCCAACATCGCCGCAATCACCGTCACGACTGGTCCTTCCACAATCATCAAGGGAAGCATCATCCAATAACCGTACTGGTGCAAAAACTGAAAGATATTTTGACCAAGTTGTTCCATATTTTATCGTAGCCTCAAGGGGAGTCGCTCTTCATCCGTCCTTCGGCGTGCCTACGGCACATGCCTCACTCCTCCCTCAGAGCCTGGGTTTTCAAAAAAGTGAAGCCCCGTCTGCTTGTCGCAGACAGGCTTTTTGAAATACCCGTCCGACTCTATAAAAAATTATAGCCCGAAAAACTCTTTGATTGGTACTGCTTTCAAAACAATATGTAGCCTCAAGGGGAGTCGGACCCCTCTTTTCAGGATGAAAACCTGATGTCCTAACCGATAGACGATGAGGCCAAAACCAAAACAAAGCAAAACTGCTTTTTTCAACTTATTTATCTAAAAAACATAATATCACAGCTTGAAAAATAAATCCAGTGCTTGGCTGAAAAAGTAAAAAGCGCCCCGGATCGACTATTAAAAATAGCCGACCGAGGGCGCTTATGAAAGCAAAGATCAAAATTATTTCTTTCGGATTATTCCATAGTCGGGAAAGTCTAGAGATTCTCTCCGATACGCACCTTCTTGATAAATATCCAGACTTTTGACAAACTCAATTTTCTCACTGCCAGCCTTGCCTTTTTTGGCCGTGTTTTCCAGTACGATAAACATGATATGCCGCCAAACGGCTTTCTGAGTATGCGCACCTTCTTCGCACGATGCTGGTTTTCCAAAAATAACATCCAGATCATGGTCATATTCTGTCGGCTCAAATAAAAAAAAGCTTTTGGCCAATTTTTTGTTATTAGTCATTTCCTTGATAATCTTCCTCGCTTCGCCATACACATATCTCCTATACTTTTTCTCTCCTAGGAAACTCAGAAAATTATTCTGAAATGTCTGAGCATCGCGCTCCATAACCCAATAATCCCCTTTTTTGTATTTTCTATTAAGGATATAGTAGGCTCGGGCATATTCCCGAGAAAGGACAATGGCTTTTCCATAATAACTAAATTGCGTATCGCCTTTAACCATAATAGAACGCACGTCTGGCAAGAATTGTGCCGGAGGAGAAAATATAGTGTCCTCCCAGTTAATAGATAGCTGGCGTTCATCTTCGAACACCGGAACCATAAAAATTAACTTAGCAAATTTTTTATCCTCCAACGGCTCAATCATATTGCAATCCGGCCGGAGCTTGCCGGTGGTAATATTTGTCTCAATGAAATCAGCGACGTTGCCTATCTGCTGACTTTCCAACCAAATGGCGACAACATAAAAACTTTCTCGCCATTCTTTCGCAGTCCTTAAATGCCGCTCAACTTCATTGGAAAGCGCAGATGTGGCAATTGAAACTACCACGATAATAGCCGATAAAAAAACTAATGCTTCCTTCATGACGCTATCTCCTTTTTATTAGATTTTTTACAATTATATGAATTTGTTAATATGCTATTTGGCTTTATATATTACCCTATTTCCCATTAAAAGTCAACAAAAATTGCAATTATGCCCTATCTCAGCTAAGATAAAAGGATAAACCTGACCAAAATTATGATTATTCTAGGCCTGGAAACATCTTGCGACGAAACTGCGGCTTCCGTTTTGGAAGTGGAGAATGAGCACGTTACCGTGCTTTCTAGCGTTATTTCCTCCCAAATTGCCCTCCACGCTACTTGGGGCGGTGTCGTTCCTAATTTAGCGGCTAGGGAGCATTTGAAAAATATTTTACCCGTCATTGGAACAACACTCGAAAAAGCGGGCAAAAAACCCGCGGAAATTGATTTAATGGCCGTCACTAAAGGCCCCGGCCTCATTCCGGCACTACTCATTGGTACCACAACTGCCAAGACACTTGCCTATCTCTGGCGCGTACCATTGATCGGCATCCATCACATTGAAGGTCACATTTATGCCAATTTTATTTCTACTAAAAATAATACACTAAAGTTTCCCATTCTGGCGCTCGTTGTTTCTGGCGGTCACACCCAATTGGTTCTGATGAAAAAGCATCTGGACTATGAAATCATCGGCGAAACGGTCGATGACGCGGTCGGTGAAGCTTTTGACAAAGTGGCGCGCATCTTAGGCTTAGGCTATCCTGGCGGTCCAGCAGTGGCAAACCTAGCTGACAAATTCACTGGGGAGAAAAAATTCAAAATCACGCTCCCCCGCCCGATGCTCAAATCGGCTAATTTTAATTTTTCTTTTTCGGGACTCAAAACTGCTGTGCTATATGCCACTAAGAAAAATCCGGAAAATTTTAAAGATCAAGACTATATTTCCGAAATGTGTCATGAATTTCAGTCGGCCGTAACCGATGTACTGATTGCCAAAACGATCCGCGCGGCCAAAAAATATGTGCCAAAGACCATCCTGCTGGCTGGCGGAGTAAGCGCGAACACAGCTTTGCGGGAAAAATTAACAGCAACCACTGAGAAAGATTTAAAAAATACAATTTGTCTTGTGCCTGAATTTGCCTATAGCCTTGACAATGCCGCGATGATTGCGATGGCTGGATATTACCGCTGGAAAAATTTGAAAGATAAAAAATCACTGGAAAAAACCTGGCAAGATATGCAGACTAGCGCGAGTTTGAAGATGTAATTTAGCTCCCCTTCGCCCTTAGGGAGAAGGTGGCCGAAGGCCGGATGAGGGAAAGGGCGTTAGATAAAATTATTACTTTCCTACACAGAACATTTTTATTTTTTAGTATCACCCTTGCCCTCACCTGTCCTTCGGACATCCTCTCCCGAGGGGAGAAGAGGATTTTAATAAAAATTCGTACAAATTCGCCCGCCTTCCGATAGTCAATTAATTCGTAGAAAAAAATAATTTATGCTACCATTTTTCGAAGGCATCATTGCCGCCATCGGCGCATTAGTCATCGAACTCAGTCCGCCTATTTTTGGTCTGACACTCATAGAAAATTCTTTGCTTTTTTTACTGCTTATGGCGAGCGTCGAAGAAATAGTAAAATACACTTTCGTCTATAATCATTACCTAAAATCAAAAAATAAAGAGGATATTCTTGCGAGTGCCTTTTTCATCGGACTGGGTTTTGCTCTTGTAGACATTTTTACGAAAAAACTAGCCTATGCAAATATTGGATTTTTACCCATTGTTGGCATATTAATGATACATCTTACTACTGCCACGCTACTAGGGATATTCTTTAGAAAAATTACTCACAAAACTCTTTATTTCAGTCTCCTATTACTTGGACTAAATATAGCGCTACACTTGACTTACAATCTGCTTGTTTTACTCTATCAATAGCCCTTATGGGGGGAAATAAATACATTAACTTGCCAAATACCAACAGTCCCGCTATAATTCAAGCATAATGTAATAAATAATTTTTGAATTATGACCAAAATAAAAAAATCATTTTTAGAAAGATTGACTGGGGCGAGAACGATTGATGATGACACCTACCAACCAGAAAGACCAATCTCTCCAAGCGTGAATATGTACGGCAACGAAGAGGAGGAAGTCGAGATGGAAAGAGAGATTTCCGCCCGCTCAATGCAAAGCCAATATTCACGTGATGATCAAGAAGATGAACGGGAAGAATCTCCTGCGCATGAAATGGAAAGTAATGAGGGGCAATTAACCATTGATGTCTACCAGACGGACAATGACATCGTCATCAAATCAACAATCGCTGGGGTAAAGCCAGAAGACCTTGATGTCAGCATCAATAATGACATGCTCACGATTCGCGGAGAGAGAAAGAATGAGGAGAATGTGATAGAGGAAAATTATTATTACCAAGAATGCTATTGGGGTTCTTTTTCCCGCTCAGTCATATTGCCGATTGATGTGATGGCCGACAAAATCGAGGCCTCGATGAAAAATGGGATCTTGACCGTGAGAATGCCCAAGGCCGAAAGCAATAAATCAAAAAAAATCCAAGTTCGAGGGTTCTAATCTGAAATCATAATCAGTGTTTTTTAAAAACCTCGCTCTTATTGCGGGGTTTTTGTTTTTGATATATCCTTAAAGGTATGAAATCGAGTTATTATTTCACTATTTTTTTATTTGCCTTTTTCCTTTTTTCGCCCAGTTGCTCGGCGGAAATGATTGATTTGGGTTTTTTCAACACGCATGAAATATTAAGTAACCAAAAAACTGATCTGTCTGTCAAAATCAGAAACGAAAAGGCCATAATTCCGGCGACCGAAGTGGCTGGCTGGTTTCGAGAAAATCCTTCACTAGACTATAGCGCAGGCTATGGATCAGAAATAGAAAATGGCAACCTTTGCGCCTATAGCAAATCTTTACTTTGCAAATTAGTCTTTAGCTATCGTCAAGAAGCACATTTTAAAAAAAAAATTCTCATCAGCTTAGACACCGAACTGATGAAAAAATCTATCACCAATCTATCCGATACAGTCAACTCAGATCCGATCAATCCCGGCCTCAAGATTGAAGACGGAAAAGTGACTCTTTTTTCTCTAAGTAGCAAAGGACTCAAACTGGATGAGGACAAGAGCCTCATAATGCTCATCGATTCGCTCAAAAACAACTCAACCGCCAGTGAATTAAATCTACCTTACACCGAAATTGATCCGACAGTCACGCAAGATTCCATCGAAAACATGGGGATCAACACTCTGCTCGGCGAAGGCCATTCTAATTTCAAAGGTTCACCAAAGAATCGGATTTTCAACATCAATGTCGCGACTGATCGCTTCAATGGAGTGCTTATCAAACCGAAAGAGGAATTTTCTTTTGTCAGTGTCTTAGGTGAAGTTGATGGCGAGCACGGATACCTCCCTGAACTCGTAATCAAACAAGACAAAACTGAACCGGAATTTGGCGGTGGAATTTGCCAAGTTTCCACAACAGCTTTTCGCGCCGCGATTTATTCCGGACTGGAAATTACCGCCAGAAGAAACCATGCCTATCCTGTGAGCTACTACAACCCCCAAGGAATGGACTCCACTGTCTATGTCCCAAAGCCGGACTTGCGCTTCATCAATGACACGCCGGGCTATATCTTGCTTCAAACAAAAATTGAAGGAACGGAGCTGACTTTCCAATTTTATGGCACGTCGGATGGCAGAAAAACAACTGTGCTTGGTCCGACCATCCTGGAAAGAAATCCTGACGGTTCGATGAAAACCACTTTCACGCAACAAGTTTATGACAAAGATAATAACCTGGTTCGTGAAGACGAGTTTAAAAGCAACTACGAATCACCTTCAAAATTTCCGCACCCAGGAGAAACAACAGGCCTGCTCACTAAAAAACCGAAAAAATGGTCAGATCGCGAATGGCGAGTTTATAAAAAAGAACATGGGATGAACTAAGCGCCGGTTAAGATTGACTTAATCTGCTAATTTTGATAAGCTAATATCGCGTTGCCAATGGGCAATTTTTTATCTTGATTACCCTGCGCCGGTAGCTTCCGCCCGAGGCGGACAAGCAACGGATAGAGCGTGCGTTAAGCCAAGCTGAAAAAATCAAAAGCAATACCTTGCGCCGGTAGCTCAGTGGATAGAGCAGTAGCCTTCTAAGCTATTGGTCGCAGGTTCGATTCCTGCCCGGCGCACACAAAAGAATATCGCCCTTATAGCTCAGTTGGTAGAGCAGCTCCCTCTTAAGGAGATGGTCCTAGGTTCAAATCCTAGTGAGGGCACGAGAAGTTAAAGTTTTCAGAGTGGTGGCTATAGTTTAGTGGTAAAACTCGGGTTTGTGGTACCTGCGTCGAGAGTTCGATTCTCTCTAGCCACCCCCCTGAAAAGTTTAGACAAGCAAAAAATTAAATGCGCCCTTAGCTCAGCGGATTAGAGCATCTGGCTTCGGACCAGAGGGTCGGGGGTTCGAGTCCCTCAGGGCGCACCAATACATAAATCATTCCCTAGGATGGGATTTTTTACATAGTCTTACGCGTTACCATAAGGGACTTGAGGGAGATTTAAAAAAACGCACATAGCCTGTGCGCTTTTTCTTTTTTTATTGAGCAGGCTGTGTTTGTGCTTGTTGCTGCAGTTCTGGCTGTTGAGATTGAGGAGGGACTGGCAATTGATTAATTCTAAAGATATCATTTGGCTGATCAACTATTTTCACATACTCCTCCGCTCTCTTTTGTGCCTCATCCACAATGTTCTGAAATTTTTTACGATTAAATATCACGTCTTTGTCTTTGGTGCTCAAATATTGCGCTCTCTTATCCTCGCTCCATCGCGGAGCATAAACATAGACATACCAAAGATACCCACAATAGCCAGCCAGGAAAAAGAACAATAGAAATACCAATTTCTTAAGATTGCGGCTAAAAACACCACCGATCCAAAGAAAAATCTTGCCTGAAGAGATATCCTTTTTTATGTCTTTTAAATTTAGCATCATTCTGTGTAAACAACTATATTAAATGAACTCTTTAACTCTGAGGTATCATTGGAGCTATCTTCTGAATTATTGATGGAATTACTGTTTTGATTTATCGGCGAAAGAAATATCTCCCTTGAAACAGCACTTTTGTCTGTCGCTAAATTTTCATTTTTTATAAAAACTTTCTGCAAATCAAAAGAAAGTATATTGACATAGTATTTGCTATTTTCTAGTTTATGAATAAAATTTAAAAATCCAGCATAATTCCCCTCCAAATCAACCCTGATTGATATATATTGCCTGTAAACAAGTTCGCTTTCGATACCTTTCTTTTCATCACTTAGGGCAGCAGAAGTTTTCTTCGCAACAACTTTAGTTTTTGTGTCAGATATGGAATTGCCAGAATTATTATCATCCAAAACTTTTAGCACTATCTTATTATCTGTTTCCTGGGCCAGCGCTTCGACATACTCGATAAATTCAACTTTATTATTTGAATTGAGAATTGTGCCGACTGCCGATTTATTATTCTCGAAATCCATATTAGCTTTTTCCATCTCCGGTATCTTGCCTACTTTGGCCTTCTCCAAGCCACTATCAATTATTTTTTCCTGGATCAAGTCTGCCTTAGCCTGAATCATTTTTGTCATCATTAAAAACGACCAATAAAAAAGGGGCGCAATTACAACCAAAAAAATCATGATTGCTAAAATAATCTTATTTTTTTTCCAAAAATTTTTCATCGTTTCTTAATACAATTTTCCTTTATGCCTAAATCTATTTGGAATGCGATGTCTTCTTTGGAAACCAAATCAGACAGTGGCAGATTGACATTTTCAAAGCATTCTTCCTTGCTCAAATTGTCCCTAAATGAAAGCAAATCGTCACGCGTCTTTGCCTTTCCCATAAGATGGACCGAAAAATCCTTCGTAGACAATCCGATGATTTCAATACTGTGAGGTGTCGCGCGATTCAACATTAGAAAAAAATTTGACCAATAGAGCTGCCCGGAGGAAATAGCAGAAATTTTTGTCAGCTTTGCGTTTATTTCAGAAAATTTATTTTCATAGTAGGCGATTGTTTGATATTGCGCCCCGTTCAAATTATTACCCATTATTTCGGAATTGGCCTGGAGGTCGAACCTTAAAAGATAGTCAATTCCAAAAATAAACGTGAAGAAAACTAAACCAGTACAAAAAAATACAATTTCCCAGCCCAAAACTGACCGAAATCTTTCATTTTTCAAAATCTCATCCTTTTTGTCTTGTGGTAATAGATTAATGCCTATTTTCATAGTCTTTTTTTCTCATTGCGAGACCGATTGCTGTTGCGAATTGCAAGGATCTTTCTTTGTTGATTATTGGCAAGCGGGAACCGAAATCCAAATTCACCCATGGGTCTCCGATACAGATTCCATGCCCCAATCTCTTCGCTAGATACGGCACCAATCCTTTCAAGCTAGCTCCTCCGCAAATGATAATTCTGTCAACATCCTTGGATACGGTATTGATGTTTTGGTAAAAATCTATAGTTTTTTCTATTTCCACAGAAAGTCCTTCTAGATAGGATCTTATAGAATTAAAAACCGAATCATCGTCATGACAGCAACCCACTCCTTGAGAGATCTTTATCTTCTCCGCCTCTTCATTGTTGATTCCCAACGTCTTAGCGATTGCATCAGTTACACCATTAGAGGAGAATGGGATACTTGAAGAAAAAAATGGCAAATTATCCTCCGCAACAACAAAATTAGTTCGCCTAGAGCCCAGGTCAACAATCAAAGAAACGCGCCCTTCCTCCGTCGATCCATTGATCAAACTTCTGGCTGTCGCGATTGATTCCGCTTCAAGCCCATGAACTTCTATGCCAGCTAGTTCGAATACCTCCAAAAGATCATCAATAATTTCTTTGGAAATAGCTACAGTTAAAATGTTTTGTTTACCTGCGAAATTTCCAATCAGCTGCCAATCATAGTAAACTTGATCTACGGAGAGCGGGATGCTTGCCTCAATTTCCCATTTAATCGCCTCGCCGATCTCGGATTGTTCCATGTTTGGAATAGAAATGACGCGCAAAAAAACTTTCGACTCGGGCAAAGAACAAAAAGCTTTTTTGGTATTTATTTTTTTTGGCCCAACACCAGCCACTGCCGATCTCAATGCCGCCGCCACTTTTTGCTTGTCCACTATGCGCCCCTCTTCCATGCTCCCAGCGGGGATAGGCGCGACAGCATAGCTCCTGATACGATCATGCGCCCCATCACTTTCCAATTGCAGCACTTTCACGAAAAGATCTCCCAGATCAACACCAAAATACTTATCTTCAAAATTTATTACATTTTTTTTAAAAAAATTCATGAGCTTTCTGTAAATTATCTACTATAATAAGAGGATGGATGAGTTGTTATACGCATTGCAAATAAAAAATAAACTACGATTGCTAATTTAAGTATAGCACACTTTTTGTATTTGTATTTGTATTTTTATTTCATAATTCTTCCCAAAGATCGATAGCATACTCTGTCCCAGTAGGAAAAAAGGGTGGTGGAAAATAGAGCAGATTATTGTCAAAATTCAAATTGCGCGTATCATACCCAGTTCCATCGGTCCAAGAAAATCCGTAGCGCTGATTGGTTGCAATCGAACCATTGACCGTAATTGTATTTCTGTGATCATCAGAGTTGTAATCATCGCAATGCTGCACATCATCAGACAGATCGTTTGGAGTGACAAGCGACCAATTCTTCCAAATTGAGCAAGTACTGCCCCACCAACTTATACAAGTATCGTATTGCCATCGCTTACAAGTATAATATTCCCGGCCGACCTTTCCGCTTTGCGCCAAAAATGCACCATCTATTACTAAAGTATTTAGGCTATTTTTTACAATTTCTACATTATCTTGAGCAATGACCCCGATAATATCATTGCCGTTAAAATTCGTATACAATAGATTGTTGATACCCAAAAAAACGTTCGCCGGCAAACCGCTCCCAAGATTGGCCGCCACAATCGTTATCTTTTTATTATTGATCGTTCCTTCAAGCCAAATGTTATCTTCTACGAAAATTATCCCACTCGCCGGAATTGTGTAGGTGGTCGAGCTACTTTCTGTAGTTATAGTATTCAATCCCTGGTATAAAACTCGCCCTTTAGTATCATAAGTATTTTTATCATAATTCGTCACTCTCCTTACTGTCATAGTTCCATTGCTATTGAGCACGATATGTCTACCGTAATCGCTACTGTCGAAATAACAACCCGTTGCAGTACAATTATTATTAGTTGTTCCGCCTGGCTTCTTCGCCTCTGTCTTCATGAGACTCAAGTCGGAAATAACACCATTGAAGCTAACTTCCGCTACTGGAAATTGCCTGCCTGCCTCGAAAACATCCGCTCTTACTGGTATTGGACTGACTGAACCGGCCTCGGTCGCAAGGCCACTACTACTCACGCCAGTTTGCGGAGGAACTCTCACGTGTGTATGCACCCCAAATTCAACTACTCCAGTATGGTCAGAATCATCAACAGTCGGCAAAAGGCTAGAAATTACATTATGCGCTATTCCATCAAAACGAATGCCTCCATTAGAATGGATTTTTCCATAGACTTCCGTTCCTTCGCCAAAACGCATAAAATCATTGGCAAGCACGGCATATTCACTCCAGGATGGCCTCCTAAAACGCACCTTGACAGTTCTCTTTATGCCAGGAGCTTTATTCGACCAACCAGTCGATTCAACATTAATGATTGTCGATCCTGTTACTGGTGGAGTGACGACAATTTGATACTCTCCAATTCCTGAATAGTCCACTGCTTCGGGAGAAAAACCCATCGGCCCTCCAGTTTGCAAAAATGTATTAATCTCTGCAGCCGTTTTCCCTGAGGTTTCATGCGCAAGATACCAACGGTAATAATAGATGCCTGCTTCCGCAATCTGAAAAGCCTTTTCTTTTTCAACTCGATTAAGGCTAAATTTTAGCTGGGAGGATATGTAGCCCAAGATAGAAACCAAAATAATCATTACGCTTGACATAATCACAAGCGCATATGCCAATGCTGATCCAGAATTATTTTTTTGTTTTTTATTATGTGCCATATGTTTCCTGCCGACCTGTTAGTAAGTAGGCAGGCATTTTTCATGATTTAATGGATCCGATCATAATCGTTCAAATTTCGCATTTCCACAAATGTTTGCAGTTCGATATTATCTGGAGCCCGATTAGGATCAATATTTATCTTGAGATGGATTTTCATAAGCCGCACATCTGCCACATTAGCTGGAGTTACCAAAGGAACCTGCGTTGAGCCACCAGCATAATTCTTGTCATAATAGTAAAAAATGGGCTCTGCGCTAGTATTGACAATTCTTCTGGCAAGCGTAAGAATTTGCTGATCAGCGCTTGGATATGATTTGGGCATAGTTACTGTTGGATCAGTCACGCCCATTAAAATGTCCGTATTGCTTTTGTAAATGTGAATCCGCTCTGTTACGCCATCACGATCATAGTCAGAATAAGCGACTAAATCATTATCGTCGGCGAAATAAATAGGATACGCACCATTATCCGACTGCCTAATACTCCGAAGATAATTCACTATTGTATTCACTCCCTGAGAAACAGCCATCGAGGACTGCCCCATTTCTAGTGTATAGGAATTATTTTTCCAAGCATTGACGAAAAGCAAAGAGAATCCCTCAATTCCGATAGCAAAAATCGCAATAGCCACCAAAGTCTCCACTAGGGTTAAACCTTGCCTGCCAGCGGTCCTTCTGCCAGCATAATAAGCAAGCAGGCTTTTTTGTTTTTTTATCTTTTGATTCATCATAAAACTATCTCCACTTTCTTAAGACTGCCCGCAGTGACCACAACATCAGATTCGTTATCAGAAAAACCATCCGCCGTAATTTTCATGTGATATGTTTCTGGCAGAAACGGATCGCTCGAATCGGGAAAAAATACCTTCCCCTCACTGGTTGTTTCTAACTCCTTATCATAGCTCAATGCGCTATTGGTCAACTTTATCTTCGCTCCGACAATCGGGGCATCGCTAGCATCAAGCAGTATAACAAATAGAGCCGTAGAAGCCTTACTTGCCAATTTCACCTTAACGTCTAATGTTCCGTCGACTGATAATAAGGAGAAAGGGGCGATCGGATCAATATTCACTATTTCATAATCATCAAATGTTGAACCAGCTAAAGAAAAATTATACTCTCCGGGACTAACTGAATTAAAAAATTTTTGCCCGCTAGAATCGGTCGTACCATCCTCATCGAGGTTGTAGACTGGAGCAAATGGTTCGGCGATATCTGTGCCCAACGTTCTTCCTCCGGAAAGGTGAAAATTAGCATTATCAATCGGCGCGTCAAGGTAATCAACTACAGAAATTCTAATATTGGCCAATTGATTTTGGACAATATTTTTCAAATTTACTGAACCAGATCCAGTTACTACTGAAGCATGAATGTCGATAGGATTGTAAAGACTATCGGGATATGGCGGCATCGTTACGACCGTTTCATAACCAGCCTTGGTTACTGTTATTTGATATTTCTGGATCGAGTCTGTCACTGAACTTCCTATGAATGTAGCATTTCCTGAGCCATCAGTATCAAGGCTAGTATTGATGCCTGTCTCAGGATTATATATATGCACATTAGAATCAGCAATTCCTCCGCCACCTGGCTGATCACTAAAAATATTCACTGAAAGAATGCCGTCTCCAATATGGGGAATCTCCAGCCCAGGCGGAACAAAACGCGATATGAGCTTAACCTCTTCTGTGTTCCCCGTATTGATCCAGGAAACAGTAATTGAAACTTTTTTATAATCCTCAAACCATACCGTATCGGAAGCTGCAACTCCATCATAAGGATCATCGACATACACTACCTCGGTGTGCACATGATAATGGCGAGTATTTTCAGAAATGTCTTGATCTTGCGGAATATTTCCACTTATCGTCCCTCCGACTGTGCCAATATTGTCATAAGCGAGATTATGTACAATTTCGAGCTTCTCATTAGCAATTGCTAATGCTCCAAGTCGATTTTTGGCATCTTGAATATAACGAAGACCTACCGCAAAAACCGAATAGAACGTAACCGTAATCAAAGAAAAGATAAAAAGCAAAGTTAGCGCTTCGATGAGCATAAAGGCACTATGCATTCCTGCTTTCTTTGGATGACCTATTTCATTCTTCAGTTTTTCTTTTTGAACAAAATTCATTTTGCCTTCAATTTCTAATTTCTAAACAATTTCTAATTTATTAATGACTGAATTTTTAAATTAAGTCATTTTTAAAATTGTTTGAAAATTGTAAATTGTAAATTGAAAATTTATTTTATATTATCCATAAGACTATACATCGGCTGAAGCATCGAAATCGCAAAAAATCCCACTGCACCTCCAATAAAAATCATTAACACTGGCTCTATAATCGAGGACATATTTTTTGATATTTGATCAATTTCATCTTCATAAAATTCCGCTAATTTTAAAAGGACAGTTTCTGTTTTTCCCGTTTCCTCCCCGACTTGAGCCATCTGCGCCATCAGCACCGGAAAGACTTTGGTATTTTTCTGGATAACCTTACTGAGACTAATTCCCTTTTGAACATCTTCAATCCCCGCCCTGGTGGCTTCTTTGTAATAATAATTGGTCAGGGTATTGGAAATTATAGTCAGTGCCTCCACTACAGGCACTCCGCTGCGTAAAAGCGAGCTGTATATTCTAGCAAACCTGGCGCAATTGATTTTTATCACCATATTACTGACGACTGGGATATTTATCATAGCAAAGCCCAGTATTTTTTTACCAAATTCTGTCGTCAAAAGAAATCTCGCCACAATGATTAAAAAAACAAAGGATACGGCCACCATAACTGAGTGTGCTCTTAAAAAATTGCTCATACCGATGATAAATTGCGTCGAGGCTGGCAATTGTACATCCATATCCGCAAAAACACCCATCATTTTTGGTAAAATATATGTTAGCATCAGAACGGCAATGCCAATCATTGCCACAACAATCACTGCTGGATAAGTCATTGCGCCCTTGATCTTGCTCATCAGATTATGTTCTTTTTCCAATTGAACAGATAATATTTCCAAGATTTCCTCCAAATTTCCGCTCGACTCGCCCACTCGGATCATATTAACAAATAGATCTCCAAAAATTGCCGGGTAGCGCGCCAACCCATCAGCAAAAGTCATCCCAGATTGTATATCGTCAAAAACACTATTCAATATTTTTCGAAATCCTTTGTTCCTCGTTTGCAAGGATATATTTTGGACGGCTCTGGAAATCGGTAATCCTGAAGCAACCATCACGCTTAGATTACGAGTAAACATCAACTTATCCTTAAGAGAGATACTAAAAAAACGATCCAATAATTTCACTTGAGCATCACTCTTCTCCTTTGTTTTTAACTCCTTAAAAGAAGTCAAAATAAAACCATCCGAACGGAGCTGTGCCGCTAGATCTCTTTCATTTTTCACCTCTAGTTCTCCCGCTTTCGTCTCGCCAGAATAACTTTTTGCGCTATAGAACACCTTCATAGTCTTATTCTTTAGTGACCCGTAAAACCTCTTCCACGGTTGTGATGCCTTGAATGCATTTAGCAAAACCATCCTCAATCATCGTCAGCATCCCATTTTCCCGCCCCTTAATCTCTATGTCATGTGCGGAAGCCTTCTGTGAAATCATTTTTTTTATTTCCTCATCCACCTCCAAGACTTCATAGATGCCGTTTCGTCCGTGATAACCATCCATACACTGTTCACAACCCCTGGCTTTGTATAATTTAACATCCCGCCATTTATCCTTATCTTTAAGCCCGCCTCCGATTATTCCACTTTTTTTGATCGTTTCCAAAATATCATCCATTTCATAAGTCTGCTCCAGCGCTTTCATCTCTTTTTCACTTAATTTATATTCTACACGACAATCGGAACAAACCTTCCGTACCAAACGCTGAGCGATAATCACATTTGCTGTTGAGGCGACCAAAAACGGCTCTGCTCCCATATCCAAAAGACGGGGCAATGTTCCCGCTGCACTATTGGTATGCAAAGTCGAAAGCACGAGATGCCCGGTCATCGCTGCTTGAATCGCCATCTCCATCGTTTCATTGTCGCGAATCTCACCTACCATAATAATATCTGGGTCTTGACGCAAAAGCGCCCGCAATCCTGCTGCAAAAGTCAGTCCCACCTTGGGACGGATCTGCGTCTGGTTAACTTTCGGCATACGATACTCCACAGGATCCTCCACTGTGCTAATATTCACATCGGTCGTGTTAAGAATATCCATAATCGTATAGAGCGTAGTAGTCTTTCCGCTACCAGTCGGACCAGTTACTAAAATCATCCCGTTAGGTTTTCTTATTTCCCTATGAATAACTTCCAGCGCTTTTCCGGCCAACCCCATCATTTCCAAAGTCAGACCCTTGGAAGATTCGTCCAGGAGACGCATTACAATTTTTTCTCCATCAAAGATTGGCAAAACACTTACCCGAAAAGACATCTTTGTTCCATCCTTCTCAATCTTAAAACGGCCATCTTGCGGAATGCGATGCTCATCCAGCTTCAGATTAGATAATACCTTTATTCTTGCAATAATCCCATCACGCACTTGTTTGGGGAGGGTCATTGCTTCATGCAACATTCCATCGATCCGATAACGTACCCGCACTTCTTTTTCATCTGGCTCGATATGGATATCAGAAGCTCCCTGAAGAATCGCATGCTTGATTAAGGTATCTACGATTCTAATAATCGGCAAGCCCTGGGCAATTTCCTCCAAATCATCAGCCGTTTTTGCGCTTTCAGCCTCCGTTGCATTCTTATCAATAATATCTCCAAATTCCGCCTTAAGACTCTTGCCATATTGCTTAAGAATTGCCTCAATACTCTCTGAAGAAGTGATGCAAGTAATGATTTTCAGCCCGGTTTTTTTACGGATAAAATCGATCGTCTGGATATCCTCAGGATTAAGCATGGCAATCTTCAACTCCGCTCCATTTTTTTCAAAAGAAACGATCTTATACTTTTTAGCAATCGGTTCAGGAATAATCTGCAAAATTTCCGGAACGATCGTTTCTTTTTGTAAATCGACGAAAGGAATGCCTAAAATATAGGCATAGAGCTTACGTAGACGTTCTTCATCGATGAATTTTTTGGCCAAAAGAACATCACCAAGATGACCCTGTCCGTCTACTGCTTCCCTAAAGGCCAGATCCAATTTTTCATCTGGAATCATTTCGGAATCCTTGATAAAATCTCTCAGTTGTTCATTGCCTATACGCATTTGTTTTATTATTTTATTTTCAATGTCTCTTTTATCTTTTTCACAATATCTTCAAGTTTGTAGTTAGATTTCACCAAATAGGTAGTAGCGCCTTTATCAAAGGCTTTCTGGATATTCTCCGCACTTTCCAGATTAGTCAGCAAGATAATGGGTATTTTTTTAGTTTCCTCGTCGGCCTTTAACATATCCAAGACTTCAAAGCCATCCTTTTTTGGCAGGATAATATCCAGCAAGATTAGGTCTAGATTTTTCGTTTTGGCCAATTTCACCGCCTCCTCGCCATCAAACACGTTCATAACTTCGAAACCTTCTTCAGTCAAGAATTCCAGCAAAGCCTTATTCAGAGTCGGCTCATCTTCCGCAACTAATATTTTCGTCATATTTTTTTATTCCTCCAGACCTCTCCTCTATAGAAAACAATCCGGACGAGAAAATTAATTAACTTTAAAAATTGTTAAACTTATTCACTTTGGATACTTTTTTCTTGCTTGACTTTTCTGCTTACCGGGATAGAAAAGCTAAAAATAGAACCAAGACCTTCTACTGAATCAAACCAAATTTCTCCCCCCAACTGACCAATTATGTTTTTAGAGATGTACAGACCCAACCCGGTCCCCTCTGTCTGATATTTGACAATGTTATCACTACGAAAAAATTTATCAAACACACGTCCGTGCTGCTCAAGCGGTATCCCGACGCCATTATCTTTAATGCTGAAAATGACAAATTCTCCTTTCTTGAGAAGTTTTATCTCAATTTTTCCATGGTTAGTAGTATATTTAATTGCATTACCCAGAAGATTCTCCACTACCATTTGTAGTTTTTCCGGATCACCAAAAACCAATGGAACTTTTTTGGTATCACTAAAAATTACTTCGATAGATTTTTCCTTGGTTAATGGAGAGACGCCAGTAATCGCTCCTTTCGTAATTAATACAAGATTGGT
Source organism: Parcubacteria group bacterium (assembly GCA_041659505.1). Classification (NCBI taxonomy): domain Bacteria; species Parcubacteria group bacterium. The sequence continues at coordinate 102,322 of JBAZYF010000001.1, forward strand.
AGGCATTCTTTTAATGATGAGCCTCCCTTGATCGATTCTTGCTACATCTAAAAGATCATTGATTAATCTGGTCATCTTATTGCTGAGTGTATTGATATTTTCAATGCTTTCACGCTGCTTTCCGTCGATTTTTTCCTTGCGAAACTTGCACAATAACAACTCTGTTTCCCAGCGGATAGCAGAAAGTGGGGTGCGTAACTGATGCGAAGCAACAGAAACAAATTCGCTTTTCATTTTATTTAGCTTTATCATTTGTTCCACCATAGTAATCACAACATTGCCCACAACCAAAACAACGATCACCACGAAACTTTCTGCCACAACTAAGAGCTCGGGACTATCATAATTCTTTGAAACATAGAAAGTCGCTGTCATTATTACTACAGCAACAACACCCATCATAATAAACAAAAACCCAGGGGTCTGCCAAAATTTTACCCCCAACTCACGCGCTTGTTTTTTTAAATTCAAATCATTGACGATCCACATATATCTTTTGTTTTACTTCGCTCCGCCGTATCCGCCAGCTGGCGGAGAAGAAGAGCTATTTTTATTTTGTAATTAAATTATACCATAAAAAAATTAAAAAGTAGAGCACGCAACTAGAAAAGTTCTCCGATGCTAAACCTGCCGCATATAATCCAACCAGCAGATCCCATTCTCACTCAACAGCAAGACCACTAGGAACACTGGGTGGAACCGTGTCCGCTCCTTGCAATTCATAGGCGCCGATATCATAGGCACCGCCTTGGGGACGGAGGAATGGTGAAGTGAATCCGGCACTGTTGATGGAAAGATTATAGGGACTGCCGAGGGTGGCGCCGGTGTTGATGGTGGGGCCTGATATGGTGGCGAAATAGTTTGTATTAGGAAGCATATTGGTGCCGTAGGTTCCATTAAAGCCGGTGGGAAGGGTGCCTCCGGTAAAGTTGGGGTCGGTGGTTTGGGCGGATGCTTCCCAGGTGAGGACGCCGGCGCGATTATAACTCGTTCCACTACTGATGTGCGTGTCCGATAAACCAGAAGATCGATACACTAAATTGTTCGAGTGTGTCATAACATTATACTGATCGATAACCGGAATAAGATCATCGCCATAAACAATATTGTTCCGGAAATTGACTTCTGGTTCTCCGGTGTTTACACCAAAAAATCCAATTGCGACAACGGCCTTAAAGTTTGTATTTTCATTCCCGGTTGAATAAATTGTATTATTATAGACATTAAAAACACTGCCCGTGTAATCATACCCGCCAGCAAGAGCAAACTCTGCTCCGTTTCCATTAGCATTCGTGATGCCATTATTGTAGATCAAGTTATTATAAAATGAAGCTGTTTCTGACAGACCTTGGACATTAGTAATTGCAACGCCGTATAAAACATTTCCGCTGATAAGATTATTTCTAGCGATAAAATTATTCGGCGCCCCATTTTCCCCTTCCGGAGAAGTTCTGACAACTATTCCATAACCATTATTATTGATAAGCGTCGAGTATTCAACAGTAACATTGTCAACGTCATTGGCCATTTCCAGTCCACAGCCAGCTCCCAATGCAGAACCGTTGTCCCGAGATACGCAATTCCTGATAAGCACACCGTCTATCTTGTTGCCGGGATAACCCCACGGAGCATACATGGCGATTCCTTCATGATTGTTATTATGAAAGCTGGAGTTGAGAATTGATAAGTTGCTAGTAACTATGCCGGGGTTAGCCGTAGATATGACGTTTATGCCATAACCCCAATGTCCAGTGACGTTTGAATCTCCCGTATCCATAATATCGTGTACATCCACATTGTCGATCATGATGTTGGTTATATTCTCTGTGGCACTATTTCCAATCAAAATTCCTGAATTCCAATAATCATTCCCGTCCAGTTCAAATCCTCTGAATATCGTATTGCTAGTCGAGAGATCAACCATGCCATATGCGCCATTCGAATGATCTCCAATGGCCTCAAATTTGGCTCTGGTTCCACTACCATAAGTTTCACCGTCATAGGTCACATTAGCTATGCCTATAGCTAAGACTCGTGATCCAGTTGGAGCAGCCCAGATATCTTGCGATCGGAAATAGACCGTGTCTCCATTGGCTAAAGTTACTGCTCCTGACCAGTTCGGCATTCCAGGGCAATGCGCCCAAGCATTTGCATCATCTAGTCCAGAGAGAGCATCATTACCTCCGTTTTTGACATAGTAGGTGGCGGCACTAGCTTTAGCACTCATGCCAAAAATTGCAATAAACAAAATTGCTAGGAAAAAGATTTTTATTTTTGGATTTTTGATTTTGAGATTCATTAGAAATTTTAAATTATTCCACCGCTAGTCCGCTTGGCATATTCGGTGGAATCGCGTCAGATCCATGATATTCATAAGCACCAATGCTTGGAGGATTATTTATGGATTGTCCTAAATAATCCGTTGCCAGTCCCACATCGATTCCTGTCCATTTTGCGGGGGATGGAGCCGTTAGATTATAATCACCACCAGAAAAATTAAATAATAGAGGGTCAGAAACAGAACTATTAGCATCATACCCCAATGTGTTCCATTGTAAAAATGTTTTACTTCCCCCATCATCTTCGATGGCCCATTCAGATGTGCCCCTATTAACATTGCTGGCCGGAAAGTACAAATTATAATTAATCACCGAGTTACTAACTGACCCTAAATACACAAGCCAATTTAAATTAGGGAGATTGTCGCTAACTACGATATTATTTTCAATGATATAGCTATCTAATTGGCCTATTGAATATATGCCTATCCGACTGTCTGTTATGATCGTGTTATTATATATATAATTTTCTCCTCCTGGCGTAGCAATGGGAAAAATACTTAGATTACTAGTCCAACCATCAGAATTGCCGCCGTACAAAATATTGTAGTAAATTTTGTTATTATAAAAGGACGAGGCAAGTTGTTCAGGTGCTAATTGAATGGTATTTTGCAAAGTGTTGATATAATTTCTATAGATATTATTATTCGACCCATCGTGACAGGAACCGACATAATGAACAAATCCCCGGCACATCCCAGTAATATTATTTTCATATACACTTGAGTTGTTTAAAGCTTGCGTCCCGATGCCTTCCGTATCTGTCCCACCTGACCAGCCCCAATATGTATAGGCGAAATCAATGTCATAATCATTTCCGTATGTTCTCCAGATATAGGGGGTATTTTTGGCCTGAGAGCAATGAGTTATCGCATTAGATGCGATAGTTGCTCCCATAAAAGCACCCGCGTCACCTTGAGTAGCAGTGTTAGCAGTTCCAAGCTCTATGCTATTTTGGACATAGCTAAAATTATTATCCGTGATACTAATTCCCGTGGATATGGCATTGTTGGTAAAAATCTGTACGCCTTGTATGATATCATCGAAATCAGAATTAGTAACTAGGATGTAATCATTATGAGAACCAGCAATGTTGGCAGTATAGACGCCATTGCCATATCTTCTAAAAGACAATCCATCAATAGTTATATAGCTATGAGAACCTAAGTTTATACCATACAAACGAGTATACTGAATAATGTGATCAGCCGGTATCCCACTGGTTGGTTTATAGTAATTTTTCCATCCGCTTTCCCAGTATACATTTCCATAATTACATTCTGTGTCTCTGCCATATCTTAGTGGCACATCATCCTCATAGATTGCATTATTAGTCACCGCCGTTGTGCTATATACTCCAGCCACCGGATCATTGGCAGTCCACTCGGTAATTGTGACACTCCCATCCAGAATAGCCTTGCCTGTCCCATAAGAATTAATAATGATAGGATTCCCCTCTGTGCCAGAAGCGCCAACAGTAACTGTTCCATAATATGTCGTCCCACCTTTCTGCGAATAAGTATTGCCCGCCACCCACGATACTTCCGCCCAAGTTTTAAAAGGGCCACTAGCTCCGCAAGTTATAGTTGTACCATTGCCACTGCTTCCACAAGTTGGATCGATGTAGACCGTGGCAGCACTAGCCTTAGCACCAAAGCTAAAAAGGCCACAAAATATTAATAGACTTAGAAAAATTAATTTAGAATTTAGTAATTTAGACTTCATTTTAAATTTAGAATTTAGACTTTAAAATTATTCTACTGCTAGTCCTGATGGAACTGTTGGTGGAGTTGTATCTGTTCCTTGGTATTCATAGGCGCCGATGTCATAAGCTCCGACTGGACGTAAGAATGGTGAAGAGAGTCCGGCGCTGTTGATGGAAAGATTATAGGGACTGCCGAGGGTGGCGCCGGTGTTGATGGTGGGGCCTGATGTGGTGGCGAAATAGTTTGTATTAGGAAGCATATTGGTGCCGTAGGTTCCATTAAAGCCGGTGGGAAGGGTGCCTCCGGTAAAGTTGGGGTCGGTGGTTTGGGCGGTGGGTTCCCAGGTGAGGACATCGGATCGGTTATAATTTATATTTGTCACAACATGATCGGCAATATCACTTGAAGATCTAAAAATTAGATTATTGGAATGAGTAAGTAGACCCAGATAATCATAAACTGCTTGATAGTTGTCAGAGCATGCAATATTATTCTTGAAATTTATTATGGGAGTACCAATGGCCCAACGCAGATTAATAGCACTATAGACATCTGCAAAGAGTGTATTATTATAAAAATTCAAAACTGTTCCCGTTAGATCACCACCCAGATAAATTTCGTTTGAACCATTACTGTAAATAAGATTATTGTTAATACCACCAGTAACAGCCACACCAGCACTATCAACATCATACACGGTTATGCCATGATCGCCATTATTATATATAATATTATATTTTATATCTAAACCGGTAGGGCTTCCATTTTCGCCAATAATAGATATCCCATTTGAGGCTGAATTGTAAAAAGATGAAAACTCTACTATAACATTTCTCGCGTCATTTTTAATCGCCAACCCAGATCCCCACGTTGATCCATCTTGCCCAGAGTCATGGCCCGAACAATTACGTAATATTATATTGCTTTCAATGCCGCTTCCTCCACTATATACAACAAACGCCTCGTGTCCAGTATTATATACATTCGTATTAGATATTAAAACATCGCTAACGGCCGTACTAGGCTGTGCCGACACTCTGACACCATAAACATAATTACCCTCTGGGCAAATATTATCATGCACCTGACAATCATCAATTATTATATTTGATTTGTCAGCACCATAAATAGTAATACCATCAGTAATTTGGCTGTTCATATCGACATTAAAACTCCTAACCGTAACATTACTCTGCCCGATAAAAATCACATAAGCTAGATTGCCAGTGGCTTTAAATGTAGCCCTCGTCCCGCTTCCATATATAGATCCATCATAAATTACACCTGCAGTAGCTACTAAAACAGGCGTCGTTGCGCTTGTCCACACATCTTGGCTACGAAAATATACAGTATCCCCGCTCGTCACTGTTGCCTCCACTTTGTCAATCGTCTCCCAAGCATTAGCATCATCCAACCCGGAAAGAGAATCATTGCCTCCGTTTTTGACATAATAGGTGGCGGCGCTGGCTTTGGCACTCACGCCGAAAATTGCTAAAAATAAAATTGTTAGGAAAAAGATTTTTAGTTTTAAGTTTTGGTTTGGCATTTTTTAATCTACACTTAGTCCACTCGGCGCATTCGGCGCAGTTATATCCGCTCCTTGATATTCATAAGCCCCAATATCATAAGCTCCAGCTAATCTAGCAATTGGATTGTCAGTACCGGCCGTGTTGATGTTGCCGTCATAGGGACTGCCAAGTGTGGCACCGTTGTTGATGGTGGGGCCGGATGTGGTGGCGAAATAATTGGTGTTGGGAAGCATGTCTGTGCCGTAGATGCCAGTGAAACCGGTAGGAAGCGTGCCGCCGTTAAATTGCGGGTCGGTGTTTTGGGCGGTGGGTTCCCAGGTATTGACCGCAGTTGAGGTATAGTCGGTAGTTTCCGTTTTAACTAACGTTCGACCAAGAGTTGTGGAATAAAATAAATTATTAGAATGATTCACAACTGGCGCTCCATCGATGAAAAGCTCTGTAAAATTACCGGCATACAAGATATTATTCTTAAAATTTACTTCTGCACCTTCTAGATTAGCCCACAAGCCTAAATTAACAAGACGAGCTGAATTCGTACAGGCCTTAGTCAGGGAATAAAAAGTATTATTGTAAATATCAAAGACAGTGCCAGCCCCAAAAGCATCATCCGTGGCATTGCTACTTATGACAGAAAACTCAGCACAGTCCCCAATGCTCGGTTGACCATTTTCGTAAAGTAAGTTTCCATAGAAAGCACCTGACATAGTAAGTGCAGATGGGCTATATATGCGGATACCCGTATCAGCATTATTGTATATAACATTATATCTAACAATCATGTTTATCGGGGCGGAAAAAACATTTTCCCCGCCTTCATAATCAGGCGAGGTTCTTACCAAAATTCCATCATGAATATTATCATACGCCCTGTTATATTCGAGCGTAACATTTTTTGAATCATTAACGATAGAGAAACCTTCTAAATTATTGTGCGATATGCAATTTCTTACTAAAACAGTTTCGTTTTGGTTACCTGGCGTATTCCAACTAGCATAAACATCTATCCCGGTAGCATAGAGACAATCATATGTTTCAGTGTTTAATATTTGCACATTACTAGTTTTATGTCCTCCACTATTGGAGACGATAATTCCATATCTGCCTGTATTGTGCACCGTACAATTATCAACGGTAATACCTGAGATGTCTTTGTCAGCAACATAGCCTATCCCGATACCATCAAGCGAAGTTTGATCATTAGAATCTATATCAAACCCTCTAAAAATAATGTTACTTTCATTTAGGTCGGCAGTACTCCAATTGTTATACGAAGAGACAGCATTTGATTTAAATTTAGCTCTTGTTCCTAATCCATAAGTAGCTCCGTCATAAATAACACCGCTAGTAGCATGCAACACGACTCCGGAAGTAATACTGGATTCCCACACATCTTGCGAACGAAAATAAACCATATCCCCGCTGGTCACTGTCGCCTCTACTTTAGCAATCGTCTCCCAAGCATTCGCATCATCCAATCCCGAAAGACTATCATTGCCTCCGTTTTTGACGTAATAGGTGGCGGCACTGGCACTTGTACTCAAAACGAAAATCCCACTAAAGATAATTAGGCCAAAAAGGATTAAATTAAAATTTAGGAATCTAGTTTTCATTTCAAAATTCAAATTAAAAAATTTTAAATTATTCTACGGCCAGTCCGCTCGGCGCTCCGGGCGCGGTTGTATCCGCTCCTTGATATTCATAGGCGCCAATATCATAAGCTCCAGCTAATCTAGCAATTGGATTGTCAGTACCGGCCGTGTTGATGTTGCCGTCATAGGGACTGCCAAGTGTGGCACCGTTGTTGAGGGCATTGCCGGAAGTTATTTTGAAATAGTCGGTGTTGGGCACTATGTTGGCTCCATAAGTGCCGGAGAATCCAGTTGGCAAAGTTCCGCCGGTAAATTGTGGGTCGGTGTTTTGGGCGGTGGGTTCCCAGACTGTAGTGACTGATCGATCATAGGTACTAGCCACCCACTTCTCACCAGCTACCGTATTCACATCTGAATACATATTGCCACCTTCATCGCGATAGACTTTGAGATAATTTGCTGAAACTTCATAGATATAAAATAAAGAACCATTGAGATCGGGTGAGCTAAATCCTGTCCATTTCACAAAATTACCAACACTAAACAAACTGGTCCAATCACCTCCGCCAACTTTGGTAAAATACATATAATCCCCCACGATGGATACCGTAACCACAGTCGAAGAAATTGGGATACTATCGTATGCAGCATCCCTAATGACCGCCAAAGAAGAACCGTCAGAACGATAAATTAAATTGCTAGAATGAGTGAGCCAATGATGGCGATCATCTACGGCATAGCTATCGGAAGTATAAATTATATTATTTTTAAAATTAAATACTGGCGTTCCAAAAATATTTCCTCCGTATTCTGCAACAGCCATACCCGTGCCATAGCTACCATCATTATAAATAGTGTTATTATAAAAACTAAAAACGCTTGATGAGTAGTTAGCATTAGACACTGATATGCCAGGAGAGTTGTTATAAATAATATTTCCATAAAATGACCCACTCAAAATCTGACTATAATTATCTTGGATGAGAATTCCTGAATCATTGTCATAAAGTTCATTATATCTGACAAGCATATTATTAGGTCCGCCATTACCCACCCCTCCATCGGGCGAAGTTCGTATGCTGATACCATCTGCTTGTCCAAACAAGGCACAATATTCAACCGTCACATTATCAGAATTATTATTTATTGCTATGCCCATCCCAACACCCGTTCCAAGGACATCGGTCCCATTATCATGTACCTTACAATTCCTAATTAGCACCCTGTCAACACCATTTCCGGTGGAATTCCAACTGGGATATATAGCAATACCCTCATGATAATTACTATAAACTTCGCTGTCTAGAATGCTGATGTCTGTGTTGATTATACCATCAGTCCGAGAACTTATTAATATTCCATACATCCATTCAGCTGATAAATTAGCTGGGTTTCCTAAATCAAAGACCTTGCAATTTTCAATAATAATATTTGAAATAGGTGCAATCAGACTTGCACTATAGCCAACAGATATTCCGGTCGTATTTATTTGATTTCCATCAATGGAAAAATTATTAAATGAAACATCGCTTACGTTAATTTCAACCAACTCATTGGTAGCATCTCCAGTAAATCCAGTGCTGGCCTGCAATACAGCTCTTGTGCCACTGCCATAAGCAGAGCCATCGTAAGTTACGCCTTCTGTAGCTCTTAATAGTGGTACCACAGTTGATGAAGATGTCCACGTATCCTGACTGCGAAAATAAACCGTATCCCCACTCGTCACGGAAGATTGAACTTTAGCAATCGTCTCCCAAGCATTGGCATCATCCAACCCCGAAAGGCTATCATTGCCTCCGTTTTTGACGTAGTAGGTAGAGGCACTAGCTTTTGCACTCACACCAAAAACTGCACAAAATATAATTACCAGGAAAAAGATTTTTAGTTTTGAGTTTTGGATTTTGAGCTTCATTTTAAATTTCAAATTGAAAATTATTCCACCGCCAGTCCGCTCGGTGCCCCAGGTGCTGTTGTATCAGCTCCTTGGTATTCATAAGCCCCAATGTCATAAGCGCCGACTGGACGTAGAAAGGGAGAAGCTAATCCGGCACTATTGATGGAGCTATTGAAAGGACTGCCGAGGGTTGCGCCGGTATTGATAGTTGGCCCTGCGGTGGTGGCAAAATAATTAGTGTTGGGTAGCATATTTGATCCGTAGGTACCAGTAAATCCGGTGGGGAGGGTACCGCCGGTGAATTGCGGGTCGGTGTTTTGGGCGGTGGGTTCCCAATCGCCGATATTAGCACTTGTATATGTACTATTTTGAGTCCAAGCTAATGCACCCGCTGAAGGTCTGTAATAAATATTATTGGTATGTTGGGATGTTGTTAGTTGTGCGCCATAATCATAAAAACAACGAGCTGCCAAATCGCAATAATAAATATTATTTCGGAACTCTATGCCGGAAGCATTACTACCTCCTTCATAAATTCCAGCGCAACCAAACATACTCGTGCTACCAGGAGAGTAAATTGTATTGTTATACATCTTAATTGATTTGTCATGATAATCTATGCCACTCAATGCAATAGAAGCATCAATAAGTATATTGCCATAGAATGCGCCAGAACCATAAAAGTGAGGGAAGTCAAAATAACCGCTCGTAGAAAAACCAGTCCCCTGCATAAGATTATGCCTTATAATAAAATTATCCGGGTACTCATCTGGTCCGGTATAGTCTGGGCCGTAATTCAAAACAGCTATAGCTGAACCGCTTACAGTATTGTACTCAATGGTTATATTGTCCGAATCATTACCGATATCAATAGGATGAGTACTGCCACCAGCCTGCCCAACATCATACACGGTATTTCCTCGAACAAGCGCCATATTAACTCTATTGCCAGCGACACCCCAATTTGGATAAACAGCAATACCTTCATGCCCCGCTTCATGAACTATATTATTAGTCACCGTCACGTTGCTAGTTGTATGACTTCCGCGCGCTCCCACAAGAATTGCATAGTAGTAGGATGGATTAGGACTGTCTGTCGTGATGCCATTAATAATCTCACAATAATCCACAGTGATATCGGTAATGTCCCCCGACGGAGTTGGGCTAGTCCCGCCAATATACACACCACCGAGAGATAGCTCATTGCTATCAACCAAAAACCCCCTAAAAGTGACATTGCTTGTGTAAATTTGCACCACGCCATAACCAGCGACTCGGGACGTGGCTTGTAATTTCGCTCTTGTTCCAGATCCGTATGTCGCCCCGTCATAAATCACCCCCTCCGTACAATTAAGCACGGGGTCTGCTCCTGTCCACGTATCCTGCGATCGAAAATACACAGTATCGCCACTCGTAGCAGAGGAGCTAACTTTGTCAATCGTCTCCCAAGCATTAGCATCATCCAACCCGGAAAGAGAATCATTGCCTCCGTTTTTGACATAATAGGTGGCGGCGCTGGCTTTGGCACTCAAGCCAAAAAAACCACAAAATATAATTACCAAAAAAATAATTTTGAATTTAAACTTGCTTGCCCCGGATGAGCAAAGCAATTTTTCGGAGTGTTTTTGCATTTTTTTATTCTTACCGAATCTCCCCGCCCCAGATATAGTCGAAGAAGTTCGGCACAATCTGCCGACCAATCAGCCGGTACTTTTTCAGCCCGGCAGTCCGAGCTAAATTTTCCAGTTTCTTTTTGTCAGTTTCAATTGGTGTTTCTTTTACTTCCAATCCAACTTTTTCATCAAGTACAAAATCAATCTCCCGACCGTTTTTGAGAGAATAATATTGCAACTTGCCCTGCTGGCGCAATTGATTGAAAATAGCATTTTCAAATTTTGAACCGCCATTCAGATCCGCTAGGATTCCCGCCAGGCCATTGTCGCAAAAATAAATCTTTTGAGCTTTCACAATTTCTCGATCGAAACTTTTTGTATAAATCGGGACTCTCTGGATTAAATAAGTTTTTTCGAAAAGATCCAAATAGCTGACTACTGTTGGACGAGAGAGATTGGAAAGACGTGCTAACTTGGAATAATCCAGTTTTGTTCCAACGCGACCGGCTAACATTTTTAACAAATTATAGATATTCTGTTCGTTCCTAAAATCAGCCAAAAATTTAATGTCGATGTTGAGATATGAGCTAATGATATCTCTAAGCAAATCCTTCTTTTCTTCCTCTGTATCGGCCAAAACCACTTCGGGAAAACCGCCAAATTCAACATAATTTTCATAGTAACTTCTTACTCGTTCATGCTCAATCGGATTGGCCTTTTTTTCCTGCCATTTCTCAGCTTTAAGATAGAAAACCTTATGAAAAACCAAATATTCTCCAAAATCCAAGGGATAGATTTCGAATATTTTTTTGCGCCCAGCCAGTGATTCACTGAAAAGATTTTTCAGATAATAGGAACTCGATCCGGTTACGATAAACTTCACATCAAAAGTATCGTATAAATATTTCAGAATACTAGCGATCGCTGGAAACATTTGAATTTCGTCTATTGCCAAATACATACGATCAGACATTGACAACCCCTTGCTGGCAAGTTCCTTGAGAATGTTGTCATAATTTTTTTGATTAAACAGCGCCCGATTATCCACTCGCTCCAAATCGAGATAGAGTTTATTTTTTGAAGGAATGTCTTCCAGCAATTGATTGAGCAGTGTGGTCTTTCCTGTTCGGCGCATACCGGTAATCACGGTTATTTGCCTTGATTTGAGATGTTTTTTCAGTTCGGGATAAATTTTGCGCTCTAAAAACATAGATTTTTACATTAATAATTACTAAACTATATATATAATATTACATTTAGTATCAATATTTGTCAACTGCTACTGTAGCATGGCTATTTTAAGCCTTTTATTCTACAGACAGTCCGCTAGGCGAAGCTGGCGGAGTTATCTCCGTGCCTTGATATTCATAGGCGCCGATATCATATGTGCCAACTGGACGTAGAAAGGAAGTCTCCAGTCCGGCGCTGTTGATGGAACTGTTGTAGGGACTCCCAAGGGTGGCGCCAGTATCGAGAGCGTTGCCAGTTGTAATTTTAAAATAATCTGTATTAGGAAGCATATCGGTACCGTAGGTGCCGGTGAATCCGGTGGGGAGGGTGCCGCCAGTGAATGCGGGGTCGGTGGTTTGGGCGGTGGGTTCCCAAGTCAAAACGCCTGAACGGTTATAATTCACAGTGCTTGCAAATGTGGTAACGTGATTATCACTTGAACCGGATGACCGAAAAATTAGATTGTTTGAATGTGTCAGGAAATTACCAGGGCAAGTAAAATCATCACTCCCACGACATTCTGCGATTCCTTCCCAGTTACTCGTGTAAATCGCGTTATTTTTAAAATTAAACACAGGGATTGGAGTTCCTGCGATATCGCAGGAAGTATACTCGCAAGCCACAACTGGTTGCTTATACACGCACGGATTGTTAGTGCTGTAGATAGTATTATTATAATAACTGAATACTGATCCGCTATAATCACCATTAGGAATATCAATATCATGACATGCACCACTGCCACTCCATCCAACACCAGTATCAAAGAATAAATTACCATAATATGCACCTGTCGAACCTTCCAGTCCCGCATCCCCGGTGCGATAAGACAACCCGAATCTATTATTATAAATCATATTATAGCGCACAATTAGATTTGATACTGATTCGGAAGTGTCATAATTAGATGTTCCAACTATAATGCCCGTACCATTATCATGTATATTCGAGTACTCAATTGTAATATTATCTGATCTGTTCATGATATAAAAACCTTGGTCAAATCCAGAAGCATAAGTGATACCATCGCCACGACCAACATCGTATACTTCGCAATTTCTGACTGTTATTCTATTAATCCTACAGCCTGTCCTGTTCCAAGAATTATATAATGCAAACCCCTCATGACCCGTGCTGTACACCTTTGTATCAGTAATTAATACATCGCTAACAACAACATCATTCGCGCTGATCCCTCCGACATAAAAACCATAAGCCCAATGGCCGGTAGGGACTAAGCTATTATGCACATCACAAGAATCAACAACTATATTACCAAAACTCACAGGAGCTCCCTGTCCGATGGCAAAAATGCATAATATCTGATCATTCCCATCTACATCAAATCCACGAAAAACAACATTAGATACGTTTATTTTAACAACCGCCATATTATCAGCGGATGAGCTTGTTGCTCTCAGCGTGGCTTTTGCGCCAGAGCCATATTCATTGCCAATATATGTTACCCCGGACACCGCAGTTAAAACAGTTGCTGCCCCTGTCCACGTATCCTGCGATCGAAAATACACAGTATCGCCACTCGTAGCAGAAGAGCTAACTTTAGCAATCGTCGCCCAAGCATTGGCATCATCCAATCCAGAAAAAGAATCATTACCTCCGTTTTTGACATAGTAGGTGGCAGCCTCAGAATTCTTGACCATGCCAAAGAAGCTGCAAAATATAATTAAGTTAAAAAAGATTGCATTAAAAATTTTAAATTTAATTTTCATTTCAAATTAAAAATTTTAAATTTCAAATTATTCCACTGCCAGTCCACCAGGCACACTGGGTGGAACCGTGTCCGCTCCTTGCAATTCATAGGCTCCAATATCATAGGCTCCGCCTTGGGGACGCAAGAATGGCGAAGCCAGTCCGGCGCTGTTGATGGAGCTGTTAAATGGACTGCCGAGAGTCGCTCCAGTATCAATGGTTGGTCCTGTGGTGGTGGCGAAATAATTAGTGTTGGGTAGCAGATTGATGCCGTAGGTGCCGGTGAAACCGGTGGGAAGGGTGCCGACGGTGAACTCAGGGTCGGTGTTTTGGGCGGTTGGTTCCCAGGTAGCGACGGCTGAACGATTAAAATTAGTCATCGTCCCCTTTACTCCAGTCACAATATTAATATCCGTATAGGGTATTGAAGTTTTTGCAACTCTCAGCTGATTTTCCGTCACCGCATCAACCATAAACACAATATTATTAAGTGCCGGCGTGGTAAAGCCAGACCATTTAAAAAAGTTATAATGTGTAAAAATAGTTGTCCAGTCCGTACCGCCTGATTTGGTAAAATATGTATATGTTGCATCGTTAGAAACAGTTACTTCCGTCTCTGGAATAACCTCCGCGTAGCTCATATTAGAAATGGCAGCCCCAGTCGATCCTGATGCTCTGTAAATAAGATTATTGGAGTGAGCTGTAATTTTAGTAAGATGATCATAAACTCCAATAGCATTATTACTATAAATAATATTATTTTTAAAATTAACTATAGGGTAGTTCGCCATAGCGTTAGAGTATTGGAAAAAAGACACAATCCCATAACTTGTGGCTGATACGGTATTGTAAATAGTGTTGTTATAAATATCAAACGTACTTGCTTCGTATTCGCCATTACTAACTTCCAAATCGATGCCGGCATTATTGTAAAATATGTTGCTATAAATATTAGCATTAAGTGAGTGCACCAGGCCTATCTGCGTAGAAAAACCACTTCCCGTATTTTCATAAATCAGATTATTTCTAATTATCAAATTATCTGGTGATCCGGCCGCAGCTTCCGGCGATGTCCGCTCCCAGATTCCCGTCATGCCATTATCACGGATACTATTAAATTCAACAGTGACATTATCTGCATTGTTAGCGACAAGCACTCCTACTCCGCCATTGCCATATGTGCCGTTAGCATTGGTATAGGTCGGCCTAGTACCGCAATCATGAACATTATTTCCCCGCACTGACACACCATCAACTCTCGGGTTCGTTCTTACCCATGCTGTGTAAATAGCAACACCTTCATGATAGGTATAGGCAACTTCATTATTGATTATATTAAAATTAGTATGTGTGATATTATCATCGCCACCAGCAGCATAAAGTCCATATTGCCAGTTAGGTTGCCAAGTTTCATTAAGAATATTAGGATCAGTAATGCTGTGATTACCTCCGACAAGATTCGGATTGCCTGTGTGATGAATATAACAGTCCTTAACTGTAATATTGTCGATGGCCTTTCCGGCTCCATATCCAACATAAAGGCCACCACCGGTCCCCATTGAACTACCATCTACCTCAAATCCCTTGAAAACCACATCACTTTCATTGATAACGACTAAGCGATGCGTGTCCGCCTCAAGGCCAGTTATACCCTTTAATTCTGCCTTGACGCCAGCGGATGGCCACTCATTTCCAATATAAGAAACCCCTCTCTCGGCAGTCAAAAATGGGGCCGTTGAAAATTCCCAAATATCGCCGGAATTAAAATACACCATGTCCCCGCTAGTGACTGTCAATTGAACTTTGGCAATCGTCTCCCAAGCGCTGGCATCATCCAATCCAGAAAGACTATCATTGCCTCCGTTTTTGACGTAGTAAGTCGCAGCCTCTGAATTTCTTGCCATTCCAAAGATTCCGCAAAACAAAATTAGAAAGACGAAAATTTTTAATTTAGTTATTTTCATTTTTAATACAACGCACCCTAAAAAAACTTCCTGGGAATATCCTTATTTTAGCATGAAACAGGTGAAAAATAAACCTAGACTATTCTACCCACAAAGAAAAAAATTAGTATAATTTCAAAATCCTAATTTCCAGCGTCAAATTAATTTCAAATGCCAAATTTCAAATTAAACAGCTTCTTTTGTAATTTGAGCTTTAGATTTGGTTGGAAATTTAACATTTTGATTTTGAAATTAGCCCTTAGCATTACAAAAAAAGACGCCACTTGCAAGCGTCCCTTTTGTTTTTTATTTCTTGCTTCCTGTTTCTTTTATTCCTACATCATCCCACCCATCCCTCCCATTCCCGGCATTCCCATTCCGCCGCCTGCTCCCGCTTCTTTTTTCTCCGGCTTATCAGCGACTGCCGCTTGAGTAGTAAGGAAAATTGCCGCGATACTCACGGCATTTTCCAGCGCTGCTCGCGTCACTTTCATCGGATCGATAATCCCGCTTTTCAGCATATCCGGGACAAATTCACCTGTGCTGGCATCAAATCCGAAATTGACTGATTTATTCTTAGTAATTTCATAAACAACCACGCCAGGATCTTTCTGTCCGCCGTTAGCCACGATTTGTTTGGCCGGTTCTTCTAAGGCGCGCAAAAGCAGTTTGTAGCCCACACCATATTCCAGATCCTTGAATTTATTTCCCGCCAGAGCGCTTTCGGCTTTTGCGGACAAGTTCGCCGCTACTCGCAAGAGCGCCACACCCCCGCCCGCCACAATCCCCTCGGCATAGGCCGCGCGGGTTGCCGCCAGGGCGTCTTCCATTTTGTGTTTCATATAGGTCAATTCTGTTTCGGTCGCCGCGCCAACTTTAATGACCGCCACACCGCCGGAAATCTTAGCGAGCCGTTTTTGCAATTTTTCTTTGTCCCATTTGCTGTCGCTGGCTGATAGTTGCTTTTTAATCTGCGCTTCGCGCGCATCAATATCTTTTTTCTTACCCTTGCCACCGACAATCGTCGTTACATCTTTCGTCGCGATAACCTTGGAAGCTTGCCCAAGCATCGAAAGTTCCACATTTTCCATTTTCATTCCGGTTTCATCAGAAATCACTTTACCTCCAGTGATGATGGCAATGTCTTCCAGAATGGCTTTTTTATTATCCCCAAATTCCGGCGCTTTTACTGCGAGCACATTCAAAGTCCCTCGCAACTTATTCACAACCAAAGTCGTCAGTGCCTCGCCATCGACGTCTTCCGCGATAATTACAATGTCTTTTTTTCCACCGGCTGTGATCTTTTCCAAGATCGGCAAAATTTCCGCAATAGTAGAAATCTTTTTGTCCGTGATAATGATATAGGCCTCTTTCATCTCCGCTTTCAGCGATTCATTGTTAGTGAGCATATATGGTGAGATGTAGCCCTTGTCAAAATTCATGCCTTCCACCAATTCTTTTTCCAAGCCAAATGTCTGTGATTCTTCCACCGTCACCACGCCGTCTTTTCCGACCTGCGAAATCACCTCAGAAATCATTTTCCCCATCTCGACACTTTCCGCGGAAATCGTCGCTACTTGAGCAATTTCTTCCTTGGAAGTGACGGCCTTGGCTGTTTTTTTCAGCTCCGCCACGACATCATTTTTCGCGTCTTCAATCCCCCGCCGGATACTGATCGGATTCATCCCAGTCGCCACCAGTTTTGAACCTTCCCGCACGATCGCTTGCGCAAGAACTGTCGCCGTGGTCGTACCGTCGCCGGCCGTGTCATTAGTTTTGTTCGCGACTTCCTTGATCAAATCAGCTCCGATGTTTTCAAACTTATCCTCCAGCTCGATTTCCTTGGCAATGGAAACTCCGTCATTGGTGATGACCGGCGACCCAAAACCTCTATCCAAAATCACATTCCGCCCTCTTGGTCCAATCGTGATTTTAATCGCGTCCGCCACTTTGTCAATCCCCGCCTTGATTTTTTTCCTTGCGTCTTCATCAAACTTGATAATTTTGCTCATAAATTTATTTAGAATATTAATGAATTAAGCTATTTTAGCAATCACAATACTAGAGTGCTAACATAGTCTATTTTGACAAAATCTGAAAATTTAGTCAAGCAACCCCGCGCGCGCCTAATAATTTATCGTTGCTTCTGCTATTTTTTCTACCCTTGCCTTAAATTCCTCAAATACTCTCGGGCCTTGTTTTTCAAAATTAGGCCAAAAAGCCAGTTCTTCGTCTGCATAAATTATCACTCCGCCTATTTTTTTTGTTTTTGGATTAGCCTTTATTTTAGCTGTTTGAAATTCTCGCAGATTGTTTTCAATAATTCTTGGGGCAAAAATCTTTTCCAAATTTTCTCTTACTGTTTTTGAAAATTGACTGTCTCTTATTTCTTTCATGTTTGCCAACCTATCGCTGAAGTTTGGACGAATCTCCTCTATCCATTTGTTTTTTTCTAAAAATTCATGATAAAAATTAAGCCCAAAAATTGGTACCATAAACACATATTCATGGGCGGAAAAAAGATCCTTTATTGATACAGAAAAATCCGTAGATAAAAAATGATTGAGACAAATCTTATTTTTTATCTTTTCTCCGTGCCTTCTTATGCCAAGAACAGAAAGAAAAGCTACTGTCAAAAATCTTCCTGTAAAAATATGACCTTTTTCCAAAATAATCATCAAGTCCAAATCACTCTTCTCCTCGGCATTTTTCATTGCCATACGACCTGTCACGGCAATCATTCGGATAAATGGCACAAAGCGCAAAAGCTTAATTACGCGCCGAACAATTTTGTATTTCTCTTCCGAAATCTTATTCCTCTCGATTCTTTGCGCCACCAAATCTTTTCGCCCAGGCAAAAAATAATACCCACGAAAAGTTTCGATTTGCTTTTTCAACGCTTCACTTTCTAATTCATTAATGATATCTATAATTAATATTTTCTTTTTTTCTTGCTTGCTTGCCGTAGCATTTTTGTCCACCGCAGCTTTAGCGGATGAGGAGGCATAGGCAGGATCACTGATCAAATATTTCCACAACTCAAAAACCGTCAAAGGATAATCCAAGACGTCATAGTAGCAAATAGTGGCGAGAATGTTTTGGGAAAGACTATCAGACATTAATTTTCAATTTCTAATTTTCAATTTTCAAACAATTTTCAATGTTATAATTTTTGAATTTAGAAATTAATTCATTGGTCATTGTTTAGAAATTGGAAATTAGAAATTAGAAATTTCCCTAAAGGTATTTCCCCGTCCAACTTTTTTTGCATTTTTTCAGTTCCGCTGGTGAGCCTTCAAACACAATTTCTCCTCCGCCCGATCCGCCTTCCGGACCCAGATCGATCACCCAATCAGAATTGCGGATCACATCCACATTATGTTCAACGACTAAAACTGTATTACCTTTGTCGACCAGTGCGTCCAAAACACCCAGGAGTTTGCGGATATCTTCAAAGTGCAGTCCAATCGTTGGTTCATCTAAGATGTACAAAGTTTTTCCCGTTGCTCGACGTGCCAGCTCCGTGGCCAATTTGATCCGCTGCGCCTCACCACCAGAAAGATCAACGGCGCTTTGTCCTAATTTTAAATAACCCAAGCCGACTTTTTCCAGCGTGGATAATTTATCTGTCACTAGTTTGGAGTTTTTGAAAAACGCCAGAGCATAGCTCACGCTCATATCAAGTACTTGCGCAATATTCACTCCGCGGTATTCAATCTCAAGAGTCCGCTGATTATACTTCGCGCCATTACACGTTTCACACGGCACATAGACATCCGGCAAGAGGTGCATCTCGATTTTTTTCTTGCCCTCACCTTGGCAATCCTCACAACGTCCGCCCTTCATATTGAAACTGAAACGGCTAGCATCATACCCACGCGTCTGTGCCTCCTCTGTTTCGGCAAACAGCTCACGGATGAGCGAAAAAACTCCGGTGTAAGTTGCGGCGTTCGAGCGCGGGGTGCGACCGATCGGTGCTTGATTGATACTGATCACCTTGTCGATGTTTTCCATTCCGCTAATTTTTTTGTGCTGTCCAGGAGCTTCTTTGGTATTGAAAAAATGTTTAGCCAAAGCTTTGGACAAAATGTCTGAAACTAAAGTTGATTTGCCCGAACCGGAAACGCCGGTAAGCGAAATAAATTTTCCCAAAGGTAAGCTCACATCAATATCTTTCAAATTATGCTCTGTCGCTCCCTGAATCTTGATAAATTTGCCCGAACCCTTGCGCGCTTTTTTCTTATCCCCGACCTGTCTTTTTCCGTTCAGGTACTGCGCGGTCACGGTTTTAGATTTGAGCAGCGTCGCGAGGTCACCAGAAAAAATCACCTCGCCACCTTCTTCGCCAGCCCCTGGCCCCATATCAATAATCCAATCTGCTGCCCGAATGATCTGTTCGTCGTGCTCCACGGTAATCAAAGAATTACCCGCTTCACGCAATTCTTCCATCGTCGCAATTAATTTTTCCGTATCACGATTATGCAATCCGATCGATGGTTCGTCTAAGACATAGGTGATGCCGGAGAGTTCTGAGCCAATCTGCGTCGCCAAGCGAATCCGCTGTCCTTCTCCGCCAGAAATCGAATTAGCCGAGCGCGAAAGTGAGAGATAACCCAATCCCACATTTTGGAGTGCGGCACTGCGCGCTTTCATTTCCTTGACCAATGGTAAAATAATATTTTTCTTCGCTGAGCTGATGTTGATTTTTTCCAGCGCTTCCAAGAATTGCGAAAAATCAACCAGTGGCATATCCACAACCTGATCAATTGATTTGTCCGCCACGAGCACTGAAAGATACTCCCCGCGCAGACGCTTGCCCAAACAAAGCGGGCAAACTTTCTCAATCATATATTTTTCAATCTCGCTTCTCAGATAGTTGGAATTCAGTTCTTCATATTTCTTTTTCATCGTCGGGATGACGCCTTCGAAAATGATCTTCGGGTCATTGGATCCATAGAGCACGATATTCAAATGTTCCCGACTGATTTTTTTCACCGGAATATCGACAGAAAATCCATATTTCTCTCCCAGCATTTGCAAAATGTTATTCCCGCTCGTCAGCACGCTTGAGCGTCCGCCGGATTTGTTCCACGACAAAATCGCACCTTCAGCCAGTGTGAGATTTTTATTAGGAATGAGCAAATCTTCATCGATTTCCTTAATCACACCCAATCCTGAACAATGTTGGCAGGCGCCCTCGGGACTATTGAAAGAAAAATGTTTCGGTGTAATGTCCGCCACTTCAAAAAAACATTTCTTGCAGACAAAATCACGGTTATAAATTTTTTCTGTCTCATTATCTTTAACAACCACGGCAGCACCTTTGCCCAATTTAAAAGCCGTTTCAATCGAATCTAAGATCCGTTCTCGATCAGGATTTTTCTTATTAAGCACGATGCGATCAATTACAATTTCTGCGCTACACGTTTCGTCTGCTTCCAATTCGTTCTGCGACAGTGCCTCGGTCAGCGACACGATTTTTCCTCGAAATCGAATCCGCGCATAACCCAATTGACTGACACTTTTGAGCCGCTCTTTCAAGCTCTGATCTTTACCATTCAGCTTAGCGAGAATTGCAATATTAGTCTTTTCCGGCGAATCAAGAATGTCCTCCAATACTTCGGCATTAGAAATTTTTTCCAACGGCGTCTTGCAGTGCGGACAATGCGGCGCTCCGGCCTTAGCATAAAGCACACGCAGATAATCATAGATCTCTGTGAGCGTCCCCACCGTCGAACGCGGACTGCGCGCGATACTTTTTTGATCGATCGAGATAGTTGGCGTCAGATTTTCAATCTTGTCCACATCCGGTTTAGCCGACACATCCAGAAACTGTGTCGCATAACTCGACATGCCCTCGAGATAGCGCCGATTGCCTTCCGCATAAATCGCATCAAACGCCAAAGAAGATTTTCCACTGCCAGAGAGTCCGGTAATGACCACCAGCTTATCCCGCGGAATTTCCACATCAATATTTTTCAAATTATTCACCCGCGCTCCGCGGACAATGATTTTGCTCCGATCTTTGGGTTTGTTTTTTGACATAAAGAAAAAAGAGGTTACATTTTTTAAAAAGACGCTAAAAGCATTACTAGGAACAAATTTTACACTAGTTTTTAGGTTTTGGCAAGCTGCTGACTATTCCAACGTCAAAACCTTACTATTCTCACGAAGCCATTTTCTGGCTGTTTTATATTCCGGCATCACGGTGGCGACTTTGTTCCAAAATTTTTGCGAATGGTTTTTTTCCGGAATGTGCATTAGCTCGTGGATGATGACATAATCTACCACCGCCTCCGGCGCCATAATGAGCCTCCAATTGAAGTTCAAACTATTTTTTGGTCCGCAAGAGCCCCAGTTGGTTTTGGCGTTGGAAATTTTAAGCGAACAGTATTTGAGGTTTAACTCTCCCGCGATCATTTTTGTCCGCTCGGAAATGGCTTCCTGCGCTTGTTTTTTGTACCAATCATGCATTCGTGCTTTTGCCCGCCACAAAAAAACTCTAGGAAAAAGTAATTTATGATCTTCGGTGACTTTAATCGTTGTCCCTTCCACTATTTCTAATTTATATCTTTTTCCCAGATAGAGAAATTCTTCGCCCGCCTCAAAAGTTTTTTTGGTCGCCTTGGGGCGCCGTTCAAATTCGCGCATCTTCCTTTCAATCCAAGCAAATTTTTCCTCGACCATTTTTTCGATGTAGCTGAGCGGCGTGCGCATCGGCGCACGCACGACCAACATCGCATCATGTGTAACCATAAGGGCAATATTTTTTCGCTTAGAGCGGATGATTTTTGAGATTTTGATTTTATTTTCCATATCGCTAGCTTTATTTATATCCCCTTCTCCATTAGGGAGAAGGTGGCCAAAGGCCGGATGAGGGAGGAGCCTCACGAAAACTCATCAAGCTTCAGAAACACTCCAGTTAAATTAGAATTAATTTCTCCATTCCAAACTCTTAATACTCGATAGCCTTGTCTTTCAAGATACTTAGTACGCTCTAAGTCGTACTCCTCTTGTTCGCTATGCTGCCAGCCATCTAGTTCTATTATTAACTTCTTTTCTTCGCAGATAAAATCCACAATATATTTCCCGATTTGATATTGTCTTCTAAACTTTAGGTTCTTGAACTGTCTGTTTTTAATTCTAGACCAGAGAATTATTTCTTGTGGCGTTGATTCTTTTCTTAGCTTTCTGCTTCGTTGTAAAGTTTTGGCTGTTAATTTTACTCTGAGTTTCATTGGGTTTTGTTCAATGCCCCTTCTCCTCTCGGGAGAAGGTGCCCGGAGGGCGGATGAGGGCAAGGGCGTTTGATTAAGAAAAAATTAGCTTTGTTTAGATTATTCTTAGCTTATCACCCTTGCCCTCACCTGTCATGAGTACATGACATCCTCTCCCGAGGGGAGAAGAGGAATTGAAGAGACTATTTTATAGCCTCACCTGTCACGTGCTCGTGACATCCTCTCCCTAAGGGAGAGGAGGAAATTTTTATTATTCCATAAAACTCTTCCCTCGTAATTTTTTATGATACGTAATTGCAAAACGATGGGCTTCGTCGCGGACGCGTTCGATGATTTCGTCGGATATTTCCGGCACACTACCGAAAGAATAGCGGTCGAGTTTTTTACGGGTCGGACCTTTGGCGACAGCCAAAAGCGGGATCTCCAGATGAAAATTTTTGAGCACACGCCGCACCGCTGTGAGATGACCTTGCCCGCCGTCTAAAATTATAAGATCTGGCATCGGCCAATTATTGCCAAATCTGCGCCCCAAAACTTCCGCCATCGAAGCCGTATCATTTGCGCCTTCGATGGTTTTTATTTTAAATTTGCGATACTGACTCTTGTTTGGGCCTATTTCCCCATTCGCATTATCAAACACCACCATAGACCCGACGCTCGATTTTCCGGAAATATTAGAAATGTCATAACCCTCAATGCGAAATGATTTTGCGTCGCCCTTGTAGAGACGAGGCACTGCCTCGTCTTGGCATTGTTGGTTTGCGCATTGACGTTCATTGCTCTCAAGACGTGGCAATGCCACGTCTCTACCTTCTGATATCAACGCAATATCCCGAATATGCTGCAACGCAAAAATCGCATTGCGCATTTTCCCCGCTTTTTCAAATTCCTGTTTCTCGCTTAATTCTGACATTTCTTTTTTCATTTTCGCAAGCAATGTTTTTTTCTTGCCTTCCAAAATCATCCGTATGCCACGGATATTTTTCATATAATCCTCTTTAGAAATCGCCCCAGCATATGGCCCCGGACAAAGCCCGATCTGAAAATCCAAGCAACCACTTTCCGTTTTTTGCGCCTTGGAATGATAGGGAAAAATTTTCCTAAGTATTTTCAGCGCAATTTCAATATTTTTTTTGGAAATATATGGACCATAGATTTTACTAAATTTGGATTTTATATCGACATCTTGATCCATTTCTCTTTTTCGCAAAAACAATATCCGCGGAAAATCTTCTTTTGTAATGGCAACATAAGAAAATGACTTATCATCTTTTCCATCCACATTAAACTTCGGCTGCCACTTTTTGATCAGTCCCTGCTCTAAAATATATGCCTCCAAAACCGTCTCGGTTTTTCGAACTTCAATATCCGCCACTTGAGAAATAAACATTTCAATCGGTCGCGATCCCATTCGTAAATTCGTAGGGGTTTGATTCATCAAACCCTCGGCTATTCCGGGTTCAATAAATTGAACCCCTACAAAATACGAACCAACCCGGTCTTTAAGTGATGTCGCTTTGCCCACATACAAAATTTTCCCAGAATCATTTCTAAAAATATAGACACCGGGAGAGGTGGGCAGACTTTTCAGTTTTTTGGCGATTTTGGTTGACATTTGCATAGATATAAGCTACATTACAACATCTTCTTTGACAATACAATTAACCAAATTGGAGGATATATGGCAGAAAAGGAACTGTTGTATAAATATCTTATAGTTATTTGCCGCGAAGGAATAACCGAAGTTATTCCCTTCGAAAACGAAATTACTCCCGAAAGTGTCGATGCATATTTCGAACGCGTTTCTGAACAATGGTCAGATGCATATTTTTGCAAAGTCCTTAAGGGGCCAATTAAAATATAAAAATAGGAGGTACAAAATGGTAGACTGGAAGAAAGCCAAACATTTCTTTTTTAAGGCGATGATCAACGGATGGGCCGGTAACGCAGAAAAAATTACGCTACCGCAAATGCCCGGATACAAAGTGATTTCATTCAGTGAGGAAGATTTATATCTCACTGATTGCTATTGCGTAACACCGGATTCCACAAGTTCGGTAGGAACCACTACGATATATTACGAGGATAATCCTATTTGGATTATGCAATACGGCGGTTACTACAGAAAAGAAGCTATTGGATTTCTTAAGGAAGTATTGCTTTCTTCCTATGAAAACCGTGACTTCATTGGCGGACGTGGCCCATATCAACAAAAAAATCATGACCTGATTTATACAAACAACCCATCAACAAATCGATTTCATGATTTTAAAGGAGAAGAGAACATACACAACCAGACATATAACATCAAAATGGGATATCACCATTATTGGGGCATGAGTTTTTAATCTGAAATTTTCCCACCTCTCCCATAATCGCTCAACAGCACCAACCCGGACAATCGTCACAACCGACTTTTGCCCGGTTTTTTATTTCCAAAAAATCAGTGAAATCACTTTAATCAGTGAAAATCAGTGGTTCTGATGTTTAGTGGTTCAGGCATTCTTTCAGATATTTCCCCGTCCAACTCTCTTTATCCCACTTCGCCACTTCTTCCGGTGTGCCGGAAACAATCACTTTGCCGCCTTCTTTCCCGCCTTCCGGACCCAGATCAATGATCCAATCGGCGGTTTTTATCACATCTAAATTGTGCTCGATTACAATCACGGTGTTGCCCGCATCCACCAGACGATTAAGAATGCCCAACAATTTTTTGATATCATCGAAATGCAAGCCAGTCGTCGGTTCGTCGAGAATGTAAAGCGTGTCGCCTGTTGCACGACGAGAAAGTTCCGTGGAAAGTTTGATCCGTTGGGCTTCTCCGCCGGAGAGCGTCGTGGCTGATTGGCCGAGTTGAATGTAGCCCAAGCCGACATCTTCCAAAACTTTGAGCTTGTCGGCGATATCATGAAAATTAGCAAAAAATTCGCGCGCTTCGGAGATAGTCAAGGCCAGCACATCCGCAATATTTTTGTCACGGTATTTCACTTTCAGCGTTTCACTATTGTAGCGTTTTCCACCGCAAACATCGCAAGGCAGATAAACATCCGGCATAAATTGCATTTCGATCTTATTATATCCATCCCCCTGGCAATTATCACAGCGTCCGCCTTTGACATTGAAAGAAAAGCGTCCCGGCGAATAGCCTTTCGCTTTGGCGTCGCGCGTTTCGGCAAACAGTTCGCGAATGGCCGTGAATAGTCCCGTGTAGGTCGCGGGATTGGACCGTGGCGTGCGACCGATCGGCGATTGATCAATCATAATTACTTTGTTGAGATAATGATCGCCGACAATTTCACTGTGCTTGCCTGGCCGTTCCAGAGAACGCATAATTTTGGCTGAAAGCGCTTTGTAGAGAATATCTTCCACCAGCGTTGATTTTCCCGAACCGGACACTCCGGTCACGCAGGTCAAAACTTTGAGCGGAAACGACACAGTAATATTTTGCAAATTATGTTCGCGCGCTCCCCGCACCACGAGCGTTTTTTTGCTTTTGAGCGATCGACGATATGCCGGGGCTTCAATCGAAAGATCTCCCCGTAAATATTTGGCCGTCAGTGATTCTTCACTTTTCATCACTTCTAGAGGCGTTCCTTCGGCGACAATTTCTCCGCCGTGTTTTCCCGCGCCTGGCCCGATGTCCACGAGGTAGTCCGCGGCGCGCATCGTTTCTTCATCGTGCTCCACCACAATCAAGGTATTACCCACATCGCGCAGTTGCAAAAGCGTCGCAAGCAGTTTGGCGTTGTCCCGCGCATGCAGACCAATTGATGGCTCATCAAGGATATACAGCACGCCAACGAGCTGGGAGCCGATCTGTGAGGCTAGGCGGATGCGTTGTGATTCTCCACCGGCTAAAGTGTTAGCGGCGCGACCGAGCGAAAGATAGCCAAGGCCGACGTCTTGCAAAAATCCCAAGCGATTTTGAATTTCTTTCAAGATCCGGCTAGCGATCAACTCTTCACGTTTGGTGAAATTTATTTTTTGAAAAAAATCCAACGTTTCCCGCACACTGATGGTGGAAACTTCATGGATGTTTTTCCCGCCTGCAACGCTATGCTCTTCAGAACTAGTACTTTCCTTTATTTTTTTACTATAACCGTCAGAATTCTCCGTTCCACTTAACAGCGTAGCATTGCGGGCAGGATCGCCCACAGTCACAAGTAAAGCTTCTTTTTTATAGCGCGAACCGAGACAAGTCGAACAGGGATTTTGGGACATATATTTCTCAATGTCTGTGCGCACGCCTTCCGAATCAGTCTTGAGATAGCGATCCTGCAAATAGCCCACCACTCCCCGCCAGTGCATATTATATTTCCAACTTGATCCGGTCTTGCTTCTCAAGGTCACAGGAATTTCATCCCCGCCCGCATCGCTACGCGAAGCGTTGCGGGCGGGAGCGCCTTCCTCTAACGTTATATCCGTTATATCTGAAGTGCCATAGAGCAGGGTATTAAAATCATCATCGGAAAGGTCGCGCAAACGCACATTATCCCGAATGTCATAAAAATTCGTCACTGCGCGCAAAATTGTTCCCTGCCAATTGTTTTTCTTATAACTCCACGGCATAATTCCGCCTTCCGCGATCGTTTTGTTCATATCCGGCACAACCAGATCAGGATCAATCTCTTTTTTCACGCCCAACCCTTCACAGGATGGACAAGCACCAAACGGACTATTGAAAGAAAACAGGCGCGGTTCCAATTCCGGAAAATCCACCTCATGCACCGGACAAGAAAAATTCTGATTGAAAATCATTTCGCCATCAAAACTAGGACCAGAGCTAAGCTCTCGGCTCCGAGAGCTTAGCTCTGGTTTCTCTAGTTTTTCGGATTTAAGTCCTCTTATGGTTTTTTTTGCTGTTTTATTTTTCCCATCTCCTGTCATCAATTTTATTTTCACAATTCCCTTAGACAATTTCAAGGCTTGTTCCACACCTTCAAAGATCCGCGAAATATTCTCGGAATTTATTTCTACCTTATCAACTAAGATATCAATATTGTGTTTTTTATAACGTTCTAATTTCACCCGTGTGCCGATCTTTTCATCCAGCGCATATTTTTTTCCGTTGACAAAGGCGGTGGAGAAACCGCGCCGAAACATCTCCTCGAGAAGTGTCGAGTATTCCCCTTTGCGTTCCCGCACGATAGGAGAAAAAATTTCAATCGCACAATCATCTTTTTTTGATTTTTTATCCTTACCTGTCGTGCAAATATTCAAAATCCGATCCACAATTTCATCTGTGGACAGTTTCACGATTTCTCGGTTGCAAATCGGACAATGCGCCACACCGATTTTGGCATAAAGCAGACGCAGATAGTCGTGAATTTCCGTCACCGTTCCCACGGTTGAACGTGGATTGTGTGAAGCGGCTTTTTGGTCAATCGAAATCGCGGGACTAAGCCCCTCGATTGAATCGACTTCCGGCTTTCCCATCTGACCCAAAAACTGGCGGGCATAGCTCGACAGACTTTCCAGATATCGCCGTTGTCCCTCGGCAAAAATGGTATCAAAAGCCAGCGTACTCTTGCCTGAGCCGGAAATTCCGGTGAAAACAATAAATTTATTCCGCGGTAGATCGAGATTGATATTCTTGAGATTGTGCTCTCTCGCTCCGCGAATGATTAATTCGTCTTGCATAATATATAAAAAGTGTGATGTGTTTAAATTTAGTATACTCTAGTTTACAGCTCTTTGAGTTTTCCTGCAAGCGAACTGTCCCTAAAATATTACGAGCCGGTACAAATGAG
Source organism: Parcubacteria group bacterium (assembly GCA_041659505.1). Lineage (NCBI taxonomy): Bacteria > Parcubacteria group bacterium. Next base: position 130,866 of record JBAZYF010000001.1, read on the forward strand.
TTTGCACCGGCTCGCTTCCCTATTTAGGGATGTTGAAAGCTGTTTTTTTGAAAACCAGTCCGAAGAGCTGGCCACCACGCAAGGCTCGCTTGCTTATTTTTGCCTGATCAACAGAAAGAATCTCACTGAGATATCCCTCCCCATCGTCCCGTGGCAATACCACGCTTAGAATCTGAATAATCCAGAAATTTCCATCGGCATCTTGCAATAAAGAGTTGTTAATATCGCAGACCCGACTTAAAGATATCGTGGTTAAATCAGCGACATAACAATAGTTGTAGATCGCCGAGGAATCCTGTGGCAAAAGGTCTTGATCCAAAATCCCTAGCTGAAGAAATTCCGATTTTTTGACTTGCCCGAATGCAAATAAATAACAGGCCGGACTAGTGATCACACCTCTCAGCGAGAAACTGACCGGTTTGTCCTTATAAAGGGCATATATCCCTCTCGGCAGGACATTAGAATCGTGCAGTGCCCAGGCATAAGACCCATTGGCATATTTGAAATGGCATAATGTTCCTAGTCCTTCATTAAATACTAGCTCCATTTCAGAAGGGACGGTAAAAAATGACCATCCGCTAGACTGATAAAACGGGGACTCCAAAAAGACCTGGTTCAGAATTGACATCGTTTCAACCACTATCCTTTTCTGATGGATTATTTCCTTTCCATTAAAAAAGTACAGAGCTCTCTGCTCACTTGCAAATGCTAACAAAGAACTTGATAACAAAACAATCATTACCATTAAACACAACCCTCTTTTCATAAGACACCTCCTTGTGTGGTTTGTTGAAAAAATAATTGGTTATCCTTATGTTTACACCAAAGAACAGCTTAGTCAAATAGCTCCTCAGTATAGGCTAAGATTTGAAACACTACATGGCTTGAAACTTTTTGAGTTTTCCTGCAAGCCAAAATCTTAGAAAAAAATTCAAGCCAGCTTTTAATAGAACAAAGCTGGCTTTTTTAGGCAGAGACATTGCACTGCACTTCTGGAGTTAATAGAAAATGGCCATATCCCCTGGCTTGAGAGAAATGCCTTTTTCCACTCCCTTATTAAGATCGAATGAGGCAGATCCAAGTTCAACCATCTCCGAGTTTGCAATTGAGGCTGGATCATACATATACACTTTCTCGATGAACTCACCGAGAGTTCTTGAGTCTACAACTGGAAATTCTGGCATATGATTCCTCCTTTTAAAAAAGATTAAAAAAAAATTAAGCAACGAACACTCTTCTGTAGCAGGCACGATCATTCTTACGAATTGGATCATGAAGCCCAATGCGCATCTGGCCATCACAAATCAATGAGGTTACCCACCCTATACCAGGAATGCTGTCATCATTGAAACGTGACCCAGCGCAAAAAGCGATACGATTATGATCCAGTTGAAGTCCAGTTTCGTCGAAAAATTTGAGCGCATGGATCATTCCCTCAGTCAACGTTGCAGTCAAAACTCCAACCATTGAGACTTCCTTGGGAGACAATCCTCCCAAATCATCATCCGGCTCATCTCGCATAAGAATTGCATATGATCCGTTTTGCGCATGTCGATCGCTTTTCGCGACAAGTCGGTCTAGTTTTTTTTGCTCTGGAAGCCATAGATTGAATAGCTTTACAAATTTGTCGCGGAGTTGCTCGAAAGGAACATCTGCCATGACTATGTGTCTATAGCCGACTTTACTCTCAGGCATTTTAACATTAGAAAAATCACAATACATGTCAAAATGCCTCTTGTAAAAAGACTGTAAATCTTTGATGGCTTCCATGCAAGATTTTTCTGGTAATATTGGCATGACCAGTCTCCTCCTTACGTTCAAAAATGTTAAAGAGCCAAACTCTCCGTTAAATATAGCTACCGCTATAATAAACCAATTTATTACAATAAACCAGCGTTGTCAACCCCAAAACCTAAAGGCTCACATATTTCACCGGCAAAACTTTTCGGAAAATGCCGGCAAAAATGAAGGAGTCGGATTTGTGGATAAAGATCGGCTGGTGGATCGGGTTGGTCGATTTGGGAAAAAGGCCGATCACGTCTTCACTGACTTTTTTGTAGCGTTTGATGGTGGCCATGCCGTTCACCACTGCCACGACAATCTTACCTTCCAATTCTTCCTGGTGTTCATATTTCTCAAAAATGACGTAGTCGCCATCGTTGATTTTTTCCTTGTCCATCGAATCGCCCAAGGCCTTCACGGCAAAAAGCAAAGACTCATCTTTGTCACGAAAAAGCGCTTTGGAAATTTGCAAAAAGCCGTCGACATTGTCCTGCGCATAAGCCAGCGCTTCTCCGCAAGATGCCAAGCCATAGACCGGCACAGAGAAAATATTTTTAAAATTAGTATAATTCTTGTTTTCCACCAGATAGATTTTCTTGTTCTTATCACGCTTGATTAGATCCTTTTTTTCGAGTGATTCAATCACTTGCATTACCGATTTCAAACTATCCTTCACACCTTGCGACTCCAAAAATTTTTGCAACCGATAGCTGGTGGGATTAGCTTTCCCCTGGTCGATCAGCTCTCGGATCGATTCCAGGATGTTTTGTTGTTTGGCTGTTAGGATCATAGTTTTATTTTGGTTTTTACGCGTCTAAATTTTAGTAAACACGTAAATCCTCTTTTTTTAATAATTACAGTGTTATTTTAACATTGATAGTCTAACACTGTCAAGTGCCCCTATTTACACTAAAAAAGCCCCGAATAATCGGGGCTTTTGGCACTAATAAATTCTCAGGCTTAATTTCCGCAAGCAGCACCAGAGGCACTAGCAGCGGCAGGAGCAGTGCCCTCACCAAATCCCGGTGCGGGAGCAGCAGAGGAAAGTGTTGTCGAACATTCTTTCGGTTCAGTCTTAAATCCAGAGCAAATAGTTTTCAAAAGACTTGTAGCATCTCTTCCAGCTGAAGCAGCCTCCACCCCGTTAATTACGAGTGTTGGAGAACCTTTCACGCCATATTTTTCATTATCCGCCTTGTTCACATTGAACGGCGGGTATGATCCTTGGTAAGTACTCTTATCCTCATAATTTTTCGTCACGTCAAATTGAGTATCCGCTTGCGTCATGCAGGTTTTCACTGTTGCCGCAGCGACACCGGCTGTTTGCATACAACTATCCTCTGTACCTTGCCCAACCTTGAGAAAACAAGTCAGGTAAGCACTTAATTTTGCCGGCTGATTTTTTTGGATGCAATATTGTCTCAAATTTTCATCCAATTCTTTTTTGTCATGCATCGCGTAGTTGACAAATTTCAGAGTATAGTTAATTTTTGTTCCAAGAGCAGTGAGTACTGGCAGGATGCCTTTTTCAATCTGTGTTCCATATGGGCAATAACTCATCACGAACAGTTCCACAACCGGCTTGTCAGTTTTAGGAATTTCTGCCACAGGCTTGGTTTCTCCCGGTGTTTGCTCAGCAGCCATTTTTTGCTCTGTTTCCGCGATATCCATCACGCTAGGAAAAAACTTTGATCCGTCAGTTGATAGATAGGAAGTAATTTCTTGCTTTTGCGCTCCTTCGCCGATTGAAACCATCACTTTAAACATTCCGTTTTCCTTGGCCACTGACGTGATGTCGGCTTTCGCTCCACCTTGCATCAAATTGTTGTTGATGAAATCTGCCACTTTTGCCTTCGCCTGGCTTTCCGTCAAATTGTGTTTACTCCAAACTAGCTTATAGTAACCATAACCACCAAGCGCAACAACCAAAAGGATGATTGCAATAATCTTGGGCAAATGTTTTTTATATTTCTCGCAACCGCAAGTCCCCTTCTCGCAGCAGTCCGCATCCATGGACTCTTTCTTTTCTTCTTCCATAATTTATTTTGAATTATTTATTAGATTACCGGTGATTGCCGATACTTTTGCTATTATAACCAATCAGCGAATTTCGTGCAAGCGCTCATTTTTAGCATCCGCATCCAAAATTTTATCCAGATCTTTGATAAATTAATTACTCCACGCCTAAGGCAACAGCGACTCAATATATTTTTTCATATTCGATACAAACTCTTCCGGTCGCTCTTGTGCATGTTTTCTCAATTCTTCTGGCGAAATCCAAGCCACCGCCTCAACTTCATCTTCTTGCAACACAAATTCATCGGCTTTTTTATCAATAGTCAGCATAAACCATTGAGTGAAATGGTAGCTCCCGTCAATTTTTGTTTTTGGTCCAAGTTCTGGTTTAATATTTTTTAGTCCCAATTCTTCTTCGGCTTCTTTGATTATATTATCCAAATAAGTTTCCCCTTTCTCGACTGTTCCCGCAACCGCAGGTCCCCACATCCCTGGATGATGCGCCTTAGAATGATGCCGCTTCGCCAAAAGAATTTCACCACGAGAATTAGTTATCCATAAAGCCGAGACGCGATAAATGTTTTTCTTTTTGAAAGCGCCTCTCTCTTCATGCCCAATAATTTCATCATTTTCATCAACGATGATTATTTTTTGTTTGGCTGGTTCGGTCATAGTAAGTACTTATTCTTTTTATACTAAATTTTTCTGAAACAATCAATTATTTCAATCTTTTCTATTTTTTTCAGTTGTCCAATTGTAACAACATAGCCAACGAGAAGTTTATTCTTTTCCACAAAACGCTTGACTGCAGAGATATCCTTTGCGCTGGTGTTTTTTTTGAATTTAATCTCTATTGGGATAAGCGCGGGAGCCGCGTCAAGCAAGATATCAATTTCTTCCCCACTTTTTGTGCGATAATATTTAATCGTTTCTGGATCCACTCCTTTTTTAATCAGCTCGGAAACATAAAATCCTTCAAAGAGAAATCCCGCGTCAGAACGCGCGTCAACTGAAGAAAAATTTCCCAAAAAATAATTTCGCACGCCATTATCAAGAAAATAAATTTTGGGCATTTTAGAAATTTCCTTGTTTTTGTTGGTAAAATATGGACGCAGAATTGAAATAATATATGTCTCTTGCAAAATAGCCAAATAATTTTGCACGGTTTCTGTGCTTATCTCCGCTGCCGCTCCATACTTGGCATAGTTCGCCGTCTGCCCATGATTGATGGCTAAAATTTTCATGAGCTGACTGGCATTTCTTAACTTTTCCATTCTGACATATTCGGCAAAATCCTTTTTAATATAGAGATCAAAAATGGAACGCAGTGCCTCTTTTTTTTCTTCAATAGTTTTGGACAAAACGACATCCGGATATCCACCAAAGACTAAAAATTCTTCCAGCAAAGCATAGGCTTCGCGCATTGGAGAGAAGTAGTCTCCCGTTTGTACTTTTGGGAGTTGGTTTATTTTTGCAATAAGCTCAGACCTATCCTTAAAGTACAAAAATTCCTCAAAACTCAGTGGATAGACATGGGTGATTATTTTTCGTCCTGCCAAACTTTCTTGAATTGAATTTTTTATTTCCAATGATGATGATCCGGTAGCATATATTTTAATATTACTGTGGTGATCGTGGACGGATTTTATCACTCGCGATAAATCAACGTAACGTTGGAATTCATCCAAAAAAACATAGAAGAAATTTTTCTGTTTTTCCTCATAACCGTTTGTCTTGAAAGTGGCGATAGCTTTTTCGTAGGTCGCTACTTGCTCATAATCTGAAAAAATATCCACATCAAAAAAAATTCCTCCCAACTGTCGGTGCAGTTCTTTCAGAATTGTCGTTTTCCCCACTTGCCGGGGTCCAATGATAATTGAAGCCTTTTGGGAATTCTGTTGACCCAATATTTTACTGAAAACAAGCCTTTTTTTCATATTTTTTACTAAAATAAGGTTATACCTGCTTTTAGTATATACTTTTATCTGGCATACGTCAAGTTTAGTATAAATCATCTTCCGTCAAAACTTCAATGCCATTTTTCTTGAGCAGTTTTGTCATCACTCCGTCACCCTCAATCATAACGCCGGAAAAAGTGCCGTCATAAATTTTTCCACATCCACAGGATGGACTTTTTTGCTTCAAAATGGCAGTTGTAATTCCTCTGGCTTTAGCAATCTTCAAAACCTGCTCGGCACCGATTTTGAAATTAGCCGTCACATCAACCCCGCTTTTTGTGAAAACCCGATCGCCTCTTATCTCAGTTTGCTCCCGCGGAGTCAAAAGCCCCCTCAACTGCTCAGGACAAACCGGAACCAAAGTTTCTTTTTTAGCCAAAGCCAAAACTTTTTCATTGGCCTTATCACTGCCATCGTAACGACATTTTATACCCAAAAGGCATGCGCTGCAAAGTTTCATAAATTATTCATTTATCAATTTAAATCTAGGAGTTTCTTTCCCATCAACTATCACGTTTTCCAAAAACATCTGCTTGGGCCGCACCCATACGGAACCTTTTCCAAAAGTTCTACATTCGTATAGTGCCCTATATACGACCATCTCTTCCAGTGTCTCGCTATGATGAGCGACGGCGATAACTTCAATGATGCCACCCTTATAATGTTTATATTTTCCTAGTTTCATAAAGCGTTTTATTACTCCTCTCTATGCGATTTAAATTGAAGTTTTTATTTTCTCCGCCATTTTTTTTAATTTTTTAAAATCCGCCATCGGGCCATCAGCTGAACTCAGATAGCCGGCATATTTTTTAAAATATTCAGATTTTTCACTGTTATACCGTTTCCAAATACCTTTTTTCATATGCCCCGTTCCGTGCATTGGAACAAGCTTGATGTGTGCATGGTCTATTCCGGTGCCTTCCATAATGAGTCCAACTCGACCAACGTCTTTAAAATAATCTTCCAAAAGTTTTGCTACTTTCTTGGCGGCTAGGATAAAATTTGCCAAAGCCTTGTCATCCATTTTCAAGACGTCGCTAGCGTAATGCTTTTTGGGAATAATCATCGCAAATCCTTCCGTATTGGGAAAAGGAGACAGCCAAGCCATATAGTTTTTATCCTCCCAAATCAAACTATCACCTAAGGGTTTGATTTTACCTTTGGCGATTTCGCAAAAGATGCATTCACCCACGTCTGTTTTGTTTTTGTAGTTTGCCATAATATTTTAAAGCTTGCTTAAAATTATATTTCGTGTTATTTTCCAGTATCAGCAACGACTGATATTGAAAATCATAGCCAAAAGGAGGCAAAAATGCAACAAGCAAAACGAGATGACACAGGCTGCTGTATCGGCGAGATAAAAGCGGTAATGCCAGGCGACATTCTTACGCTTTTCCCAAGCGGCGATATTTTATTTCTTCGTGGATGTTATGGAATCGCAATTCCAGAAAGCGGAGTCATGCCAGAAAACGGGATTTGGACAGAAAAAAGCGTCTCTTCCCTAATCGCTTTCATTATAGACGAATTCGGACTTGCCGTAGAAAGAACGGAGAAAAAAAGCCTAATCTCCCCGGGTAATAATGTTTATTACCGCTTCATGCGATAAAACATCGCACGAAGCATATGCCCGTTCAAGGATTAAAACCTTGCGGGCATATTATTTTTTTAACTCCTCTGCATTTTCCGCAGCTGTGAAATTTCATCCCGGATAATGGCCGCTTTTTCAAATTCCAAGTTTCTGGCGGCGTCTTTCATTTCGCGTTCGCGCAATTTCACATAGCCGGCGATATCTTCCAGCGTTTCCAGTTGAGAAAAGTCTTGCACAATTTGAGGATTGATTTCGTGATCAACGATCGAGATGATTTTTTTCTTGATCGTTTTTGGTGTGATTTTGTGTTTTTTATTATAGGCTGTCTGGAGCGCGCGTCTGCGGTTCGTCTCGGTTATGGCGCGCGTCATTGAGCCGGTCATTTGATCGGCATAAAGGATGACTTGTCCGTGGACGTTTCTCGCCGCACGTCCGATCGTTTGGATGAGCGAAGTTTCACTGCGCAAAAAGCCCTCTTTGTCGGCATCGAGAATCGCCACGAGGGCCACTTCGGGAAGATCAAGACCTTCACGCAAAAGATTGACGCCGACCAAAACATCAAATTCTCCGCGTCTTAATTTTTCCAAAATTCTAACTCTGTCCAAAGTATCCACGCCACTGTGCAAATATTCCGCCTTCACTCCACTTTCTTTCAAAAAATCCGACAAGTCTTCGGCCATTTTCTTGGTGAGCGTCGTGACCAGTGCGCGATTTTTCTTGGCGACCGTTTTTTCAATTTCGCTCGCTACGTCTTTTACTTGCCCTTTGGCCGAACGGATAATAATTTCTGGGTCGATAAGACCGGTCGGACGGATGACTTGTTCGATGATGCCGTTAGCCCGTAGAGACGCATTGCAATGCGTCTCTACCTCTTTTGTAGATTTTTCAATTTCATATTTCCCCGGCGTCGCCGACACAAAAATTGTCTGTGCCATCTTTTTTTCAAATTCTTGGAATTTTAGCGGACGATTGTCAAAGGCGCTGGGCAAACGGAAGCCGTTGTCAATTAGGTTCTCTTTACGCGAATGATCACCGTTGTACATTCCATTGAGCTGAGAAACAGTTACGTGTGATTCGTCAATCACAGTGAGAAAATTTCTGACTCCTCCTGCGTTATTTTGTGAAGCGTTATTAGCTGCAAAGTAGTCCATCAAAGTATAGGGTGCTTCGCCAGATTTACGACCGGTCAAATATAGGGAATAATTTTCAATCCCGTTGCAATATCCAACTTCGCGCATCATTTCCAAATCTTGGCGCGTCCGCCGCCAAATTCTTTCTGCCTCCAAAATTTTGCCCTTATCTTGAAAAAACTTTTTCTGCGCTTCCAGTTCTTTTTCAATTTTCCCTAAGGCACTTTCCATGATCGCCTCCGGCACGACAAAATGCTTGGCCGGATAAATGAACGTCTGTTCCAATGTCGCTAATTTTTCACCGGTCAAGAAATCATATTCTACAATTTTTTGAATTTTATCATCTTCCAGATCGATCCGTGTCACAATTTCACGACCCGGCGTGATCACCTCCAATGTGCTTCCGGTCAGTCGAAATTTTCCGCGCGCTAAAATGTCCGAGCGGGCATATTGCATATCAACGAGAATCCGCGCGATTTTTTCTCGTTCCATTTTTGCTCCGACTTTCATTTCCAACATCGAATTGCGATAATAGTCCGGACTGCCTAAGCCATAGATACAGGACACGGACGCACAGATAATCACATCATCGCGACTCATCAGCGCCGCCGTCGCCGCGTGGCGCAACCGATCAATCTCTTCGTTGATCTGGGATTCTTTTTCGATATAGGTGTCCGTTGAAGCAATGTAGGCTTCGGGCTGGTAATAGTCATAATAGGAAACGAAATATTCCACCGCGTTTTTGGGAAAAAAGGTACGAAACTCTTGCGCCAACTGCGCCGCCAAAGTTTTGTTCGGCGCAATCACGAGCGTCGGCTTTTGTACTTTTTCAATCACGTTAGCAATCGTGAAAGTCTTTCCTGACCCAGTCACACCCAAAAGCGTCTGACTTTTTTTGCCAGCTTCGAGGCCACCGACCAACTGCGCAATCGCATTGGGCTGATCGCCTTCGGGTTTGAACTTGGATGAAATTTTGAATTTGTTTTCGAACATGTTTTCGGACATTGACAAAATGATTATATCTTGATAATATCAGACATTCTTTAAAATTTGAATTATTCGGACTGCAATCACCATTCACTCAAAAAGGAGGACCAGATGAATACTAATACTAGATTTACTATTTCAGGTGCCATTATAATGACAATAGTACTGGGACTTTTGCTGCTAGCTCATAGATTAGATGAAAGGGGGGTGGTTTCTGCTGGTATTACCAGCGCCGCTATACAGGAAATACGGCCTATCAGCACAACCCGTGACCCACAAAACATCAACCCAGAAAATGATTTTATTGGATTCGAGATTATCTTCACCAGTGAAATCCAATGCGGAAAATTCAAAACCAATGTGGTAAGATTTTCCGCAGATCATTCAACTGGGTCTGGGCTTAGACAGATATTTATTATTGCTGGAAACCCCCAGCATAAATATGAACTCCAGGATTTTACCATTCGCACCAAAGATGGTGGTAAAAGTTTTTATGTGATAACTTCGGTTATCGCAATCCTGAAATAATTCAATTCCATCTTCTTTCCAAGCGAACTCACTCGCACCTGCCATATTTCCAAGAAACATCGGGAATATGGCAGTTTTTTTATTTTAAATTGTCTTGAACTGTGATTTTTGTGATTATTTGATGGACTATGATTTCTTAATCAAAATCCCAATCATAGTTTTCATTCAATCAGACGAATCATAGTTCGAGATTAAGATAACAAGCGTAGCGATCAAGTTTCCAATCCCGCACCTGCCTTACAGTATTTGAACCTATTTCGACCATTTTAACCAACTGGTTAAAATGGTTATCCGTGTCCTGAACGCTATTAATGCAAGCCTTTATAGCCCTACTGATAACTTCCTGGGCTTTTTGCCAATTTGGATAACCCAAGAGAGGCATCAGCTCCCGCGCTTCCCAAAATTCGACACCATTTTCATCGATCTTTTTAATGTTCTCAAAGTCCTTGTGGACTCCCAATGCAACTTCCATTTTTGTCATAGTTTTAGTGTTAGTTTTATTATAATGATATTATAACACTAAAGCAAAACTACTGTCAATTGTCTGAACCACTGATTATCACATGAGCTCACATGATTTCACTGATTTATGAATCTAATCATGTGAAATCAGCGTAATCAGTGCGAATCAGTGGTTCTGATTTATAGATACTTCCCTCCCCGCTCTTTCAACTCTTCCACTATTTTTTTCACATCCTGCGCTCGGGATTTGGGACAAATGAGCAGTGCATCATCCGTGTCCACAATTAGCAAATTGTCTATGCCAATTGTTGCAATCAATTTATTTCCATTCCCCTTGATAAGCGAGTTTCTGCTTTCAATAGCCAAAATATTACCATCCGTATAGGCTTGTTCTGGAGAAGCTAGGTATTCATAAATAACCCCCCAGGTGCCCATGTCCATCCACTTAAATGGATTGATAATCAGGTAGGTCTGATCAAAAATATGTTTTGTAACATCTTCTACTGGGCCAGATTTCATAGAAGCATAAATTTTATCCACTTCCCTCGTTGAATCTTTTTTCCCGAGAGCTGTTTTTATCTTCATCAGTGCCTTATGCCAGGCGGGGTTATGTTTTTCATAAAGAGCCAGCATCAAATCGGGATACCAGCAATAGTGATTTGAGTGGGTTGCTATTTTGAAATTACTGATTAGCTCCTCTGTTTCTTCGTAGGTATCCAGCCGGGGGATAAATTTTTGAATTTTGAAAATATCCATATCCTCCTTGCTTTTGACCTGCTCACCTAGCATTAAATAGTCAATGCCCATATCTGGGTAGAGCGCTTTTTGTCCTCCAGTTACCAGCTTTTTCTCTTTCTTAACTAGTCTTTCGGCGGCTCTTGTCATTTCAATGAATTTTTTGTCCGGCTTACGAAGGCAATCCGCTTGAACAATCATGAAAGGTTCTTTGGGATATTTCATAGCTACTTTCACAATTGCAAAGCCTGTGGCTGGCCCGGTATTTCTCGCCACGTCCGGTTCAATAATAATATTTTCTAGAGATATTTCCGGCGCATCTTCAACTACATACTTCACATATCTTCTTTTGGTTGAAACAAAAATATCCTGAGATCCATATTCCTTGAGTAACGATTCAACATTTTGCCTGAAGAGAGTTTTATTTCCCACTATTGGCTGAAATTGCTTTGGCTTGTCTTCTCGACTCAATGGCCAAAGTTTAGTTCCTTGCCCTCCTGCGAAGATTATAAATTTCATACTGTTTCTTTTTAGTTAATTAAGTGGATTACCCCCTAATTAAACCACACCATTTGAAAAAACGGAAATCTGGTAGAGACGAGGCACTGCCTCGTCTTAATGCTGGTGGTTTTTAAGACGAGGCAGTGCCTCGTCTCTACGGGGGATATTCGGCTATTACAAGCCAAGAAATGACTTAAAATAGCCATTTTGGACTTGACGAAAGAATGGCGCCGTGCTAACCTCAAATGAGTCATAGACTGGAAATTTTAATCTTTGATTTTCAAAAAAATGCTAAAAATCATTAATATTGCTGAAATCGTCATCGCTATCGCGCTCATCGTTTCTATCTTATTGCAAAACAGAGGCGCGGGACTGTCCGGCACATTCGGTGGCGGATTTGAAGGCTATTACACCCGACGTGGATTCGAAAAGTTCTTGGTCTATTTTTCCATCTTTCTTTCCACCGCCTTTATCATTCTGGCTATTATTAATTTGATTTTGACTAACAAGTTAAACTAAACATATTAGTAAACCGCTCGAAAATTGCAAGTGGCTCTCACCGCAATGTTTTGCGAAGCTCTACAGAGTCAGCAACTTCAAAGAAAAACTGCTCCTTTCTTTTTTAGTCTTGCTTTTCATTTCTTCTCTCGGCTATTGGGGGATTTCTTTCTATTATTCGCACACCCAAGCATTGCCAAATTATGGCGGTGAATACATCGAGGGTAGCGTCGGTCAACCGCAACATATCAATCCTTTGCTCAGCGCGTCCAATGATGTTGATGCTGATCTGTCTAAGATTATCTATAACGGCCTTCTGAAATATGACGACAAAGGAGCACTTATCCCTGACTTAGCAGAGCGCTACGAAATCAGCGAAGATAAGACCGTCTATACTTTTTATCTGAAAAAAAATGTCACTTGGCATGATGGCGTGTCCTTTTCTGCCCGGGATGTAATTTTTACTTTCAACCTGATTAGTGACCCGGCCTACAAAAGCCCTCTACGCTCCAATTGGCAAGGCGTCACAGCCAATCTTGTCGATGATTCCACTGTCACTTTTACCACCAGCCCATATGCCGGGTTTCTCAGCAATGCTACTTTTGGCATTCTCCCTCAGCATCTATGGGACAGTGTAAAACCAGAAAATTTTTCTTTGGCCCAATTTAATCTGGAACCGATCGGCACCGGACCGTTCAAATATAGCGGTTCATACCAAAAAGATTCCAAAGGCAACATCCTTTCCTACAAACTAGTCGCCAATCCAAACTATTTCGACGGGAAACCTTATCTTTCCAAAATCACTTTTAATTACTACACGGACGAAGATTCCGCGCTAGACGCCTATAACCGCAAAGAGATTATGGGGATGAGCAGCATCTCTTCTCAGAAAATAGCTGCGATAAAGAATAAAAACAGTTCATTGGAACATATTTTTTCCATTCCGCGCTATTCGGCAGTTTTCCTCAATCAAAGCAAAAGCCTGCCCTTGGCTGACGATAAGGTCAGAGAAGCCCTGAACTATGCCACCGACCGGAAGGAAATCATCCAACTCGTACTTGATGGAAAAGGCACGCCCGTCTACTCCCCGATTCTCCCGGGAATGCTTGGCTATTCTGCCGATCTAGGAAAAGTAGATTATGATCAGGAAAAAGCCAAAAAAATTCTGGATGATGCCGGCTGGAAAGTATCCGATGATAAATTCCGCAAAAAAAATGATACGCTGTTGGAAATAAATCTTATCACTACTGATTGGGATGAATTTACTGAAAGCGCAGAAATTCTCAAGACTCAGTGGGAAAAAATCGGAGCCAAGGTTGCCATAGAAAGTCTCTCTGTTTCGGATATCCAACAAAATTTTATCCGGCCAAGAGAATATGAAGCTTTGCTTTTCGGCCAAGTGATGGGTGCCGACCCCGACCTCTATTCTTTCTGGCACTCGGCCCAGAAAAAAGATCCCGGTCTCAATCTCGCAATGTTCGGCGATAGTGAAACAGATAAATTGATCGAGAATGCTCGCATCGAATTTGATCCCGCCAAGCGCGCCGAGCTTTATACGCAATTCCAAGAGAAATTAGTGGCTGAAATACCCGCTATCTTTCTTTGCAGCCCGGAATATATCTACCCAGTCAACAAAAAAGTCCAAGGCATCGACATCCAAAATCTCATCTCCCCCGCCAAACGCTTTTCCAATATTGACAAGTGGTTCATCAGCACCAAACGGGTTTGGAAGAAATAACTTTTTTCTGTTTTTTCACTTTTCATAAGATAACTGTTCCGATAAAAAATCTGGTAATAAGTAATTTTTTTAAAATAATCCTTATGCCAAAAACAAACAAGATCGACAAAGAAAATCTGCGTCAAGTCATCATCGACTCTCCCAAGCAGTTTGCCGAAGGATTCCGGTTAGCAAAAAACATCAAACTAAAAAAACAGAAATTCACCGCCGTCTGCGTTTCCGGTATGGGAGGCTCATCACTGCCGGCTGATCTGCTACGAACTTACGTTGATCATCTTTTTGAAACCAACTCAAAGGATAATGCGCCCTTGGAAATAATCCAAAATAAATCCTACGCCCTTCCCAAAAGGACACTCAAAAATTGCTTACACATCTTCGCATCTTATTCCGGCAATACAGAAGAGACGCTTTCTGCTCTCGACGAAGCGATAAAATTGAAACTTCCTTCTGTCGGGCTGATGCACGGCGGAAAATTGCAAGAACTTTGCACGAAAAACAACATCCCATATGTCATCCTACCAGCCGTCAGTCAACCGCGCTATGCCAGTGGCTATTTTTTCGCTACCAGCCTGCAGATTCTTAATAATCTCAACCTTATTGAAGATAAATCAAAAGAAATCGATCGTCTGGCTAAAAAACTGGAGGAGATGGTTACAACACTCGAAGCACCAGGGAAAATTTTGGCCAAGAAATTAAATGGAAAAACGCCGATTATCCACACGACAGACAAATATCGATCGGTTGCTCTTATCTGGAAAATTAAAATTAACGAAAATGCCAAGACGCCTTGTTTTTGGAATTTTTATCCAGAACTCAATCATAATGAAATGGTCGGCTACACTTTGCCCCAAGGAAAATTTCACATCGTAACGCTCCTTGACCCGACTGATAATCCCAGAATTATAAAGCGGATGAAAATCACCGCCCCCCTGCTCAAAACTAAAGGAATCGAAACGACTTTTTTTGAAATGCCCGGTACTGAATTATTCACCAAAATTTTTAGCACGCTACTTTTTGGCGATTGGGTTTCCTATTACCTCGCCCTTGCCTACGGCCAAGACCCAACGCCAGTTGATATGGTGGAAGATTTGAAAAAAGCCCTAGCTTAGAAAACAAAAAACCGCGCTTTTCAAAAGTGCGGTTTTTTTATGGAACGTGGTATAATTGAAGCACTTAATTTTTAACTACAAAACTATGGAACCAAAAATTTTCAAAGCCTATGATATTCGCGGACTTTATCCGGCAGAAATCAACAAAGACGTCGCTTATACTATCGGCCGGGCACTCGTTACGCATACCAGTGCCAAAAAAGTGATCGTTGGATTTGATATGCGCGAATCTTCTCCGGAATTAGAAGCGGGTTTAATTTCCGGCATTACTGACCAAGGTGCTGACATTATCAGAATTGGAATCTCCACCACCCCGATGCTCTATTTTGCCTCCTGGCAAATTGAGGCAGATGTGGCAGTGATAATCACCGCTTCGCACAATCCGGCCGAATGGAATGGGATGAAATTTTGCCTCAAAGGCGCTGTACCAATCGGTGAAGGCAGTGGGATGGAAGAGGTGCGAGACCTGGCCATTGCTGGAAATTTTCCAGAAAATACCACAAAGGGCGTGGTGACAGAAGAACTGGATTTTCACCAGAAATATCTCAGCTATATGGAACAGTTTTTTGTCACAGGTAAACCAAAGAAAAAATTAGTGATTGATTTTGCCAACGGAATGGGCATTTTGGATAAAGAAGTTTTTGAAAAATTTCCGACTGAAATTGAGGCGATTTATATGTACGATACGCTCGACGGAAACTTCCCTAACCACGAAGCCAACCCGTTGAAAACGGAAACGCTCGCCGCGCTTCAGGAAAAAGTCGTGGCAGAAAAAGCCGATCTCGGCATCGCTTATGATGGTGATGCGGACCGCGTCGGTTTTGTTACAGAAACCGGAGAGGTTGTTTCCATGGATTACCTCATCGCCCTTTTGGCCAAGGAAGTACTCAAAAAAGATCCGGGAAGCCTCATCCTAATGGATCTGCGTAGTTCTAATGCGGTACGAGAAGTGATTGAAGAAGCGGGCGGGAAAGTGAATCGTTGTCGCGTCGGACATTCACTGATCAAAAAACAGATGCGCGAGCAAGGGGCAGTTTTTGCCGGCGAACTTTCCGGCCACTATTTCTTCGCGGAAAATAGTAAAGCAGAAATGACCACATTCGCTGTCATCACACTTTTAAATCTCATGAATGAAACTGGCAAAAAAATGTCTGAATTAATTACTGAATTAAAAAGGTATTTTCACAGCGGAGAAATTAATTCTGATGTCGCCGACAAAGATGCAGTGATGAGAAACCTCAAAGAAATTTACAAAGCCGGAAAGTTGGATGAGCTAGATGGCATCCGCATCGACTTTCCTGAATGGTGGTTTAACGTTCGCGCCTCAAACACCGAACCAAAGTTAAGATTAAATTTGGAAGCGAAGACAAAGGAGTTGATGGAAGAAAAAAGGGATGAAGTTCTGGGGATTATTAGAGGCTAATAATCAAAAAAGAGCCTCGAGGCTCTTTTTTTATGTGTCATTCCCGCGAAGGCGGGAATCCAGGTTCCACTAGCTTTAAACTCTGGAAAATCGAGATGCAAGTCTAACATGCTTTTAGTTTCAGTAAGTCTTGAATTTTAATAATTCGTTTTTTCCTAGTGTTGAACTTGAGGTGCCTGGATCCCCGCCTTCGCGAGGATGACACTCATTGAAGTGTCTTGCAAAAAAAAGAAACGAGTCATCGGCTCGCTTCTCATCTTTCTCAGTAAATTAGAACAATTTAAAGGATAAACCCCACTTTTTTCTTCACCTCATCCAACTTCTTCTTCGCCAATGGTCGGACTTTTTTGGCGCCGTCTTCGAGGATCTTTAGCACTTTTTCGTCAGACAATTCCGCCATCCGTCTTTGGAACGGTTCGAGGAATTTGATAATTACTTCTGCGAGTTCTGTTTTGAAGTCAGAATACTTTTTACCCACAAAAAGCTCCGCCACTTCTTGGGGTTTTTTATTGTCCAAAAGAGCATAAATATTGATCAAATTTTTGAGCGCCGGTTTATCGTCAGAATAAATAATTTCACTGCCGCTGTCCGTCACCGCTTTTTTGATTTTTCTCTTCACTGTATCCGCGTCATCGCTAAGTGCGATGTAGTTATATTCCGATTTGGCCGATTTAGACATTTTCTTGGTTGGATCATCAAGACCCATGATATTTTCACTTTCTTTGTTTGTGTACGCCTCTGGCACCACAAATGTCTCGCCAAATTTATGATTAAATCTTTGTGCTAAAGTCCGCGCTAGTTCGATGTGTTGCTTTTGGTCTTTGCCGACAGGCACCGCCTGGGTATCATAGAGCAAAATATCAGCCGCCATTAAAACTGGGTAATCAAAAAGACCAACCGAAGATTTATTAAATGTTTCTCTGATAAATTTTTTATATACATCAACGGTTGAAAGTATGGCTGTTTTATGCAAAAAATTTGCAAGTTCAAGAATCTTATCTGCTTTAACCGCTCTATCGATTACGAACCCATTGTTTTCTAAATTCGTTATTATATCTTCCTTTGATTTTTCCATCATTGCTTCAACAAAAACATCTTCGTCAAAACCAGTCTTATCTTTGAATTGAGTCATTTTATTCAGATCACCATTCTGGGTAATCGTATTTAAAATCCAACTCAGCTCCGCATGCTCCGAAACGTGCGATTGGATAAAAATTGAACATTTCCCTGGGTCTATCCCCGCTGCCAAATAAATCTTGGCGATTTCAATTGTGCGACGACGTAGCGTTTCCGGATCTTGCGGAACCGTGATGGCGTGCATATCCACGACACAAAAAATCGAATCATACTCCTCTTGTAACTTGACCCAATTCTGGATTGCGCCGAGATAGTTTCCAATGTGAAGATTCCCCGATGGCTGAATGCCAGAAAATATGCGTTTTTTCATAGGATTATTTACCGCTTAGTTTTTTAGTATCTTTATTTTTCAAAAAATTATTCTTCGAAACAATCGGCCGTTTCAATTTCCTTTCAATTTGCTTTCTGGCCGTTCCAGCAATTTGTCCACCGACTCGCGCGTCATCTTTCAGTCTCGGCAAGCCCTGGGAATCTTTTGTGCGATGAATTTCCGTCGTTGTTCTTTCTCCGAGCATCGTGAGTATGAGCTCGAAATCATCCATGTGATCACGCAGATTTTCCCACTTCAACCCTTTCACCTTTTTATATTCCGCTGGCGTTATACCAAAAGTAGCCTTGGAAATTTCTGCAGTCAAAATTTCATAATCCCGCTGCTCTTTTGCTCCACGTTTTTGCCATTCATCGGTTAGTTCTTCGCGAACAGCAATACCGCGCATCCGTTTTTCAATCCAATCTTCGGGATAGCCTTTGAGCTTATAGAGCAGTTTCGTTCTTTTAGTCGCCAGTTCAGGATTTTCAATTTCTTGTATTCGCTCATAGCCCACTTTCGCCAACCAACGTTTTAGTGGCTCAGCTTTGGGCGAAGGAATTGATTGAACAATACGAAACATTCCCTCAGTATTGGCGCAATCAGTTTCATATTTTTTCCCATCTGTCGCCTCCAATTTCAGTTGTACCCAAATTGGGGACAACTGAAGATCAATAAACTCGCGCCGTTTTACCTTACCCCAATATTGCCTTGGGGTGGGGCTATCTGTTAGTACAGCAACCACATCAACAATCGAAAACCACCACTCTTTCTGATGCAGCGTTTTTCGAATTGACTTGCCTCTAAATATGGCGATTTGATTATTTTGATTTTCGCTGTCCAACACAATTTTACAAAAAATTAACTAAATCCATTTTAGCCCATTTTATCGTTTCGGGCAATTCTCGCTAAAACAAAAGCCCCGCCTAAGCAGAGCTCCTGTATTTTTACTGATTCCCGTTCACTGCTTGCCTACCAAAGCTTTAGCGTGGGCAGGTTTACTGCTCACTGTTTTAAACTTCAATAATCACCGGCAAAACCATTGGGCGTCTTTGCGTCTGTTGGAAGAGATAGAGTCCGACGACTTCGCGGATGTTGTCTTCGATGAATTTCTTTTCTGGTGAAGTTTTTTTGGAGGTCGTATCCTTGATCGCTTTTTGCACGCGCCGCTTTGTTTCATTGATCAGGTCAAAGTTATCTTTGACATAGATGAATCCGCGAGAAGTGATTTGAATGTTACCGACAATTTCTTTTTTCTTGCTGTCAAGAATGACTGTGATGACAAACATTCCATCAGCGCTGAGCACTTGACGGTCACGAATGACCACTTGTCCCACGTCGCCGACACCCAGTCCATCCACCATCACATAGCTCGTGTCAACTTTTTTCGGCAAGACTTTGGCTTTACCTTTTTGCACTTCCAAAACGTTGCCGTTGTCCAGCACAAAAATATTTTCTTTGCGAAATCCGATCCGCACTGCCAGTTTTTCCGCTTCTTTGAGCATATAGTGATTAGCATAGACCGGCAAGAAAAAATCTGGGCGCACTTGCCTGAGCATCTCTTGGATATCTTGTGCGCTACAATGACCACTAGTGTGGACATCCATCACATCCGAGTGGATGACATTGTCGCATTTGCGATAAAGATTATCTTTCAAACGTTGGACCGTCCGTTCGTTGCCCGGAATGACCGAGGAAGAAAAGATGACTGTATCGTTTTTCTTGATTTTGATGAAGCGATGATTGTCCGTGATGATGCGTGAAAGCACAGCATTCCCCTCGCCTTGCGCACCGGTACAGATGATCACTACTTTGTTTTCCGGGTATTTGTGCAAGTCGTTGACGGTAATCAGGGTTTCTTTGTGCATCTTGATGTACCCCAGTTCTTTAGCAATCTCCACATTCATTTTCATGCTATAGCCATCCAGGGCTACTTTCTTGCCGACTTTTTCGGCATATTCCAAAATGTGGCCGATGCGCCTGATCTGGGAAGAAAAGGTACCAATGATAATCTTGCCGGTCGCTTCGCGGATCAGTTTTTCCAAGTTATAGTACATTTCCTCTTCGGTCGTACGGGATGGATTGGTAACGATTGCGCCGAGGCTTTCCAGCATCAAAATTCTAGGGCTGGGCAATTTCGACAAATGATCATAGGTCAAAAGCTTTCCGCCCTCGGGCGTTTTTTCCATCGTCCAGTCGCCGGGATGAATCACGGTTCCGTCCGGGGTTTTGAGAATCACGCCGACGGCGTCCATGATGGAATGTTCGATCTCAAAAAATTCGATAGTAAACTTTCCTAAGGATACTTTATCCGTGACTGATTTGACGCGGATGGTTTTCAGATTTTGAGCAGAACCTTTTTCAAAGTCTTCCAATTTTTTCTTGACCATAGCGAGCGTCATGTCGCGACCGATGATTGGCGGATAGCCCAGTTGGCGCAGAAGGATCGGCGCCGCACCGATATGATCCAAATGGCCATGGCTCAAAACGACACCACGGATATTTTTTTCTTTACCTTTGAGATAGCTGATATTGGGAATGATGTAATCAATTCCCGGCATATCTTCTTCCGGAAATTGCAGACCCATGTCAAGGATGACGATATCTCCGCCATATTCAAACACAGTCATGTTGCGCCCAACTTCCTCATTACCGCCCAAGGGAATGATGCGCAAACTCTCCTTAGAACTTCCCGAATTTGTTGTCATCGGCATCGGGCTGCGATTTGGTTTTGGTTTTAGCCTCGCTAAACCGTCGAGGTTTTTGGGTATCGCAAAACTGTTTGGACGTGCCAAACCAGCTGGCGATACATTGGTTGTTTTCTTAAACATACTTTTCGAAAATTAAAGACACCAAAAAAAGTTGGTTGCCCTTAACAAAAGCGACATACGCGCTTTTTTATTTAAAGAAATTAGTTAGTATTATCAATCCCAGAGAAACTCCGGGCTTTTTTTCTACAAAAAGCTACGCGAAACAAATAATAAGCTCGTCACGCCGTAGCCCTGGCGGAGGAGGAGTTAATAATAAAGAAATAGAATAATTGACTAAAACAAAAGGTTTTCTTCCACTGCTGAAATTATATCATACTATTATACACGAATCAACAGAATTGTCAAATGGTCTTGTGGAAACCGGTGAAATTAGCTAGACTGAAAATATTATCCATAAAGAAACACTATGTCACTAAAAATCGGGATTGTCGGACTGCCAAATGTGGGAAAATCAACCCTTTTTAAAGCCTTAACCAGGACACAGGTAGATATCAGCAACTACCCTTTTTGCACGATCGAACCCAATGTGGGAATCGTAAAAGTGCCAGATGAACGCCTTGATAAGCTGGCTGAAATGTCAAAGTCGGCCAAAATCATTCCAGCCATCATTGAATTTGTCGACATTGCCGGCATCGTGAAAGGCGCCTCGACTGGGGAAGGCTTGGGTAACAAATTCCTTTCCAATATCCGCGAGGTTGACGCCATCTGCCAAGTCGTTCGAGTATTTGATAATTCTAGCATCATTCACGTTAATAATAAAATCGATCCAGAAAGTGACATTGAAACGATCAACACTGAACTAATTTTGGCTGATCTAGAAACTATTGGCAAAGTGAAAATTCGCCTTGAAAAAGAAATGCGTGGCAATAAAAAGGGCGCTGCTGAACAACTGGACGTACTGAATAAAATTAGGGAAAATCTTGAAGCAGGAAAAACGGCCAACTCTACCAGCCTAGATCTTGAAGAAGAAAACACAAAAATCATCGTGCGCGAACTGTCCCTACTCACGATGAAACCGTTTTTATACATTTTCAATGTCGCTGACGTCGAAACTAAATTATCGGAAAATCTGGAAAAATTACCGCATGTCAAATTGGATATAAAAATCGAAGAAGAATTGATCGAGATGACGAAAGCGGAAGCCGAGGAACTGAGCGTGCGATCAAATCTAGATGAACTCATCGTACGCGCCTATGAACTTTTGGGGCTCATCACCTTTCTCACTACCGGCAAAGATGAAACGCGCGCCTGGACAATCAAAAAGGGCTGGACCGCACCGCTGGCCGGCACCGCCATCCACAATGATTTCAAAGATAAATTCATCCGCGCCGAAGTGATCAACTGGCAAAAACTCCTGGACGCCGAAACCTGGTCAAAAGCCAAAGAACTCGGAACACTCCGCTTGGAAGGCAAGGAATATGTCGTTGCCGATGGGGATGTGATTGAGTTTAAGATTTAAATCCACCTCATCCGGCCTTCGGCCACCTTCTCCTTAGTAAGGAGAAGGGCTCAACGCATAACCTCCTCGATTCCTAAGCTCAGAGAAATTGATACAACATATCTGCATTTGTCCCCTCTCCTTACTAAGGAGAGGGTTAGGGTGAGGTGAATTAATTCGTAATTCTTAGAGAAAACTATATGACCATCATCCACGCAATAATTTTCGGCATCATTCAGGGCTTGGGAGAATTTTTGCCCATCTCCTCTTCTGCTCACCTAGTAATCTTTCCTTGGCTGTTCAATTTTCCAGATCCGGGACTGGCTTTTGATGTCGCGTTGCATTTTGGCACATTAATCGCTGTCGTATTATTTTTCTGGAAAGATTGGCTGAAAATTATTGCCCTCGCTTTTGGTTTTTCGAAAAAATTAAAATTAACTTCAGTCATAAATTATCCCAAAAATACGTTTTGGCTTTTGGTGATCGCCACAATTCCGGGAGCGCTTATTGGGTATCTTCTCGAAAAACAAGCGGAAACAATTTTCCGCTCTCCGCTCCTCATCGCCGGTACACTAGTTCTGGCCGGATTAGTTTTGTATTGGGTTGATAAAATGGGCAAGAAAAATCAGAACTTTGATAAAGTCACTCCCAAAAATGCACTCCTAATCGGGCTTTCCCAAGCCGTCGCGATTATTCCCGGCATTTCTCGTTCCGGTGCAACAATTTCAACGGCTCTCGCTTTGGGCCTTGATCGTACGAGCGCCGCGCGTTTTTCATTCCTGATGTCTGCGCCAATTATTTTTGGCGCGACGATTTTAAAATTTTCCGATCTCATTGCTGATTTCAGTTTTGTCCAATTTATTGCTATCCTCTTTTCCGCCCTCTCCGGTTTTCTCGCTATCGCCTGGATGTTAAAATTCATCGAACGCGTAAGCTACAAAATCTTTTTCTGGTACCGTTTGGCTTTTGCGGTGGTTATTGTTTTGATTTTTTTCTGGCGCTAAATTTGACTAATCCCCCATTATGCGCTAAACTGTGCAAACAACCTAGAAAGCCCCGAAGTTCTCTCGCCTGGCAACTTTTTTTGCCAGGATAAGAGCACAAACATTCCGCATCGGGGCAAACTCTGGCGGTTTTTGTTTTTAGGTGTCATCCTGAGCGTAGTCCGTACTCGGACGAAGTCGAAGGATCTGCTATCGAATATCGTTAGCTTCATATCTAAAGGCTAAGTGTTGGGTTACGCAAAGCAGATTCTTCGACTCCGCTGCGCTGCGCTCAGAATGACAATTGCGATTTTTCATACACAAGAGTAAAGTTATATTAATTAACTAATTCATTAGAACGAAAAAATTATGCGTTACGAACTGTTCTATCTCGTCGGTGTTTCGAAAGAAGTCGACTTGGATAAAATCAAGGCTGAGGTAGACGAAATTGTCACCAGCCACGCGGGTGTTTTTGAAGAAAAGATGACCCAGGAAAAAAGAAAGATGGCTTATAAGATCAAAAAGGACACTCATGGCATTTATGTAGCCAAGCGGTTTTCCACTGAAGAACCGGCTAACGTCCCGGAAATCATCAACAAGCTCAATCTCCACCCGGGAGTTTTGCGTTTCATCATCAGCGATGCATCGGAACTGCCAGAACTGAAAACGAAAGAAGAGCGCATCGAGCAAGAAGAAAAAAGAGGTGAAGTAGAAAAAATGCGCGAGGCGAAAAAAGAAGCGGAAGAGCTAGAAAAAAATCCGGTCAAAAAAGAAGAAGTAGCCCCAGCCGCTCCAAAGACCCCAGAAGAAGTCACCCAAAAAGCCGAAGACGCCGAGGCGTTGGATAAAAAACTGGACGAAATTCTCAACAGCTAGTTTTTATTAATTATTAAGTATAGACGACCTGCAATTGCGGGACGTCTCTACCGATAACAAAAATATGAACATCAACAAAGTGATCCTCGTCGGAAGATTGACTCGGGATCCCGAAGTAAGAACTACAACTACCGGACAAACTGTCACTTCCATCTCAATTGCTACTAACCGCTTCTGGAAAGACAAGAACGGACAAAAGCAAGACCAGACAGAATTCCACAATGTCGTACTTTGGGGCAAGCTCGGTGAAATTGCCGGACAATATCTGACAAAAGGACAAGAAGCCTATTTCGAAGGTAGAATGTCCACAAGGAAATATACTGGAAAAGATGGCACTGAACGACGCACAACCGAAGTAGTCGCCGAGAATATGCAACTGGGATCGCGCGCCGGACAAGGTGGCGGACAAGCAGCGGGAACTTACAACAAACCGATTGCTGCTCCAGCGCAAGCTCAAAGTCCACAAGCACCATCTTCAGAAGAAATCCCCACGATAAATCTTGATGAAGAGGAAGACGAGGTGAGAATTGAGGACGTACCATTTTAGTAATTCCTCCTCTCCCTTAGGGAGAGGATGTCACATACTCGTGACAGGTGAGGGAAAAGGGCTAAAAAATTATAGGTAAACTAACTAAAATTAGTCTTTCTATAACATCAAGTCCCCTCCCTCATCCGCCCTTCGGGCACCTTCTCCCTAAGGGAGAAGGGGTAATTCGTTTAATTTGTAAGTAATTTAAAGTATGTATAACAATCGCAACAGCAACGAAATCAGCGTGCCGGAGAAAAAACTCTGCCACTTCTGCCAGAATCGGATCGAAAAGATCGATTTCAAGGATGCCTATTTCATCCGCCGTTTTATGAATTCTCAAGGCAAGATTTATCCACCAAAGCGTCATGGAACCTGCACCAAACACCAAAGAGTGCTCACGAACGCGATCAAAAAAGCCCGCGTCATGGCGCTGGTGCCTTTTGTGGCAAGATAGCCTTTTAGTGTCATTAAAAGCAGGTTCGAGTTTGTAACTCGAACCTCATAGTTTACTAGCTAAATCTGTTCTATGGTAAACTAAAAGGACCGGGTTACAAACCCGCTCCTGCGAAATTAAATAAAAAAATATTTATGATTGGAATTTCAGATATCAAGACTGGGAAAAATATCATCTTGAATGGGATGCCATTTGCCGTGCTTTACCACGAACACTCCAAGACCGGACGCGCGGGATCAGTGCTGCGCACGCGCCTCAAGAACCTGACGACCGGAGCGGTCCTCGAAAAAACCTTTCAAGGTGCCGAACATGTGGAAGAAGCGACGATCACCAAATCCAAAGCCCAGTTTCTCTACAAAGAAAACACCGATTATTGTTTTATGGATAACGAATCCTACGAACAATTCTCGCTTTCCACGGAAACACTGGGAGATAATGTGGATTACTTGACCGAAGGAACGGAAGTGATGTTTCTCAATTTTGAAGGTAACGCAATCAACATCGAACTGCCGGTCAAGATGAAACTGAAAGTGACTGAAGCGCCACCAGGCATCAAAGGCAATACCGTTTCCACTGGAGGCAAAATGGTCACCCTAGAAACCGGTAAAAAAATCTCCACTCCTCTTTTCGTTGAAGCTGGAGATGAAATTATCGTCAACACGGAAAAGGGTGAATATGTCAGTCGAGCGTAAAATTAGAATTTATTCGTAGAGACGCCCCGCTGGGCGTCTTTAAAAACCAGTTATTTTACAAAATACTTTTAGGGGAGTCAAAGGAAAGGAGAGCGATATGAAAGATGAGAATAGCACCGGGAATAAAGGCCCCGAGCGCATACTCAAGATCGGACATAACATGTACACGACCTTGGAAGCGCAACAGCTCAAGGCAAGAATAAAATCTCCTGATTTGATGGACATTGAACCAATAACTGCGGGCGAACTTATTGAGCAACCAAAAGAGAAAACGCAAAGTCCCGCAAAAAAACGTAGAAAAAAGTACTTCAACGGAAGGGGGCCATTTTCCAAGATTAACCAATTAACAACCACTATCGGCATGATTAATGCCGTAACTAACCATGGCCTGGGCGGAGATGGATTTAGTGCCATCAGAAGCTCCGAAATTGCCCAAGGCGTATCAGAATATTACAAGATCGCCACCGATCTAAATTATGGGAAAATAAAATGATTTATCCAAAATCGACTCCCTGAAAAAAGGGGAACAGCGATTCCCCTCCCCTAAAAGTATTTGGTGAAAATTAACTATCCGAGTTTAAATCCCCACCAACCGATTGACTTCTTTTTGAATCACTTTTTTTATTTCTTCCCAATCCGCCCTTTGGAGCATCACAGGAGATGCTTCATTTTGTGCGTCCTCAAAATAGACAAGACTTTTCAAAATATGCATCTTATTGTAGTGGATATTGGCGTATCTTTTTTCAAAAAATCCGATAATTTCTTCCAAAGAATATTTTTTCAATAAAAAATACAGATCAATAAAATCTTTTTTGCTTCCTCGTGACGAGATAGCATCAACTTTCATCGCCGCGATATCCCGCTCATCCGCCAGTTTTGCATCCTCAAAAGCAATAAAGGGAAATAGTGGCGAATAATTATAATATAAAAATGTTATTTTCACCCCATCCAAAATTCCATGCAAAGTTCCTGGGGCTTCGCTAACCACTTCAAAATTACCAGTATCTGCCAACTGGCCTTTTAATTTTCCCAAACTAAACTCTTTTTCCGTAAACCAATCCAAATCAATCGACTCACGTTGGCCAAGTTGAATTGCCAAGGCTGTTCCGCCAGCCAGATAAAAATCTTTGACGATGCCGGATGAGACTAGTTTGTCCAAAACGGACTGAGTTTTTTTTGTGATTGCTTCTTTGTGCATTCTATTTGTGATAAATTAAAATATTGGCACCAAAAAAACTGCGACTTCGGATTCAGCTTATTACTTTCAAGCGCATATTGCTTTAGCTTCTCCTTGCCATATTGCTCACTTGCCCACCGCACATCATCTGTGTCGCCAAAAGCCAAAATTCTCTCCACGACGAATTTTTCATTTTTTTGAGCATTTAGTTCTTTTAGGTCAACATCCCAAAAAAGGGCTGTTTTTTGTAGTGTTTCCATATCTTCAATTATAGCACAAAATCACCAAAAAATCCAGCTTTCTATTGTAAGCGCTAGAAATACTTGCTAGACTAGTCTTATGGGCGTACTTGCAATCAACAAAAGAGCCAATTTTGACTATTCCCTCCTGGATCAGTATGAGGCTGGTTTGGTTTTGAGCGGACAGGAGGTCAAATCGGCCCGATCAGGCCAAGTCAGTCTGAAAGAAAGCTTTGTGACGCTCAAAGGCACGGAATTATACCTTACTAACGCCTACATTGCACCATATAAGCAAGCGGGGCTAAAACAGGTCAATGATCCGACCCGCGCGAGAAAACTGCTCCTGCGAAAGTCAGAAATCCGCCAATTGATTGGAAAAGTCCGCACAGAAGGCTTGACATTAGTGCCACTTAGGTTGTATACTAAGAAACGACTATTGAAGTTATCTTTTGCCGTGGGAAAAGGCAAAAAGAAGTTCGATAAGCGCGAGGATTTAGCCAAAAAAGAGGCCAAACGGAATATTGATAGGGCGCTCAAGAATTCTTAACTTTTGCAGTTTCTGATATCTAAATAAATAATCTCTGTGCTTGGAAATTAGGGCAATTGGGATTTGTTTAGAAATTAGAAATTGAAAATTAGAAATTATACCTGGGGATGCCTGGTTTCGACAGGTTGTACGTTTAAAATATGCAAGCCGAGCTCTTATAGCTGCTCGTAAAACCGCTATTAAAGTTATAAGTGTAAACTTACTAACAAAAGCAAAAACTGCGATTGCGCAAGCTTTCACAGTCAACTTTGCTACCGCTCTTGCCTAATACTAGTCTTTACTAGTTAGGGCACCAGCCATCGGACTTATTTTCGCCCAAGAGGTAAAATCCGGTGTCACATCATTGGGCTAGCTCTCGATATTTTTCTTGACGATCAAGAGCAAAACTAAAGTCAGGGATAGATCGGAAAGGTTTTGTTCGCCATTCACTTTTCGATCGACCCGCCTCGTGCGGAAAATAAGGCGGAATAAGCTTGTAGTATATTTTGAATGAATAATTTTGGACGCGAGTTCAACTCTCGCCATCTCCACAAAATATTTCAATACTATTTGAAATATACGAGTAATGGGTTTCCGCCCAAGGCGGATCAGCCTCGGGCTGACAACTCCCATCATCTCCACAACTACGAATTACGAATTTATACGAATGTACTAACGCGTGAATCGCTTAGCGTATAAATAATATAAAGTTTATATATTTTTCGTACATTCGTACCAATTCGTAATTCGTAGAGAATACGAAACATAATCATTAAATTAAAGCTATCAGACGAACACCCTACAAACGACCAGTGGTCAGAAAAGGACCGATCACGAGAATCAACGATCAGATCCGCGTACCGGAAGTGCGGGTTATTCGTGATTCTGATAATGCGCAATTGGGCGTCATCCCGACCAGCCAAGCCTTGGAGCTGGCACATGACGAAGGACTTGATCTCGTGGAAATCGCTCCTCAAGCCAAACCTCCGGTTTGCAAGATTATGGATTTTGGAAAATTTCAATACCAAAAATCTCGTTTGGAAAGAGTGAATAAGACCAAGCAGAAAAAATCCGAAGTGAAAGGCATCCGATTGGGAGTTCGTACCGATACGCACGATTTGGAATTTAAGAAAGCCCAAGCAGAAAAATTTTTGAAAAAAGGCGCTAAGGTGAAAGTAGAACTAACAATGCGTGGAAGAGAAAAGGCCCATCAAGATCTGGCTCGGGCCAATCTGAAACAGTTCCTCCATGAGATCGCGATCCCCTACAAGATCGAACAAGAGATCAAGCGCTATCCAGGAGGATTCAATGCTATTATCGCTCCGGACGAAGAATAGCTCCATTCCCCTTCGCCCCTAGGGAGAAGCCTGCCTGCCGGTAGGCAGGGTGGCCAAAGGCCGGATGAGGGAAAGGGCTAAATAATATAGAAAACATTTTTTAAGATAAATAATTATTGAGTTAGATTTTAAATTTATGCCAAAGCTAAAAACGAAAAAAGCGCTTGCCAAGAAGATCAAGATAACGAAAAACAAAAAGGTGATCCGCCGATCAACTGGACAAAACCACTATAACTCGAAAGAAAACGGCAAGGTCGGACGAGAGAAAAAGGGCGACAAAAGACTCTTCAAAGCTGATGAGAAAAATGTCCTAAAGAGAATGCACTGTTAAATTGTTAAATGGTTACATTGTTTCATTGCTAATATATTTTCATAACCATTTAGCAATTTAACAATATAACAATGTAAATATATGACTAGAGTAAAACGCGGAATGGCCGCCTCAAAAAGAAGAAAGAATCTCTTGGAAGACGCCAAAGGTTTCAAATGGAGAAGAAGTACTAATTATCGCGCCGCCAAAGAAGCTGTGATCAAAGCGGGCTCTTATGCTTTCCGCGATCGCCGAGCGAAAAAGCGCGTGATGCGAAAATTGTGGATCACAAGGCTCAATATTGCTCTTCGCGAATTGGGATTCAAATACAGCCAATTTATTAAAATTATGGCTGACAAAAAAATTGAGCTAGATCGCAAAGTGCTTTCTCAGATGGCCGTAACTGAACCGAAAGTTTTTGCTAAGTTGATCGAGTCGGTGAAATAGATTTTATTTCAACATTTTTAAAACCCCGCATGAGCGGGGTTTTTTGATGTGTCATTCCCGCGACCGCGTGCCGCCTTAGCTTTAGCGGTGGAGCAAGGCGGGAATCCAGTTTCCACTAGTTATCAACTCTGGAAAATCGAGATGCAAGTCCAGCAAGCTCTCAATTTCAGTTAGTCTTGAATTTCAATAATTCGTTTTTTCTTAATTTAAGATCTGAGGTGCCTGGATCCCCGCCTTCGCGGGGATGACACAAGAGAAAAACATTACCTCTTCTTCCCCAAAATCACCTCACGGATCAAACGTCGGAGGCCATAAAAGGGCAACCAGATCCAGAGTGTTTTTTTGAACCAGGTGTTCCAAAAAGCATTGGGATTGGTGGCGAAATAATCAAAGACAAGGTAGAGGATGAAAAAAAGCAGAATGAATGGTCCAAACATCAGCACATAGGCATCAAATATATTCATGAATTTGGCTAAAAAATAAATTAATTTTTATTATTAATCTCATAGAGCACGTCTTTTTTCTCCACCATAATTTTCCAGCCTTTCTTTTGAGCGATCTGGCGCAGATTCAAATCGGGATTGAAAGCGATCGGCGCATCGACCAGTTCCAAAAATGATGCGTCAGATTGCGTATCACCAATCCCAAAAGATCCGACCAGCGAGATATCATTTTCTGCCACAAACTGCTTCACGACTGAACCCTTGTCATGCGTCGGCTCAAAGACAGTTTTCCCCGTATAAAGCTTATTTTTGTCGATTTCATAGACACTGCCATAGTAAGCATCAAATTGGAGAATTTCGGCATATTCTTTCACGATCTCGATCGGTGAACCGGAAATCATGAGCATCACGTGGTCATGGCGCATCTCTTCAATAATTTTTTTAGCAAAGATGTAGGTCCGCTTGGCATTGAAATCAGCCACTACCTTTGCCGCCTTGATGATATCCTCCTGACTCTTGCCTTTTAGATTTTTTTCATATAAATCCACTAGTTTCACGCGATACGCCTCATAGGTCCCCTCGTTGTCCAGCCAGTGGCCATAGAGAGTCATTAGTTCACTACGGACAGTTTTGGGAAATATCTTCATCCAAGACAATTCGTTCAAAAGTTCAAAAGCTAAATTTTTACGAAAAATCGTACCATCAATATCAAAAATAGCAATTTTTTTCTTATGCATTTTTTTGCAGATTTCTTTGATCATGCTTTTTTCAAAATCTTAGATATTTATCCCAATGCGCATACAGCTCGGCAGTCGTGGCCAGATCGCGCGCACAATACCTGGCAATCTCCAAATACTTTCCTGCCTGATAGAGCTCACCTACCATATCTCCTGTAATACCTTCGTCTTTGGAACTAACGATTCCGAAAAATTTAGCATAAAAATCCAAATTGTACCGGCGCGTCGCTCCATAAAAAGTCAACTGCTCTAAGAGATCGCAATGTGTCACGTGGGAATAACGATAACCGAAAAGATTCTTGGCGGGATGAATTTCATGTTTGGCACTGCGAAGTGCCAGAAACGGTCCGTCGAAACTACGCCCGTTGAACGTGATGATCTGGTCATAGCTTTGCATCAGTTCCCAAAATTTTTCCAAGATTTCTCTTTCTGTCCCACTCACATATTTCACTCCATTTTCTTCAAATTCAATTTTTTCTTCGCCCTTATTTTGAAAAAGGATCAGCCCCTTTAACGTGCCCGGATTAAGCATCCCAATCGTTACAATCTCGCCCGTGAGAGGGCTAAGCCCCAGGCGCTTTTTCACTTCATCCTGCTCTTCATCATCTTTGGCGTATTTGAGCAGATACTCCTGCGTTTCCCTTTCCAACGCCTCAAAATCAAAACCGATCGTCTCGATATCAACAACAATTCTTGCCATAAAAT
Source organism: Parcubacteria group bacterium (assembly GCA_041659505.1). Lineage (NCBI taxonomy): Bacteria > Parcubacteria group bacterium. Next base: position 162,429 of record JBAZYF010000001.1, read on the forward strand.
TATCTTGAACTGAAATTGTTTAGGCTTTTTTAGTATTCAATTTATTTCTGTCTATTCTTCCCCGTTCGCTTCCATCAAATCTACACCATGCTTCTTATGTATCAAACGCAATTCATCAAATCTTTTGACTTGCAATGTAATTTTTCTTATTGCCTCAGGATCTCCTTTTGTCACTGTATCATATAGCAGTTCCATTAATGATTTTTTATATTCTTCCCAGTCTATACTTTTATCAGCTTTAAGTTCTTCCCTGACAGTCTCCATGAAAAACAACCCTGGGTCATCTGCTTTTTTTTCGATCCCCCTATTTTCTCCAAACAATTCTACCATATTTTTTTCTTTAATAATTACACATCTATTCTAATACACAATCACCGGAGTGCCAACCTCGGCCCAGTCGTAGACGATTTTGGCCGGTCCGACGCCCAAGCGCATACAACCATGCGAAACGGGGATCCCCAGGTGATTGGCGCCTTCCTTGTAGCCTCCTGGCCACTCCGGTAGCTCGTGGATGCCGAATTTACCACCTGGAACGATAGCCATCCAGTTAGGCATATAGAGACCGTAGGCTTTGGAATAGGCACGCGGCGTTTTATTGTAAATCTGGTGCGTACCGACCGGCGTTTCCATTCCCCGCTTGCCTGATGAAATCAGAAAAGCGTCGAGCAGTGTTCCGCTTTCAAAGGTGGTCATTATTTGAGTAGCCAGATTAACATCAATATATTTCCCTTCGGTTATTTTGGCCTTGGTATATTTTTTCGCTTGATCGATGCGGAGCGCATGATCTTTTTCCCAAACAACTGGAGTAGGCTTCAATGTTTCAAACACTCCATCATAAATCTGCTTGTAGTTTTCATCCCCGTCCTCCGTCACTTTAGCAAATATTTTCAACGTATATTTTATACCATTTTCAATATTGCTTTTTGGTAAAATTTTAAATTGAGTCTTCTGGGGATTGAGCTGGTAATCCAAGCCATTGCCTGGATTTAGGACAAATTTGATGTAATAATTTTCAACTGATCGATTGAAATTGACCATAATCGGATCTTCTGCTCCCAAAACCACATCTGTCGCGCCATCAACTGGAAAAACTGATCCTATCTCTGGAAGTCCAGCTACAGAAAAAGCTAGCTTTCTGTCTAAAATTTTGGTCAGCATCGTTGTGCGCCCTTCTGGCAGACTGATTACATAGCTCACTGTAGGCTGCCAAAAAGTTCTCGGGGTGATAGTCAATTTTCTTTTTGCCTCATCAAAATCAAACGTCACTTTTTCATCTGGAATAATTTTTATCCCTTTTGCATAATCAGCATTCCAGACCGGTACAGAAAAATTAATTTCAACCGCCTCTTTCACGCCAACATCTTTTGTTTTCTTCACTACGACATTTTCCTGATAAGCTTTCCCATAAAACTGCCAGCCATAAAAAGCGATCAAACTCAAAGAAGCCAAAATCAAGCAAAATAAAAATGTTTTGACGAAAAGTTGGAAGAAGTTTGATTTTTTTTGCATAAATTATTGATTATGAAACATCCCTTTCGCCGTGTCCCACAGTTCTGGGTGATTATTATTCACTTTCAACCAATACCACCACTCCGCGCCCCAGAGATAGATTTCTGGAAAACCAACTTGCCGGGCGAAGGAAACATTATCCTGCAGTTTTTGGACATTCATTGACTCAAATTGTTTTTCCAGAGGTTGATTAGTTGTCCAGCCATTGATCCATGGTTCCGCTTGCAACTCAATCACAATTGCATTGTCATTTTTGACAAACAACTGATTCATCCAATATTTGAATTGAAAAAAGCGCGGACCGATCGGATAGGTATAAAAAAGATCATATTTAGCAGTATAAATCGTCCGGTACATTGTCGTACCGAAAATATCCGCCCGAGAAATTGCATTGTACCATAAGCTAAGTTCTCCCGAATCAGTCACGATGATTTTTCGACTGGGGTCAGTTTTGTGCGCCATCGCGATTTCACTATCCAATAGATTTTTGTCCAAGACCGGACACTCCCCAAATTTCAAAAACGGCTCATTCTCAATCTGCCAATATTTGACCGCCTTAGAATTTTTATAATGCTCAACCACGACCCGCACAAATTCCACCAGCTCCATTTTTCTCTTAGCATCATCATTTTTGAGATATTCCGGGATGAAACATTCTGGCCAACGTGGCACTTTTTGTCCAACGGCGAGAATTATTTCGGCATTGCGTTTTTCGGCCTCCTGCATCTGCCAATCTAGATCAGTAAAATCATATTGACCTTCTTGCGGTTCCACCCAATCCCAATAGACCGGCACACGGATCTTTTTCACACCCAAATCATCCAAAGTAGCAAGGTAGGCCGCGCGCCAATCCAGACCAATATCCTCAGCGTAGCGCTTGGAAAAGGTGACACCCAGTTTTGCGTCAGTATTTTCTTTGGCTACAGGAATATTAAAAAAAATCAGAATTACACAAGCAAGAGCAAAGATGACGAGGAAGGTTTTGAAGATAATTTTGAGCACTTTTTTTGTTTTTTGCATTTTTGTTTCTGCCGTGTCATTCCCGCGAAGGCGGGAATCCAGGTTCCACTAGTTATGTATTATAAAAAAATGAATTATAAATTCTCAGATTTCATATTACAGCTTGTTTATTTTTTATTTGTTCGTTTTCTCTAAAAGTTAAGCCTGAGGTATCTGGATCCCCGCCTTCGCGGGGATGACACGAATTAATTATCTCTTCACATGCGAAACCAGTCCGATTCCAACGGCAATAATAATAATCGCTAAAATCTTCTGCAGAACGGTTTTCCAATCTTTTTTTTCTTGCATCACTTCGGGCACCCAGGCGGAAAAAAGGATGCTGAGGATGAAAATAAAGACATATTCGACAGAAACCAGTGCGCTCACGATCGTCACACTAGCTGTGGCCAGTGAGGTGGCATATTCTTTCAGAAACGATCCACTGCCACCCATAATTTTGGCCAGCACAAAAGAAGCGCCTGATTTTTGGTGGTCTTTTTGGGGCTTTTTAAATTTCAAAAGTGAACCCAAGATGGCTTTCCGCCAAGCTGGGATAATTAAGAAACTAAGTGTCCCCAAAAATGCCCCCGCGCGCGTCCAAGCAAACACATTCAAAAAATTGTCATGAAAATAGAGCGCTTTGATCATAATTGCGGAAAGGGCCAGAAAAAATCCCGCCAGAAGCGAGGCGCGAAAACCCTTGAAAAATATCCGTTTTTCCAGTTTGTCCAATTCAAAAGAAATCAGAAGTCCACCCAAAATGAGTGTTGCGATACCGAAAATTCCCCGCGCACCGAGCCGTTCGTGCAAAAAAAAGACCGCCAGAAAAAAAGTGACGATCGGAATGACGGCGCCCACTACTGGAAGCACTCGGCTAGCCTCGCCTTTTCGCACCGCGAAAAACAGCGAGAGCATGCCGTAGATAAAAATTATCCCCGCAATAAAACTAAAAATAATTTTGCCTGAAGGGATGAAATGAAAACCGCCAAAAAACAAACTGACAATCACCGCAAACAGCCCCAGTGTCCCGGAATAAAAAGCATAGATGGCCGGATGGGAAACGCGTTTGGAGGAAAGCAAAAATTTATCCAGAATAATCTCCAGCGCCAAAAGCAAATACGCGACGATAGTAATCGTTAGCCAATTCATAGTTTTATTATACACGATAATTTGACACAAAACCAGCCTCGGAGTAAAATTGAACTATGGAAGAAAATACACAAGCTAAAACTGAATATATCACTTCCAGTGATCTTGCGGAACAAACCAGGATTATTCTTGGCGCGATTGACGGCCGCTTTAATAAAGTTGATAATCGGCTCGATGGTATTGATAATCGGCTTGATGGTATTGATAATCGGCTTGATGGTATTGATAATCGGCTTGATGGTATTGACAATCGGCTCGACACGCTAGAAACTCGGGTTAATATCCGGTTTAATAATGTTGACGCCAGATTCGACGAACTGGAAACAGAATTAAAATCTGACATTAATAACGTCCAGACGCTGATCGACGGTTACGTCAAAGCGCAAGAAGATTTTAAGCAAGAATTTGTGATTATGAAAGAAGAAGTGCGCATGATGAAACAGATTTTCAAAGAAAAGTTAGGTGTGGAAATTCGGGCGGTTTAGCTGTCTGAACCACTGACTGTGCCTCGCCGAGCAGGCGGGTTAACACTGAAAGCACTGATTGCACATGATATTTTAAAAACCGGCAGAGCCGGTTTTTTTAATCAGTGTAATCAGGAAAATCAGTGATAATCAGTGGTCAGGAATTGGCCTTTTGACGATAGAGCGCCACGTCCGAAATCCATTTGCGCACACTGGCCGGATCGTGCCCGGCGCAAGTTGACCCGCATTTCCAAACGACCATCTTTTCCGCCGTGTCGATTTTTTTGTCCAACAGTTCGCGAATTTTTCCGCCGACAACTTCAATCGCTTGCTCGGGAGAATCAAAACAGCTGTAGCCTGAAGCAGTTTGATTATAGGTTCCGCGATAACCCCAAAAGTTGAAACAGCTGCGACCATTTTTTTGCGGAGAATATCGACCAAAGTCGCTTTCTTTTTTGGCAATCGCGATGAGAAATGAAGCAGTCTCACTGTCGCATTTAGCGATAAACGGCAACATCTCCTCGATCGGACTGCCAGACACCAGTTTTTGATATGTTTCCAGCTGGCCATTCTCCGGTTCTTTTTTTTGCGATTCTTGTTTGACCTTCTCCTCACGCTCTTTTTGCTTTTCTAATTCAAGCTTCTCCATACTGACCTTAACCCTGTTCATCGGATCGAACTTAAAAACGGTCGTTTTTGGCAATATTAGCGGGGTTTCTGTCTGGCTAAAAAAGGCTTCGGCATTATCCTCCGTCAAGACTGAAATGAGGCTATTTTGCCGAAAATAGACTGAAAAAAACAGCCCTATGGCTAGCATAAGTGTTATTTTGCCTCTTTTCGTTTGTTTCTTGCCCCCTAAACTCGGTAATTCATCATCCATAAAAGCCTCGCCCCTGTCCTCCTTTGCTCTTCAGTTTATGGTTATAATTAACCCAGATATTCTAGCAGAAAGCAAGATGAGAGTCAAGCCGTCTGAGCCGTCTGAACCACTGATTAACACTGATTTTCCTGATTGCACTGATTTAATTCTAAATTTTCAATTCAGTGAAATCAGTGCTCTCAGTGATAATCAGTGGTTCTGATTACTTCTTCCTAATCACATTTTCCCCAAACACCTTATCCCCTGTCGGCTGGCCTTTGGCTAAATCGTTGATCGTCAAATCTTCCACATCAAGCTTGTCCAAATTGATCTGATATTTTCTCGCCCGCACAGTTTCTTTTTCTGGTCCAGCGCCTTCCGGCAGTTCTTTTTTTCTCGCTTCATCAACTGGAGCATTTTTGGTTTCCGCTTCCATCAATTTTTGCGCTTCCTCGGGCTTCAGTTTTATTTTTACGATCAAATAGCTGATTTTTTCCGTATCTGACCATTGATGCCCATCTGGCACATAAGCAATCACATCGCCCCGTTTTAGGCTCGAGCGGGCATCCTCGACCGGGTCATTTACTTTTTCATCCGCCATCTGCACCAGCACCTCATAGACGCTTTCTACGTTTCCTTTCAATAGCTTATTTTTCTGATATTTCTTGTACCCGAAATAGCCACCAACGAGGAGCACAATCATGGCCAGGAAAATAATTAGCGGTTTTTTTGATACGAGGACGATTTTTGGCATATTATTTAAGTTTATAAATTACTAATCTATTATACCACACCCACAGATTTTCGAGCAGCTTATTGTTCAATTCGAGGTCCGACCTCGAAGCGTGGAATTTTAATTCCCAAAACTCAACGTCTTATTTTCCCCTTTCACTAAAAAATTATTCCCCGAAACAACTTTTTTGCCGGTCTTTTTTTCCAAATCAATGCGCGCCTTTTTCGCTACCGCGCCTCCGCTTTTTCCGGCAACTTTGTTCTGCGCCAACCCTTCGGCCGAAAGCGCCGTCGCAATTTGTCGGGTGGACACTTCCGCCAGAGCCGTGAAAATCAACTCTACCTCGCTCATGTGATCGCGCAAGTTTTGCGTTTTTAGATTTTTCAATTTCTTATGCTGACCGACTGTCAGATCCGACCATTCTTTGTGAATGATGTTGGTCAAAATGGCAAATTCATCTTTTTCGGAAACGCCGTGTTCGCTCCAATAATCGGTCAATTTATTCCTCGTTTCCTGCCCCATCATTCTCTGCTGAATCCATTTTTGACTTCGACCGTGCTTTTCCCAATTTTCCCGTGCGCGGTTCAGGGATTTTTCCGGATCATTAATTTCTTCAATTCTTTCATAGCCAACTTTGGCCAGCCATAATTTAATCGGCTCGACTTTCGGACTAGGCACCGATTGGATCAGACGAAAAATCGTTTCTGTGTCGGCGACATCGGTTTCTCGCATTTTCCCGTCTTGCGCCAGCATTTTCAACCGGTTACATTTTGTAACCGCTTCACTTTTCTCAGTTTTTAGGCGAATTTTTAGCACCTTCCAATAGTTTCTGGCAGCTTGAAAATCCGTTTGTTCCAAAAGCGCTCGGATAATATCCACCACGGAAAAATACCATCTTTCTGTTTTTTCATCATACTGCCGGCGAATTTCAAAATTCTCAAAAATCGCCAGCCCGGTTTTGTCGGACATAATTTTGTTTTTTAATAATTATGATGATATTATATCATCATAGCTATTTTTTGGCAAATCTTCCCGTAGGGGTTTGATTCATCAAACCAAAAATATATGTCATCCTGAGCGTAGCGCAGCGGAGTCGAAGGATCTACTTGTGGTTATCGTAAATTTTCCCGATTAATAGCAAGGCTTGCGGCAATGGATAGTAGATCCTTCGGCAAGCTCAGGATGACAAATTTTTTATCATTCAGTGAAATCAGTGCCCTCAGTGATAACCCACCTGCTCGGCGAGGCACGGTCAGTGGTTCAGACTTACGGAATCTTAAATTCCACCCCACTCTTCAATTCAACATTCTGCTTAAATTCAATCAGGGCGTTTTCGTTTTCGTCCGCGCCGATGTCCCATTTGGTCTGGTCGCTTGGGCGGGACTGGCCGTCGATGTCGGTCATGAAGGGCAGATAGGGATCATTACCGAGGAATATGCCCATATTTTTGGCTCCGGTGTCGTTGTTGGCGAGATGGAAATCATTGTTTGTTGCGTCGACAAAACTAAATGACTGAGAAATCTTATTATGTGTTCCCTGCCCGATATCATCAGTTCCGTCCGTTGCGTTATAATCTGTGCCAGATGCAAATGTTCCGCCATAGGCATTAGTATCACCACTGCCATAAACAATATTATTTTTTGCAATTGCCATTCCTCCTGAAATAATAGAAATTCCATTGGAGCAATTTGCGATAGTATTATTGTAAGCATATAAGTTGCCATATGAATAAACTCCATTGCTATAAGCAGACCCATCAGAAAATCCGTAAATAAGATTATTGGAAACATAAACATTGCTACTAGCACCCGCATAAATAGCCTGTCCCCATCCGCCACTGCTATACACACCGGAAATTATGCTATTGCTAATCTCCATTTTATTTGGACCACTTATACTACCCGATATCCCCAATACATTGTCAGCACTGCTTGAGCTAATCATGGAAAATTGCAGTCCGTCAATTTTCACATAATTATTATAAATTGCAATGACACTAGTATCATAGTATTTATTTGCCTCCCATTTTCCATCGTGTCTTTGGGAACTATTGGCTTCCGTGCTCGTATTGGTAGGAGTATAAACACGGACAAAATTTTCCGGTGAAGTGGTGAAGGCCAAAAGATTGACACCGTAAACTTCTGGTCCCGAATCGTAGTAGCAGGGAGTATTGAGAGTATAATTACCAGTCACTAAATCTCCTGTGTTAAGATGATTGGAATCAGCCGCCCCAGCCCAAGACATACCCAGGGCCGAATAAAGTGAACCAAAAGCATGAGAAACCGAAACCACCGCCGAATCGGTGATGTCCGCCGGCAATGTTCCGGTGGCCGTTCTGACTGTCCAGATGCTGGTCGTGGTTTTGCCGGTGATGTAGGCGACGACGTTTGTGTTGTAGATTACTTTATCGCCTACGCCCATGTTCGTTGCCGTTTGCGCTTCACTAAATGTGGCAACGCCGCTCGCGATTGACACAGTTGGCGCTGTGCCGGTTTTGTGATCGGTCGTGTTTTGGCCGACGGAATAAAAGACCTCTGTCGCGGTTTCGTCCGCGCCGATGTCCACCATTCCCGCGCCGGTCAAACGGTTTTGGCCGTCGATGTCGGAAGTGATTTTCAAATTGGTATCCGCCGACAAATCCACGCCGGCATTGCGCGCGTTGACGTCTGTCGAGGTCAGATGAAAATCCTTGTTCGTCTCATCCACAAACACCACCGACTTCCCATTTTGTGGATTTGTTCCCGGCGCATCAGTTTGAGTTGGTCCAGAGAGGTTGTTAGTGGAAGTGGCATAAAAGCCAGAATACCAATTAATACGATTGTTATAAGAAATATTATTTTTTGCAATTGGCCCCATTCCACCACCTACTATGCCATAAGAATTATGATAGACAGTATTATTATACACATATGCAGTCGCATTCCATATCCATATTCCTCTGGTATTATTGGTACTATTAGTGAAATCATACACTATATTGTTCCATATTTTCGCTGTGTTATTGCTGTAAACATCAGCCAATATGCCCGCGCTTGCTGAATCACCTGTTATCGTTCCTCTGACGATATTATTACTTATTTCATACCAACTATTCGGGTAACCATAGGCAGCGGTATATATTCCCGACTGATAACCCCCGTTCGAGTTAGTAAAATCTATTTGAAGTCCATCAACTTTCACGTATCCATCTCTTGCATTTATACCATCAGTATTTGTTATTTGCATGCGATATTTTGCGTCATCCCACTTCCCCAAATGCCTCTGCGAACTGTTCGCTTCAGTTGTAGTATTGTTTGGCGTATAAATATTTATGAAATTAGTCGGAGCAGTAGCATAACCACTGATGGTTGTACCTGCCGTATCCGCTCCGGTATCGTAGTAGCAAGGGAAATTGAGTTGGTAGTTGTTAGTGAGAAGATCAGACGTATTGAGCAGCGTTGCGCCAGTCGCTCCCGCTTCGGCGGAACTGAGTGAGGAGAAGACGCGTTTGATGGAATTGACTGTTACGTTGGTGACTGTCGCTGGAAGAGCGCCGGTGTTCGTCTGGACATTCCAATTCGATTGATCAGTTTTGGAAACGATATAGGCTTTTTTGGCGTCACTATCATAATCAATCACATCCCCCACACCAATGTTGCCGGTTTGAGGTGCGCTGAAAGTGGCGAGTCCAGCTGAATTGATTGAAATATTTCCAGCCACTTTGCGATCCGTCGTGCCATCTTGTCCGACGGAATAATAGACTGCTGTTGCGGCTTCGTCTGCGCCGATATCCCACGTCGCCACGCCGGAGCCTGGGCGGAGGCGGGTATTTCCATCAATATCAGTGTTAAAAGCAAAATTACTATCCGCACTTAAATCCGCACCGAAGTTTTTAGCGGCTGAGTCGGTTTGGGCGAGGTGATAATCGGCGTTGGCAGAATCCAGGAAACTGAAAGTCTGGCTGTAGCGATTGCCTGTGCCGGCGGGAATGCCAGAGGCTTGGTTGGTAGAGTTGTAGGTAAAACTTGGGTCGCCACCGCAGCCAGTGTTGCTATAATCAGAAGTATTTCCAGATAAAATATTATTCTTAACATAGCCATCGGCGCATTGTTTTTCAAAGCCAACTGCGCTATTTACGATAGTATTGTTTGATAAATAAATATTATCCCCATTTTGAAAATACACAGCCGTATCATTTCCATAAATAATATTATTAGCCACATGCGTACGTGAAGCACTCAGATATAGTCCCGTATCAATATTACGGACAATATTATTAGAAATTTCCGTATCATTACCGCTTGTCCAGATACCCATATGTGCACCATTAGTACCATCTATCTGCAGACCATCAATTTTAACCTGACTGATAGAATAAACACCAACAACTTCTCCTGCAGTCGTTCCGATAGTAAAGGCGGAATTCTTCCATCTTCCATCATGCCGTTGTGATTGGTTAACTGCCGTTGTTGTATTAAAAGGAGTATAAATTCTGATATAGTTCGGTACAGATGTATTCCAACCGCCCACCGTCACCCCGATTGTGTCCGCCCCACTGTCATAGTAGCAGGGAATATTCAACTGATAATTATTACCCGCTAAGTCCTTGGAGTTGAGGTGCGAAGAATCAAACGCACCAGCGCCTGTGTTGGCATCGACTGCACCTTCGAGAGATGCAAATGGATGCGCAATCGAAACAACCGGCGAATCCGTAATGTCGGCGGGAATGGTTCCCGTGGCGGTGCGCACTGTCCAAATGCTCGTCGTTGTTTTGCCGGTGATGTAGGCCACGTCAGTGCTGTTGTAAGTTATCTTATCGCCAACGCCCATATTCGTCGCGGTTTGCGCCACATTGAAAGTGGCTGTTCCGCTGGCAATCGTCACCGTCGGCGCCCCGGTTTTATGATCCGTGGTATTTTGCCCGACAGAATAATAGACCGCAGTCGCGCCTTCGTCGGCGCCGATGTCAAAAGCGCCGGTGTGCGAGGAGGTTGAACGAGTGTGGCCGTCGATGTCGTTCGTAATTGCAAGATTAGCATCCGCCGAAAGATCCGCGCCCATGTTTCTGGCGGAAGTGTCAGTGGAGGCGAGGTGGAAGTCTTTGTTGGGTTCGTCGGCGAATGTGATAACTTTAGTATTTTGTGGATTCAATCCCGGCGCATCATTTTGTGTCGGGCCGGAGAGGTTGTTGGTGGAGGAAGCGTCAAAATTACCACTATAATTATCTACGTTATTATATGAAATATTATTCTTAAGTTTGATCTGGGTGGAATAATCAGAACCACCGACTCCAAACGTCCAGCCGATTATGCTATTATTATAGACTTGAAAATCTCTGACAAACCCATCGGTTTCGGCCAAGGCAAGTGCAATAGCGCCAACTGATCCTGATTGGACGGAATAAATAATATTGTTCCAAATTTTCCCTCTATTATTGGAACTATATGGCACTCCTATTCCGTAACCATAGCTTGTCAGTCCGGTAAAGTCTGCGACTGCCAAATTATTCGATAACTGAATGTCTGAATTGGCATTATTAGCATTAATATAGACAATTTCTGGATTAGAATTTCCGGCCGATACTCTTTTGATTTGCAAACCATCCACTCTCACAAACTCATTTGTAATTGTCATTGTTGACCACCAACCGCTAGTATTTGAAACTAAGCTATATTTCCCATCATCCCACTTTCCCTGATGCCTTTGGGAAAGATTCACCTCCGTCGCCGTATTGTTTGGTGTATAGATTTTAATATAGTTATTCGCTGCAGTTGTCCAGCCCTCGACGGCGACTGCCGTTGTGTCTGCTCCGGAATCATAGTAACAAGGAATATTTAGTTGATAGTTTCCGCTGGTGAGATCTTTCGTGTTGAGGTGCGTCGCGTCAAAAGCACCAGATGCTGTGTCAGCATCGACGGCGCCTTCGAGCGAAGCAAAAGCGTGCGTGATAGAAACCACGGCTGAGTCGGTGATATCGGCCGGGGTCGTGCCGGTGGCAGTTGCGACGCGCCAGACTGAGGTGGAAGTTTTGGCGGTGATGTAGGCCACGTCAGTGTTGTTATAGGTCACTTTATCCCCTACGCCCAGATTGGTCGCTGTTTGCGCTTCGGAAAAAGTCGCCACGCCGCTCGCGATTGACACGGTCGGATTCGTGCCAGTTTTGTGGTCATTCGTGTTTTGGCCAACACTGTAGTAGATGCCGATCGCGCCTTCGTCCGCGCCGATGTCCCAAGGAGTGGTGCGCGTTCCGCCGTCGATATCAGTAGTGAAAGGCAAATTAGTATCAACGGAAAGATCCGCGCCCATACTGTTTGCACTGGTATCTGTCGCGGATAGATGGAAATCCTTGTTGGCGACGTCGGCAAAATTAACCACTTTAGCATTTTGCGGATTCGATCCCGGCGCATCAGTTTGAGTAGGACCAGAGAGGTTGTTGGTGGAGGAGGCGTTGTATCCGTTCAAGTTAAAATTAATGGCATTATTATATGAAATATTATTCTTATAGGTCAAACCATTAACTCCATTAGTATAAAATCCCATAACACTACAGCCATAAACAGTATTATTATAGATATAGCTAGCCCTTTCTTGATAAGTATAAATACCTTCGTTGCAATTATAAATAATGTTGTTCCAAATATTGACACCGGTATTAGACCCGTAATTATTAACGATTCCGGTTCCGGAATTTTTTATGATATTATTTGATATGTTTGCTTGCCCACTCGAAGTATTCTGAATAGCAATTGCCCAATCGTTTGTCGCCACAGCCTGGACACCATCAATGCTAACGTTGGCATAAGCATCAATCGGCCGTCCACTGACCTCCATCCGAAACTTCGAATCATCCCACTTCCCGCTATGCCTCTGCGAAGTATTTGCTTCACTAGTTGTGTTGTATGGCGTATAAATTTTAATAAAATTCGTCGGCGCAGTCGTATAGCCATTAACAGTTACAGCAGTCGTGTCCGCTCCGGTGTCGTAGTAGCAGGGGAAATTCAACTGATAGTTGTTAGTGAGAAGATCGGACGTATTGAGTAGTGTCGCTCCGGTCGCACCTGCTTCGGCGGAACTTAGTGATGAGAATACACGTTTGATGGAATTGACTGTCGCATCTGTTACGATCGCTGGCAATGCACCGGTGTTCGTTTGGACATTCCAATTTGACTGATCAATTTTGGATACGATATAGGCTTTTTTATTATCACTGTCATAATCAATTACATCACCGACTCCGATGTTGCCGGTTTGCGGTGCGCTGAAAGTGGCGAGGCCAGCTGAATTAATACTAACTGTTCCGGTCACTTTTCTGTCCGTCGTCCCGTCTTGTCCGACGGAATAATAGACCGCCGTTGCCGCTTCGTCTGCGCCGATGTCCCAACCACGGCCGTTGATATTTCTCGTGTTGCCGTCAATATCTTTCGTGAAAGCAAAATTACTATCCGCACTTAAATCCGCACCGAAGTTTTTGGCGGCTGTGTCGGTGGAGGCGAGGTGAAAATCGGCGTTGGCAGAATCAACAAAAGTAACTGTTTTTGCATTTTGCGGATTAGTCCCCGGCGCATCCGTCTGCGTCGGACCGGAAAGGTTGTTAGTGGAGGATGCATCAAAGTAGGGTTCATAATAATTGTCATTATTGTTATAAACTATGTTATTTTTAATAACGTTAAGCCCATTACCAAGAGATATTCCATAACTATTATTGTAAATTGTATTATTAAGAACATATGTCGGATAAACATACGATGAATATAGTACAATCCCAAATGAATTAGCTACATTGAATCCATATATTATATTGTTATAAACTATTATATTGCAACCATATGAACCGCCGTCCGTATCAATTCCAGCTGCTTCACTGCCATTTGAAATATTTCCTCTAATTATATTATTTGATATTTTTGCGCCACCATCATGCTGAGGCCATGCTAAAATTCCCCTAAACCGACCAGATCCATTGTTAGCAGTTACGTCAATTTGTATCCCATCGATCACAATGTTTCCAGCGTTTCGCATATCAAAACCATAGCCCCAATCATTTGTGATTTTCATATTAAATTTTGTATCATCCCATTTACCCCAGTGCCTCTGTCTTGAATTGGCTTCGGTATTAATGTCAGTCGGAGTATAATATTTTATAAAATTCGACAAAGATGTGATCCATTGGCCAATATTGGCGCTGGTCGTGTCCGATCCTGAATCATAGTAGCATGGAAAATTCACTTGATAGTTATTAGTCGCTAAATCATACGTATTGAGATAACCAGCTCCAGTGGCATCATAAGTATCATAAATTCTAGAAAAAACATGTGCAATAGAAACCACTGGCGAATCGGTGATGTTTGCTGGAATTGTTCCTGTGGCCGTCCGCACTGTCCAAATACTCGTCGTTGTTTTGCCGGTGATGTAAGCGACGTCAGTACTGTTGTAAGTAACTTTATCGCCAATTCCCATATTCGTTGCCGTTTGGGCGACATCAAAAGTGGCCGTTCCACTAGCAATCGTCACCGTCGGCGAACCAGTCATATGATCCGTGATATTTTGCCCGACAGAATAATACACCGCTGTCGCGCCTTCGTCCGCGCCGATGTCGAAAGCGCCGGTGTGCGAGGAGGTTGAACGAGTGTGGCCGTCGATGTCGTTCGTAATTGCAAGATTAGCATCCGCCGAAAGATCCGCGCCCATGTTGCGGGCGGAAGTGTCAGTGGAGGCGAGGTGGAAGTCTTTGTTGGTCTCATCTGCGAATGTAATAACTTTAGCATTTTGCGGATTCAACCCCGGCGCATCAGTTTGAGTTGGGCCGGAGAGGTTGTTGGTGGAGGAGGCGGAAAAAGCATTAGCATAATTATCAGTGTTATTGTAAGAAATATTATTTTTTATTACACTATCACCTTGAGAATTAATGCCCACATTATTACCATACAGGGTATTATTATAACCATAACCCGTGCCCCAGCCAGTATGCGTAACATTTAATCCAGAGCCGGAAAAATTATATATAACATTGCTCCAAATTTTCGCGACTCTAGTGCCAGGTGTACTGAAATACGTAATTCTCACTCCGTCTTGACCGCTACTTGTTCCACTTATTGAGGCAGAAATAATGTTGTTGGAAATATCAATCGTTGTCCCATCATCAGGCTGTGACAAAATCGCATATCCACCAGTTCTATTATTCCAAATTCCTCTAACTTGAAGACCATCAATCCTTACATTTCCGTCATAAAGCACTATTACGGCAGAATGATCAACGGGTGCAGTAAACTCTAATCTGTATTTCCCATCATCCCACTTCCCCTGATGCCTCTGCGAAACACCAACCTCGGAAGAAAGAATCGGCGTATATGCCTTGATATAATTGGTTGGATATGTCGTCCAGCCATTAATCCATGCCTGCGCCGTATCCGCCGTCCCTCCATTCCCATAAGCCGCCAAATTATACTGCTGATTGCTGGCATAAATATCTTTCCCGCCGGAAATCGAGCGATCCACATCAAAATGCTCTAAATTATCCGCCACGCCGCTGTTTTCCGTGCCGGCTTCGGCGTTTGAAAGCGATGTATGCGCCCGGAAAATCGACCAATTCTGATCCGCCGAACTTGTAGGGACAGGGCTCGCCCCTGTCCGATCCTGCACGGAATAAATCGTCGATGATGTTCTCCCCGTAATGAAAGCAATCGCATCAATGGAATCATTTCCGTCGGAGTCATATTGCACAACATCACCAACACCAATATTGTCAGGAGTGGCATTGACCACTGTCATCGTCGTGCCAGAAATAGAAAGATTATTCGCATCCGCCGAACCAGTGTCGAGCGCCCCAGTCGCCGAAGGTGCCAGCGAACGATAAATCGGCACCGCCGCCTGATCCGCCCCGATGTCTACATTGGAAATTTGATCATTCGGATTTGTTTCAAAATTCAAAATTGGAAATTTGATATTTTGCCCATCAATGTCTTTGGTCACTGGCAGATTCTGATCTTTGGACAGATCTTTGCCAAATCCTCTGGCCCCGGTGTCAGCTGGCGAAAGATGGAAGTCTTTGTTGGTTGCATCGACGAATTGGACGGTGGTGGAGTTTTTGGAGTGGGGGCCGGGTGCGTCGGTAGCAAGATTAGATAGATTATAGTCAGAGGCAATATTAAAAGAACCATAATTACCGTTTACGCAATTCTGAGAAAGTGTATTTTTTAAATACATATTTGCAGCGACTCCACCGTCATTCCAATAACCAATAGTACAATTATATAAAGTTGTATTGCTAATACGCCAACGAGCAGTTGACGAGCTCAGTGCAATGCCATAACCATAATCTCCAGTAAAATCATAAATGATATTATTAGAAAAATAATTATCTATCGCAACACTAGAAGTTATTCTAGAGGCAGAATGATACAAGGTACTTGCCGTATTAGGACCTCTAATTATACAATTTCTAATATTAGTTCCACCTCCGTCTGTTATCCAAAAGCCATAAGCGTATTGAGAAACTGGCGCTTGACTGACAAAAATCTGTAGGCCGTCAATTTTAGTATAATTTTCTCTAATAAAGATAGCGCTACTATTTATTGGTGGATTGATGCGATATTTGCCATCATCCCACTTCCCCTGATGCCTCTGAGAAATCCCAACCTCGCTCACTAAATACGGTGCATAAACTTTAATAAAATTTTGTGGTGCCGTATTCCACCCATCAATTGTAACTGCCACCGTATCACTCGCCGTCCCATTCGCATAAGCCGCAATATTCCACTGCTCCGAACTGGCCGCAATATCTTTCCCACCTGACCAACTATCGAAGTTTCGCAAATTAGAATCAATCGCTGTGTTTTCTGTGCCGGCTTCTGCATTACTTAGCGAAGTGTAGGCCCGGAAAATCGACCAATAAGTATCGCCTGATCTGGCGACTGGCGCAGTGCCACTGGCGGTTTTGACAGTAAAGTTTCTTGAGTCGGTTCGCCCCGTGATAAACGCCAGCGTGTCACCAGCACCAATGGAGCCGTTGTTGTTGGAATCATATTGTAAAACATCCCCGACACCGATGTTGTCGGGTAATTCATTGGTGAAAGTGGCGAGAGATGTGGTGGCGCTAACAGTAAGTGAGTTAGCTTCACCAGTGGCAATGGCTGAGAGATTATTATCCGTATCATTGTCCGGCGCGACAGAGCGATAAATTTTAGTAATCACTTCATCCGCGCCGATATCGAACAATGTTCCGCGCGGACGAGTATTGCAATCATCCCCTGTAGAGACGAGGCACTGCCTCGTCTGTACATCATATCCAGTCGAATCAATGTCAGTATTCAAAGGCAAATCCAAATCATTAGAAAGATCCGCCCCAAAATTCCGCGCGCCGGTGTCGGAGGGGGCGAGGTGGAAATCTTTGTTGGCTTCGTCGACAAATGAGAAGGTTTGGGAAATTTTATCATGTGCGCCACCAGTGGTTGTAGTACCACCTGAAGAATTATAATCAGAATTAGAATTGAAAGTACTCCAAAACGAAGATGAAGTTGTTTTGACCAAATTATTTTTCGCTGTCACCCGACTTGTCCCAACAATACCCATAATATCTGGAGCAGAGGCAAAAATTGTATTATTATAAACAAATGCATATGAGCTTGATCCAGGAATGTTTATTCCGTAGCTCCAGCTCTGTGTCATCCCATAGATTATATTGTTATAAATATATGCAGTGCCATAAAGTGAAGAATTTTCTCCAACTCCTGTCATGTAAGAATCTAAAATATTATCAACCACATAGAGTGTTTTGTCTGTAGTTGTGCTATAGGCAATTTCTATGGCACCGCCATTTTCACTCCTAACCTGCAATCCTTCATACCTAATATTTTTTACAGCTGTTCTAATAGACTCACCAGAAACAACATCCAGCCTATATTTATTTACATCCCATTTTCCTTGATGCCTTTGACTGACTCCCACTTCGTCGGAATTAGTTGGTGTATAAATTTTGAGATAGTTATTAGGCGCCGTTGTCCAGTTATCATTGATTAATCCACCTACCGTATCCGCCGTTGTCCCATTGGCATAACAAGCCACATTCCACTGCTCATTCCCTGCAGTCAAATCTTTCCCTCCAGACCATGCATCAAAATTTGAAACCGCTGCGGCAATACCAGAATTCTCGGTTCCGCCGTTAGTATAGTCAGTGGCATTATTCAGACTCGTATACGCCCGATAAACCCCAAAATCCGCATCTGGCGCAATCGTAGCGACAGGGCTTGCCCCTGTCGAGGTGCGAACCGAAAAATGCGCGCTATCCCAACGCTTGGTGATGAAAACGACATGGTCGATCGAACCATTGTCGTCCGCGTCATATTGCACCGCGTCGCCTACTCCAACATTTTCCGGTAGTGGTCTCCAGAATGTCGCGACATAATCCGTGATTCTGGTGGTGGAGTCAGGCAGATAAGTTGGTTTGATTTCGAGGTTGCCGTAGTTACTGCTTCCGCCCACAGCTAAAGCAGTTGTGGCGGACGGGCCTACACTACGATAAATTTTCGCCACATTCTCATCCGCGCCGATGTCCCAGGTGCCGGCGCTGTCGAGGCGGGTATCGCCATCGATGTCGGTGGTGAAATTTAGATTAGCGTCATCGGATGAGTTGTATAATTTGATGCCTTGATTTTTTGCACCGGTGTCGGCCGAGTCCAGATGGAAATCATTGTTGGCTTCATCGGCGAAGTGGACAACTTGCGCGTTCCTCGGGTTAGTCCCTGGAGCGTCCGACTGATCAGGGCCGGAGAGGTTATTGGTAGATGAGGCGTTAAAGCTGTTTACATAATTATCAGTGTTATTATAAACAATATTATTTTTTGCAATAACATTACCTGCCGAGTCTAGTATTCCCTGGTCACAGTTTGTAATCGTATTATTATAAACATACTCCATCCATGTTCCGTTTGCATTAATTCCTCCTGAGGTTGAAAATCCATACACGATATTATTCCAAAATTTTCCAGTTCTCATCCCTGAGGCATTCCAGCCAAAGACAACCCCCCAATTATAATTTGCTCCGCTACCCAATGTCCCCTTGATAATATTATTAGAGATTTCAACACTACCACCGTCACCGGAAGCTAGATAAAGTGCATCGCCATAGGTTTCAGAAGTAACAATATTAAATTGAAGACCGTCAATTTTAATAAAATCTTCATTGACAAGCACCAAATCCTCACTTGGGTTCGTAGCGCTTAACTGATATTTCCCCTCATCCCAAACCCCTCCATGCCGATAGTGTTCCTCCGGATCCGTCCAAATCTTGATGTAGTTACTGGCCGATGTTGACCAACCGTCAACCGTCACTGCACTGGTGTCTGCTGAGCCAGTCGAAGCCCGACACTTCGCCACCGCAATCGCACTGTCTCCGCCGTTGGAAATGGTGAAATAGTTGGCACTGTTACAAGTGTTGTTGGTATACCACACATCCCCGCTCGTTTCCGTCGCACTGCCAGTGATGGCGTCAACAAGAATTTGCCCAGCAGTAGCATGCACGACTGTGCCGGAGTGCGTTTGATAGGCACCACCTCGACAAAGATAAACGGTCGCATTGTCCGCAATCGCTTGAGTGCGCGCCCCAGAAAAAACCTGTGTCGTCCCAACAGTCAGATCAGTTTGCACTCCAGTTTCCCAAGACGCCAAAGAAGTATAATCCGTGTCCGCGCCATTGCCGGTGTCGACGACCGAAACAAATTCGACCGGGGTTTGATCCGCTCCGATGTCCCACGCATCAGCCGAACTGGCCCCCGGACGAGAACCGCCATCAATGTCAGAAGCAAAAGCGAAATAGGGATCCGCGGCCAGGTTGGTGCCGAAACTTTTGGCGGCTGTGTCGGCTGAAGAGAGGTGATAATCCGCATTGGCCGAATCTTGGAAACTGAAAGTCTGGCTATAGCGATTACCTGTGCCGGCAGGGATGCCCGAGGATTGATTGGTGGTGTTGTAGGTAAAACTTGGAATGGTGCCACCCTCATTAACAAAGTCAGTCGTGTTTCCTAAAAATATATTATTGCTGACTTGAGACGGATTGTTCATCCAATTCAATCTAATACCAACTCCGTTATTAACCAATGTATTATTGTAAAAAGTGCAATCTGGACAATTTTGTGAGTTTACAGCATCCTCTGCTCCATAAATAATATTATTATACACTCGCCGACTACCCCCTAACGTCATCCCGACACTAAAATTCCTGATTATATTATTGCTTATTTCCGAAAAATTCTCATAGGAAATAATTCCGACATAACCATCGTCACTTTTGTCTATCTGTATTCCGTCGAATTTGGTATTCGGCACAGAAAATCTAATACCATGACCATAAGCTGCCTTCATCGCAAAAGCTGTTGATGTCCACTTACCCAAATGCCGCTGGCTCTGATTCGCTTCAGTCATAGTATTCGTCGGTGTATAGATTCTGATATAATTCGGAATAGCGGTCACAAAACCATTGACTTCCGTACCGATTCCTGAATCCGCTCCGGTGTCATAGTAGCAAGGAATATTCAATTGATAATTATTAGCATAAAGATCTTCAGTGTTTAAATGCGTCGCGTCAAACGCGCCAGTCGCCGTGTTCCCATCCACTGCGCCTTCAATTGAAGAAAATGGATGGGAGATAGATTGAACCGAAGTGGTTGTTCTATCAGGCGCTACTGTTCCTGTGGCGGTAACAACTCGCCACTCCGATGTGGAAATTTTTTGCGTAATATATGCTTCATTTAAAAAACCATTATAAACAATTTTATCGCCAACGCCCATATTAGTGGCGGTCTGGGGAATAGTGAACGTGGCTATGCCGTTGGAAATAGAAATGTTAGGCTCGCCAGTCCTATGGTCATTAGTATTTTGCCCGACGGAATAATACACCGCCGTCGCCCCTTCGTCGGCGCCGATGTCCCACGCTCCGGAATGTGATGCCACATTGCGCGTGTGCCCGTCGATATCTTGTAGAGACGCATTGAATGCGTCTCCGCTCAAATTCGCGCCCATGTTTCTAGCGGAAGTATCATTGGCGGCGAGGTGGAAATCTTTGTTGGTTTCGTCGGCGAATTGGACTGTCGCGTTGCGATAATATGCACCAAGAGCCGGAGCAGTGGCGTCTTTGGAAAGGTTGTTAGTGGAAGAGGAATCAAATGTGCCGGAGTAATCAGTTGTGTTATTGTAGGAAAGATTGTTTTTGGCAATAACCCTCCCGGTGCCCCTGATAATACCACGCTCACTACCGCTAATTGTATTATTATAGAGATAAGCATTTGAGCCATCGATAAAAATCGCGGCACTCGTACGCAATGCATTTAATGACAAATATCCGTAATATATATTATTTACGAATTTTTCATTGACCAAAGATCCATAGGGCTGATTGAACCCAGACGCACTAGAATTTCCTATAATTCCCGAAAAAACACCTTGAAAAATATTGTTAGATATAACAAGATTGGAATCTATTGAGTTTATAGTTGAATATATGGTATTGGCATAAAAATCACCCGAACTGGTGTGCTTGACCTGTATTCCATCTATCCGAACATGTCTTGAAACAATCGATATAACCCCCGTTCCGGTTCTTTCCATTCTATACCGCCCTTCATCCCACTTACCCTGATGCCTCTGCGATATTCCCACTTCGGTCGAAAGATTGGGCGTATAGATCTTAATATAATCTGTCGGATAAGTATTCCACCCGTCGATACTTACAGATGATGTATCCGCCGTCCCCCCATTCCCATACGCCGCCAAATTATACTGCTGATTGCTGGCGTAAATATCCTTCCCGCCCGTGATTGAGCGGTCGATATCAAAATGCTCCACCCCGTCCGCTATTTCGGTATTTTCTGTGCCGGCTTCGGCATCGCTTAGCGCAGTGTGTGCCCGGAAAATCGACCAATTCTGGTCATTGATCACCGGAACCGGCACGCCCCCTTCGCGGTTTTGGACGGAATATTGTGAAGAAGATGTCCGGCCAGTGATGAAAGCGATGGCATCAATGGAATCATTTCCGTCGGAGTCATATTGCACAACATCTCCCACGCCAATATTATCAGGAGTGGCATTGACCACTGTCATCGTCGTGCCAGAAATAGAAAGACTATTCGCATCCGCCGAACCAGTGTCAAGCGCCCCAGTCGCCGAAGGCGAAAGCGAACGATAAATCGGCATCGCTGCTTGATCAGCGCCAATGTCTGCATTGGAAATTTGATCATTCGGATTTGTTTCAAAATTCAAAATTGGAAATTTGAAATTCTGCCCGTCTATATCTTTTGTCACTGGCAGATTCTGATCCTTCGAAAGATCCTTCCCAAACCCCCGCGCCCCGGTATCACTCGGTAACAAATGAAAATCTTTATTGGTCGCGTCGACGAACGAGACAGTCGTGTCTAGCTTAGGATTTTTTCCCGGCGCGCCATAACTAGTGCCGAGACCAGAAAGATTATTTGTTGATTCGGTAACATTTGTAGAATTATAATATGCATAGGGAGAATTTTGTACAATATTGTTTTTCAAAACCGCCGTGCTTGCATAAATCGCAAACGCACCGCCAATTACGGTATTATTATAGGCATATCCGCTTGAAGCCAATGTTAAGACAAAGCTTCCTCCAAGATTTGTCGTATCAAAATCATAAAACAAATTATTCCAAACTTTTACTATAACGCTCGCGGGCATTGCGTTGCCAGAAATCCCCATTTCTCCATTTGTATTATTATGGCCTTTGTAAATGTTATTACTGACATTTATTTCTCCCGCTCCGCTTTGGCCAAAAATCATAGTTGCCATAGCATAGGTCGCATACACATTCGTAATTTGCAAACCATCGACTCGGACATAGTTATCCCAAATCCAAAGATTCATATCTTGACTAGTCACTTCAAGTCTGTATTTATTATCATCCCATTTCCCCTGATGCCTTTGACTTATCCCAACTTCAGTTGACAGGTAAGGTGTATAAATTTTAATAAAATTTTGTTTTCCCGTTGTCCAATCATTAATGTCAACTCTTGTCGTATCCGCTGTCGTCCCATTCGCATAGCAAGCAATGTTCCATTGTTCCGATGAGGCGGCAATATCTTTTCCATTTGCCCAACTGTCAAAGTTTTCTACTGTATCATTAAGGCCTGTGTTTTCAATTCCCGCTTCGGCATTGCTGAGCGATGTGTAGGCACGATAAATATACCAAGCTTGCGAGGCGCTGACTGCGGTTGGGATTCCTCCCGATGCACTGTTAACAGTGTAACGAGTGGCATCAATCCGTCCGCTGATGAAAGCGACGTAGTATGTTCCGCTAATGTTATATTGAACTACATCGCCAACGCCGATATTGTCAGGGACGGCTGATGAAAAAGTTGCCATTATTCCAGCAATGGTCACGGTATGGGACGAGCTTCCCGTATCAATCGCACTAATCGCTCCCGGCGCCACCGAACGATAAATTTTCGTAATCACTTCATCCGCACCGATGTCGAATAATGTCCCCCGCGGACGGGTATTACAATCATCCCCCGTAGAGACGAGGCACTGCCTCGTCTGTGCATCATATCCAGTCGAATCAATATCCGTGCCAATCGGCAAATCCAAATCATTAGAAAGATCCGCCCCAAAATTCCGCGCACCGGTGTCGGAAGGGGCAAGGTGGAAATCATCATTATCCAAATCAACAAATGAAAAAACTTGATCACCCCTATTTCCAATTCCGCCAAAATTATCAGCGGTACTATCAGCTGATGCAGAGTTGCTCATTATAAATGGATCGGTAAAATCCTCATAAATATTAGCGGCTAGGCAATTTTTCAAAACGTAAGACCCTGTTGCACCAGAATAATTCATAAACCCATAATCGTTATTGATTGTACTGATGTTATAACCCCACAAATTCTTGCCATCTCCTCCTGCCACAAATACACCGGCAAGGTTTGAATAAATCAATGTGTTCCAAATTTTTGCTCTCATTCCCGCACTATCAAGATTCACGCCATAATGATTATCCATGTCCCCCCTTATTATGCAATTACTAATCTGAATTTCATTTTCATCCTCAGTTAAATTATTGATCCAAATATCATCATACAACCCTCTATGAAAAATCTGTAAACCATCAATTCGCACATAATCACTGTCGAGTCCAATAGCGTCATTACTGTCTTCGGCTGTTTCAAGATAGAATTTACTCTCATCCCATTTCCCATTCTGTCGTTGCGTCGTCCCAACTTCATCCGCGTTAGTTGGTGTATATATTTTTAGGTAATTATGCGACGCTGTTCCCCAGCCATGGATTGTGAAAGCATCCGCATCAGGCATTCCGCCCTGCCCCGCATAACAAGCCACATTCCACTGCTCATTATTGGTCGTCAAATCTTTTCCGTCCGACCAAGTGTCATAGTTTTCGATTGTGTCGCTAAGCCCGGTGTTTTCTGTTCCTGCCTCCGCATTAAAAAGCGAAATATATGATCTGAAAACCCCAAAATCCGCATCCGGTGAAATTGTGGATGTCGGCGCTCCTCCGCTCGCCGTACGCACCGAAAAATGCGCACTGTCCCAGCGTTTAGTGATGAAAACGACATGGTCGATCGAACCATTGTCGTCCGCGTCATATTGCACAGCGTCACCCACGCCGACATTGTCCGGCAGTGGTCGCCAGAACGTGGCGACGTAGTCGGTGATTCTGGTGGTGGAGTCAGACAGATAGGTTGGTTTGATTTCTAAGTTGCCATAATTACTGGCTCCCCCTGTGGCCAGTGCACCTGTGGCGGACGGAGCGACCGAGCGATAAATCTTGGCCACATTCTCATCCGCCCCAATATCCCACGTCCCGGCACTGTCAAGCCGAGTATCACCATCGATGTCAGTGGTGAAATTTAAATTAGCATCGTCACTGGAATTATATAATTTGATACCTTGGTTTTTTGCTCCGGTGTCCGCCGAGTCCAGATGAAAATCATTGTTGGCTTCGTCGGCGAAATGGACAATCTGCGCGTTCCTCGGATTTAAGCCGGGGGCGTCGGTTTGGGTCGGGCCGGAGAGGTTATTGGTGGAACTTGAATCAATCCAACCGTCATAACCAATTACATTGTTATATGCAAGATTATTTTTAACTATAGACGGCCCATTAGCAGAATTTATACCTCTATAACAATTATAAAAAGTATTATTGTAAATATAACTATTATAATTTCCATTTGAAAAAATTGCAGTCGGATTTGTACCGACATTAAAATCATAGAAAATATTATTCCATATTTTAGAGTTTTTTGTCCCAGAAGCGCTCCATCGCAACATTATACCGTAAGGGTAATCACCTGAAACAAAATTGCCTTTAAAGATATTATCACCTATTTGAACTAATCCACCATCAGCGATATCCACGTCCATTATTATTGACGGGTTTCCTGCTGATTTTCCCAGCAATTGTAAGCCTTGGATTTTTACAAAATCTTCATTAACACTAATAACATCACCCACTCTAAACCTCCCTTCATCCCAAACCCCACTATGCCGATAATTCTCACTAGGATCTGTCCAAATCTTGATGTAATTCGTCGCCGAAGTTATCCAGCCATCGACTCCTATCGCATTAGTATCCGCCGACCCATTACTCGTACGACATTTAGCGACAGCGATGGCGGAATTACCGCCGTCAGTTACGGTGAAATAATTAGCACTGTTGCAAGTGTTATTCGTGTACCACACGTCTCCGCTCGTTTCCGTCGCACTGCCGGTGATCGCGTCAACAAGAATTTGCCCAGCCGTAGCATGGACGACTGTACCGGAATGGGATTGATAGGCTCCCCCTCGGCAAAGATAGACCGTCGCATTGTCGGCAATAGCGGCCGTGCGCGCCCCAGAAAAAACCTGCGTCGTCCCGGCAGTCAGATCAGTCTGCACACCGGTTTCCCAAGATGCCAATGAGGTATAATCCGTGTCCGCGCCGTTGCCGGTGTCGACGACAGCAGTAAACTCCGTTGCAGCAAAAGCACGACTAAAACAACCCAAAGAAAACAGGCCAGCAATGAGATAAATTGTGAATTTTTTTTTAACAGTCACTGAGGGGGTGGTAATTTGAAATTTTAAGTCCTTTTTTCTATCTTTATTTCTTCTAAATTATACCACAAATAATCCCAAAAAAGAAGCAACAAAAAACAGCGACAATCAGTCACGATTAGCCACTTACTTTGAGCGATTTATTGATTCACTTACCAGCGCAAACTGAGCTATTTTCAAATCCTAAATTCTTTCTCATTAATCCACGCTCAACCCTCGCGGGGCGGTTGGCCGTGATTAAATCACAAAACCGTCCAAATCTTCGGGGGAAATAAGTTGAAAAAGTTTGTCCATTATTTGCTCTTTGATAAGCCTTTTATACATAATATGCGTAATTTAGTGATTATGATTAACTACCTAGAGGTCAAGTGCCAGTCATGCACGCGTCACATCCACAAATTTTCCGGCAGGTTGCGATCACGCTCCCAACTTTCCGGATTGGTTTCGATTTACTCACGGATTTTGTTTAATGATTCGTCGTTACTAATGATGTGGTCGTGAAATGACCGTTGCCAAATTTTTGTAATATACGGCATGTTTCTCGATTTCATCAATTGAATATATTCAACCGTTGATTTTGATTTGAATATTTGTGCGAATCTGGATATCCCTGGCTTTTGTAATTTTCCTGAAATCCGGACAGACGCAAGGTCTGTCCCTACGGGGTTATTGTTTTGTAGGGACAAATCTTGTATTTGTCCTGCACCCGAAATTTGTCCTACACCCGGGTTTTGTCCTGCGCCCGGGTTTTGCGATTTCCCTATATTCTGTGATTTACCTGGTTTCCGGACAGACGCAAGGTTCCGGACAGACACAAGGTCTGTCCCTACGATTTCCGTTTTTGTGTGATTGTTATTTATTATTTCCAAAATCATGTGGGTATGATTAGGCATTATTACATATGCATCTAAAAATATATTTTCAAAATAATTCAACACGCCTATCAAATTTTTATCAACAATTCTACCTAATTCATTCAGAACCATATTTCCGTTTTCAATTTCTCCAAATAATTCCTGTCTGTCTTTCGTGCAAATGGTGATGAAATATAATCCGTTTTGGGAATAATCGTAATTTTGCAGGCGATTAGATTTGCGGTTTTTGTTTAGCATTTTTTTGTAGGGACAAATCTTGTATTTGTCCTCCCCTTGGATTTTGTTTGTCCTGAAATTTGTGTTTATCCTGATTCAAGGACAGACGCAAGGTCTGTCCCTACGATATTATGGGAAATTGAAAACGTGGATTGTTTTTGGGTTTGACTCCTCAAACCCCTACAAAATCCTGCCAATCATTCAACCCAGAAAACCACAGTTTCGGACAATCAATCCGCACTCATTGCATTGTCTATTTCAACATCCAAACCGGAACCAGCACTAAATCTTTGTGCACCATAAAATCGTTTTTGGTAACGACAACTAACTTGTTACCACTTTTTTTTGCCAACTTCGTGGCAAATTTAAATTTATTGAGCGCAATCTGCTCGCGATATTTCACTTCGACGTATTGATACGTTTTCGCGTCCAAAATATTATCCGTCGCTAAAAAATCCACTTCATCTTTCCGAACCCGCCGGAAAGAAACTGCGGAATAGCTTTTTTGCAAAAGTTGCAAACAATAATTCTCCACCAAAAACCCCATTTTGTAGTTCCCTTGCGCCTCATCTGACCAAGCATAGAACGCCGAAACAAAATTGGGACTACCCAGGTAGATTTTTTTACCCAAGCGCCGGGATTTTCTGGCCGATTTAGTGAAATTATAGACAAGCTGAATGAGAAAACTTTCAGCGAAATAGTTGAGGTATTTTTTGACCGTTTTTTCGTCGATGCCAATTTCGCGCGCGATGTTGCCCGTCTCAATCACCGATCCGATTTCACCGGCCAAAACTTGAAACAAAAATTTAAGTTCGTCCACTTTTTCCACTCCGAAAATTCGCACAATATCATATTCAATGGTTTTTTTGTAGATCGCATCGGTGAGATATTTTTTGACCACCGCTAGATTATTTTCCCCAACGATTTCCGGAAATTGACCATAGCGAAGATAGTGTTCAAATTCTTTTTCCATTTCCGCGCCGTATTTTTGGAAAAATTTTTCTTGTGTTGATGAATTTTTCAAGACGAGGCATTGCCTCGTCTCTACAGCGGATGACTGATAACCGGCAAGCAGTTCTTTTTTGACCTTTTTTAATTCCAAATATTCTTGAAAATCCAACACCGGCAAAGAAAATTCATAGATCCGACCCACCAGACTCTCGGTGGTCTTTTTGCGTAAAAACAAAGAGGAAGAACCACTGATAATGAATTTTATCCGCGCGTCAGTGTCATAATAGCGTTTCAAAATATGTTGCCATTTCGGGTTATATTGAATTTCATCAAGAAAAATATACAGCGAACCACTTTTTGGTGCGCTTTTTTCCAAGTACGCATTCAGGTAATCCGCAATAGTAATCTTTCCGGGAATAATCGCTTCGTCAAAAGTCAAAAAAAGAATCGCCTCCGGTTTCACTGTCACGAGCAGTTTTTCAATCAATTGTTTCAGGAGAATCGTTTTTCCCGTACGCCGGAGTCCGACAATGGAAATGATCTGTTTTTTGGCTAAATAGGGCAAAATTTCACCAAACAACTTCCGCTTATAGCTGATATTTTTCAACTCGGCCAAAAACTCATCCGGCGAATCCCAGTGTTTGTTCTGTCGATAAATTTCGGCTATAATAAAGGATTTTTTCATATTTTTACATTTATAGGTATTATTATTACCAATAATGTAACATCTATTAGGATGAGTGTCAATTTAGATGTATTTTGCCAATCATTCAATCCAGAAAATCATGGTTTCGGACAGCTAATCCACACTCAACCCTTGCGGGGCTATTGGCCGTGATTAAATCACAAAACCGTCCAAATCTTCGGGCGAAATAAGTTGAAAAAGTTTGTCCTTTATTTGCTCTTTGATAAGCCTTTTATACATAATAGGCGTAATTTAGTGATTATGATTACTATTTTACGCCTAACTATCTAGATGTTAAGCGCTTGAGCGTTACCATTGCCCCGAAAACACCTATAAATATTGCGTTTGATTTTTATGTTTTTTATTACCCCGTAGAGACGAGGCAGTGCCTCGTCTAGACGCCATAGGATTGCGCCATAACGTTTTTAGTCTTAGACGTGGCAGTGCCACGTCTCTACAATAAAATCATGTCAATCCTTTAATCAGAAAAATCATAGTTCAGACTACTGAAAATTCAACGCACTAGAATTATTATACAATTGCTTCACTTGTTCGGCGGTGAGGGCGTAGTTGAAAATTTTGACTTCGTCGATTTGGCCGGAGAAGGGATATGACGGATTCATAGATCCTACTGATACATCACCAGCGTGAAGGTTCCAGTATTTATCTTCTGACGCCATAAATGCTCCATTTTTATATAAATAAACATCTACGCCGTCATAAACAGCAACAACATGGGTCCAAGTGTTCAAGGGTTGAGTGCCAAAAGATGTGGGATAATAATCATCACCATAGCTTATAACTCCCAGATAATCATTATCATTAATGGCAATTCCAAATATACCAGCATACCCGGTTTCCCCATACCAAGCCAATGCTTCAGTATAATTCTGGTCAGCGGTTCTATTAAACCATAATGACATAGTTCTTGGAGCAAAACCTATAGGCAAGTTACTTCCTGATGCTGTCACATAATCATCCCCCCCATCAAAATTCAAACTGGCGCCGTATTTTCCGGTTCGGCCGTTGTACCAGGGGGTGTTGGCGTTGGCGGAGCAGGTGCCGGCGGTGGTTTGGCCGGAAGCGCCAAGATTAATCGTGCCATCGTTGCCGTTGCCGGATTCGTCGTGCACTGTGCTTCCCTGACATTCATTAAACCGCCACGCCGCGACCGGTTTGCCTTGATTATATTCCCAAGCAATCTGCGCCGGTGTGCGGGCGTAGTCATAGATGCGGACTTGGTCGATTTGGCCAGGGAAATAATAAGAACTGCCAAGAGAGTTTCCAAAACGCACCGGATAACCTCCAGTATCAAGCGTTTCCGTCGCACTGCCGGCACTTTTTCCATCAACATAGATTTTTTGCGCGTTACTCGTGCTAGTAAAAGCGACATAGTGCCATTTATTATCCAGCACATCAATGCTGGAAGTCGCACTGCCAGAAGAATCCCCATCAGCAATACAAGTGATTGTGTTTCCGCTATACCCAGCTATGCAAGATACGCCAAGCTTACTAACAGTTCCTCCGTATGCGCCGGGCGATCCCTTAAGCCAGAAAGAATATGTTGCACCGTTTACAAAAGCAAAATTGTTAGCAGACTCAATATAATCATCCACCCCATCAAACGCGCAAGCTGAGCCGTATTTGCCTTGGGCGGCGCAGTTCATTCCGGTGGCATTGGCCCCATAATGCGTCGTGCCGTTGTTGCCGTTTCCGCTGGTGTCATAGATCGTTTGATTGTCGCCAGCCACTTTTTCATCCATCTTCCATTCCCCCACCGGCGTGGCGCAAGCGGTTGTGTCGCCCGGGACACAATATTTTCCGCTCGAGGCATTAGTCGGCGCGCCGGTCGTCGAGACCGATCCGCCAGCGCCCATCTGCGCCGACACTCCGGAGTTGTAGTCGGTTTTGATTTCGTCTTCGGTGAGAGCGTAGGGGTAGATTTTGAGATCGTCGAGTTCACCGTTAAAATAATAGATCGGAACAGCTTCGGAGCTATCTCTTCCAATACTCAAAGGCATCGCTGAATAACTTAGCGCTTGCCCCGGGCCATAGCCATTGGCAGTATATATCATTGAAGTTTCTTTTCCATCCAGATACGCTTTTGCATCTGAAGAATTTCCATTTGTCGGAGAAAATGTCACGACAAGATGGTGCCAAACGCTATCGGTCACTGAACCAGTCGGCAAGTCCCAATAGGGATAGGCTGATCCTGTCATAATTTCAAATCGCGCATGACCATCATTCATCACGAGCAGTGAATAACTTTTATTAGAGCTTGTATCCACCGGCTTGTTTACAATTATGCCCGAATCATTTGGAGCCCTTTTTAGCCAGGTAGAAATTGTCAGCGAACTTGGTCGAAGCGCTGTGCTATCTGACACGTTCACATAATCATTCCCATCAAAACTAAGCGCCTTGCCATTTTTGCCGTCATTGGTCCAAGTTGGCGAGGATGAGCCGACGCCTAGGTTTCCGGCCAAACTTGTTCCGCCAAAACCGGAATTATGCGCCAAAGAGCCGTAGCCTTCGTTGAAATCATACACAGCGACTGGGTTGTGTTCGCCATTGTTCATGTCCTCCAAAATCTGCTGTTGCGTGCGGGCATAGTTGTAGATGCGGAAATCATCAATAGCGCCATCAAAATACCTACTTCCAAATTGCGCACCAATTTGCATACTACTACCATCATCAACCGTCCCCGCCACCTGGCTATTTTGAAAAACTCCATCAACATAAAGACTGTTGTTAGTACCCGCATGCAGAAATTCTATGTGATGCCAGTTTCCACCACCCACAGCCACATTGGAGACAAGATCACTTCCACCGGGTATAGCAAAAGCAATTTTATTGCCATAGCCCATGGAAGAATTTAAAACTGCATAGAAATACCAGCCTCTAGTAAATAGCACCGAATTGACTGTTGTATCTTTGCTTTTTGTCCAGAACGAAATTGAAAAATTAGGTTCCAAGGAAAATGCCGGAATATCCACAACATCATCCACCCCATTAAAGCTCAGCGCCGTGCCGTATTTCCCTGATACAAATGGCGCTGTTACATTCTCAACATTTCCGCCTTCCCAATCATCAATCCGTCCGCTAGTTCCGTACAGTAAAACAAAACCTGACGAACCGCTGGTCAAATTGCTGTCGACATAACTAGTTTTTTCCACGCCGTTGATATAGCCTTTGAGTGTATTCCCCACGACTGCGAACTTAAAGATATCACCATTGGCCGGCGCAGATATGACCACATTTGCAAGTGTCGAATTGGAACCGCCAAGTGAGCGACCAAGTATCATCCTCCAACTTCCATCATAAAAAACAAATGCGTAGTAAGTATTTTGAGTAGACCCATCTGATCGACTCAGGAGACTATATTCCGTGTCGGCATTAACTGTATCTAGTTTTATCTGGGAATATTGATCGGCATTTAAGCTATTAGCATTCCAAATAAAAACACTCGCGTCACTAGTCGCAGTCTGCCCAACCGTCGTGCTGGAAATAATCTGCGCTGCGCCGCCGTTATAGACTTCAGTCCAGTTAGAACCAAGTGTTGGTCCGGCTCGATTGAAATCATCCGTCGCAACTGACGTGTAAGAATATGTGACGTCTGAGCCTTGATAATTTCCATCGTTGCCATTTTCGCTCGAATCGCTTATGGTTGTTCCATTGTGATCATCCATTTTCCAGTGGCCGACCGGGCCGGGTGCCCACTGATAGAGACGCTCCACCTCATCGGCGGACAAGGCGCGGTTGTAGATGCGGGTTTCGTCGATCGAGCCATTAAATGGATAGGCACCATTGCTACTATGCGCTCCGATTCGAAGAGGATAATCATTGGCTCCGATTCCGCCAGCATATATCGTTGGCGTGCCAACAGGCGAGCCATTGGCATAAAATTTGATAGTAGCACCATCATATGTTAAAGCTACATTAGTCCACACTCCATCCGGAACGAGATAGCCACTACTTAAATCACTTGAATCTGAGGCGGGCGAAGAGTTTCCTAAAAAACATCCCAGATTATTGTCTATAAGATCAAGAAAATAATTACTTTCATCATTATTTCCATATCCTTTATTAACTATCATAGCATAACCGGGGTTATTGCCATTTCTTTTTATCCAAGCGGAAATCGTAATATTTGACGGATCCAAACTCCCATTGGCCGGGTCGCCCGCATCTATATATTTACCATTCGTTCCAGTGAAAACTCCCCCATTACCAAATTTTCCTCCGGCGGTCGTCGCTCCTCCAGCGGATGTTCCGTTATTGTTGTTGCCACTAGCATCTTTCACTTCTCCGCTCGTGCCGTTCCAACTCGCTTCGTCCATTTTCCAATAGCCAACTAGACCATCGGTCATCCACTTGTCGGAACTGCCCCCGAAAGTAGCGCTCGCTCCGGTTTTGGCTTGACCCATACCAGCGAGCCCAGCATTGTAGTCGGCTAAAATTTGCGCTTGCGTGCGGGCGTAGGGGTAGATTTTTGGTTCGTCGATGGAACCAGTGAAATAATTGCCACCGCCACTATAACCACCAACCGTAAAATAAGTATCATTATACAGTGTAGCTGGAATTGTTCCGGTATAATTAATACTGACTTGAGTTCCGTTTTTATACAATTTTAAGCGCCCAGAATTTCCTGATTGCGTGCCATCAAAAACCATCGTCAAATAAATCCATTGGTTGTCTTCCAAGATATTTGAATCCGACCAGCCATAGTTATTTCCATCCGAGAATAATAACACATCATCTTCCCCACCTTCACCAGCGTAAGATGTTTCTATTCCCATTCCAGTGGATGAACCAAGATATGAACCCAAAATCAGCTTAAACTCGCCGGGATTATTCGGTTTCACCCATGCAGACATCGAAACATAAGAATCTCCCGACAGCGGAGCATTCCAAGATGTAGTTACAATACTGCTTGTCCCATCAAACCCCAAACACTTCCCACTCACACACTCGCTCTCCGGCTTCCAGGTTGCGCCGGTGATGGTGCCGTCGTTTCTGTTTGAAGTTTCGTCGTGCGCAGTTGCGCCTTGGCCTTCGTCAAATGACCAATAGCCGACCGGAGCTGGCGATATTTCTTCGGTGCCTAGCGCGCCGACGGAGTAGGTTGACGCTTCAGTGGAAAAATTGGTGGGGAAGATTGTGTAGGTATAATTAGACTCGTCATTGCGATTAAATCCAGTTTCTTCACTGACCCAATTGAAAGTCGATCCGTTTTGGGTTGAAGTAATTGTCGCGCCGGTGGTGGAGGGGGTGAGGACTTGCCGAATGTAAAGATTATCTATATAAACAGTTCCTGTACAAATCCACCCGTTGGCCGTTCTAACATAAGTGCCCGTATTTGTTAGATATGCGTTATATGTCGTCCAATTACCTCCACCAGCAAACTGATACCATCCGCTTGAATCCCAGTCAGAATCAATAAATTGAAAATAGCAATTTTCGCCACTAGCTGTTCTAGCATCAAATGTCGCTGAATATAGAGCACCAGTTGTTGCTGGAACATCGCTTGAATAAGCATATAAATAATCAATACCCAGAGAAATAGCATAACTCCCAACATGCTGAGCTCCTCCGCCGACAATACCAATAGCTCCCCCAGCATCCACATACCAAGAACCATAAGTATTGGCTTCTGTCTGCTGATCGCTTGCCGCCGTATTGTTGGACGATATATCACTTCCATATGTCTCCCCACTTCCCGCCGCTTTAACGTAGCCGGTCAACTTTAATCCCGCATGATCAGCAATAATTAATTTGCTATTCAAATTATTAGTGAGCACATTCGCTGCGGAGAAATCGACAAAAGCTGTGCCGTTGACAATCGACAGTTTCATATTAGCTTGTGTCACTGCCCCGGTCTGCGTCTGAGCAAAACCATTTTCCGCGCTGGTATTGCCATAATACTGCCAAATGGCTTGCTGGCCAGCAGGGAAAGAGTCAAAGCTGACATAGACGGAAGTATTGGCTGTTCCGCAGCCGGAAACAATCAGATAGGGCATAATTTTGCCATCATTCTTGGTGAAACGTAAATCTCCGCAATCGGCTTGGAATTTGGTGGTGTCCGAAGTGTCCACGGTGAGAGCCACATAGACATTTGTTTGCACACTACCACTGTTGGTCAGTTGGATCGATTTACGAAAAGCCCATTTTTCATCCCACCAAGAAGCTTCGGTTTTTCGGCCGGAGAACCAGAAGTAAATTGGTAAAATTATGATGACAAGCAGAATGGCCAGGGCGAGGGTTTTGATTTTTTTGGAACGGAAAATTCTTTTGCCAAATTTGGCAAATCTAAATAGGCCACGGAGAATGGTTAGCAGTGTGCGTTGGAATTTTTGTTTCAACTTTGGCATATGTCTGAACCACTGATTCGCACGTGATTTTCCTGATTACACGTGATTAAGAGGAACTTACTTAATATATCTTCTAACTTCCAAACTTTTTGCTCCGAAATTAATCAATAGTCCTACTTTAACTTTATAGGCTTCAATGTAATTTATCAACTGAGCAACATTTACTTCTTCCAGTTTTGTGATGGCTTTTAGTTCTACCATGATGTCACCATCAACTAGGAAATCGACTCTTCTTTTACCAATCATCGCGGATTCGTAAAAGATATCCATTTCTTTCTCTCTTTCAAATTTCAAATCTTCTTTGCTAAATTCTATTTCCAGTGCGCGTTGGTAGATTACCTCTTGAAATCCATTGCCTAGATACTGATGAACTTTTTGCGCACAGCCGATAATCTTTCCGGTTATGTCGGATTTGTAGTATTTATTGTTGGCATATGTCTGAACCACATGATTAGCACGTGATTTTCCTGATTACACGTGATTTAATTTAAGATTTCCCCAATCAGTGAAATCAGCGTAATCAGTGATAATCAGTGGTTCAGACTACTGGAAATTCAACGCGCTAGAATTATTATACAGTTGCTTGACTTGTTCGGCGGTGAGGGCGTAGTTGAAAATTTTGACTTCGTCGATTTGGCCGGGGAAAAAATAGCCATTATTTGAACTACCTAAATAAAGAGGAACTGAATCGCTGGATACAATATTGCCAGTAGCAGCGGCATGATTTCTTGCGATGCCATCAACATAAATATAGACATTCGCTCCATCATAAATTCCCGTAATAAAATGCCAACTATTGTCCCAAACAATATTTCCTGAATCACCAGAAATAACTCCTCCGCTATTCGTAGTATGGACTCCGAACTGTAAATTTCCCGCACTTCCGGTGTACAATAAGTACCCATAGCTCAAAGGAGCATCGCTTTTCCACACTAACCCTTCCCAATTTCCTGGGCTACTACTTTTTGCCCACATTGATACTGTCATACTATTCCCTGTTATGTTCAAACTTGAACTATTGCTCACCAATGCCCAATCATCCCCCCCATCAAAATTCAAACTGGCGGCGTATTTTCCGGTTCTTCCATTATACCACGGTGTATTAGCATTGGCACTACAGGTGCCGGTGGTGGTTTGGCCGGAGGCGCCGAGATTTAATGTGCCGGTGTTGCCATTGCCACTGTCATCATGAATCGCCGTTCCCTGACACTCATTCATCCGCCACTCGGCAATCGGCCGCCCTTGATTATATTCCCAAGCAATTTGTGCCGGCGTGCGGGCGTAGTTGTAGATGCGGACTTGGTCGATCTGGCCGCCATAAGGATGCTCCCCGATCTGGCTATTGCCGATAGCGAGACCATAGCCGGTTACTGGAGTTCCGGTGTTTGAAGATCCTGACTGGGCGCCGTTTATATATAAGGTTCCTGTACCATTGCTTAAGCGCACTCCACAAACATACTGCCAAGTATTCAAATTTAAAGTTTTATCCGAAATTACAGCGCTAGATCCGTCATCGCTAGTTAAAGCCAAATTAGCTCCGTGATTATAGCTCATGAAAACAAATCTTGAGTTGCTGACTATCCCATCAAAAACATTCTTGCCCTGTGGTTTTATCCAGGCGCAAACAGTGACGGTGTTGGTGGAAATCAGATCAGTTCCGAGAGCCGCATAATCATCCACCCCATCAAACGTGCAGGCTTTGCCGACTTTTCCCGGTTGGGTGCAATCCATCCCGGTGTTGTTGGCGCCGTCAACGGTTGTGCCGTTGTTGCCGTTGCCGGAAGTGTCGTTGAGGTTTTTAGCGTCGCCAGATACTTTTTCATCCATCAGCCATTCCCCCACCGGTGCTGAGCATGTCGAAGTGTCGCCCGGCACGCAATACTGGCGTGAGTCGGAATTGCTAGGAGCGCCAGCCGAAGTCGTCCCGGAACTCCCCACCACTGCTGAGTAGCCGGAGTTGTAGTCGGATTTGACTTCGTCTTCGGTGAGGGCATAATTATATAATTTGACATCATCAAAAACCCCGCCAGCGTAGGCTGGTGAATTATCGAGCGATCTTCCACCAATAATTATTTTTTGGGCTGTTAGGGATTCAATGTCTCCCGAAAGAGCAAGGCTCGCTTCCAATTTTCCATTAATAAATATTTTTTTAGTATCACTACTGTCAAAAGAAAATACAAAATGATACCATTGTCCGCTTTGCATAACTGTTGTCCCAGTAGTATCGTGATAACTACCAATCCAATCACTGAAATGAGCTTTATGATCAGGATCTACAGCAACGACCCACTCACCACCCCAATCACCGCCATTAAAATATTTTGATATTTCACATGATTCCCCTGCGGTCGGCTTGCACCAATAGGAAACGGAAAATTCCGGACGAGCGCCATATGTTCCTGCATCGACATAATCATTCGTCCCATCAAAACTAAGCGCCTTGCCGTTTTTGCCGTCATTAGTCCAAGTCGGCGCGGATGATCCGACACCTAAGTTTCCAGCTAAACTTGCACCGCCATAACCGGAATTATGTGCTACAGAGCCGTAGCCTTCGTTGAAATTGTAATTGGCGATTGGTTGACTATTGCCTCCTCCGCCTGCTGGCTCCGGCGTGCCAAGCATATCATCCAAAATCTGCTGTTGGGTGCGGGCGTAGTTATATACACGGACGTCGTCGATTAATCCTAGAAAAGGATCCTCGGAAGGACCACTCGCGATATAAAGATCATAGCTAGTATTACCCACCGCCAAATAACTGCCCCAATCATAAGTGTAGGTATTTACACCGTCTACATAATAGACAACCTTATAGCCATCATAGGTGGCAGAAACAAAATGCCATTTTCCATCCGTCACAACAGTTGGCGCATTTTGCGCTCTGAACGTTCCGCCGGAAAGAATATACAAATACAACCTGCCCAGAGTATCCGTTCCAAACCACCAGCCATTGTCGTTATAGAGTTGCTTTTTGGCAAATAAATTCCAACCTGCGTGAGAACTATTAATCCACATGCCGACCGACACGGTGCCGGAACTTTGCAAGCTGGAACCATTGCCACAATTTATCCAATCATCCACCCCATCAAAATTGCAAGCTGAACCAAACTTGCCCGGCACAGTGCAATCCATTCCAGTGGTGTTGGCGCCGTAGTGGGTGGTGCCGTTATTGCCATAAGTCGAATCATCAGCAATCGTTTTTGCGTCCCCTTGTACTTTTTCATCCATCTTAAGATGCAAGACCGGCCCGGGTGCCCATTCGTAGAGTTTTTTAATTTCAGAAGGAGAAAGCGCGCGGTTGTAGATACGGGTTTCGTCGATTTTTCCCGGAAAATAATAATTACCTCCACCAATATATTCCCCCATTCTAACATTTGGGGTGAGTAAAGATAACGTAGCCGAAGTTTGATTATTTTTTTCGCCGTTTAGGTACATAATCAGATTCTTTCCCGAAAAATCATACACTATTGAAAAATGATACCAAGTATTCTGGGTAATTGTTCCGGTGCTTGAAAGATATAATCCATCAGCGGGGTCTTGAAAGTTTAACTGATTTGAAGTAATATGAATTTGTTTTTGAAAATCTAAATCAATAATATGATCTTCGGAAGTATCATTAACATTTCGATAGAACCAGCCAGAAATCGAAAAACTATTGTCGAATGCTGTTGCATCATTTAAAGCACCTACATTTACATAATCATCCCCCCCATCAAAACTCCCCCCATTGCCAAATTTTCCTCCCGCAGTCGTAACGCCTCCGGCGGATGTTCCGTTATTATTGTTGTCACTAGCGTCTTTCACTTCCCCGCTCGTGCCGCTCCAACTCGCTTCGTCCATTTTCCAATAACCGACCAGGCCGTCGGTGAGCCATTTTGTTGATTCGGAGCCAAAGGCAGCCGACGCGCCTTGGGGGGCGCTTTGGCTTGCCAAGCCGGCGTTATAATCCTGCAAAATCTGCGCTTGCGTGCGGGCGTAGGGGTAGATTTTTGGTTCGTCGATGGAGCCTTGAAACAATGAATCTGTATTAACTGCTCCACCACCAAACCAAGCGCCTATCCGCAATTTATCACCTGTAGGAATTGAAGCAGAACTGGAATCTGTCCCTTTACTCACACCGTCTAAATACATTTCAAAGTCGTTGCCACTCCGGGTTAAAATGATGTGATGCCATTGATTAGTGGATGGGTCAACTCCGAGAGAAAAATACAACTGGCCTATTCCGCTGGTTCCAAACCAAAACTCCATGGCCGAATCTCCGCTATTATAAAACCATTCCCAGTCCATACTACCATATTCATCCCGCTTGCTCATCAATGTTTTATATGCGGATCCCGTTGTCCATGTTTTAGAATTAAACCAAAGAGAAAGAGTAAAATCTCCTGTCATATCAAGACTGCTATCGTTGCCCATATCCACATAATCACTCGTCCCATTAAACGAAAGACACTTCCCACTCACACAATCACTCTCCGGCTTCCACGTCGCCCCGGTGATGCTGCCGTCATTTTTGTTGGCACTTTCATCGTGCGCGACCGCGCCTTGACCTTCATCGAATGACCAATAGGCGACCGGGGCTGGCGATATTTCTTCGGTTCCCAGCGCGCCAACAGAATAGGTTGACGCTTCGGTGGAGAAATTGGTGGGGAAAATTGTGTAGGTATAGTTAGAAGTATCATTGCGATTGAAACCACTTTCCTCACTCGTCCAATTGAATGTCGAGCCATTTTGGGTCGAAGTGATGGTGGTGCCGGTAACAGAGGGAGAAATAATCTGCCTAGCAGAGGCATCATCCACTCTAAAACTCTTGCCGACTGGTGAGATGGGGCTCCACCAGTTTGGATCAATGCCTTGAGCTATATCTGCTTTTGTCCTGTACCCACCACAACTAGTCCAGGCTGTATCGCCACTGTCAATAGAACATAAGTTATAATAATCAAAAGTTTGGAAAAGACAAGCACCATCTGTTTGATCAACATTGCGCAGCCAGATACTCATATAGTAAAGTGCACCGGACGTAAATATGATATCCGATGAGGCCCCTGCCGTATTGCCAGTTGCCAAAACATTCAACGAATACGCTCCTGAGCTCCCCGGCCTCGGATCAGTCACTCGACTGAGTGTCGCGTACCAGGCATGCCAAT
This sequence comes from Parcubacteria group bacterium, assembly GCA_041659505.1. Lineage (NCBI taxonomy): Bacteria > Parcubacteria group bacterium. Next base: position 202,415 of record JBAZYF010000001.1, read on the forward strand.
CGGAAGGCGGATCGCCAGTTTCAAATCCGGGATTTAATACTAATTCGCTTCCCAGCGACTCCCCTGACCCCGCCGCCTTGATATAGCCAATCAATTCTAATCCTGCATTATCGGCAATAAACAGTTTGCTATTCAAATTATTAGTGAGAACGTTGGCAGCAGAAAAATCGACAAAAGCGGTGCCGTTAACAATGGATAGTTTCATATTCGCTTGCGTCACTGCTCCCGTCTGCGTCTGAGTAAAACCATTTTCCGCACCGGGGTTGCCATAATATTCCCAAATGGCTTGCTCACCTGCCGGGAAAGTTTCAAAGCTGACATAGACCGAAGTATTGGCCGTTCCGCAACCGGAAACAATCAGATAGGGCATAACCTTGCCGTCATTCTTGGTGAAACGCAAATCTCCGCAATCGGCTTGGAATTTAGTCGTGTCGGAAGTGTCCACGGTGAGCGCGACATAGACATTCGTTTGCACTGCTCCGCTGTTGGTCAGTTGGATTGATTTGCGAAAGGCCCATTTTTCATCCCACCAGGAAGCTTCGGTGCTTCTGCCAGAAAGCCAGAAGTAAATTGGTAAAATTATTATCACTAATAAAATGGCCAGGGCGAGGGTTTTGGCTTTTTTGGATTGAAAAATTCTTTTCAAAAATTTGGCGAATTTAAACAGGCCACGGATGAGGTGGAGCATTAGGCGTTGGAATTTTTGTTTGAGGGTTGGCATTTTCAAATTTTATTATTCCCCCGTAGAGACGAGGCACTGCCTCGTCTTGGGCATTATTTTTCACCTCGTCTTGGGTTAAATTTTTCTGCGTTTTGCTGTTGTTGGTTTGCGCATTGACGTTGTTAGTTCTAGACGTGGCAATGCCACGTCTCTACAATTAGAATATAACGTATTAGAATATGCATATATTATACCGTAATTTTCACTATTTTACAAAACAAAAAATCCTTAAAAAACAGGTTTTCAAATAAAAATTGGGCGTGGTAATTCGGGCGGTTTGAGTTTGCTTTTTTTGCTGTTAATTGAGCGCGCTAAAATTATTTTAAATCTAAAAGCCATTTCCAAACCGGAACTATTTTGATTTTTTTGCCTTTTATCTCTCGCTTCTCTTCCTGATTCTCGGTGATAATCAGTCCATTTTTAAGCTTAAACTTTTCCATCGCTTCCAAGAGTCCCGCCAATTCCCTTTTTTCGTTATTATTATCCAACACCTTCGTCACCTGAATCGCTTCTGTTATTTTTCGTCCTTCTCTGACGACAAAATCACATTCATGTTTTTCAAAATGGTAATAGATTTCTTTTCCCGCTTCTAAAAGGCCCAAAAAAACTGTGTTTTCCAAAAAACGGCCAAAATTTTCACTAAACGAAAATGAGACTGCACTGATAAAGCTATTGTCGATCGCATAGGCTTTTTTGGGATAATTTTCCTGCTTTTTAAGCGAGTATTGATAGTTAGACAGTTCGAACAAGAGAAAAGATTTTTCAAAAAATCCGATATATTCCTTGACGGTCTTATCATTCATCTGCAAAAAATCCGCTAGTGCGTTATAGCTGTACTTTTGGCCGATGTTGGAAAAAAGGTAGAGCAAAAGATTTTCGATTTCCCGAGTTTTTTTCACTTCAAAGCGCGGAACAATATCTTGATAGAGAATGTTTTTGTAATAATTGATTAGAATTTCTTGCCTGATTTCCTTCTTCTTTTCCAGGACTATTTCCGGAAAACCGCCAACTTTCAAGTATTCTCCGAAAACTTTTTTTAATTTTCCTTCGTTTCTTATCTGCTCCACCGCGCTACGCACTTCAATTTTTCTGGCGTCCGCTATTTCCGCCAAATTAAACGGGTAGATCTTTTTGGCAATCGATCGGCCGGAAAGTAGTGTAGCCATCTCTGCCGAAAGCAGCCGAGAATTTGATCCGGTAATAAAAAATTTTACCCCGCCTTTCTCATAGAGACTTTTGACAAAAACTTGCCAATCGGAAAAAAACTGAACTTCATCCAGAAAAACAAACACTTTGCCCTTTGGTTCGACCAGCGCCAAATATTCCTCGAAAATTTTCGCAAGATTTCCCGGATCATTCTTGAAGCGATTAAGCAAGGGCGATTCCAAATTAAGTAGCAAGATATTTTTTGGTTTGACCTTTTTTTCTTGTATCAAAAATTCGATCAATTGCCTGGCAACGGTTGATTTCCCGCTTCTTCGGACGCCCACCAAAGCCACAATTTGCCTGATATTGAGATATTTGACAAGTTCCACGAGAATTGCCCGCGGAAAGCCAACCTCCAGCGCTGTGCCCGCCCAATGCCTATTTTGCTCAACGATAAATTTTTCAAACATACGATTCTATTACGAATTAACCACTGTTTATTCGTATTGTATTACGAATAGATTGAGATGTCAATTTAATCTATTTTCCCCTGAATGTTGTTGTTTTGCGCGTTGCTGTTTTCAGGTCTAGACGAGGCAATGCCTCGTCTCTACAGGAATCATGCCAATCATTTAATCAGAAAAATCATAGTTTCGGACTACTGGAAGTTGAGCGCGCTAGAATTATTATACAATTGTTTCACTTGCTCGGCGGTGAGGGCGTAGTTGAAGATTTTGACTTCGTCGATTTTTCCTCCAAACGGATAACTAGAATATGTATTATCACCCATAAAAACATCGCCTGACGAATCATCAATCCTGGTGCCGCTTCCCCTGTTAGTATATGCAGCTACTATCTCTTCTCCGTTTATAAATAAATGAACACTATTAGCGCCTATCCCGCCGGAATAGACACCACAAACATACTGCCAGCTATTAAAGACTATTAAATTATCTGGCGTTTCCCTTAAAGCAATATAGTCACTCGTCGTATTTGCAATTGACATGCCTAAGTGATTAGTATTCCAGATATACAAATCCCACCCAAAATAAGAGAGGCCATGTTTTGCAACAATCAAGGCATCAGTTTTAGTCGGATAAATCCAGGCGCAAGCTGAAAATGTTGCCATATTATCCAATGCTACTGGCGATCCCGCATTCACATAATCCCCCACCCCATCAAAATTCAAACTGGCGCCGTATTTTCCGGTTCGTCCGTTGTACCAGGGGGTGTCGGCGTTGGCACTGCAAGTGCCGGCGGTTGTTTGACCAGAGGCGCCCAGATTGATCGTCCCGTCATTACGATTCAAACTTTCATCATGCACCGTCGCGCCTTGGCATTCATCAAAATTCCACTGCGCCACCGGTTGCCCTTGGTTATATTCCCAAGCAATTTGCGCCGGAGTGCGGGCGTAGTTGTAGATGCGGACTTGGTCGATTTGGCCGGTCCAATAATCTGCGCTAGTCGCTGGATCTTTTCCAACCGTAAGATTATAAACACCCGAAACGACATCTAGGGTTTGGGCGACCGGAGTGGCCGCGGATATGCCATCAACATAAATTCTAAGATAACTGCCATCAAATGTTCCAGCAACGTAGTGCCACGAATTATCATTGTAGCCATTTTTATCGCTCACAATATATATATAGCTACTTGAATCATGTAATTGCAAAGCAAAATCACCGGGATTATCACCATTGGCAAATAACATATATCCATTTCTGTCAGTATCCCAGTTAGCATTTCCGACTATTGCTGGCCAATTTACTGTACTAGTAGTAAATTTAACCCAAGCCGAAACTGTTCCAGTGTGGGTCAGCTGGATTGATGGATCATTTCCCAGATCCGCATAATCGTCCACCCCATCAAAGCTACACGCTGTCCCCGCTTTTCCCGGTACACTACAATCCATTCCGGTTGTATTGGCGCCGTAATGTGTTGTGCCGTTGTTGCCGTTGCCTGATGTGTCATAAATCGTTTTTGCATCGCCTTTGACTTTTTCTTCCATCTTCCATTCCCCCACCGGCGCGGCGCAAGCGGTTGTGTCGCCCGGCACGCAATATTCTCCTCCGGCGGAATTGGTCGGCGCGCCAGTCGAAGCGGCCGTGCCCGCCGAACCCCACTGCGCCGAAGCACCGGAGTTGTAATCGGTTTTAATTTCGTCTTCGGTGAGAGCGTAGGGGTAGATTTTGACGTCGTCAAGCTGTCCACCGAAATAATTTATCGGAGGATCATATGAGTTATTTCTGCCAATATTTAAATCATCCGATGAATATTGTAATGAACCTCCTGCCCCATAACCATTTGCCGAATAAATTGTTGCGATTTCCTTACCATCAATATATGTTTTTGAATCTGAAGCATCTCCCCGCACTGGAGAAAATGTCACCACCAGATGGTGCCAATTATTATCTGGATATGGGAGTGTGCCGCATGGCGTTTCCCAATAGGGATAACCGTTGTTTGTTTGTATTTCAAAATGCGTTCCTCCTGCATATAGACACGTAGTGGAGAAAGAATAACTCTTTCCTGAAGTAGTGCCGTAGGCCTTATTTATCATCGTTCCACCCCCCCCATTTTGTTTTATCCAAGTAGAAAGTGTAAGTGCAGCCGGACGTAGGGCTGTACTATCCGGCACGCTGACATAATCATTCACCCCATCAAAACTCAAAGCCTTGCCATTTTTGCCGTCATTAGTCCAAGTCGGCGCGGATGAGCCGACGCCCAGATTTGCATTCGTAGAGACGCATTGCGATGCGTCTCTACAACCCAGCCCGGAATTATGCGCCACAGAGCCGTAGCCTTCGTTGAAATCATAATTTACAATTGGTTGGCCATTGCCACCTCCGCCTGCTGGCTCCGGCGTGCCAAGCATATCCTCTAAAATCTGCTGTTGGGTGCGGGCGTAGTTGTAGATTCTCACATCATCCATTTTTCCTTTGAGCGCTTCATCCCAACTTGAGGTGCCAAAAACAAAACCGGCATTATCATTAGCAATTGGCGCTTCATTGCCCGTACCGCTAACCCAGCTTCCACTTACCGGGTTTCCATTCAAAAAAGCCTTGATGGAACTGCCTTGCCCGAAAGTATATTCGAGGGTGAGATACGACCACTCATTCAATGGCACACCAGCACTAGCTACCTGCCACGACGACCAATCAGAATTATCCACTCGACGATAATAAAGAGTCGGATAAGCTCCAATTAGCGCAAAGCCATAGTTTTCATTCAATGTGGCTCCTTTGAAAATAAGATTGCTCTCACCGGCATATGCTTCGGGATTGACCCAAAGGGAAATTGTAATCGTTTTGCCCAATTGGAAATCATAGGGGCTGTTAGTGCCGGAATCAGGAAAATTCGCTTCATCGGGAACGCTACTGTCGAAAACTAGTGCACTGCCATATTTTCCCGTTGTCCAAACCGGGTCCTCGGCTTCGGCGGAACTGGTCGTACCCAAAACTCCTTCTCCAGTCGGTTGCTCGGAATTATAGAAATTCTGACCGGTTTTTTCATCAAATTTCCAATAGGCTACCGGGCCGGGTGCCCACTGGTAGAGTTTTTTAATTTCAGCGGGCGAAAGCGCGCGGTTGTAGATGCGGGTTTCGTCGATTTGGCCATCAAAAAAATAAGTAGTCATTTGGCCAATTTGAGCGCCGTTTCCCGAATCAGCTCCAGTATTTATATCTGGAACACCTGTTGAAATTCTTGTACCCTGACTCACGCCATTAACAAAAACTTCTTGCAATTTCGTATTACGTTTAAATGTGGCAACAATATGATACCAAGTATCTGCTTCCATTAACTTAACATTATCAAAATCATCACCATAAAAACCAAAGGTTAGATTATTACTATTACCTCTAATCCCTAATGAAACGCGCCTATCAGTGCCATTTGCATCGCCTATGTCAAAAAACCATTGATATCTATCAAGAGTATCTATTTTAATCCATGATTCAATTGAAAAATCGCCCGTATCAAAAGTATTAATATATGGTGCTTGCACATAATCATCCACCCCATCAAAACTCCCCCCATTCCCAAATTTTCCTCCGGCGGTCGTGACGCCTCCGGCGGATGTTCCGTTATTATTGTTGCCACTGGCATCTTTCACTTCTCCGCTCGTGCCGTTCCAACTCGCTTCGTCCATTTTCCAATAGCCGACCAGGCCGTCGGTCAGCCATTTTGTTGACTCTGAACCGAAAGCAGCCGACGCGCCTTGGGGGGCGCTTTGGCTTGCCAAGCCTGCATTATAATCCTGCAAAATCTGCGCTTGCGTGCGGGCGTAGGGGTAGATTTTAACTTCATCGATATAGCCGGGAAAAAATTCGTGGTAAGAGCCACTTGAATAATAGGCTCCGATGATGACCTGCTGATCATTGACAACATTTATACCCCCGCCATATGATCCATTATATTGAGAATCAAACTTGCCATTAATATAAAGCTTCTGATAACCAGTCGTCGCATCGTATGTTGCAGACATATAGTACCACTTATTAATTTCCAGTGTCCCACCGACTAAATAGTCTCCGGTTATTACTGGCTGCTCTGTTTCATCCAGAGTGGTATAATAATTGAAAGTATCCAATCCTTTATTTACAACAGTCTTAAAATTCGCATTATCCGCTGTCAATTTGATCCAATGACTGACAGTATAGCCATTGGGTGAATCCAGTGAATTACTATCTGGAATTGTCGCATAAGCGCTGGTTCCGTTGAAATATAGACACCCTCCACTCACACACTCACTCTCCGGCTTCCACGTCGCACCGGTGATGGTGCCGTTGTTTTTGTTTGATGTTTCGTCGTGCGCCGTTGTGCCTTGGCCTTCGTCGAATGACCAATAGCCGACCGGTCCGCCGGGGCTAGTTTCCTGCTTTCCCGAAACAGTCAAAAACGCCAATGGATTATTCTGATTAGCATATTCCGTGGCGATCCATTCGGGGTTGCGGACAGTGTTGGAAATTTTAACTTCTTCAATGCTTCCTGGAAATTGACTTGTATAACCCTGCCTCGCTCCAATAACAAACCCGTTACCAATGTGCCAAGGATCATCAATATCAGTCGGTCCCGCAACAAGATTGCCATTGATATATAACTTTGCCATATTATCAACGTCTATTGTCGCACAAACATATTGCCACTGGTCAAGTATGATACTGCCATTTGCACTATTTAGAACGCCTCGATTATTATAAATGTTTAAATAATAAACCCCACCATCATTACCCATATTAAACTCGAAATCAGCATCACCAATAAATTGAGACATCCAACTATCATCCGCTTGTGGCTTTATCCAAGCGCAACCCGTTATCGGATAATCATCCAAGTCAACAGCTGTATCCACATAATCATCCCCCCCATCAAAATCCAACCCTTTCCCCACTTTCGCGTCAACCGAATCCCCACTCGTCATTGTGCCATTACTTGTTCCATTGTTCGCGTTAGCGGTGGAGTCCAGCATTTGCGGAGCCGTGCCCGAAGGATCCTGGTTCATATGTTGGACCATTTTGTAGTTTCCATCCCACACATTCATTTTGTCTTGTTGGCTAGTGGCGGTAGCATTGCCATAGTAAAGATAAATTTCCGTATCTTTGGCTTGAGTGAGATTGGGTAATTTTACCCAAGCAATGAGGGCGCCAGTGCCGGAGGTGTAGGATTCGATTTCGTGCGAGAGTTTTTTTCCGGTGGAATCGGTGAATACCAAATCATCGCCGTCTGTTTGAGCACCGGTGATGAGATTGGTGTCCGTGATGGAAACTAGCACCGGAAAGTTTTGCAACTCCCCTGCCACTTGGGATTTATTGATGGTGATTTTTTTGCGAAATCCCCAAGTGTCGTTCCACCAGGAGGCTTGGGTGTTTCTTCCTGAGAAGAAAAAATAGATGGGTAAAATTATGAGGACGAGAAGAATGGCAAGGGCTACTTGCCTGTAAGCCACCCAGTGGCGCAAGCTTGCGCCACCGGGTGGCTTCGGAGAACCGGAAGTTAAGGTCGGACCTTTTGGGTGCCTAAGGTCCGACCTTAGTTTTTTCAAAAATCTGGCAAATTTAAACAGGCCACGGAGGATGGTTAGCATTGTGCGTTGGAATTTTTGTTTTAGGGTTGGCATTTTTGAATTTTTTGTTTCCCTGTAGAGACGAGGCACTGCCTCGTCTTAGGTTAATATTTTCACCTCGTCTTGGACATTATTTTTCATCTCGTCTTGGGTTAATATTTTCACCTCATCTTGATGTTAATTTTTCTGCGTTTTGTTGTTGTTATTATTGGTTTGTACGTCGACGTGGTTCTTTTCCTAGACGCCCCAACGGGGCGTCTCTACAGAATCCGAATAATCGGGCTCAGACGGTTTCCAAAATCCACCGCCAGGCCGGAATAATTCGAATTTTTTTGCCCTTGATTTTGATTTCCTCTTCCTGATCCATCGTGATGATTGTTCCGGTTTTCAATTTGAATTTCTCCAGCGCTTCAAGAAGACCATCAATTTCTCGTTGGTGATTCTTTTCATTTAGATTATAACACACTTGGTAGGCTTTTTTTATCTTCAAGCCGTCTTTCACCACAAAATCACATTCATGCTTTTCGCTGTAATAGAAAATTTCTTGTCCGCTTCGCAGGAGTTCCAAAAAAACCAGGTTTTCCAAATAGCATCCGCTATTTTCTGAAAAAGCAAAACCGATCTTGCCGACCAGTCCGCTATCAACGCAATAGATCTTGCGCCGGTTGGCATTTTGCTTGTGCAGGGAATAATCAAACTTTTTCAAGTCATAAAACAAATGGGCCTCTTTCAAAAGTTCCACATATTCTTTGGCGGTATGCTCATGGATATGAAGCATCTTAGCCAAACTGTTGTAGCTAAAAAGGCGAGCGGTGTTGCTGATTAAAAAATAGGCGGCTTGCTTGAGATTGTATGAATCCCTGATTTCATTATTATCAATGACGTCTTTTAGGATTATCGTTTGATAGTAGGCCTCGAGGACTGCGGCATCACCTGTCATGACCGCTACCGGAAAACCTCCTTGACGCAAATATTGCTCAAACAAATTAGCCAGCTTATTTTTGAATGCGAAGTTTTTGGCATAGGAGGAAAAGAATTCTTGTTTTTTCGCCGTCAAAAATTCCTTGTAGGAAAAAGGAAAGACTGTTTGGGCAAAGTAACGTCCGGACAGGCGCGAAATATATTTTCCGGCAAGCAAATTCGCGTTAGAACCGGTAATGAAAATTTTTTGGAAAACCCGCGCGTCATATTTCGCCTTAACCCATTTTTCCCAAAACTGGATATTTTGCACTTCGTCCAGAAACAGATACTTGATTTTTTTGCCGGTTAGCGTTTCAGCTATTTCGATTATTTCGTCTAATTTTTCCGCTTTTTTATAGAAAGATAAAAAGACCGGGTTATCAAAATTAACCAGCAGGATTTCTTCGGGATGAGTTTTGCACTTAGCCACCAGCTCACTGATCAATAAATTAAAAATTACCGACTTCCCACTTCTTCTCACACCGGCAATCACTTCAATAAAATCGCTCTTCAGTCTGACTTTTTCCGTGGCCGCTCGAAAAACATAGCCCGCTTCCGCTTGTGTTCGCCAATGGCTGTTTTGCTCTAAAATTATATTTTTTAAGTCCATAATATATTATGTAATTTATTATATAATTGCATTATATACTATGCAATTTATAATGTCAACCGCGTCCGAAAAATCATTGTTTCAGACTACTGGAAATTGAGCGCGCTGGAATTATTATACAATTGCTTCACTTGTTCGGCGGTGAGGGCGTAGTTGAAAATTTTGATGTCGTCGATTTGGCCGTTCATTGCATTACCAAATTTTAAATGATCAGGAGAATTTCCGACAGAAGAAGGCCCCATGTCTAATTCACTTGTTAGTGCCTTATCGACACCGTCAATGTAAACATGATTTATAGTTGGACTGCCAGCTTTCCATGTCCAAGTAAAATGAACCCATTTCTCCTTTTCCCATGTATAATCCGTAACCCAGTAATAAGAGGCAACCGCACTGCTTGTTTGTCGAACTGCAACATACGGATGGTTTCCCGTAAAGGATGTGATTATATAACTAGGATTTGTCTCCCACTTTTCCAGGGGCGTTATTGCTAATGTTGCTCCCGAGCTCAAAAAATACCAAAAAGAAATCGTCAATGAGGTTGCTCCATCTAATAACGAAACATCGCCAATATCTGCATAATCATCCCCCCCATCAAAATTCAAACTTGCGGCGTATTTTCCGGTTCTTCCATTATACCATGGCGTGTTGGCGTTGGCACTGCAGGTGCCGGTCGTTGTTTGACCGGAGGCGCCAAGGTTGATTGTGCCGTTGTTGCCGTTGCCGGAATTATCGTGCACGGTTCCACCTTGGCATTCGTCAAATTTCCATTCGGCAATCGGTTTGCCTTGATTATATTCCCAAGCGATTTGCGCCGGTGTGCGGGCGTAGTTGTAGATGCGGACTTGGTCAATAGAACCGTTTAAAAATGAACCAGAATTAGTGTTGTGGCCAATTTGTATGGGTAAATTGTTTAGCGATGCATTGCAACCACCGGCTCCATCTCCTTTATCTAATAATCCGTTCAAATAAAATTTCGTACTACTCGGAGTCTCCACTATCGAAAAATGTGTCCACTGATTATTAGGAATTGTATTATTTCCCAAAACCCAGCCGGTGACATCGGAATAAAATATCAAGCGACCGTCATCATGATTCGTCGCCAGATACCATCGTTGGCCACTGCCTGATTGTTGATTGATAAAATAGTTATTTTGTGACCTTATTGCCGCTTTAATCCAACCGCTGACTGTAAAACTAGAACTGCCTATGCTGAAATTTCCTGTGTCTGTAGCATCATCCACCCCATCAAACGAACAAGCGCTACCGACTTTTCCTGGGACGGTGCAATCCATTCCGGTGTTGTTGGCGCCGTCGTTGGTGGTGCCGTTGTTTCCGTTGCCGGAGGTGTCATAGATCGTTTGGGCATCGCCCGCCACTTTTTTATCCATCAGCCATTCCCCCACCGGTGCCGCACAAGGCTCAGTCGAACCCGGCACGCAATAGACGCCAGAAGTTGAATTGGTCGGTGAGCCAGTCGTTGCAACTGTCCCCGCCGAACCCCACTGCGCCGAAGCACCGGAGTTGTAGTCAGTTTTAATTTCGTCTTCGGTGAGAGCGTAGGGGTAGATTTTGACGTCGTCGAAAAGCGCGTTAGTATAATATGAATTTGCATTACTATTGGCTATGCGCAAGCTTCTTCCAGCATTATTCACACTCACTGTCCCAATGCTAGTCGTTTTTTTGTTTTTCCCATCTACATATAGTTTCAGATTTGTGCCTTCCCGTAAGCCAACCACATGATACCAATTATTTAGAGAATGAGTGTCTGGATCGACAACTGTATAGCTTGTTGATCCACTTTCAATTGCGAAAAAAAATTTATCAGTCTCCCCGTCTGAACAAAGATTTATTACCCATTCATTATTTCCCGGTGAAGATCCGGTATCCCATTTATTAACTCCCCAAACATTATTCCAATTAGAACAAGCTGATTTTTTATTAACCCAAAAAGAGACCGAAAAATCATTGGCGCCAAAATCTAAAAGAGCATTGTCCGGCACTTCCGCATAATCATCATCCCCATCAAACTCCACGGCTTTGCCATTTTTTCCATTTTTCTCCCACATTAAAGCTACGCTATTATTAGCGCCGCCTCCAGCGATTAGGTTGGCATTTAATACTGCTCCGCCATAACCAAAATTATGCGCCACTGAGCCGTAGCCTTCGTTGAAATTGTAATGGGCGATTGGCTGACCATTGCCTCCTCCGCCTGCTGGCTCCGGCGTGCCAAGCATATCCTCCAAAATCTGCTGTTGCGTGCGAGCGTAGTTGTAGATGCGGACGTCATCGATTTGGCCACCGCAATAACCACCCCAATCATCCCGTCCAATTCTTAATTCTTGGCCACTATCGGAAACATATGCACCGACACCATTTTGTTGGGATTGATAACCAGTCACTTTTGTGCCATCAAGATAAATCGATACACCCGAAACATCATCTCCTCCTAAAAAAGACACCGCCACAAAATGAGATTTTCCATCTCCAGGAATTACCGAGTTAGTTACGATCCTTAAATCCGTATCACGGTTAATCCCGAATTGAATACGGCCTGCTTCATCTGCTGTAAGGTACCACGAAACATTATTCGAAGCTCCTTTGGTTAAAAAAGGAACGTAATCGGTGCTATTCTTTACCCAGGCACTAGCGGAAAAAGTTTTTTGTGACAAATCAATCATCGCCACTGGGTTGGGAACAGAAACATAATCATCCACCCCATCAAAGTTACAGGATGAGCCAAACTTCCCCGGCGTGGTGCAATCCATTCCGGTGGTGTTAGCGCCGTAGTGGGTGGTGCCGTTGTTGCCATAGGTGGAATCATCGGCGAGGGTTTTTGCGTCGCCTTGAACTTTTTCATCCATCTTGAGGTGCAAGACCGGACCGGGTGCCCACTCGTAGAGTTTTTTAATTTCATCAGGCGAAAGCGCGCGGTTGTAGATGCGGGTTTCGTCGATTTGGCCATTGAAATCATATGGCGCATTATCACTTATTCCACCTATTTGAAATCGTGAGTCGCCCTCCCAATTCAGCGCTCCAACACTATTACTATTATCATACTGCCCATTAATATAAAGTTTCTGACTAGTAGAATCTGACACTAAAACTACATGGGTCCATTTTCCTACAATGTTACCCGATGTAATTGAATTCAGATTATGATTTGAACCATCATAAATATTTGATACTACTACTCCGGACGATGTAATACCTACCCACGCATCTGATGAAGCCACATTCACTGCTCTATTATTAGAAACGCCGCTGGGTGCTACGGACGGCTTTATCCAGGTAGATATTGTTATATTAGGGAAAAGCGCCGGGCTCATTGGATTTTTTATTACATAATCATCCACCCCATCAAAACTCCCCCCATTCCCAAACTTTCCCCCGGCGGTTGTGGCGCCTCCGGCAGATGTTCCGTTATTATTGTTACCGCTAGCATCAATCACTTCCCCACTCGTGCCGTTCCAAAGACTCTCGTCCATTTTCCAATAACCGACCAGGCCGTCGGTGAGCCATTTGCTTGACTCTGAACCGAAAGCAGCCGACGCGCCTTGGGGGGCGCTTTGGCTTGCCAAGCCTGCATTATAATCCTGCAAAATCTGCGCTTGCGTGCGGGCGTAGGGGTAGATTTTTGGTTCGTCAATGGAGCCGGAAAAGAAATCATAATATCCGCCCTGATCATCCGCGCCGACAACAACCTTATTAGAATTAGAAATAATGGCACCACTAGGATTTCCGGTATTAACATCCTGTTTTCCATTAATATACATCTTGCACATTGATCCATCGTAAGTCGCCATTATATGATACCAAGTATTTACCGATAATGCAGTAGCGGAAGTTATATAAACTGTCCAGCCACCCTCTGATGTTTTTAAAAGAAATAAAACATTTCCATCGGAATTTATGTCTATTTTATATTCTTGCTCTTTGCCAGCAATTACATAAATATTTCCTAGCGAAGGAGTTGCATTTATTTTTACCCAAGCTCCAATAGTAAGGGTAGAAAGTCCACTTAAGCCAGTTGCATTACCCATATCCACATAATCACTCGTCCCATCAAATCCCAAACACTTCCCACTCACACACTCACTCTCCGGCTTCCACGTTGCACCGGTGATGGTGCCGTCGTTACTGCTTGAACTTTCATCGTGGGCAGTCGTTCCTTGGCCTTCGTCGAATGACCAATAGCCAACCGGTCCGCCGGGACTTTGTTCCACTTTTCCACTGACCGACAAAAACGCCGAAGGGTTGTTTTGATTGGCATATTCGGTGGCGATCCATTCGGGGGTGCGGACGGAATTGGAAATTTTTACTTCTTCAATATTTCCTGGAAATTGACTTGTATAACCCTGCCTCGCTCCAATAACAAACCCGTTGCCAGCGTGCCAAGGATCATCAATATCAGTCGGCCCCGCAACAAGACCGCCATTGATATATAACTTTGCCATATTATCAACGTCTATTGTCGCACAAACATATTGCCACTGATCAAGTATGATGCTGCCAAATGCACTATTTAGACCGCCTCGATTATTATAAATGCTTAAATAATAAGCCCCACTATCATTACCCATATTAAACTCGAAATCAGCATCACCAATAAATTGAGACATCCAATTATCATCCGTTTGTGGCTTTATCCAGGCACAACCCGTAATCGGATAATCATCCAAGTCAACAGTCGTATCAACATAATCATCCGTCCCATCAAAATCCAACCCCTTCCCCACTTTCGCGTCAACCAAATCCCCACTCGTCATTGTTCCGCCCGAAGTTCCATTATTAGCATTGCTCGTCGAATCAGTCATCTGCGGAGCAGTGCCCGAAGGATCCTGATTCATATGTTGCACCATCTTGAAATTTCCATCCCACACATTTGTTTTGTCTTGCTGGCTCGTCGCCGTAGCATTGCCGTAATAAAGATAAATTTCCGTGTCTTTGGCTTTGGTTAAATTTGGCAATTTTACCCAAGCAACCAGAGCGCCCGTGCCGGAAGTATAAGATTCAATTTCGTGCGACAGTTTTTTGCCGGTGGAATCCGTGAACACCAAATCATCGCCGTCGGTTTGTGCGCCGGTGATGAGGTTGGTGTCGGTGATGGAAACGAGGACAGGAAAGTTTTGCAGTTCGCCCGCCACCTGAGATTTGTTGATGGTGATTTTTTTTCTGTAGCCCCAGGTGTCGTTCCACCAGGAGGCTTCGGTGTTTCGGCCGGAGAAGAAAAAATAGATGGGTAAAATTATGAGGACAATTAAAACAAGCGACAACAAAGCACGCTTTTTGCGAGGAGAGAAAAGACGGCGGGTGTAATTTTTAATTTTGAATTTTGAATTTTGAAACAAGTCTTTAATCTTTTAATTTTGAAACAATTTTACCGAATATCAAGGTTAGCTCTTGGCATTCTTTCCAAACATTTTTGAGTTCTTCTTTTTTACTTGGTTCGCATTCTGCTAGCATGCGCAACCAGTGTTTTGTTTCTTGCGTTTCTTTTTTGGAGATAAAAATTTTATTTCTAAAATCTTTTTTCGAACTAGCCGCGTTGGCTTCCATATAGTTAGCACCAATACTAGTTGCGGAACGAACTATTTGATTGATAATTGGCTTATTAATGGAATCTTGTTTTATATTTTTGCATAACTTGATGACTTCTAGGCCAAATTTTGCCGTACGCTCTTCTAAATCATATACCATAAATTTAAATCTTAATTTTGAATTTTTAAGCTCGAATTTTGAAATAATTTTTTAATTTTCAAATGTTTCAAAATTAATTCATTCGAGTTTGTTTCAAAATTAAGAATTCGAAATTCAAAATTAACTTAGTTTATTCGAGTTTGTTTCAAAATTCAAAATTCGAAATTCAAAATTAACTACTTCTCCTCCACAATCCACCAGTTGACTTTCACGCTGCCGATGATCGGGTCGGAACATTTGATTTTGAATCCGGTGTACTCGCCGGTGACAACGTCGGTTTGTTTTTCCACCCAGACGCGTCCGCCGGCGTCGCCTTCGGGGGTGATAAAAATCTTGGTCGTCGCGCTAACGGCGGTCGTATCAATCTTTACGGTCTTGCCATCTGACGCGGATATGATTTCCTCCTCGGTGACCGGCACATCGCAAATTCCGTTTTTCATAATCTTTCCGGCTTCACAAATCACCACATCACCTAAGGTTTTCTTGGCCGCATCCACGATTTTCACGCTGAACGCTCCCGCCACGACGCTTTCCGCTTCCAGTTGGCCATTGAGAAGGATCGAATTGGCCGTGATACTGCCAGCCGTAATTTTTCCGTTCACAAAACTTAGATTAATTTCCCCTGTTTCCTTGTTAATATCCAGCGCATCGGCAAAATCCATTACGCCTTGCGCTTGCACTTTCAGATCATCCATCTGCGTCTGGAGAGCCAGAAGGTCGCCAGATTGTTGGCTCAACTGCGCCTGCAAGTCTGCGATTTGCTGCGTCTGAGTTTCCAGATTCTGTGTGTCGGCAGTGATGCTGGAAAGTGTCTCCCCGATCAGTTGTAGTTTATTATCCACACTCAAAGATTGATCAGCCAGTTGACCGGTCAATTGGGCGACGATCTGGTTTTGATTTTGGGTGATGCTGGCAATCTGGGTTTCTTGCTGTTTAACTTGGCTGGAAAGGGCAATTGGATTATTTATTCCACCGATCTGACCGAGCAGATATTTGGTCACTTCATTGATGGAAGAAACGGAAGCCGACAGATCGCGCTCTCCATTGGAAGCTAAAATGAAATCGCTCAGCTTGGAGTGATCAAGCTGATTGGTCGAATCATTTTCGTCATACTCCCCATCCGGCAAACGTTGCATCGACAGCACTGCTTCGTAAGCCTGGTCGAGCGTTTTTGGATAAGCGGTGCGGTCAGTGATGGTGAGGGCGGACAGATTGGCGGTGGTATAGATGTCACCGACGACATAGAGCTTGGAAGTTGGATCAGTTGTGCCGATGCCGACGTTGCCGGTTACTGTATCAATCCGCATTTTCTCTACTGAAGAAATATCATTAATAGTGACCAAACCTGCTTTCAAACTCATTATATAGTCAGACGTATTGCTAAAAGTCAATGAGCCAACATCTTCGGCGCCGGGATATCCAAAATAGATTCCGGAACTGTAATATTGCTGAGAAGTCAGCATCAACTCAGCATATCCATTGTAATTTGCAACTTGTACCTTTGCCATTGGATTCGTCGTCCCAATTCCCACATTTCCACTTGCATTAACATTAAAGCGTGAGCCGTTGATTTGGATGTCATCGTTGATGATTACTTCGCCCAAGTTGGCTGCAGACAGCGTCAGGTCAAGATTTTGCCAAGACGAATCAGTGGCGATATTGCCCGGGCCTTGGAACAGCAGATTGCCAGTATCTTCATTGGTGAGTAATAGATCATTGGCAAAGGAAACGTTGCCAGCCGAAGCAAACGACACGGGATTGGAGAAGGTTGTTTGTGCGCCACTGACCGTCATCACGTCTGTGCCGGCATAATCCAGTGTGAGTAGATTGCCCAGGCCATCACTGCGAATATATAGTCCGCCGGCGGATGCGGTGGTGGCGGAGTTATAGAAAGAACTGAGATAGCTATCGACTGATCCGGCTAGTTGCAGTTTGTAGCTTGGCGCGGTGGTGCCGATGCCGACGTTGCCAGCTATTAATGTTCCTATCGAATTCCCCTGAGTTCCATTTCCAATTGCCAGTACACCGCTAGATAATCGAGAAAGTCCAATATCTAATGTTCCCGCGTAACCGCCTTGCGACCAAGCAATTGAACTTGTGCTTGAAAGCTGTATTCCATTAGAATCAAGGTTCGCAGCAGAACCGCCATTTACGCTAGCGGCGTATAAATTTCCACTGGCGTTAAAATAGGTAACGACAGATCCGGTATTATTTTTAATCTCCAATAAATTCGTACTGCTCTGTCCAATCCCGGCTTGTACGATAAAAGTAGTAGCACCGGTTTGATTCTCAATTCTAGAATTACCATTCACATCCAAAGCATACCCCGGATTCGTCGTTCCAATCCCCACATTCCCACTTCCCGTAATCAAAGCGAAATTATTATCCGCGCCTGACGCACTGAAATATCCGCCAATCGCAGTCGATGTTCCGCCGGTGTCGCCGGTGACGTTGGAATAGATGCCGTAGGAATTAATTGTTCCGCCGGTGGCTCCGGTTCTGGAAAGGGCTTGATAGAGTCCGTAAGTTGTGTCGACTCCGGTGGTGACAATGCCGGTGTTACTCAATGTTTGATAGATGCCATAGTTTGTTCCCGGGGCGGTGGTGCCGATGTTTAGGTTGTTTTGCAAAGTGTCATCGACAACCACAAATCCGTCGTTGGCGGCTGAGAGCGTCAAGTTGAGATTTTGCCAGCTGGATTCCGTGACAACATAACCCGGACCTTTGAAGCGGATATTGCCGGCGGTTGCATTGGTAAGAAGTAAGTCATTTGATAGCGACACATTGCCGGCCGAAGCAAACGAGACGGGATTGGAGAAAGTTGTTTGTGCGCCAGTGACCGTCATCACGTCCGATCCGGCATAGTTTAAAGTCAAAAGACTGCCGAGGCCATCGCCACGGACATAGAGACCACCAGCCGAGTTTCCGGTGTTGGAATTGTAGAGATAACTCAAGTAGTTGTCGGTTGAACCGGTGACGTGAAGTTTGTAGGTTGGTGCGGTAGTGCCGATTCCGATGTTGCCGGAAGCATCAATGCGCATTCTTTCTGATCCGGATGTGTCTAAATTAATAAATCCATCATTGTGCGTAGTGTTATCTCCAGAACTTATGAACCACGAATAAGCACCATTAGGTGTCTGACCCCCAGAGCCGATACCACCTAACGCAGGATCAGAAATATAAAAGCCAGTATTGTCAATGGAATAAGTTGAACCAAGTCTAATGCTTGTTGCGAGTATTGAACCATTCACATCTAGCTTCGCTCCCGGATCCGTCGTCCCGATGCCGACGTTGCCATTTGCCAAAATTCTCATTCTTTCAAGATATTGCGTCACGAATGACATTACCCCTACAGATGTTATGTTCAGCGAGTCATCTATGCCACTATTATTTTGATAAAGTATACTGCCCCGAGTTGGAGAAGTTGGCGAGCCGAAATATGAACCTGATACATATCCACCATCACCAGCAATAAATTGCATCAGGGCTGAATTTGGATTATTTATTACGAATTGATACCCTGGCGCAGTCGTCCCAATTCCCACATTGCCATTTCCCGTAATCAAGGCGAAATTGTTGTCGGCGCCTGACGCGCTGAAGTATCCACCGATCGCTGTCGATGTTCCGCCGGTGTCGCCGGTCACATTGGAATAGACACCGTAGGAATTGATTGTTCCACCAGTCGCTCCGGTTCTGGACAGGGCTTGATAGAGGCCATAAGTCGTGTCAACTCCGGTGGTCACAATGCCGGTGTTGTTCAATGTTTGATAGATGCCATAGTTCGTGCCCGGGGCGGTAGAGCCGATGTTCAAATTGTTTTGCAATGTGTCGGCCACCACCACAAAGCCGTCATTGGCGGCGGACAATGTTAGGTCAAGATTTTGCCAGCCGGATTCGGTGACCACATAGCCAGCGCCTTGGAAGCGGATATTTCCGGCGGTCGAGTTGGTCAAAACCAAATCATTCGAGAAAGCCACATTGCCGGCTGAAGCAAACGACACAGGATTGGAGAAAGTGGTTTGCGCGCCACTCACCGTCATCACGTCCGTGCCGGCATAGTTCAAAGTCAAAAGATTTCCCAGGCCATCGCCACGGACATAAAGGCCCCCAGCGGAATTTCCGGTGTTGGAATTATATAGATATGATAGATAGTTATCAGTTGAACCGGTGACGTGGAGTTTGTAGCCGGGAGCGGTGGTGCCGATGCCGACGTTGCCAGCTGCATTGATTAACATTGAATAATTACTACTATCACCATTTGTTGCAAAAGCAACATTGCCTCCTACGCCAGAATAAAGCTCGATTGAATTGTCTATGGCGTGGTCAAAGATAAGCCCCCCATCGCTTACTGAATTGTTAAATAATCCCGCTGCCCCACCTGCCATAAATAAGTTTCCGCTTCTAATATAACCATTAGTATAAACTCCCACGTCGCTATCTGATGCTGTTACAATATCTAATTTTCGTGTTGGATTCGTCGTTCCGATGCCGACGTTGCCGGAAGAGTTTATAACCATCTGAAGGGAAGCCATGTTAGTAGTTGAAAAGCCTAAAGAATTTCCACTTGTTAGAATAGGGCTATTGCCTCCGAGCATTGTTCCCCATGTTAAACTACCATATCCATTGATACCAAAAGCATTGCCAGCTGATACATTTCCACTGGCCGATATATTTCCGGTTACACTTAATTTTTCAGTCGGATTCGTTGTCCCAATTCCCACATTTCCATTTCCTGTAATCAAAGCGAAATTATTGTCGGCTCCTGATGCGCTGAAGTATCCGCCAATCGCGGTGGAGGTTCCGGTGCCGGCGTTGTCGGCGGTAACATTAGAATAAATTCCATAAGAATTGATCGTTCCGCCGGTGGCTCCGGTGCGAGACAGGGCTTGATAGAGTCCGTAAGTTGTGTCAACTCCGGTGGTTACAATTCCAGTGTTGTTCAGAGTTTGATAGATGCCATAATTTGTTCCCGGTGCGGTGGAGCCGATGTTGAGGTTGTTTTGCAATGTGTCGGAAACGATGACGTAGCCATTGTTGGCGGCGCTAAGGTTGAGATTGAGATCTTCCCAGCCGGATTCGGTGGCGATATAGCCCTGACTGCTAAAGCGGATATTGCCCGCCATTGGATTGGCCATCACCAAATCATTGGCCAGCGTCACATTGCCAGCCGAAGCAAACGACACGGGATTAGAGAAAGTCGTTTGCGCTCCGCTGACTGTGAACACGTCTGTGCCGGCATAATTCAAAGTGAACAGATTGCCCAAGCCATCGCCACGAACATAGAGGCCACCAGCGGAGTTTCCGGTGTTGGAATTGTAGAGATAACTCAAATAGTTGTCGGTTGAGCCGGTGACGTGGAGTTTGTAACCGGGTGCGGTGGTGCCGATGCCAATGTTGCCAGCATTGCTAACGAAGAGTCCATTTCCTGTTCCTCCATAAATATAAGCATTGCCTCCCGCGGCAGTTTCTCCCTGCAATCCAATTCCATTAGTTGCTTTAAGATATCCCTGAACTCCTCCGCTTTGTTTGAAAACAAGCACGTTAGGATCCGTTCCTTTGCCATCAAAACTCCCAGTGCCATATACATCCAATTTGTACCCCGGATTCGTCGTCCCGATGCCGACGTTACCACCAAGTCCTAAAACTGTGGCCGAATTAGCATATCGCCCAAATATTTCCAGCGCATTTGATGTTATTGAAAAAGGATGAGTGGCATCGTAATTCACCGCAAACGTTGCATAATAACCTGCGCTAGAAGAACTAACTACTCCCATAGCTGGATTAGCTACTCCGCCTATTTCGAGTTGTCTGGTCGGATTCGTCGTCCCGATGCCAACGTTGCCGGTGGAAGATATGAACATTCTATCACTTCCGGCGGTCATAAAACTTATGAATTGCGATCCACTATCACTTCCCTGGATACCAGTTCCAGTTGCTCCAAAATACAAATAGTTGCTATAGCCGAGGAATAAATTTGACCTTATACGAGATTGTCCATCCACATCCAATATATACTGCGGACTTGTCATTCCAATTCCCACATTCGTCCCATCGTTATATAGATTGCTCGTCGCGGTCCAGGTTCCGGCGTTGCTGTAGAGTGTTTGGCCGGTGATGCCGGTCGGCAGTGAACCTCCGCCAGTGAGATTGATGCCGTTCCAGAGCAAATTGCCCCCGACGTTATAGAGCCGGTCGGTGGTTGGAGTTGGCGCCGTCGTCTGCGCCAAGTGCAGTCGGCCATTGACATCTAAAATTTCCACCGGAGCGGTGGTGCCGATGCCGATGTTTCCGGAAGAATTAATAACTAAATCTGAAGTAGGAGTTTGCCCAGAAGCATTTACATTTGTTAATCGACCAAATGATAAAATACCTGCAGATACATTATTCATTAATACGCGACCCATTATTCCTCTTGTAATGAATGTATCCCCATTCGCACCCTGCTCACCATTGAAAACTAAATACGGATAGCCACTGCTATAAGTAGAGCCAATAGCACTTCCATATCCTGCTGCATTAGGATGTCCAAATTCCAATCCATTTCCCGTGCCCCGCGCAGAAATTAATGTGATAGATTGGGAGTTCCCTCCAATATCCAATCTTACTCCCGGACTCGTCGTGCCAATTCCAACATTTCCCGCCGCAGTGACTACAAAAGCGTTTGCGCCAGAGTTATTCACTTGCAAAAGTTGTGACGGCGCGGTTGTCCCGATGCCGACGAAACCGTTGGCGTCGATAATCATTGCGGTGGTGCCGGAACCCATTGTGACTTTGGAGTTGGCGGCGCTGAGGCGCAATAGTTCTTGACTATTGCCCAGGCCATTAGCACCGATGAACACAAAATCTCCGCCGGTGATGTTGGAGAAAACGGTCGAGTTGGCGCCGAGCGCTCCGACAGTCGGCGTGCCAACAATGAGGCCACTGACCGCCGTGTTGGCAGTGACCGGCGTCGCGCGGTGGGTAATGATCGAATCATTGGAATCACCCAGGGTAAAATATTGATCATCTTTCATCGAGAACGCTCCGGTCACCGTGAGGCCGGCAAAACTTGGTGAGCTGGTCGTCAAAAGATGCTGATTGAGATTCGCGTCTCCCGTGAGGTTTAGGGTGTAAGTGCTAAGTCCCAGTGTTCCGCTTCCACTGGAAATCGTGTTGCCATTCACTTTCACCGCCGTCACCTCGCCCAAGGCATTGACTTGGAATTGAGAAGTGGCGCCGACGGAAAGCAGAGCCAATGGATTCGTCGTTCCGATTCCCACATTCCCGCCATTAGCAATCCACATCCGATCTGCATTGGCGGTTCTGAAATATAGACTGCTACCAGCGCCGGTTCCGCTCCAATTAATACTCTCCGTGCCATTAGAATTAACGATGTCTAGGTTTGATGAACGCATGTATAGTCCTGCACCAGATGCAAAGACTCGCAAATTTCCTACTATATCCAAAGCCACTCCCGGAGCAGTCGTCCCAATTCCCACATTCCCCGCCGAAGTCACATTCAAACCGTTTGTTCCGCCGGCGATGAGGGAAAGGATGTCTGCATCAGCTGTTCCAACTCCGGTATTTTGATCAGCAAAGAAAGTAAAACCAGGGATTGTTCCCGAAGGAGTTGCGTGTAGGATCGCTGCACCATTGGTAACATTAGAATGGATAAAGCTGGAACTTATGCTCCACGCGCCACCTCCATTTAAATTTATCATCAAACTATCATCTGCATCTTCATAAATCCCACTATCCCCGTCGCCAAAAGCCAAGCCAGTCGCCAAACTGCCGACTCCGCCGTTGAGGTGGAGGATGGCTAGCGGATTGGTGGTGCCGATGCCGACTTGGCCCGCCGAAGTAACAACGAAGGAGGCCGTTGCCGAACTATTAACTTGAAAAAGTTGCACTGGCGAGACAGTACCAATTCCCACATTGCCACCATTAAAATAACTATTTCCCGAACCGGTCACAGCAAGAAGGCCTCCCATTGATAAATTTCCAGCAGTATCCATTACGATAAGAGGAGCTGAGCCAGTGGCGGTGGTTGGGTTTCCGGTAGCACTGTATTTCGGATTCCATCCTCCCGCCAAGAGCGGAGGTGTAGCGCCAGTCGTGTTGGAATACCATATATTAGTAGAATTATCCGGTCCGATACCATCAATACTCATGTCACCGGCATAACTGCCAATATACCAGGTATTGTCCCCGCTTGACCACCAGATATACCAGGTGACCCCGAATTGGTAATAATTTTTCCCATTATGTTGCCCCATATATACATATGTCCCATTGGGGCTACCCATTGTGCCTCCGCCATTACCGCTCACCACTATTGGGACAACAACAGTTTGTCCAATTGTTGCCGACTGAGAGACTAAAGCTCCCATGGAAGACACTGTAAATTGATTGTCTGCTACTGCCAGTAACTGCGTTGGATTCGTCGTCCCAATCCCGACATTCGTACCATCGTCATACAGCACCCCTGTCGAAAGATTATTGGCTCCTGTCCAGCGGGCGACATAGTTTTGGGTACCGGTGCCCAGGGCGAATGTTCCAGTGGCATCGGGCAATGTATAGGTCTGCACGGCGGTAAGATTAGCAATCGTCAATTGTCCTCGGCCATCGGCGTCATAGAAATAGAGTTGGGTGCCGGCGGTGCCGGTTGCAGTGAAGGCGTCGCCGGAAGTGACGTTGCCAATGCCGGTGATGTCACCGATTCCGCCTGTTCCTGCCGCAGACCAACTCATGGCACCGTCTATGGCCGAAGTGAGAACATAACCTGATCCGCCGGGATAGCTACCAGGCAGAGTATAGGTGATGTCCGCTGTTTGATCGGCGCCTTGAAGAATTGTGTAGTATTGAGGAGTTGATCCACCTTCCAAGATTCCCATTGTTCCGGCGATGGAGAGTTTTTGGAGAGGGTTCGTGGTGCCGATGCCTAAATTACCATCTGTAGTAAGTCTCATTTTCTCCAAAGTTGTGCCTCCCACGGCAAAATATAAATTTTCACCGGCATTTGAAGCAATTTGGCCAGAATTATTGCCGATAACAAGACCATTCAAGTAAATCGCATCTCCCCCGATGTTTCCATTTACATGTAATTTATAGAGGGGATTCGTCGTTCCGATGCCAACGTTGCCGGAAGAATTGATTCGCATCGCCTCTGCTCCGACCGTAGAAAATCCTAATGCATTGTTAGAGCCAGTAAGAAACAAGCCTGTTGATTGTCCATTGGAAAAAGTATAGCTTGGCGATGCAGGGCCACCATTAGCATTCATAATGTAGGAATTTACCGTAAGATTTGAATTTATAAAAGTAGCGCCACCTACATGCAATTTATACGTTGGATCAGTCGTCCCAATACCAATGTTGCCATTGCTTAAAATAACCATGCTTCTTGTCGGGATATAATCAACACCACTGGTTAGACCAGAGTTGTTCCAAAATTCAGTTCCTCCATTTTGATTAAAGTTAATTCCAGATGCCGCTGAATAATTTGGTGTAAAGTTTAGATTTGAATGATAGTAGGCATTGTTTCCAATAAAACTTCCAACGCTATCATACACAGAGCCAATCCATAATTGCTGCAATGAGTTTGTGTTCCAAAGACGCAGTTGTTTGTAGTCCGTGTTTTGGAGGTCTAATCTTGTTGCTGGACTCGTCGTCCCAATTCCCACATTCGTCCCATTGTCATACAGCACCCCAGTGGAAAGATTATTCGCTCCTGTCCAGCGGGCGACATAATTTTGCGTGCCGGTGCCGAGGGCCACTGTGCCGTCGGCGTTTGGCAAGGTGTAGGTTCTGGCTTGAGTAAGATCAGCAATTGTCAGTTGACCTCTACCATCGGCGTCGTAGAAATAGAGTTGGGTGCCAGCTGTGCCGGAAGCGGTGAAGGCGTCGCCTCCTGTTACATTGCCAATGGCGGTGATATCGCCTGCTCCGCTGATGCCGTTTACGGTTTTCCATTCCAAAACGCCACTTCCATTGGAAACCAAAACTTGATCAGGATCACCGTCATTGACCGGAAAAGTGTAGATCGTATTTTGCGTCATTGAGGCGCTGGGTTGCAAGGTCAAAGTATAGTCCGTCGCACCGACTTCGCTGTAGAGCGCGAGGCTTCCTGTGATTCCAGCGTTGCCGATTTGCATGCGCGCTGTGCTCGTGTCGATGCCAAAAATTGAATTAGCCAAAGTTGTTCCGCCGATAGCAAAGTCGCTGGCGGTGTCCGTGAGATAGGAAAGGCTCGGCGTACCAACCACGCGCGTCCAATCGCTTGATCCGGCAGTGGCTTCCGCCCAGCGCGGATTGACGCCGACACCTCTGGTTTGGAGATAATAACCGTCTGTTCCGGCGGGCAAATTGACCCAGCTCGTTCCGTTGTAATAAAGCACATCGCCTTGCGCGGGAGTGCTTGGCGCGACGAGATAGCTATTAGTATCAAAGCCCATCACTCCGCCACTGGTCATGCTCAAAAGATAGGTGGCAATGGGTTCGTCGGAAGGCAGATAGAAATGGGCGGAAGAAGTCATCGCACTGTTGGGGGAAAGGGTGGCGGAATAATCCAAGGCGCCTTGTTCGCTATAGAAACTTAAAGCTCCACTGGTGCCAGCCATTCCCAATGTCGGCGTGTGGGTAATTGACCAAGTGCCGGCGGTGAGCATCGGCATACCGCTGGAAGATGCCGTGTCGATGCCAGTGCCTCCGCGCGATGTGGCCAGTTGCGGTTCAGCGGTGAGGGCGTTGGCTCCGCTCCAATAAGCAACCGATCCGGCAGTGCCTGATCCGGAAATAGCTCCCGCCGCGCCCCAAGTAGTAATGCAGCTGGTGCCATTGCCGAGGCACAGTCCCGCAAATTCGCCATAACCGGCGGTCACGACTTTGTCATAAGTAGAAATTCCACCAGTGATGCGTAAATTTCCGACTGTGCCGGCATCGGAAAAAGAAGCCAAAAGATTGGTACCATCGGTCAATTCAAGATTACCGGAAGTACCGTTATAGCTGGTCGAAAAATTACCATCTGCGCCATAACGCAAAGCTGTGTTGTCCGCGAGCGTCCAAACTCCGCTGATGTTTTCGCTGTCTGCATCGAAGATATAGGCTTCGATTTTGTTTTCCAAATTCGCTTCCGTCGCTACGCCCGTGCCTCCAGTTGCGACGCCAAGAGTGGCATTGATTGACCAAGTTCCACTAGAAAGCGTCGGCACGCCGGTCGCACTGCCGGTGTTGAGGCCCGTTCCGCCATTGCCCGCACCCAAAAGTCCCGTCACATCCGTGGCCAGATCAATCGCATTTCTGGTGAGCACTTGATTACCATCAAGGGTGATGTAGTCCAGTGTTCCCGCGAGTGTAAGCGCGGTGTGGATGTCGGTGGTGTAGGCCACTGTTCCGCCTTCGTTTTTGAACACGATGTCACGATCAGCGGTCGGATTGGTGATGATGAAGCGCGTTTCAAAATTATCATCCGCTCCCGAACCTTCAAAGGTGATTGTTTGCGTATCGGAGTAGTTGGCATCGGCCAGGTTGAAATAGAAAGCGGAAGAATTGACCGCGCTTCCGCCAATCATTAGGCTGTCTGCGGTATCGGTAAGAAAAGTAAAGGCGCCTCCGTCTGACCATTTCGACCCCCCACTTCCTCCATCATTCACAATCCAAGTAAACCCACCACCAGAATTATAGCTCAAAACATAACCGGCTGTTGGGCCGTTGGTGGCGCTCAAATCCGCTTCGGCAATCGTGCTGTCGCTGATTTCTGAGGAACCGATGGCATCTGATTGAATCGTGGCGACACCTAAGTTACTGATGAGCATATCTCCGCTCATAGAACGGAAAGTTGGCACACCAGTCGCTCCGGCAATGAGCAGTTGGGCGTCGGTGCCGGCCGTCGTCATTCCGACTGCACTGGCTCCCAGACCATAAAGGACACCGTTCGTGGTGAGCGTGGAGCGACCGGTTCCGCCATCAGCCACGGAAATGTCGGTGCCACCGGCGCGGTAGATGTAGCTCGAACCGATGGTTACGGCGGTTGGGATGTCAGTGGCAATCGAAGGCACGCCCGATCCGTTAGTCACGAGTAGTCCATTATTGCCGGAAGTCACGCCAGAAAGGGCGTTAGTGCCAGACCAATAGGCCAGTTGATTAGCCACGCCGGTGCCCAGAGCGACTGAGCCTGTGGCATTGGGGAAAGTGTAAGTTTGATTGGCGCTGAGATCTGCCACGTCTAATGTTCCATAAAAAGTATCACCGGTGGATTCCATAATTTGCAGTTCACTGCCGGCATTAGCGAGCACAATGTCAAAGGCGCCGGCTTGCGTCCAATTGGAAGTCAAACTGCCTAAAGCCAAGGTGAGTGTCGCACCTTCGCTGCCGCCGTTGGCGCCGGTGATTCCATTGCCGTTAGTGAGCGTTGCCACGTAGTTGCCGGTGGTATCGGTGGTCAGTGCGACAGAATTAGATTGAATTGTGGCGGTGCCAGTGTCAGTCAGATTTATGTCTCCACTAACTGATTGGAAAGTCGGTGTTCCGGTTGCTCCGGCAATGAGGATTTGTCCGCTCGTACCGGCGCTGGTCATTCCCACGGCACTCGAACCGAGGCCATAAATAACGCCGTTATTGGTGAGAGTCGAGCGACCGGTTCCGCCGTTACTCACCGGTAGTGTGCCTGTGACATCAGTTGTGAGATCAATCGCTCCGCGCGTAAGCACTTGATTACTGTCCAGCGTGAGATAGTCCAGTGTTCCGGCCAGGGTGACGGAATTGTGGAGATCAGTTGTGAGAGCGATGGTGCCGGAGGCGTTGGGGAAATTAATCGCTCGATCAGCGGTTGGATCAAGCACACCGACGGTTGTTTCATAAGCGTCCGGAGTGGCTCCTTCGAAAGTGAACGTAGAAGCGCTAATATCAAAGAAAAATCCAGTATCTGCCGTGCTTCCGCCGATAAGCAGGTTATTTGTCGTCGCAGTAAGATAGGTAAAACCACTGCCGGAATCAGTCCATTTCGACCCCCCACTTCCTCCATCATTCACAATCCAAGTAAACCCACCACCAGAATTATAGCTCAAAACATAACCGGCTGTTGGGCCGTTGGTGGCGCTCAAATCCGCTTCGGCAATCGTGCTGTCGCTGATTTCTGAGGAACCGATGGCATCTGATTGAATCGTGGCGACACCTAAGTTACTGATGAGCATATCTCCGCTCATAGAACGGAAAGTTGGCACACCAGTCGCTCCGGCAATGAGCAGTTGGGCGTCGGTGCCGGCCGTCGTCATTCCGACTGCACTGGCTCCCAGACCATAAAGGACACCGTTCGTGGTGAGCGTGGAGCGACCGGTTCCGCCATCAGCCACGGAAATGTCGGTGCCACCGGCGCGGTAGATGTAGCTCGAACCGATGGTTACGGCGGTTGGGATGTCAGTGGCAATCGAAGGCACGCCCGATCCGTTAGTCACGAGTAGTCCATTATTGCCGGAAGTCACGCCAGAAAGGGCGTTAGTGCCAGACCAATAGGCCAGTTGATTAGCCACGCCGGTGCCCAGAGCGACTGAGCCTGTGGCATTGGGGAAAGTGTAAGTTTGATTGGCGCTGAGATCTGCCACGTCTAATGTTCCATAAAAAGTATCACCGGTGGATTCCATAATTTGCAGTTCACTGCCGGCATTAGCGAGCACAATGTCAAAGGCGCCGGCTTGCGTCCAATTGGAAGTCAAACTGCCTAAAGCCAAGGTGAGTGTCGCACCTTCGCTGCCGCCGTTGGCGCCGGTGATTCCATTGCCGTTAGTGAGCGTTGCCACGTAGTTGCCGGTGGTATCGGTGGTCAGTGCGACAGAATTAGATTGAATTGTGGCGGTGCCAGTGTCAGTCAGATTTATGTCTCCACTAACTGATTGGAAAGTCGGTGTTCCGGTTGCTCCGGCAATGAGGATTTGTCCGCTCGTACCGGCGCTGGTCATTCCCACGGCACTCGAACCGAGGCCATAAATAACGCCGTTATTGGTGAGAGTCGAGCGACCGGTTCCGCCGTTACTCACCGGTAGTGTGCCTGTGACATCAGTTGTGAGATCAATCGCTCCGCGCGTAAGCACTTGATTACTGTCCAGCGTGAGATAGTCCAGTGTTCCGGCCAGGGTGACGGAATTGTGGAGATCAGTTGTGAGAGCGATGGTGCCGGAGGCGTTGGGGAAAGTGTAAGTTTGATTGGCGCTCAAGTCGCCCACGTCCACTGTGCCATAATAGGTGTTGCCAGATGATTCCATAATTTGCAATTCACTGCCCGCGTTGCCCAAGATTATATCAAAAGCACCCGACTGATTCCAATTAGCGGTGAGATTACTCAAAGCCAAAGTTAAGGTTGCGCCTTCACTGCCAGCGGAACCGCCGGTCAGGCCATTACCACTGGCGACTGTGGCCACATAGTTTCCAGTTGTCTGCGTCGTGAGTGCGATGCGATCCGCTCCGACTGAGGCCACACCCGCCGCGCTGATCGTCACATCCCCACTCATCGTCACAAAAGTCGGCACACCAGTCGCGTTAGCCACTAAAAATTGCGTTTCTGTTCCAGCCGTCGTCGCTTGAAGCGCGCCTGTTCCATTGCCATAGAGCACGCCGTTGGTTGCATAAGTTCCCGCTCCGGTGCCTCCGCGCGTCACACTCAAATACTGTTCCGCCGCCAGAGAACTGGCTCCCGTCCAATAGGTCGCGTAGCCATTGGTGCCAGTGCCAGTCACTCCGCCCACGCCGGAAACCGAACTCCAAGAGAGCGCACCGTTGCCGTCCGTGATTAAAACTTGCTGATTGATTCCGTCATCGGCCGGCATAGTCAGTGTCACATCTTGCGTCATCGCCGGATTTGGCGCAATAGCCAGCGTGTGATCAGTCGCGCCTTGCTCACTATATATAGTGAGCGATCCGCTTGTGGCATCTGCTCCTAATTGAATTGTCGCATCCAGATCCAGTGTTGTTCCGGTCAAGTTCAGATTGCCCGAATTGGCGGTGATCCAAGCGATAGAACTATTGGAATCATCCCAGAACATTAGACGGTCGGCGTTGGGGTCGGTGAGATTCGCTCCAGTTCCTCCGCGCGACATTGCGAGTTGATTTTCATAAGCCAGTGTGTTGTCATCAAGCCAATAAGCGGCCGAATTGGCAAAACCGGTGCCATCAAGCGCGCCCACACCGGAAACTGAACTCCAAGTCAGGGCGCCGGCACCATTCGTAATCAGCACTTGACTAGCATCACCATCATTAGCTGGAAGGGTGAAGGTAACGTTTTGCGTCATTGCTCCGTTTGGTTGTAATTTGACAGAATAATCTGTTGTTCCTTGTTCACTATATAGGGTAAGGTCACCACTCGTACCATTGGAACCAAGCGTGACAGAAGAAGCCAGGTCAAACACTGTGCCGGTGATGTTAAGGTTAGCAGCGCCGGAAAGCCAAGCGATAGAACTATTGGAATCATCCCAGAACATTAGACGGTCGGCGTTGGGGTCGGTGAGCGAGGCTCCCGTTCCACCGTCAGCCAGTGACACATCCGTTCCGCCAGCGCGATAGATATAGCCCGAACCGATCGTGACGGCGGTGGGCAAATCCGTACTAATTGAAGGCGCGCCACCGGCACCAGTGACCAAAATTCCGTCGTTCGCGGTGGCAATGCTCGAGAGCGTGTTCGCCGAAGTTGTATAAAGAATAGTGTTTACTCCGCCAAAAGTTCCCACACCAGTGCCTCCGCGCACCACACTCACATATTGTTCCGCCAAAAGCGTGTTAGCATCTGACCAATAAGCCGGATAACCGGCAGTTCCGATGCCTAATGCAACAGTTCCGGAAACATTAGGAAAGGTGTATGTCTGATCAGCGCTCAAATTTGCTACATCAAAAATTCCGTAATATAGCCCGCCGATTGATTCCATAATTTTCAATTCAGACGAGGCATTGGCTAAAACTAAATCATAGGCGCCACCTTGGCTCCAATCAGCCGTTAGATTGCTCAGCGCCAACGTCAGAGTTGCCCCCTCACTCCCGCCATTAGCACCAGCTATTCCATTGCCATTGCTCAAGGAAAGGACATAATTGCCTGTCGTGTCACTGCCCAGCGCCACAGCGTCCGGTTGGATTGTCGCCACACCCAAATCTGTCAGATTAATGTCCCCGCTCACCGAACGGAAAACTGGTGTGCCGGTTGCTCCAGCGATAATAAGCTGTCCACTGGTTCCCGCTGTGCTCGCACTGATTCCACTGGTGCCATTGCCATAGAGTACGCCATTGGTAGCAAAAGTGATCTGTCCTGTTCCGCCGTTGCCCACTGGCAGTGTGCCGGTCACGTCGGTGGCAAGATCAATGGCACTTCTAGTAATGACTTGATTGCCATCAATTGTGAGATAGTCTAATGTTCCGCCCAAGGTCGCAGAGTTGTGTAAATCAGAGGTAAGGGCAACTGTGCCGGAAGCGTTGGGGAAATTAATCGCTCGATCAGCCGTTGGATCAAGCACACCTAGCGTTGTTTCATAAGCATCCGGAGTGGCTCCTTCCAAAGTTAAGGTAGAGGCGCTGATATCAAAGAAGAATCCTGTATCCGTTGCGCTTCCGCCGATAACCAGGTCATTTGTCGTTGTGGTGAGATAGGTAAACGTTCCCGTGTCTGTCCATTTGGAAGAACCCGAGCCACCCGTTTCTGGCGACCAATGCATCTGACCGCCGACATATTTCAAAATCAAGCCTTCTCCGGCGGCATTGTCAAAATTAATGTCCCCTTCGGCGATACTGCTGTCGATAATTTCCGCGCTACCCACCGCACTATTAGCAATTGTCGCCGTTCCATTGGCGATAATGGTTACATCTCCGCCTAGCGTCACAAAAGCTGGAATACTGCTGGCATTAGCAATGAGGATTTGTCCCGATGATCCGGCCGCGGTGATTTGCATTGCTCCGACTCCATTGCCATAAACAATTCCATTGGGCGTGAAAGTAGTCGCGCCGGTTCCGCCGTTGGCCACTGGGAGCGTACCAGTCACATGGCTAGCCAGATCAATTTGAGCAAAGGTAATCGCTTGACCGATGATTGACGCATAGGTTTGGCCGGCGAGCGTGACTGGGGCGTGGATGTCGCTAGTCAAAGCTAGTGTGCCAGAGGTATCGGGGAAAGTATAGGTGCGGTTAGCACTCAAGTCGCCCACATCTACTGTGCCATAGAACGCTCCGCCATTGGATTCCATGATTTGCAATTCACTGCCGGCATTAGCGAGTACGATGTCAAATGCGCCGGTTTGGTTCCAATTGGAGGTTAAATTACCTAGCGCCAACGTCAGAGTTGCCCCCTCACTCCCGCCATTAGCACCAGCTATTCCATTGCCATTGCTCAAGGAAAGGACATAATTGCCTGTCGTGTCACTGCCCAGCGCCACAGCGTCCGGTTGGATTGTCGCCACACCCAAATCTGTCAGATTAATGTCCCCGCTCACCGAACGGAAAACTGGTGTGCCGGTTGCTCCAGCGATAATAAGCTGTCCACTGGTTCCCGCTGTGCTCGCACTGATTCCACTGGTGCCATTGCCATAGAGTACGCCATTGGTAGCAAAAGTGATCTGTCCTGTTCCGCCGTTGCCCACTGGCAGTGTGCCGGTCACGTCGGTGGCAAGATCAATGGCACTTCTAGTAATGACTTGATTGCCATCAATTGTGAGATAGTCTAATGTTCCGCCCAAGGTCGCAGAGTTGTGTAAATCAGAGGTAAGGGCAACTGTGCCGGAAGCGTTGGGGAAATTAATCGCTCGATCAGCCGTTGGATCAAGCACACCTAGCGTTGTTTCATAAGCATCCGGAGTGGCTCCTTCCAAAGTTAAGGTAGAGGCGCTGATATCAAAGAAGAATCCTGTATCCGTTGCGCTTCCGCCGATAACCAGGTCATTTGTCGTTGTGGTGAGATAGGTAAACGTTCCCGTGTCTGTCCATTTGGAAGAACCCGAGCCACCCGTTTCTGGCGACCAATGCATCTGACCGCCGACATATTTCAAAATCAAGCCTTCTCCGGCGGCATTGTCAAAATTAATGTCCCCTTCGGCGATACTGCTGTCGATAATTTCCGCGCTACCCACCGCACTATTAGCAATTGTCGCCGTTCCATTGGCGATAATGGTTACATCTCCGCCTAGCGTCACAAAAGCTGGAATACTGCTGGCATTAGCAATGAGGATTTGTCCCGATGATCCGGCCGCGGTGATTTGCATTGCTCCGACTCCATTGCCATAAACAATTCCATTGGGCGTGAAAGTAGTCGCGCCGGTTCCGCCGTTGGCCACTGGGAGCGTACCAGTCACATGGCTAGCCAGATCAATTTGAGCAAAGGTAATCGCTTGACCGATGATTGACGCATAGGTTTGGCCGGCGAGCGTGACTGGGGCGTGGATGTCGCTAGTCAAAGCTAGTGTGCCAGAGGTATCGGGGAAAGTATAGGTGCGGTTAGCACTCAAGTCGCCCACATCTACTGTGCCATAGAACGCTCCGCCATTGGATTCCATGATTTGCAATTCACTGCCGGCATTAGCGAGTACGATGTCAAATGCGCCGGTTTGGTTCCAATTGGAAGTCAGGCTATCCAGCGCAAACGACGCCGTCCAACCTTCTCCGGCCACGCCGGAAATGGCAATTCCATTGCCACTTGTTGCACCGAGCAGATAATTTCCCACCGTGTCAGTTCCTAGTGCGACTGAATTGGGCTGAATCGTTGACGCGCCCGAAGCCGCAATAAAAACATCGCCGGTCATTGGCACAAATACTGGCACCCCGCTGGAATTGGCCACGACAAACTGCGCTTCCGTTCCTGCTGCTGTAATGTTAATTCCACTCGTGCCATTACCGTAGAGAATGCCGTTGGTGGCAAAAGTCGCTCTGCCTGTTCCACCGTTGCTGATTGGCAACGTACCCGTCACATCAGTTGTCAAATCAATCTGCCCGCGCACTATGTCTTGCCCGGCAAGCGTGATGTAGTCATAAAGACCGCTCACACTCAAATTCGTCTGAGTAATAATTGTTTGCCCGGTGCCATTGCCAATCACCAATTGATCATTGTCCACGTCCCATTCAATCCGGCCTTCAGCGGTTGGTGTCGGCGTGGCTGATTGAACCAGTGTAAGATTTGATCCGGAAATCGTTCCGCCGGAAATCGTCAGCGCATCAGAAACATAGGCATCCGTAACAGGAGTCGCATTCCAGATACCGGCCGTCACTGTTCCCAGCGAACTGATAGTTGATGTATTGCGCCATTGTAAAGCAGATCCGGTATTGCTCAAAAATTGACCCGCTGATCCAACAGCCATTCTTTGCCATTTGATGATTCCCCCGCCTTGATTAGTTCCCACAATCATATCGCCCTCCAAAGGCGAAGCAGCCACGACATCCGGATGAGAAAGCGAAAGTAAATTATGCGCTCCGACAAAGGGGGAATTTTGCCAGCCAGGCGCTCCGCCCAAAACACCAAAAATTTGTCCGTTCGATCCAATCGGCAAACGTGTCAGCGCTCCGCCGGAAGAATAATATAGCAGATCGCCTGGAACATAACTAGACAGTCCTGTTCCGCCATTGCCAGTTGGCAATGTGCCCGTCACATCCGTGCCTAAATCAATCGCGTTTAGTGTAAGCACTTGATTGGCATCGATTGAGAGATAATCCAAAGAACCAGCCAACGTGACTGCGCTGTGACCAAGTGCCGACAAATTACCCCATGCCGGTGTACCATCGGCAGAAATTGATAATACTTGGCCGATTGTTCCCGCGGATATCTTAGAGAAAGTTGAGCCGGAAGAATAATACAGCATATCGCCGGAAGTAAAAGCAGAAAGTCCCGTGCCTCCACTGGCAATTGGCAAAATGCCTTGCGTTTCGCTTGCCAGATCAACTTTTCCGACCGTGAATTTTTGGCCAGAAAGCGTGAGAAACTTGGAGCCGGAAATGGTAAATTTCAAACGTTTGTCGTTGCCCAAAAGTAGCTGATTACTCCCCGTTCCGGTTGGCAAATTGGAAATGGCAATTTTGCCTTGCGCGTCCAGAGCAACAATGTCCCCGGCCGAGACGCCAACTTTTTTGCCATTGAGGAGCAGTGAATTTCCGGCATTGAGCGCATAAAGCGGAGTGGCCAGTCTTTTTCTCGGTGCCATCTCGCTATCCTCTCCCACGCGGATGCCCAAAAAGAACTGACCAGCTTGGATGGTTGTGAAAATTGGCAAGTCAGTGACTTGTCCCAGGTTAACGCGGAAAATACCATCCTTAACCGTGACAGTTTGCGTTTCTTCCCAAACGCGATTGGCGCTGTCTGTGTCGGAAGGATAAGCGTCAATTTGGGTGCGATCTGTGTCATAGATGGCAAAACGCACAGCATAGCTTCCGTCCTCTACTTGCCCGTTGGCGCCGGAAAGCGCTCCGGTCAATTGAATAATTCTCGGTTTTGTGACAATGGTTGTCGCGTCACTCGCATTTTGCGTCGTCGTATTGTCCGACGCAACAATCGCTTCCGCCAAAACCATTTCTTGTCCTCCTTCGCTAAAGCTACGGCGTGACGAGCCCGAATTGGATTTGGCAATAGTTTTTTCATCTCCCATCGGCGCATACGCCAAATCTTGTCCCCCTGCCAAATTTCCTTCGCTACGCTGAAGCTCTTTGACACGCCGTAGTTCATCAACGGAGGAGGTTAGCGAAAGCGAGGCCAACTGATATTTTTCCGGCAAAGCGTAGGCCACTGTCGCGAAAAGCAAAATAATTCCAACCACCAAAGCCGGATATTTAGCATTGACAAGAATTAAATTTTTCTTGGCTCGGAGTGCCAGAGAATTTTCTTGCCTTTTTTCTTTCGAAGCCAATTCAAAATTATGCGCGGATTTTTCTTTTTTGACAGAAAGATTTTTTTTGCCTTTGAAAAAAATTGAAATTATTTTTTCTGATGATTTTAGTAATTTTAGATTCGCAAAAATTTGGCGGATAATTTTTAGCAAAAACCAAGCCAGAAAAATACCGGAAATCAGAACCGCAAATGAGACTGCAAGTTGTTCAATCAGCACCAAATCTAGTTTTTCGCCGGAAAAAATCGCACCGGCAAAAATGGCTTGTTTGCGGGAATTTTTACCCGTGCAGACGAGGCAGTGCCTCGTCTCTGCCGCTTTTTTGCCACCACAAATAGCCCTTTCCCAAACTTGGGTTAAGAGATTTTTCATCGATTCTCTCGATGTGGAAATAAACAAAATCAGACTGTGGACTAAGCGTCTATGGACTCGCATTTTTTGTTTTATTTTCCCATGAATTTACTTCTGAATTATACCATAAAAAAAAAGATTGCAATAGGGCAAAATGGCAAAGTTATCCACAGGTGGAAATTGAGAAAAAATTGGTTGAATTTTTGATATATTTATCGCATCCGTAGAGACGAGGCACTGCCTCGGCTTGGTCACATTTCCAATCTATTTTTTGCAAAAATACCTAGCCTGTAGAGACGCCTGCCTGTCCGGTAGGCAGGCAATTCAATGCGTCTAGCGGTTTTAATAATCGGGTAAATTTTACACAAAAAAAGACGTGGCAGTGCCACGTCTCTACAAGTAAATTTATTTTCGCAAATTTTTACCGATTCCCCTCAATCTTCCAAGAATGCACTTCCTTCAAGATCGAATCGACGTCGGAAACCCATTTTTGCACCGCCTTTGGATCATCCAAGTCCGGTCGATAACCGCATTTCCAGGGACTAACCATCTTTTGCGCGGTGGTCATTTTTTCATTATAAATCAAATCCTTGATCCGTTTGGCCGTCCGTTCAAAACCTTCTTGCGGAGTCGCAAAACAAGAATGCCCGGCTGAGCCCATTTTGTCTGTCTTTAAGCGAAAACCGACGTAGTTATAGCAATCCTTGCCATTGTTCACCGGGACATGATCACCCCAAGAACTTTCCTTTCTGGCAATCGCGATAAACATCGCCGCCACCAACGGATCTTCTTTGGCAATGAAAGGCGCCATTTGCTTGATCGGATGATTGCCGACCAACTCACGAATTTTGGTTTCAAATTCTTTTTGTTTGGCCAATTTTGCATCTTCGACCTGTTTTTTGGCCAGATCTGCCTGTTTCTTTTTGTCTGCCTCCGCCTCGGCCTTGGCCGCATTTTCGCCCAAAACCCTGGATTCTTCTTGTTTTTGACTCAACTGCACGATTGCCTCTTTGACCTGAGCCTCTTCCACGTCGGCGTGCGCGCCCGGCCCCAAATAACGATAAATCATCGTCATCAAAAACATCCCAAAAATGAGCGAACCGACCAGCGACAAATTCCAAGCCCGCATCACACTCACACCATTTGTATAACCAGCAAATGCATCTTTGAGATAAGTCGTGAAACTGGCATAACGCTCGCTCAACTCGGAATAAATCTTCGCTTCCGGTTTTGTCTGATAGCTATAGCGGACAGTTTTTTCCCGCCGTGAAACAACCGAATCTAATCGGTCAGTCGCAAAATTAATTTTCCCGCCACGCTTTATCCGCAAAAGTTCATTTTGGGTGAGGTAGAGCTTAGAATCGCGCGTCGTGAAATCGCGCACTTGTCCATATTTTTTAGAAAACAAGACGGAAGAATTTTTATACTTCAAGACAAATTTCGCCAAAGCATAATCCGGCGCGAGCGGTTTCTTTTGATTTTTGATTATCCCATCTAACATGTTTTGATTATAGCATAGTTTTTATTTTTCGTCTTTTTATAAATCCCCTTCGCCCTCCGGGAGAAGGCCTGCCCGAATTGCAACTCGTTGCAGGCGGGTGGCCGAAGGCCGGATGAGGGAAAGGGTGTTGCGTAAAACAAAAACTGAATTGGTTTAGATTATTCCTAATTTATTGCCCTTGCCCTCACCTGTCATGATTGCATGACATCCTCTCCCGAGGGGAGAAGAGGCTTTTTATTTTTTTTCAAAAAAAGTAAAATCAATCCACCAAAAAACATTGCGAGAGAAAATATTTGTCCCAATGTGAAATTGCCAAAAATAAATCCGATTTGCGGATCCGGTTCGCGAAAAAATTCACCCGCGAAACGCGCGCCGGCATAACCGATGAGATAGAGCGCTAAAAATTTTCCTGAGAAACTTTTATAATTGCGCCAAAACCAAAAAAATATAAATAGTAAAAATCCCTCCAAAAAGGCTTCATAGAGCTGTGATGGATAGCGTAAAACACCGGTTGGATCGGCCGGAAAATACATCCCAAAGCGTGAAACCGTCACTCGTCCATAAAGTTCGCCGTTCAAAAAATTGCCGATCCGGCCGAAAAAATAGCCGGCAGGAATGACGGGAATAATAAAATCCGCGAGCGCCCAAAAATTAATTTTGTATTTTTTAATAAAAATCCAAGCGGCGATTAGAACGCCAAGAAGTCCTCCGTGATAACTCATACCATAAATGCCAATCAGTTTTCCCGTGTCCAAATCAAACGGAGAAATGATTGCCAAAGGATGCGCAGAATAAAATGGGAAATTATAGAAAAAAACATAGCCCAAGCGTCCACCGATGATGACACCAAAAAAACAAAATAGTAAAAAATCTAAAAGCACTTCTTGCTTTTTTTGTAATTTATTTTTTGCACTGATATTTCTTCCCTCCTCGAGTTTAGAAAAAATTTTTTTATCCTCAAAAAGCTGCAATCTTTTTTTCAAAAGCAGCCAAACAACCAAAAGCGCCACCGCATACATCAGAGCATACCAGCCGACAGAAAAAAATCCGAAATGCATTATTTCGGGATTGATTTTTTCAGGAATGTGCTGATAGAAGTCTAAGAAATTATTCATTCAAAAGCACCTAATTTCTAATTACAAATTTCCAATGTCAAACCAAGTCTAAAATCCAAAGTTCAAAAAATACTTTTTGTCATTTTGATTTGGAAATTGATTTGATATTTGGCATTGGAAATTTGGAATTATTGTTTCCCCTTCTTCATCTCCGCCTCCGCTTTTTTCTCTTCTTTTTTCTCCAGGCGTGCCAGATAAAAACTGGCGACTACCACGATCAAAGTAATCACTACCGCATAGGCCAGTTTAGCTCTGAGGCTGTTTTGATCCTGTGGGAAAAAATAGTCGATAAAGGCTTTAATGGCGTCATTCCAGGCCAGACCAGCTACGAGTCCAAGCGCCGCAACGATATATTTCACCGTCCGGTTGCGCACCTCGCTTTTCACTTTCGCCAGCTCCCCGATCAATTTTTCTTCAATTTTTTTCATATTGTTTTTTATTTTTTACCAATTAATTCTTCCACCGCCAAGCTAGCTACCAATGCGAATGCATGGTGCCGGCCAAAACGTGACAGAGTAATTTTTTCTGCTTTTTCATCGTGTTCTATTTCTACAATTTGTCCGATTTCTATCTTCTCAATTTTCCCGATTTTCCAATCTTTTTTACTCTCGCTTGTTTCGCCGAAATAGCTGACTGGAGCATGCGATTTTTTTGCCAGCTCCTTAACCCGCAGATTATCATGATTCAAAATCACCGCACCGCTTTTTTTCGTTTTTTCGGCCAGGATAATATACTCCGCGACAAGATCATTCATCGTAGGAAAAGATTCTAAATATCTTTGCGTGATATCCGTCACGACAGAAATTTCCGGTTCGATGATTGAAAGCAGATAGCGCATATCACCGGGACAAGAAACACCCAACTCCAAAACCAGATATTCGGGAAAGTTTTTTTGCCAGATTGCCCGAAAAGCAGCACTGATCACTGGCCGCCATTCTTGAAAAGAATTATATCCACTGGATAGGCCTAGAATGGCCAAGGGAAGCCCGATGTCTGTGTTAAAATTACGTGGATTTGCCCTAACTTTTCTTCCTTTTTTCTCCAAAATCTTTTTGATTTCATCCCGCACAAAAGTCTTATTCACACTCCCCGCCACCGCAATAATTTTCGGACGATGAATCGCCAAAACTAATTTAGCGATTAGCTTGAGATAAAATTTTAGGATGGGTTTGAAAATTGTTTTCATATCTCTTGTGTCATTCCCGCCCCCGTTTTCACGAGGATAAACTCCGTCGGGAATCTAGGTTCCGCTAATTATAAGTTTTAATTTTTGTCATCCTGAGCGGAGTTCGTACTCGAACGTAGTCGAAGGATCTGCTCACCAATACCGCAAGTTTTACAAATATAAATTAAGCTCTGGATAACGCAAAGCAGATTCTTCGACTCCGCTCCGCTTCGCTCAGAATGACAATGCTTTTTATTTGCCAAACAATTTTTCCATCCGATCAAACGCCCGATTAATATCTTGCGCACTCCGCCCAAAACTCATCCGCACATGATTTTTTCCGCTCGGTCCAAAGGCCACACCAGGCACAACCGCCACTTGCGCTTTTTCTAACAGTCCCAGTGCGAAACGCCACGACAAACTATCCGGACAATCCTTGATCTCGCCAAAATCAAAATCAGTTTTCAAAATGCGGGGAAAAACATAATAGGCACTGGTGGGTTTTACGTAGCTAAAAATATGACTCAATTTGTCCAATCGGCGACAAATCAGATCGCGCCTTTTTTCATATTCCCGATTAAAAAATTCGACGTCACGATCCCCCATTTCAAGCGCTCCCATTGCCGCGTATTGCGAAATGACCGGGGCGCAAGTGACCAACGAATCATGAACTTTCAATATTTCTTTGGCAATACTTTCGTCGGTGTGGAGGTACGCCACACGCCAACCGGTCATCGCAAAAGATTTGGAAAAACTGAACAGCCGAATCACTCTTTTGCGCAATTCCGGCAATTCCGCCAGACTAAAAATTTTCTCATTGGAATCGAAAATAAAATCCTTATATACTTCATCGGAAATGAGATAGAGGTTATGTTTTTCGGCGAGCCGTGCCAGTCCCAAGAGTTGTTCTTTGGAATAGATCGTCCCGGTCGGGTTGTTTGGATTGCAATAGAAAATTGCTTTGGTTTTTGGCGTGATCGCCGCTTCATATTTTTCTAAGTTAAACGCCCAACCATTTCCTTCATCAAGTGAAACAAATACCGGTTGGCATCCAGCGAGCAAGATCACTTCGCGGTACGAAGTATAGGTCGGCTCAGGAATAATGATTTCATCACCAGGATTCGTAATGGCAAATAATGTTGCTGTAATGCCTTCAATCGAGCCAGCCGTCACAATAATTTCTTTTTCAAAATCATAAAACATCCCCGCCTCCGCCAGTTTCACTTCAATTAGCTCGCGCAGTTCAGAAAGTCCCGGAGAAAGCGAATATTTCGCCACCACACCATTTTTGAGGGCCAGTTCCACGCGCCGTTTAATGCACTCTGGCGTATCAAAACTCGGCACGCCTTGCGCCAAGGAAATGACATCCGGAAACTTAGAAGCCCGTAGTTCCATCTGCTTAATCACAGACAGTCGTAAATTTTTTGTGCGTTCAAACATAACTAAAAACTATTTAAGCCAGTAATAACAGTTGATTCATTATTCCTTTGATTATCCAGCGCTTCTTTAATTCCTGCAAACAAAGACTCAGGGAGATTATCATAATCAAACCACTCCCATTTTTCACATCTCAGCGGCTCATTCACCATTGCCTCACCTCCGATATGCTTCCCTTCTAATATTATCGTTATGTGATGTAACCGATATGGCTCAAGTCGATCCTCTCTCGCCACTAGAACTTTTTTTGACACCTCGATTTCAATCCCACATCCCAGCTCTTCATCTATCTCTCTGTCGGCAGCGTCAAGCAACTTTTCGTTTTGCTTAAGATGCCCGCCAGGAAAACCCCACTGGCCATAACCAACTTTTGATAACCTTTTTCCAAGAAGCACTCTTCCTGCGCTATCAAACACAGCCACATCAACACCTATCATAATTCCCTGACCTTCTTTCATGCTTATCCTTACTTCCTGCTCCATATTGATCTAGTTTTAATTTTTAATCTTATTCCAACTTTTTCCCCAATTTCAACTTCACCGAATTCGCAAAATTTAGCATAGCGGAATCAAGCGCATATTTAGGTTTAAATTTGTTTTTTTGCATAAAAAATTTGCTTCATCCTTTCGTAATTATATGCAAAGATAAAGCAAAAAGCAAGGTTATTTTTTCAATAGCGCGCCCGAAATCAACTCATCCAAAAATACTGGAAAACCCATTCCAGCCTGAC
Organism: Parcubacteria group bacterium; assembly: GCA_041659505.1. Taxonomy (NCBI): domain Bacteria; species Parcubacteria group bacterium. The sequence continues at coordinate 244,713 of JBAZYF010000001.1, forward strand.
GCGCTGCCTCTGGAGCAAGACTGGTCGGAGTCATGCCAGGCACAGTGTTGATGTCGATAAAATAGGCTTCGCTATTTTTTTCATCATACATAAAATCCACCCGCGCGAGATCCGCGCAACCGATTGCTTGAAAAGTTTTGATGGCATAAGCTTCCAATTTTTTCTGAAACTCTACTGGAATCTCTGCCGGACAAATGTGCCGACTTCCTCCGGTTTCATATTTGGCTTTGTAATCATAGAACTCGGAAATGAGTGGAATGATTTCTGTGATTGCCAACACTTTCGGATCAGCATTTCCCATCACCGTCACTGTCAGCTCGCGCCCTTTGATATATTGTTCCAAGAGCACTTCCGATCCATAGCGAAAGGCATCCGCAATTCCTTTCTCCAATTCCGTTTCAGTTTTCGCAATAGAAATTCCGACCGATGATCCCAGTTCTGCCGGTTTAATCACAACAGGCAAATCGATCTTTTCTAAAATATTTTCTAGCGTATAATTTTCTTTTTTCAAGACCAGATCTTTCGCAACACTGACACCAAAATTTTTAGCAATTACTTTTGCTTTTGGTTTATTCATCCCTAGCGCATGCGCCAAAACTCCGGAAAAAACATACGGAACACCCAGCATATCCAGCATCCCCTGCAAACGTCCGTCTTCGCCAAACGGCCCGTGGATAAGCGGGAATACTCGATCAATTTTTTCACCAGAAAGATCACCTTCGGTAAAATTCAAAAGACTACGCTCTCCCCTTTGAAGAGTCACCAAGCTCTGAGATTTCTCGAGACTGATCGCACCTTCCTTACCAAGTTTATCAGAATTATTTTTCAGATACTGCGCGCCTTTTTCTCCGATCAACCAATTTCCGCCTTTTGTAATTGCAATTGGAATGATGCGATATTTTTCCTGATTAAGGTTTTTCATTACCGCCTGCGCCGAAGAAAGGGACACTTCATGCTCGCCAGACTGACCACCAAAAATCACCGCGATGTTTATTTTTTTCATAAGTTTTAACAGATTATCTTTTCTTCTTAATTTCCCGCAAAACCTTTCTCGCCACTTCAAGATACTTGGGAAATTTGGCATAAAGATCATTGGCCATTTTTTCCGAATACGTATGCACCGACAAATTGCGATCATCCGTCATAGAAAGACAGGTTTCAATTTCTTCTTCACTCAGTTCCAAAATATTTCGTACTTCGCGGAAACAAGCCTTGGGCGATGCGCATTCGATACTTTCGAGTTCTTTCAAATAAATTTTCACCACTTTCCAAAAAAGCTCAAAAGAAAATTCATAGCGTTGAATTGTAGCGTCACGATTAAGGTCATTAAAAGGTGCGTCCAGCGCCTTTTTCCAAGCAGTTAGCGCTTGTTCTAATTGCCCAATTTTTTCGCCTAAATAAGCCATATTTTTTTCTCATTTAATAATTTAGCTTGAAAATTTTCATCTGCTTTTTTGAGATAGACCAAATCAACTTTATAGGGTAAATGTGATTCCTCCAAATCTTCCTTCGCCAGGGCAATTGCTTTTTCATCGAAAATATCGCCTGAAATGGCCACATCAACATCGGAAAACATGCCCTCACCCAGACTGGAACCAAACACAAAAAACTTGGCCTCACCGCCCAGCCTCTTTCTCAAAATAGCGCTGATCTGTTTTTGATATTTTTCCTCTAACATAGTCTTGCTTTGATTATAGCAAATAATAGGCAAAAATCAACTAAAATCCACCCCCTGCCTAGAGGGTGGATTTATCTTTCGTTATGCCGTAAATTTCAAAAAATTTACTAGTTATTTGACGCTTCCGCACTATCTTTGGCAAAAGCCTTTCGCAGTTCAATCCTGGCTTGCTCCATCGTTGTTTTGAAATTAGAAAGAGCACTTTCCACAACACCTTTTCTGGTTGCAATCAGCGCTGCCACTTGCGTGTTGACTTTGGCGACACTCTGCTTGTCTGTCTGCGTTTTTGTGCGATTAGCTTGCATACTTTTTTTGAAATTTGCCATCACTGTTTTCGCGTCAACTCCCGCCACGCAATCAGCTTTGGCTTTCTCCAAAAGCGCCTTGCGCGAATCTGCCGTCACGCTCAATAATTGATCTACCTGGCCATTTCTAGTGGCAATTGCCGCCTGTACACCCTCTTGAAATTTACTAATCGCTCCGTCCAAAATTCCCCGCCGTGTTTCGATTGCCGCGCGAACCTTGGTTTCAAAATCGGCTACCGCTTTTTTCTGCGCGTCAGTCATTGCTTTCGCTTCCAATGCCTTAAATTGGCCGTCGCGGTTAGCATCCCAAGCCTCTCGGTTAGTGTTTAATTTAGCTTCGATTTCCGCTTTTTTGGCTGTCCAATTCGTCAATCTTTCTTGACTCCTGGTCTGAAGCTTATTTTCTTCACCTGCCATTTTCTGAGCGAACGCATCGGCCCGCTCTGCAATTTTTTCACAGATATTGTCATTTACCGCCGCTTTTTTGTCGGCTATTTTTTGCTGGACATCCGATCTCCCGCTCCCCCCATTTGTAGCGTCACTGACAGCCCAAGCATTGGCGGAAAAAAGCAAACCGGCAACAACCGCTAACGATAGGGTTTGTTTATAAATTAGTTTGATCATAAGTATTGCTTAAATTATTAGACTCCGCGCTATCATCAGTTAGTGCTTTGACATCAGCCTCATCGCTGGTTGCCTGGAGTTTCTCATTGTCCGCTCCGCTGATTATCGCATCAACAGTGTTGTCCACTTCGCCAGTCGGCGCAGGTGTTTTGATTTCCGCCGTATCCATTGTCTTTTTTACTGCCGGATTTTCCGCCGGCTTTTCCGCTTGCTTTTGCATCGGTGGGTTAGTCGTCACGTCCTTAGCACCGCATCCCGCGAGCAAAAAAACGCTCGCGCCGAGGGCTAGTGTGATAATGTTTTTTTTCATAGAATTGTTTTGTGTTTAGTTGATTACTTAAAACCTCCTTATTCAAAGAGCATCGACCAAACGCACTTTGTTATTTTTTTTCAAAATTATTCAATACAACAATCGATCGCTTTTCTAACTAACTCGCCCAACTTTCCCATGAAACCACTTCGCTCAGTAACGCTTGCGGTTTTTGCCGAACCTGCGACTGACGAATTATTTATTTGAGCCTGCGGAATTTCTGCTGATTTGTTTTTCTTGTCGTCATGTCTGTTCAGTGCCTCATCATCAATTTTTTTGATATCCCCGGTGTTGATTACTTTCATGTTAATCCCCCAAAACAACGAGTATAAATCATAGGCTTTTTGAAAAAGATCTTGCGCTTTTTCTTTTCTACCCATCCCCTGTTGCTTCGTCCCCACTTCCATTAGCCTCATTGAAGCCGCCAGCAAGTGTTTTGAAATGCACCATTCTTCGCCTTGTGGATCTTTGACAATTTCTCGCAAAAGTTCTCCACGCATTTTCCGCGCCTCTTGCAACAAATCAAAATATTCCGGTTTTTGCAATTTCGCTCCCGTAAAAAAGAAATGCTCTTCAATACTCACCAAGTTCATGATAGCAATCGACAAATCCTGATCGGATGAGAGATCCATCTTATCCTGCTTTTTCATCTGATCGATCTTTTCCACGAACTCATTAAGACTGCGGATTTTGTTTTCTTCCATAATTCTACGAATTACAAATCTGTACAAATTTACAAATATACAAATTGCAATATTATATTGCTAATTATAAAGGCTTGCTATTTTTCGTTCAAGAAAATTCTTGACGTTCGACTTTTTTAGCATCCAAAATTTTAGTAGACCGGCAGAACACCAACCAAAATGCGGAAACCGCGCTATAAAGAATTTACTTGGACGGAAAATAGCAAACTACACTTTCTTAGCTTCGAGTTAAAAAATAAAATGCAATACTCAAAAGCAAAAGAAATCCTACCGGAACAGCCACTTTTTGAAAAGGAAAATAGACTTTATTATTATTATTTTTCTTTAATTTAAAATGCCACATTCCGCCGAAATAAAAAACTACACTCCCGAAAATTATGCCCAAAAGCAGTTTGTCCACGCCCCAAAATGTGTGATAGGCCTGCCCCATCAGTCCCACAAAATAGAGCGGGATGATAGTGAGGAGATAATAACCGGCGTAGACTGTGAGAGCTTCTCCCCGGAAATTAATTTTTTTCTTTTTCAACCATTCCAATGTCCAAGCCGAAAGCCCGACCAAGAGCGCTCCAATCCAAAGTCCCGTCACTGTGTCGTCAATGCCGAGATAATGCGAAAGCTCCAGTCCCGCACCCACCGCCACCACACAAACCGGACAAAATGCTTGCACAGAAAATGTTGGCATCAGCATTAATCCAACCAGTAAAAATATTTTTTTAAGTCCTGCACTACTGCGCATTAATTTTATCTTTGAAAAAATTGATTATTTCATCCTGTCCAAGATAGCACTTTTCCGCCGTCCAAAGAAATGGAACTGCTCCGATAGAATCTTTGGCCACTTGGCACTCCTGTTGTTTTTGAATCATCAGATTAGCGCTCGCCTTATCGCCCCCCACTTCGTGCTGCGAAAAACTGACCTTATCTTTGACATTATTATCCGCGATATATTTTTCTACCACGATGCAATGCGGACACTGCGTGCTGTAAAACAAAATAATCGCCGAATTGTCCGTCACCGTCGCTGGCGGATTGCCGCAACCGGAAAAAATTAACAACACAAAAAACAAAAAAACACCCAAAGTAATTTTTCGCATAAAAACAAAATTAGTCCGAATTAATAATACAAACTCCAAAATTTACTCCAGTTTACCAGCCTACAACAAATCATAAATAAGTTAACCAACGAACTCGTCCGCTGTAGCCTTAGCGAAGGCGGATTAAATCCTGACGTTCTAAATTATACCAGTCACCAGCTTATCCTGCAACCCGATAAGAATACACGTGGGATTTACGGGCTTGCCAAAAGCAAGTCCGTAAATCCCACTGCAAACAAAAAAACAGCCCCGATTGCTCGGGACTGATTTTTTTTCAGCGTTTCAAAGAAATACTAGTATCTCCTTGATCCACCAAAACCACCATCGCCGCCGCCTGGTTTTCGGAAACCACCAGTTCTTGGTCTTTCCTCCATTGGGCGAGCTTCATTAACAGTCAAAGTTCTTCCTTCGAACTCTTTTCCGTCAAACATTTCGATAGCTTTTGTAGCTTCTTCGTCAGAAGCCATTTCCACAAAACCGAAACCCTTTGAACGACCAGACATCTTATCAGTGATGATAATAGCTGTCGCAACGGCTCCTGCTTGAGAGAAATAATCTTTCAAGCCGTCTTGTGTTGTACTGTAGGAGAGTCCTCCCACGTATAGTTTTTGTGCCATGTGTTTGCCTTATACTTAAATTACATTGCAAGCCGACCTTCTCTTTTAGCTTACTTCTCTGAAACTGACGTTTCAAGATCTTTGTCCTTAGATTCACATATAAGGCAAAACCTACTGAGAAAACTTACAATAGGTCTATTATACACCTAAACACGAAAAAAATCAAGTGGTAGGAGTCAAAATGGCTCATTATCGACTTTTTGTTCTAATGGCGGGGAAACAAGCGTTTAATCTACTATCTGTTGATGTAGACAAAAATTTGCGTTTTTCTTTTCACCGCCGCAGCGCTTGTCACCGGCAGTTATCTTTTCTCTAAGATTGAGGTTTAGAAAATTTTGCAAATTAAATAAGGCAATCGGAAATTTAATTTCCGATTGCCTTGCGACTTGTTTTTTGTATAAACGCTCCTCTCTTATAATTAGCTGGAGGAATTTTTCTTTTTCCAGTAATAACAATCTCCCGGAGATGCTCTGTATATTTTTTTACAATGCACCCCACACTTACATTCTTTGTGAGGTTCATCATTTTCTGATATTCCAAAATAGCATCCAAATTTTTCAGCGCCTGTGTCTTTCATTTTGTTTTCCGCTTTTGATTCATTTTTCCACACATCAATCGCATTCAAGGTCATTGATATTTTTCTTTCCGCAGATGCCCTGAAATCTTCCCAGAAAGTTTCTTTGCTAGTTTGGCCTTCTTTGTATGCTTCCAATAATACGCAAAGGGAGTCCCTTACCTCTGTTGAAATTCCTTCAATCAGTCGATCTATTTTTGTTTTCATCATAAACCTCCTATTTCGTAAACGTTTCTACAACCTGTCCCACATAAAATCCAGGTACATCTTAATCGCTTGAGCGATAGACGCATCTTCGATGACAGTCGCGGTTTTGCGGTCGTAGGAAATAAGCGCTGTGACTGCTCCGGAAATGACCACGTCGGCAGAAATTTTTATTTCCGGCAAAAGAAATTTAGTGTGCGCGATGCCCTTGGCCACGTGAGCAAATTTGTGATTAAGTGGCGTGTCTTCCAAGATCATGCGATAGAAAATTTTTCGCTCTTTAATCTCTTGGAAATAGGCCAGCTCGTCTCTTTCCGAGACAACTTTGGTCGCCGTTTCGTAGGATCCGCAATTGATGACAGAATGATGCTTGAGAATGTATTGCTCAAAAACCTGCTCAATTCCTTCCCTCCCTTCGAAGAATTTGATTTGCGGTTTATTTTCTTGACTGATATCAATCATTTTGAGCATTGGCAAAATGGTATTTTGTAAAAGTTGCATTTCCAATTTTGTTTCTGCTTGCCTCTCGATAACCAACTTTTCCAGGTTTTGCGGATCTTCCGCCACAAACAATTTCTTTTTTCCTTTGCGACTTTCCGCCACGAGTCCCTTAAGCTTCAACTTATCCAGCGCCGCATAGATGCTCACGCGGTTCACTCCTGATGCCCGCGAAATATCCTGCACAGTCGATGCACCGTTTTCCAAAAGAGCCAGGTAAGCAGCCACTTCTTTCTCGGTCAGTTTTAATTGTAAAAGAGCCACTTCTAACTTTTGCGGCGTTTGTTTCTTTCTCATGGCATTAGTAAGTTAAGATACACCAGATTGGAACGATCACCAAGGCGATGTATACAAATTATATTAATTAAATTCACAATTGGCGATATTTTGGCTTGTTTGTTGGTTATTTTGATTTTAATAATGTTGTAAATGGGTTGTTTACAAATTAGCATGAAGTCACATTAAAAACAAGTCTAATGTTAAAAAGTCTCAAATAGAATTGTACACAGAAGAGTAATGGAAAAAGCCTAATAAAAACTGTCATAAAATAGACACAACCCTTCTTTACTGGTAAACTATATTTATGGAAACATTCTTATCAACAATTACTTCTGGCTATCCAATACCAACTTGGATCGTAAAAGTAGCTCTAATTATTTGGGCTGTTTATATTTTTGTTGGAATAGTACTTCGTATTTATAAATTTATTGAAAAAACAAACAGCTCTATTTGTTTATTTAATGAAGTTAAAAAAGAACTGAAATCATTAGGTGACAAGCATTCCAAGCTACTGGAAAAATTCAACACGCTTATCGCTGCGCTAGCTGAAAAAAACTCGCTCGATAATCCAGATTTATTTTCCACAAATAGCCCACTGAATCTCACTCAAAAAGGAATTGACTTTATTGAAAATGTTGGATGGAAGGCATCGCTTGAAAATGAAGTCAATAAGAAGATACTGTTCGATTCATTGGATAAATTCAAATTGAAAACAAAATATGACGTTGAAAAATATTCAATCGTCTTACTTACAGAGCTAGCGGGAATGAGAAGTGAAAATCCCTACACTCCCGTAAAAAGATACCTTTATGAAAATGCCAAGCAGGATGATTTCAAAGTATTAACCGCTTGTGCCATATATCTCAGGGATAAATACTTAGAAAGCCATCCAGAAATAAAAGACTAAATAGCCAGAACGTGGCTATTTTTTCTTGCTACCAAAATTTACTGACAAGCGTATTGACAAGCATCGATCCAACTTGCAAGTTCGCTTTTTGTTTGAACATATCCCAAGATATTAACGCTCGCGCCTTTGTGAATTCCGAGGTGTAGGTGTTTTCTCTCGCCGTCCGTTTCCGTGCTATAGGCAGCGCCGAGTTGACCAAGTGTGTCGCCGGCTTTCAGATCAGCCCCGATAGCGCTTGTGATACTGGAAAGTTTCAAGTGGCCGTAAACAACCGTAACTGGTTGGTTGTTGAGCATGCACGATTCCACAGCCACTCCGCCATAACCGCTGGCAGATTTTTTCAAGATTAATTTTCCGTCACAAATTGCCTGCACAGGAACGGTTGCGTTCAGTTCTTCGGGAAAGATTTCGAAATCCGTGCCAGTGTGATAGCCAGAAAAACGTTCCGGCTGAACTGGAGACGTTGCTGGCGTGATGTAGATGCCGAAATATTTTTTGGTCACGCGCTCATTGGCGCGATCTAGTGGAGCCTGAAAACCACCAACGACTTGCACTGGTGAGCTGGTCGCCGGATCGGAAACTGTAGAATTATTTTGTATCGGCAAAGGCTGAGTTTGATTATTTTTAGTCACAGAGGCAGGCGCAACTATTTTTTCCACCCGCCAAAAAATCAACCCCACTAAAACAAAAACTAAAATCAGAAGAATAAAATATTTTTTCATATTCTTATATTATTAAAATAGCTCTCTTTTGCGAATTTTTTTCTCCAAACTCAACTTTCCTGCGCCATAACGGAACATGACCAAGAAAGATGCAAGATATAACAGCGCCACTTCCCCGCCGTTAAAAAGCGGATTGAGTCCAGCCGGGAAATGTACCAGGAAATACGCCACCAGCATTTCGATCACTCCCAACAGCGCTGCCAAGCGAGTGAACACGCCAAAGAAAACCAACAGTCCTACAACAACTTCAACCAGGCCAGCAAACCAAAACAGACTAAAAAATGGCACGGCGCCATGGCCACCAATGCCCCCGAACAAACCAAAAAATTTTTGCGCTCCGTGCATAAAAAACATTGCGGACACAATAAGCCGGAAAACAGTATAGGCCGTATTATCCCCATCTTCGTCATGACAACCTGACGATATTTTTTGCATATACTTTTTAACTATTCCTTCCATATGTTTGAAGTTAAATAATTAATTACCAATTTTTTATTTACCCCTTTCTCGTGGATCAAGCCCAACTCTCCAAATGATCGTTTGTACGATTGATCCCAAGCCGGAAATCGCCAGAAGCAGGACAAAAAAGTGGGTCAGCGGACTGAGGAAAAAAATGAAAGCCACGAACAGTCCCGCCCAAATTCCCGTGCACCACGGGCAATTGATCAGCATCGAGAGCTCTCGGCGATAACCGGAAGAATACCTCCGCAAATAACCGCGGACATGCTCCGTGATCGTGTCATAAACAAAAAGTCGGATCAGTCGAAAAGTGGCAAAAAAAAGTAAAGTAAAATCAAACCAAGAAATTTCTCTTCCCAATTTATGCGTAAGATTTAAATAATAAGTAGCACTAGCGACCAAGGCTAAAAATATAGCAGAAAAAAAATTATGCCAAAATGCTTGACTGTTTTTATAAATTTCTTCGTTCATATTATTAAAACTCATCAAGATAAAAGGAAACCATCAGGCAACTGAAAAAATCCAGCTAACTGCCATCACATAGAGACAGGCGGTTCGAGCCTTTCTCTATGGATTATAAATTGTCGCAAAGACATGCCTCGCCTCTTTCATCACTAGTTATACGATGCTACGGCCTTGCAAAAGGCGCATTACAATCAAGATTACTGCCACAACTAGCAGAACATGGATCAGTCCTCCCAGTGTGTAGGAAGAAACAAGCCCCAATACCCATAGAATGAGTAAAATTACAATTATTGTCCACATATATTTATGCTTTTTAACTAATTATACTTGCCTGTCAACGTTAATACGAGACAAAAAGCCAAAAGGATCGCTAGCGCTCTAGAGATAAAGAGGTTTAAAGGTTGTCTCGGTAAACATGTAAGTCCTGACATGGCAACTTTTCAAGTAAGGACTGACGTCCGATCCAAAAGCAAGCTTATCCATAGCCAGGATTAGTCAAAAAAAACCTTAACAGTTCTTATTGGTTAAAGGGAGAATAAATAAACTCCAAAAGGCCACGCGACTTGAAGCTTGCTTTTGGATTGGACGTCAGCCGCCTATGCTATACTATAAATATAACTATGACCATACTTATCAAAGAAGAAACCGAAGAAGAAAAAGTCGCTAAAAAAATCCAAAAAAAGACACGCTGGAAAAGCTTTCTTTTGAGCATGTTTGCTTTTCTTCTACTAGGACTGCCCTTGGCCACCTATTTCCATTTTGGCTTTGACCATTTGAGCGAATTTGAAACCGCCGATGAATTTCTGTGGTATTCCCAAGGCAGAATCCAGCAGTATTGGGATGCGATGCTTTCACGCAATTGGAAAGACACCCGCATCAATGACAAACCCGGAGTCAGCCTGGCCATCATTTCCGGTTCGGCGCGTTTTTGGGAGAAGGCTCCGCCACCTGATACATTTGACGGCATCCGCAAACTGAAAATATTTCCCGTCTCCGAAATTCTGGAAGCGCATTTCAACTACCGCATGCCAATTTTGCTTTTTAATGGGATTATGGCGCTCTATTTTTTCTGGATGATTCGAAAAATCACAAGCAACGATTGGGCGGCGCTTTTTTCTTCGACGCTCATCCTCCTGCAACCGATCCTGCTTGGCGTTTCTCAAATCATCAACCCCGACGCGCTTTTTTGGTCTTTCGCCCTCGCTTGCCTTTTGACTTTTTTGGCATTTCTAGAAACTGGCCAGATTTTTTTGGTCCCCCTTTCCATCATCCTGCTTGGCTTCACCTTAGCCAGTAAATATGTAGGAATCATTCTTTTTCCCTTTCTCCTTTTCGCCCTTGGGGTACACGCCATCTTTCACATTCCTGATTGGCAAAAAGAATCAAAAATCATCTGGAAAAAAATGCTTTGGCGCTCCTTGGCTTACCTCCTGATCGTCGCCGGCGGAATCGGCACTTTTGCACTCCTCATGCCAGCAGCACTGGTAAAAATTAAATATCTGGCCGAAGGCACCTATGATTTTCCTGGCATGCAAACAATTTTTCGCATAAGCATCGGCATTGCGCTGGGAATAATTCTCGACGCCCTGATTTTCAAAAGTAAAATTCTCATCTTTGTCGCCCGTTATGGCAAATATCCCCGCATCATTTTCACCGGACTGTTATTTTTCGCCATGGCTACACTGGTAGTTGTGGTTGGCGTCGATTGGACACGCGAATCAAATCTGTTTGGCCTATTGGGTTTTTCTTTCGAAGGCGGAAAAATTCCAGAGTTTTCCGTCCTGCCGTTTTTCAAACAGTTTCTCCTGGAAAGCCGGCCGCTCATTTTTGCAACCACTCCCCTAGTTTTAGGCACCTTAGTTTTTGCCTGGCTAGCCAGTGCTTTCAAACAGTGGAAAACGAACTGGTTTTTGGTCATCCTCACCGCTTTTATCCCTATTTTTTTCCTGGCGGTAATGGAACAAAAACTGCTCATCCACGTGCGCTACAGCATCATTCTTTTTCCCATTGTCGCTATTATTGCTGGAGTGTTTTTGGCGGAATTTTTTCACTGGGGGTTTTTACGCTATGTCCCAAAAGTGATTATTTTTGCCCTGCTTTTTTCCGCCAGCGTCGTCTACCTGCAAAAAGCGCAGCCGTTCTATTTCAACTACACCAATGAACTTTTGCCTAAAAGCTATTCTCTAGTAGACGGCTGGGGCTATGGCGGTTATGAAGCAGCGCAGTATTTAAACAGTCTGCCTGACGCCGGAAAAACGCGCGTAATTGCCGACTACATGGGAGTCTGTCAATTCTATGTCGGTCCCTGTATCCGCTATAGCGACATAACGAGGACGTCTTTTCGCAAACGCTGGAATGCTAAGGGCTATAATTATTTTGTCCTGAGCAAAAAAGGCTTTGGACGTTTCGACTTGAACGAAGATTTTCCAGAATTGGACACTTTCGAGCCAATCTGGAAAATGGAAATCCATGATCGCCCCGGCAACTATCTCAAAATAATTTCTTCCGAAACAGCAATCCTAAAGGATAAAAGCGAAGCTTCTTTGGAAAGTGGAGATTAGCTAATATTGGCAGGACTTACGCATTTGCCAAAAGCAAGCTTATCTATAGCCGAGGTTAGTCAAGAAAAACTTCTGCTTTCTTGGCAACTAAATAAGTAAAGATGAGCTCTAAGTAGCTACGCGCTTTGAAGGTTGCTTTTGGCAAATGCGTAAGTCCTAATTGGAAAAAACACAAGCTATTTCATAAAAACTTTTTCCGTCAACTTATTTTTTATTTTAATCCAATAGGCACTCAGTCCGCCGAGTGTTGCAATTATTTCTTGAACTTGGGGAGAATAATAGCCGCCATTGACCGAATGCGCTAAACATGCTAAGCTTCAGGCAGTGAAAAGTCGTCGAGCTTCACGCAATACATAAGGATTATTAATTACAACGAAAAAATATGATCGGTACAATAAAGAAAAAAACTGACAAAGGTTTCGGATTCATCACTTCTCCAGAATTGGGCAAGGATTTATTCTTCCACAGCAATTCTTTGGTTGACGTTACATTTGACGAAATCCAAGAAGGTGACCAAGTTTCTTTTGATTCAGAAGAGTCTCCAAAAGGCTTGAACGCAATCAACGTTAAGCGCGCCTAGTTTTTTAGGTAAACTTCAAAAAACTCCCAAAGCTTCACGCTTTCGGGAGTTTTTTGTTTGCAATTTTTTCACAGAGACGCTCTACCTGAATGTTCTTTTATATTTAAAACCAAAACCCCAATGTGGGGTTTTGGAAGTTACTACTCTTATCTGGTCAATAGACATCAGTCAGATTGAATTATGACTCTGTCAACACTTTCAAACATCTTGTCGTGATCGCTATAGTTTCCGCGGACCTTTACTACCAAGCCATTCATGAAATCGCTAAAATGTCTCGGGCTACTATCTTTGTCGGTGATGATGTCATTTTTACTCAATTTGACCATCATTGTTCCCATATGATCAGACACAAACGTAAAGGTTTTGTTGGCCGGATCGGGATTCATAATCTTTCCCCTGAAAGTGCTGTCGGCATGAGCTGGAACACTAGAGAGGGAGAGAGCACCTACGACAAGAGCCAAAGAAGCAACAATTGTTGTTAGCTTTGTCATATAATTGTGATTAGATTAATTAAAAAGAACTATTCTTCCAAATAATCGACCTTTTATTTGGTCAATTAAGTTATTAATTTTTGGTTTTTTGAGATGCTAGCCATAAACACCTCTGAATACTGATGATACGATGCTATTCCTTTTTTCGGCGCAAAATACCACCTTAAAAATTTGATCGCTACCGGCTTTCAAAAAGAACAAAAATAGCCTACAATAGAGGCATAAAAAATTAGCCTAAAAATCCTATGCCAAACACACCCATTATTCAACTGCTGGAAGAAAACGAGTTGAATGTTTCTGCGCTCTATGCGCTCTATGCCCAAAAAATTCCCGCCAAATGTACTTTTTGGAATCAACTTTCCCGGGAAGAAATTTCCCATGCCGCTTCCATAAAAAACGATTGTCTTGGCCTTAATTTAGAACAAGCCATTGCCGAGAATAATTTTTCGCGCGGAATCATCACCTATGTGATGGATTTCGTTTTGGCAGAGATTGAAAGAGCCCAAAATAATGCGGTATCACACTTTGACGCCCTAAACACCGCTCTGCGAATCGAGCGCTCAATGCTGGAAAAAAAATGTTTTGACATTTTTGCCCCGACAAACATAACCCTCAAGGAGTTGTTTGAAAAACTAAACACCGAAACCGAACAGCACACAAAAGTGCTGACGGAAGAATTGAAACGATTCAATTAGTAAACAGCAAAAGGCCCCGCTAGGAAAATCAGGACTTGCTCGCTTGCTCGAGTCATTGTAATGTAATTGCCCATATGAAAAGATTATTGCGCCTCATTCCCAAAGGCAGTGTCGTTTTGGCCATTACCTCTTTCGCCTCCTATGTCCTAGGCCTCGGGCGAGACCATTTTTTCGCGCGTACTTTCGGCGCAGGACGCGCCTTGGATGCCTATAACGCCGCTTTTCTTTTTCCTGATTTATTATTCAATATCCTCATTGCTGGAGGGATTGCCGCCGCTTTTGTGCCAATCCTCACCGAACTGTTGCGCAAAGACGAGAAGATCGCCAAGGACTATGTCGATTCCGTCATCACCGCCGCCACCGGAACAATGCTTCTTTCCGCTGTGATTATTTTGCTGTTTGCTAATCCGATCAGCGCGCTTGTTGCTCCCGGTTTTAGCGGCGAGGAAAAATTATTGGTAGCCAAAATCCTCCATGTCTTGGCCTGGTCTCCGATTTTTTTTGCTGCCTCGAACGCTATCGGGGCGATGCTCATCACCAAAAGGCGTTTTTTATTTTATGGACTTTCACCGGTGCTCTATAATTTGGGAATAATTTTGGGGACAGTTTTTCTCGCTCCCCACTTTGGGATTATGGGAGTGACCTATGGCACACTCTTTGGTGCAATCCTTCATCTCCTGACGAGGCTCGGCGATGCCATCTGGCAAGGATTTCGCTTTCGACCGAATTATAATTTTCGCACGCCGGAATTTCGCAAAACCCTGCGCCTTATGCTTCCGAAAATGTTCGGCCATCCGATCGAGCTCGCCACTTTTTGGGGTTTCACCTCCATCGCTTCCGCGCTCGCGCCCGGATCAGTTACAGTCATCAGTTTCGCGCGCAACTTTCAAAGCGTACCGATCAGCCTCATCGGCATCACGATTGCCACCACCAGTTTTCCTGTCCTTTCTCATGCCATCAGCGAAAAAGCTAAAGAGAAATATTGGAAAACACTCAAAAATTCTTTCTGGGCGATTTTTTCTATCAGCGCACTTTCCGCTATTGTCATTTTTTTTATCCGCCGACCGCTCATCGGAATTTTTCTCGGTGGCGGAGCATTTGATGCGGAAGATATTAATCGCACTGCCTTGGCGCTCGGTGTCTTTTGTCTGAGCATCCCGACCGAAGCACTGGTACATCTTTTGGCGCGCGCTTTTTATGCCACAAAAAATACGACCATTCCGGTCGCTGTTAGTATTCTCGGAATCATTATTGCCATCCCCGGCGGATATTTCCTCAGCCACACCTACGGCCTCATCGCCCTCCCCTTCGCCTTTTTCCTCGGCAGTGCGTTTGAACTGATTATCCTAGGAATTCTTCTGCCGCGACGAGTGGGGAAAATTTTGGATTAATTAAGTTTTACCCAACAATAATCATCACTTTTCTCCCCGTATCAACATTCCCGCCGTTCCAATCGTGATTGGCGTTCATAATCGTACTGGCTTTGTAGATATAGTCGGCGCCTTTTCTGGTGCCGGGGTCATTGGTGATGAAATCACCGTTTTTTCGGTAACCTTTGATGACAAGCATATGATAGAGTGGGCCGGGAGTTTGAAAATTGGGATTGCCCAGTTGTCTGCCGGCTTCTGGCATAATCACTGCTTTGCCTTCTGCAAGCGCTGTCTTGATTTGCTCGATAGTCGGATCACTCACCACTTCCACTTTCGGCAAGTTAAAATATTCCCGCAAAATTGTGGCCGTTTCATCCGCAGTCGTGTCTTGATAGTAGCCGAATTTTTTCATCTCAAAATCCATAATCGCCAACATTTTTTTGTCGGCGTCCGCGGGACCGTTGATTGGTTGGTTATTGATATAGCTCGCGACCATCAGTGTCGAAGCCTCTTCACAAAATTCTTGATAGGGCGCGCTCCAGTTTTGATTGGGCGCTTGGGAAGTGAAGGGAATTTTCAGATTGACTTCAGCAGGTAAAGTGGCAGTTGCTACCGGCGTCGAGGGTGCGGTTGGAGATGAGGCAGTTGGCGATTGTGAAGATGTGGGAATATTTTCCTGGGGAGCCGGCGTCGCTTCATAGGGAACGGCCGGTGGCAAGGGCGTTACGATGAATTTATCCTTAAAACGAAAAATGGCAAAACTGGCGCCAAAAATGACAAGTGTGCCTAAAAAAAATAATAATAATTTTTGTGGTTTTTGCATATATTTCAGGACTCACACGTTTGCCCGAGTCAGCCGTATTTTCTAAAAAAATCTTGTCTGAGAATGCCTTTTTTCTTCAAAATTTTCCATTGGTTGCCGTCGATTGAGGGGAAATTTTGAAAAGAAAAAAGAGCATTCGAGTTATTTTTTTAGAAAAATACCGGCTGCGAGGTAAAATGCGTAACTACTATGATTATTGGGAAGATTATAGCACAAACAGCCCGACTCTGCCAGCTTCTCCCATTCCTACCAATGCAATACTTCATGGACGATATCCACCACTTTTTGCGGAGTGGCCAGGGCTTTCACTACATAGAAATGCGCGTCGTATTTTCCTACTTTATTATAAGTCTTTTCATCACTGAGATTGCTCAGGACTACCACCGGGGTAGTTCTGATTGTAATATCTCTTTTCATTTCTTCCAAAACTTCCATCCCGCCTTTGACCGGCATAAGCATATCCAAAAGAACGACGTCCGGTTTTCGCTCGCGGATAAGTGCTAAACCTTCCTCACCGTTGACAGCGCTAATCACGTCAAACCCTTCTAATCTAAACTTTGTCGAATACATCTCTCTGATCATGGCGTCGTCATCAACAATACAGACTAGCTTCTTTTCGCCAAGAATCTCTTCCATACTTTTTTGGTTGATATCTTCCATATATTTTTTACTGGTTTGAATTATTTTTTAGCTTGCCTAGAATATTTTGCAAACTAACTATAGCATAACTATGGCTTTCCGTCCAAAGCAGGTTACGGAAAGACAGTTAATGATGTATAATATGCTTATTGGATGGTAATTAGATAATCTCTCTGAATTATGCCTTTTGAAATAAACCGCTCAATCAATCTGCGCAAATATTTTTTCAGCCTGCTGCTGTCTTTTGTTTTTTCCTGGTTATTTATGCAGCCTGCTTTTGCTGCTACGCTCAGTTGCAACTCCTGCGCCACTTGCACTTCCCAAATTGCAGCCGCCACCAGCGGAGACACTGTCGAACTCACTGCTGATTTGACTGGCGGAACTGAGTCGACCTGCATCACTTTTGATCATAAAGACGGAGTCATCCTTGATTGTCAAAACCAAATCATCACAGGACCATATTGGGACGGCATCCCGCCCTATTTTTTTGGCATCAAGTTGCTTTCGGCCGATAATAACACCATTAGAAATTGCACGGTCAGCAGCTTCTATCAAGCTATCGATATCGAAGGCAGTTCTGGAAATACGCTGGATAATGTGGCGGCAATATTTTCTTTTCAAAATGGCGTCCATGTCAACCGGGACTCTAGTAACAACATGATATCTAATAGCGTAGCGCAGTTTAATGGAAACCGTGGATTCTATATCTACTACAATTGCAATAACAACACAATTATGGATTCCGACTCGGCCAATAACACTGTTGGGGTTAATATTGAATATTCCTCCGGAAATATTCTAGACAATCTCACGATAGACGACAATGTTTATGGTGTTGGAATGGCCTACTGCGAAAACAACATCCTCAAAAATTCACGAATCAATGACAACAGCGACGCAGGGATAGCGATCGCTCCCGCAGATCACAATTCAACCTATGCGAGATATAATACTATATATAACAATTATTTCAAAAATACCACAAACGTAACGATAAATGATGCTACGGATAGCCAGCCGAATTATTTTAACACCACGCTCAATTGCTCCTCTGGTCAAAATATCATCAGCGGCGCATGCATCGGTGGAAATTTCTGGACAACGCCGACTAACAATGGCTTTTCTGATACTTGTACAGATGCCAATAGTAACGGCGTCTGTGACTTAGCTTATACTTTTTCAGCGATTAATATTGACAACTACCCGCTGGCTTCTGCGCTTTCCGGCGACCTCATCGCCCCGGCCTCACCGGCCGGACTTAGTGTGATGTAGATTTGGTTATTTTCATTACAAGACTTGCGAGTTTGTCAAAAACAAGCTCATCCACAGCCAAGGTTGGTCAAGAAAAACTCCCGCTTTCCTAATGACTAAATAAGTAACGATAGACTCTAAGGAACTACGAGTCTTGAAGGTTGCTTTTGGCAAACGCGTAAGTTCTACACTAATCAACAGTCAACCCAAGTGGTGAAGCTGGAGCGATCACATCCGAATCAAGCAACAAGAGAGCACGATAAGCGTTGATTCGGCGACCGCCGACGCTGGTGCCATCATCTATTTGCTTGATAGTAGTAAGCCCAGATTTCACGTCTCCGGTGTTTAAAATTGCACTTTTAACTTGTGAGACCGTGAGCGTTTGATCATATCCCCAAAGCATCGCCGCCAGACCAACGGTATAGGGAGCGGAAAATGAAGTTCCATCACCTGAAGCATAATGATACACACCATCCGGATCGTAATATAAGCTATAAATATTTTCCCCCGGTGCAACAATGTCCACACTGTTTGTTCCGAAGTTGGAAAAAGTTGCCAAAGCATCATTTTGATCTGATGCGCCGACACAAATGACATTGGTCAAAGTCGCACTAAAATTACATGGATAAACCGGAATGGTGTCATTGTCTGAAGCATCATTTCCCGCCGCCGCAATGACCAGACCGGAAAAACTGGCAATCGCATTTCTCATCAGGATATCGACGCCGCCATTTTCACCAAAACTCATATTGATAATCTTTGCGCCATTCTCCTGGGCAAACTGCACCGCCTTGACGATTGTCGCTGTGTCAAACTCGGCAATGTGCCCGCTGCTTTGTCCATCGGCTTTTAGCGACATCAATTTAACATCGGGAGAAATACCGGTGATTCCGGTGCTATTATTAATCGCTGCCGCTATTATCCCTCCTGTCATCGTTCCATGTGTATCCATCAGTGCATCAAAAGGATCTTTCTTGTCATAATCAAAATCGTAGCCATACAAGCAATCACCTAAAAAAACACCGTCCTCATCTTTGCAAAGTGATCCGTCCCATAGATTATTCACATCAAGATCGGGATGCGTATAGTCAAATCCCGTATCGATGTCCGCCACAATAACCGGATTTTTTTCTGAATCCGGATCATTCTCATATTTATCCCAAGCCAAGAGCCAGTGGATATCCGCCCCGCTCGTACCCGCAGTTGAGCTGACCGTTTGCCCGGTATTGTTCAGTCCCCACATGCTTGGCCAACTAGTGTCATTTGGCGGAGTGATTGCCAGGCTTTTGTAAATATAGTTCGGCTGGGCCGTTTCTACCGCTGAATTTTTTTGCAGTTCTTCCACTTTCTCATCTACCGTTGCGTTGTCGCGGATCTCATAGAGAAAAACTGTGTCCGTGATTTTTTCCTGCTCACTAACATTCGCTATGTCTTCTAAATTATTTTTCTTAATCGCTCCCGCCTCTGTGCCTGGATCAATTTTTTCTATTTTATACTCAACCAAAATTTCACCGCTCCTTTGCGCTGCAGGATTTTCCCCGTCCAATAGAACGGGAGATATCACATCGGCTGTCTCTTTTTTAAAATATTCCGCCAAAATAAAACCGCCAGATATGTTTGGACTTACTAGAAGTGAAAACAGCAGCAGAAAAAAAACTATTCTTCCTCCCACCTTTTTGTTTTTGATTTCCATAATTTAATTATACCACGAGTTTCCCTACCGAGAGATAAAGGCTTCCATAGAGGCCTCTATTTTTTGCCTGCACCTGATCCCATCAAGCTAAATACATAAAAAAACTCCCCTGCAGCGTAATACAAATTATTGTTCGCTGAGGGGAGGGTGATCGTAATATATTATGGTCCATTTTAATCCCAATCATTGATTATTCCGAAAATTTTATCGAGCCTGTTTTTGATGTCTTCAAAATTCCCGCGCAACTCATGAAGGGGAATCTTTGCATTCAACACATCAGCTTCCTTTAGCCCCTCTGCCAGATCTAGCGTGTCGTTGAAAACTTCAATTCCGCGCAAGATACTTTTTATAACCAGGTCAGTCGCTGACTCCAATTTTTTCCCCTTGCTCTTCTTGCTTCGGCGCTCCTTAACCAAGCCCTGTTTTTCCGCCTTTAGCCTAACAAGCAGATTGAGAGCATTGGGATGAATAAACTCTTTCTTCCTTTCCTTTTTCAGATTTTGGATTATTTCATAGACTGCGGACTGGTTTTCTTTCTTGTAATCAACCAGTACCAACGCCTCTCCCTTGGTCAATTCACGCTCTGCAAGCATTTTTATGTAACTCGGGAGCAGATCCAAGTAACGCCGGATTCTCTGGATGCTTGCAACCGGCTTTCCCATCGCAACGGCGATATCCTCATCTGACAGTTTAAACTCTTCTTCCATGCGCAGTATCGCCAGAGCCTCCTCGATCGGTGTAAGTGCGACTTTGTTGGCATTATCAGTCACGCAACGTAAAAATATCTGTTTGTCATCCTCAATCTTATAGACCAGGCAACTGACATGACTGATTCCCGCTTCTTTTGATGCGAGTGATCTTCGCTCTCCTCCAATAATCAATCCGTATGGCATACTGTCGGATTCTTTCCGAATGACAATTTTTATCGGAGAATCCACGTCGCCGTTGAGCTTGATGGATTTTGCAAGCTCTTTGATTTCTTTTTTATCAAAAAAGATTCGTGTTTGCCGCTTAAGGGGAACCAGAAAAGCAAGCGGAATTCTAACTCTGGTCCCTAAAATCAGATTGTCCAATTCGTCGCGTGAGTTGATAGTGTAATAACCATTCTCGCTCAAAGATCTCAGGCAACCGACTCTCCACTGGGATCTTTTTTGCATTTCAGCAAAATCAACCGGCGCCATTCCGTTTTTAACCCGAAATTTTTTGATCTTTTTCTTTTCCCCCCTTTCTTCTCTTTGGGCAGCTCTTCTCGCTTCCCTATCCGCTCTTACATCCTCATCCTCTTCTGTCTCATTGAAAGTCCCAGTTCCCTCCTCATTGATTTCCTTTAAACTATAGCCTCTTTCAATGTCTTTGAGGATGCTTCCGATATCTCCTTGTTTCATTATGCCTTCTCCTTTCAATAAATGGGTTGATATTTTAAAGAGCCGTTTATAATCAAAAGTTTTCCTCCCTATATCAAACCTAGCGTAGAAAATTAGAAAAGGCAAGAAATCCCCAATTTAATATAAAAACCAACTGACTAAGACTGGTAAGAGATATTGATTTAGAGGCCTCTATAGAAGCCTCTAAAATTGCAAAAAAAATAACCCACCTCTCACCGTCGACAGTTGTCATTGGTGAAGGGTGGGTCTTGGTCGTTTTTACTCTCTTGTGGAACGACTAATCCACAAGGCCGTGACCAGTCAATCGCTCGAGCGCTTCCAGATAGCGCGCTCTGGTTTGCTGGATGATTTCCACCGGCAAATTCGGCGCCGGGGAATCCCCCTTCCAACCGATTGATTTCAAATAGTTACGCAGGGGCTGTTTATCAAAGCTGTTTTGGCTACGCCCGATTTGATAGGTCGCTTTCGACCAAAAACGAGAGGAGTCTGGAGTCAGCACTTCATCAATGAGAATGAGCTCGCCTTCGTACCAGCCAAGCTCAAACTTGGTGTCAGCGATAATAATTCCGCAATGCAATGCGTGCCTTGTTGCTTTTTCAAAGAGCCCTAGGCAGATGTCAGCAACTTTGTCAGTGTTTTTTACTCCGACAATTTTTTGCATCTGCTTAATTGAAATATTTACATCATGTTTTCCTGCTTCGGCCTTGGTCGATGGCATAAAAATAGGCTCGGACAATTTTTCTGATTCCTGAAGACCAACCGGCAATTCATGCCCGCAAACCACTCTATTTTCCAGATAGGCTTCCCAGGCTGAACCAGAAATACACCCCCGCACAATACATTCCACCGGAAGCGGAGCGGCTTTACGAACCAACATACTTCTCCCAATGAGTTGCTCTTTGAAGGAAGCACAGACCTTGGGGTATCTGTTGACATCTGCCGTAATTAGATGGTTGGGTACGATATCACGCAAGTAATCGAGCCAGAAACTTGACATTTGATTGAGGATTACCCCTTTATCCGGTATAGGATCAGGCAATACTTCGTCAAAAGCGGATATGCGATCAGTGGCGATCATTAAGTTTCCCGCGTACTTAAGATCATACATATCGCGGACTTTCCCACGAGAAACAAGTTGGAGTCCCGGTAAATAACTTTCAAACATTGGTTGTGTCATGCGCGTTCTCCTTTCATTTTTTCTCTCTGTTTTCGCCCGATTTCAAGTGCTTCGCTCATTGAACGTCGGACGGCCGGTTTTTGCTCTTTTAAAGTAATGATGGGATAGATTCCGGAAGCTGCATCTTGCGCAGCCCGCAAACATCCCTCCGCTCCCACGTAATCATTAAAAACTACTTCGGAACCGGGCAGCTCTGTAATACTTCGGATTGCTGTTTGGGTGTGTACCAAATTTTTTGGATCCACGATGGCTACGCCAAAAATCACGATATGACTGTCTTTGAAAAGATTCCGCAAAAAGGCATTTGCACAACCAGTCAACTGGTTTGCCCAGCCGGCACCGACAATGATGGAATCAACTTGCCCGATTAAAATCGGAAGTCTGATTAAAACATCAAGTGGATTTCTATGGATACTGTTTGTCCACTCGTCGAAAAGCCTGACCCGGCCATCATCGGCAAGCTGCAGCAAAAAATCATGTGCTTCAACTGCCTGCTCCAGATCAGAATCGGAACCAAACATGGTCGCGATTCTCGGCACCTCAATTCTCCGCATTCCTTCAGGAACTACAAATGAGTTTGTCATACTTCATTTTCTCCTTTTCAGTTTCATTATTTGCTAAAGTTTATTCCCAGCTTCACGATGAGCGATTGAAATTGCATTGCCGAGATAGTTTTCTGGCAATGTGAGATATGAGTCGATACCGATATCGGCGTCTGTCATCTTTCGTAACATATCAGTAGTAATTTCTGCATGCTCGCGTGAATAGTCCAGCACTGCATCAATAAAAGTCCCATCATTAGAAGCCTCCACTATTGGAATAATTTCTTTATTGACAAGATGGTGCGCATCGGGTACTCCTTCGCGTTGCAAAAAAAGATGAACCAGTTCCGCCACGACCAGTTTGCCTTGAACATCAAAGTTTTTCCGACATTTTTCTGCATCGATCCTCATACTTTTAAGCACTCGCTTGGCCGTCAAAATTTGCTGAAAAGCATAGACGGCAATAGCCGAGTAGCTTCGCATTACATTTGACCAGCGCAGGTCGCGTTGCAAATCACTCACAAGTGTCATTGCGACTTTCATAAACTCTGCGATAACAGACACATGCATTCCGGCCATATTTTCGGCCGCAATTGGATTGGATTTTTTATGTGACATTGCTGATGAAGATGAACTTTCGCTCACCACTTCACCAAACTGCGAACTTTGCAAAATCCTGGTGTCCTCACCAAGATTTGCCAGCGCTCCAGAAAGAAGCACTAGCTCGGAATAAAATCTGGCCATCCCTTCAGGCGGAGCTATCTGAGTACTAACTTCCGCAACCGGAAGTTCTAAAAAATCCATTAAAATTTTTTCACCCCATCTGTCTTTTATGAGTGCTCTTTGCGAAGCCGATGTGCCAACCGCCCCGCTAAATTTTCCCGGAACTTCTTTTGATAATACTGTCAATCTGCGTGCGGAGTTCACATAACGATTGTGCAAATTCGCCAACCAAAAACCTGCAGTAACTGGTAGTGCGGTTTGCAGATGCGTTCTGCCCGCCATAAGCACCTCAGCATTTTCTCCAATCCTGTAGCGCCATAATTCGTCCAACTCGTAGAGCTCAGGCAAAAAAACATGCTCAAAAGTAACCTTGAGTTGGAGTGCATAGGCGGTGTTAATGATGTCATAAGAAGTTGCGCAAAAATGCAACCAGCGATGTAATCTCATTGGTAAAAATACGCGCATGAGCGCAAGCAGAGCTAATATATCATGATTAATTCCCGGCTCTCTTTCTTTAGCATCTTGCTTTGTTGTGGTAATTAGGAAGAGCATTTTAATCAACAACTCGTCGGTTAAAAGTTTTGCGTCTTCTTTCGGCATAACACCGATAAGTGCAAGTACCTTCATCCAAAACCATTCCACGAGGATAAGCCAGCCAGCCCACTGATCATAGCCAAGATAGGGCTTGAGTTTTTCTGGCTGGTATCTGGGATCCCCTGGCATTTGCAAATTACGTCCATTTTTACCTGATAATCTGTAAAGAATTGTCAGTGCATTTCTCAGATTGTCTTCCATAGTTTCCCATCCTTTCATTTTTGGGTTTTTCGGCCAAAAGCCATCTCTAATCGATTTTATATTCCTAAATTGTCAAAAAACAAGCCAGACTTAGTCCGGCCCTCCTTATGCATAACCTAGCGTAGAAACGAAAAAAAAGCAACAAATGACCCAGGCCACCAAAAAAACGCACCGATAATTAATACAAAGCATATTCAGTCCAAACCCTACTCATTTTATCCGAGAAACGTTTTTTTGGAAATCATCAAAAGTTGTGTATAAAAAAGATTGCCAACCCAGCTTCTTGGCAGAAATCACATTGACTTCTTCGTTGTCCCAAAACATAATTTCTGCCGGCTTAATTCCTTCGATTTCACCAAGATCCTGATGGATAAATTCAAAGAATTTTTTATCCGGTTTCTTATGCCCTATTTCTGCCGAAGAATAAATTTTATCAAAAATTCTATCAAAACCCATATTGCTTTTCATATACTCTGTTCGATATTTTTCCTGCTGTGTCCCTAAGTAACATTTAATACCTAGCTCTTTCAGCCTTTTTATCTCATCAATCATTCTTTCATCAATATAGTGTTCGGCCTTAAACCAATAATCAAGCAAGTCCTCGACTGTCCCGCGCCATTTCCAATCATCGAGCAGTGGTCTCAATTCTTCCTTGAGATCAGCTTTGCCCACCAAGCAATCCTGAAATTTATCCCGAAAAAATGCCTGGACAACATTACTGGAGACTCCAAATTCTTTCTCATATTGAACGCTGAAATAGCTCGGTGAATCTATCACCACGCCATCCGCATCAAATACGACTGCTTTTATGCGTTTCTTCATACTATTTTTTCTTCCAATCACTAATCTCAACCTTACCATGACCCTTGTCGATGATGGAAAGTTTTTGTTTTTCCTTCCAGCCGTATTTCTCCACGATCTCTTTGGGAATCGTCACGGAAAAACTATACGCACTGGATTTTTTGAGCTTGTGAACATTTTTTTGTTCGGACATATTTTTTTAATTTTAGGGACTTCTATTTCTTTCTCCCATTTTATCACCGCCAAGGCTAAAACACAAAAAACTCCCACCAAGTAGATATTCTTGCTTTTGGCTCCGCGATCCGCCGGCAGATTTAAGCTAGTTTAAATAAAAAGCGGTCTGACTATATAAGCCCTACCGCTTTAAAATGAACATTCTTAAAACTAAAAGTCCTCATCTAAAACTGTGCTACCGGGAGAACTTTTGCTAATTGCCTAACTTGGTTTTTGTGGATGATGAGCATATCATGCTTTCGCCGATATTTTTCCTTGCTAATTACAGGAATGTATTCCTCCCACCAGGATTTTTTTTCGTTAGGTTCAAAAAACCTATAGCCCAGCTTTTGGGAAATACCAATCACCGGACTTGAATCCCAAGGCGTTTCCCAGAAAGGAGCCAATAGCAGTGCGCCCACTTCTCCCATCCAAAGACGGGCCGCCCACGTTCCGATACTCCCACCATCGATCGATATCGACTTAAAAGCATTAATCGTTTTCTGGGAAACTTGTGAATATTTACTTTCACGTTCCCGCAAAAGTATATATAATTCCCCAAGATCAACTTCCGGCGGATCAGGGTTCAGCTTCTCGTACATTTCTAAATCAGTAATTCTCCAGGCGCTGGAAGATTCAGGACGATAGCCAAAAATTTCCCGACTGTTAACATCACCCACATATGCGGAAACAATAATGCCATTAACAACAAGTGCCACCATTGAACCAACCCCGTGAGATTGACGCCTGATGTAGGCTTTTGTCCCATCAATTGGATCAACCGTAAAATAGGCGTCTGATTTATTACTTCCCTGTACAACCAAAAAATTTTCTTCACCAACAATTCCGATGTCCGGGAAACATTCCTGGAGAGATTTCACATATGATTCCTGCGCCAACGTATCAGCTGTAGTGAAGAAATCATCCATCTCTCCGCCATATCCCATTTTTCCATTAACCTCGAAACTCATAATTTGCCGCCGAGCGATAACCATGGCCCTTCGTACGAGCTCCTTTAAAATGATCCCTACTGCATGTCCATTAAGATCCATCTGTCTCTCCTTTCGATTTACCGTTAATAAAAATATTAGCCATCTCTCATTAAAAATGGTTTTTTGTTAAAATGCTAGATTTATTATTTAACCACTAACAGCCCAAAAAAGCAAGCGGGAAAATATCTGCTAAATATTTTATTTTAGAGGCTTCTATAGAGGCCTCTATTTCTTTTTTAATCTTACCCCAATCGTAGCAAAAACACAAAAGAACCCGGCGCTTAATAATCCTTATATCCCGCATCTTTCAAGTCCTTTTTCGCAGACTTGAGAAACTTTCCAAATTGGCGGTTTTTTTCTTTTTTTTCCAGTCCCGTCATTCCATAGTGCTCAGTTTCTTTTTTGAGACTGATATAGTTAGCATAGCGTCCTTCATCTAATTGTCCGGAATCTAGCGCCAAAAGCACCGCACAGCCCGGTTCGTGTAGATGCGTGCAATCGATAAATTTACAATTTTGCGCGAGGGAAGTTATTTCATCAAACAAATTATCAACGCCAGCATTCGCATCAGCCATACCCACTTCACGTACTCCGGGGTTATCAATCACGATGCCGCCCTGGGATAAGAAATACATTTCTCTAGCAGTTGTCGTATGCTTGCCTCTGCCAGAGCGCACTCCAATGCCCTCGATTCTCACGATATCTTCTCCGAGTAACCTATTGATGAGCGAA
Organism: Parcubacteria group bacterium; assembly: GCA_041659505.1. Classification (NCBI taxonomy): domain Bacteria; species Parcubacteria group bacterium. The sequence continues at coordinate 271,613 of JBAZYF010000001.1, forward strand.
GATTTGCCGACTCCGGATGAGCCTAAGAAACAATAGGTCTGGCCTATGGTGATAAATTTCTTGAGTTCCGCCAGGCCTTCATCAGTCAATGTGCTGGTTGCGATAACTTTGACGTCTTTCAGTCTGTTTTTAATTTCATTGATTTTCAATTCCAGTTCTTCTCGGGAAAGCAGATCAATTTTATTGAGAACAACTGCGCCCTGGATGCCACCGGAATTTGCAAGAGCGAAATATCTTTCAATGCGGTTTAGATTATAGTCCCGAGAAACGGACTCGATGACCAGCGCCACGTCGATATTGGCCGCGATAATTTGCGTTTCCCGCTTTTCACCAGTTCTATTCTTATCTCCAGTTTTTCTTTTCAACAAGGTTTTCCTTGGCAATATCTTGCGAATCATAGCCTGGTCTTGACCAACTTCATCAAGTGCCACCCAATCGCCCACCGCGGGCAAATCTTCTTTTGAAACTGCCTCAAACATTTGTTTTCCGGTAACCTTTGCCAAGTATTCACCGCTGACATTTTTGACCTTGTAACCTCCTTTATGCTGAGCAGTCACACGCGCCACGGCAAAATCAACCAGTCCGAGCTTCACTCGGCTAGTTTCAAAAAAAGCATCATAACCCAAATCTTCGTTTTGCATTTTTTAGTCAGTTAGTTTATTTTAGCTAGAAGCTTCTATGGAAGCCTCTAGGCCTTTCTTTTATTCTACCTCTGTCGAGGTAAAAACACAAAAATATATCCGGACAAAGATGTCCATTTGTTTTCTTAAAAAAATAGAGGAGTGCGACTATGTTCATAGCCGCACTCCTTTTTTCAAAGTGTATCTTTTTTACACCGGATATTTCCCGGTGAAGCATCCGTAGCAAAAGTCGTCAGGATGCACAGCCGCCTTGCGCAAATCCTCCATACAAAGATAGTTTAATGTATCCGCATGGATCAATCTACGAACATCGTCGACGCATCTTCCCCCGCTCATCACCAACTCCTCTTCGCTTTTGATATCAATCCCAAGCGAACAATGCCCGATGATTGGCGGACTAGCAACTCCAAAGTGTACTGCTCTGGGTCCACATCCTCTGACGATATCAATGATATCTTTGCTTGTTGTTCCTCTGACGATTGAATCGTCAACAAGGCTAACGGACTGATTTCGGATCAAGCTTTCAATCGGGCTGAGCTTCGCCCAGATATTTTTTTGACCGGGAGTGATGAATGTTCTGCCGATGTAATGATTGCGCAAGAGCGCTAATTCCAAGGGGTGTCCAGATTCACTCGCGTATCCTTGAGCGAAATACATGGCGCTATCCGGGATTGGAACAATCGCGTCGATGGCCAGGGGATGCCTTTGGCTATATAGCCTTCCTGTTTGCATCCGGAAATCAGCCACGGATTGGCCAAATTGGAACGAGTCTGGTCGAGCAAAATAGATTAGTTCGAAAATGCAATGGGCCGCATTTTTAGGAACGTTCATCTTGAAAGTTTCCAAGCCCTTCCTGTCAATAACAAGAATTTCTCCTCGTTCTATTTCTCTCACGAATTTTACTCCCAAGCTTTTATTGAAGGAGTTTTGTTCGGAAGCAATCATGTAGCCATAATCAAATTGACCGAGACAGAGTGGCCGAATGCCATAGGGGTCTCTCGCGGCAATTATTTTGTCCTTGGTGATAAAAAGCAAGGAGTAACTACCACGAATCATTTTGAGCGTCTCAACTATCGCCTCCACCAAAGAATTCCTTTTTGACCGAGCGATCAGTTTGAGAATAATTTCAGTGTCAGAATCGGAGAAAAAAATATCCCCTTGCCTACTCAACTCCTGACGGATCGCTAATGATTCAGGCAGGTTTCCATTATGCGCAATGCCTAAAGCGCCATAACGGGTCATCGCCAAAAGGGGCTGAACATTATTTATGTTCTTTACCGACCCAGATGTTGAGTACCTATTATGTCCGATTGCTGAGTTAAATTCCTCTTCGATCGGAATACTTTTTTTGGCAAATAGACTTTCGACCGAGTTCTTACTGATTGATAGTCTGCGAAAATGAAGATGCTCGAGATCGGTTTCTCCATTCGACAATATCATGCCACTCGCTTCTTGCCCTCGATGTTGCGCACCAAGAAGTCCGAAATAAAAAAGGGGCATAAGTTTGATCTTTTTTTCTGAATAAATTCCAACGATTCCACACATGGCCACTGCCCTCCTTTTGAGGTTATCTGCATATTATCGATTATTGTCGTTATTATTATGTTAAGTTGCAAGGCTTTATTATAGACGTATCTTAAAAAAATGTCCAATTGTCGCAGTTGCAAAAAAAATAAATCTTATCTAAATAAAATAAAAACAAGGTGAGTCTTAGAGACCCACCTTGTAAAGAACTTAAGCGTGATTCCGCCTAGTTCCATTGGTTTTTACCAGCCCAATTTACCCGCCCGCTGAAGTGCCGCATTAAGCTCATCGCGAGCAAGCATTGCCGCTTGTGCAGATGACGTAGCGAAATCCTTCGGATCGCCGCTGAACGGTCCCTTTTGCCAAGCGGCAATGGTTCCGCGAGATGTGCTGACCACAGCGCCAAACCCATCATCATTGAACGGGACAACAGCCTCATCTGCTTTTCCGCCCTGTCCCTCACCGCCGCTGATACTGTAGCCGGGGACGAGCATAAGGGAGTCCGGCAGAATCTTTCGCATTTTGACCGCATCATCCGGATATGTGCCGCCCATTACGACGCCACAATTGCGATACCCATTTTCTCCTTCCGTCCCCTCGCTCCACAATGAGACATAATGGGCGAGCCGTTCCCAGACCGTAAGCCCATTGTCTGTTACCAGTTGCTCAATGACAGAGTTCGGTTTGAATGAGGTCTTGTCGACGACAAAGACGCAGGTACCGAACTTTTTTATCTCACGAACATAGCGCATCACCGAGTCCTCGGCAATATAGCCATCGATCGTGACGGCATCCGACCGAATAGGCGCAACGACCATACGGTCATCAAAGAACGGAACCTCGCCGATATGCGCTTGTGCATATGCGTCGGCCGTTTCCGATCCATCTTTGCACTTGGCATCTTTGATGGTCAGAAGTCCACGATACTTGGCATAGGCCAATGTTTTTTCCAGAGCCTTCCATGTATGACAGCTCCTGTTATAAAACGCGGCCTGCGGTTTTACAACGGCGACAAACGGTTCAACCGCATCAATGATCGCACGGTTGAATGCGTAATAGAGTTCGCCAACCGCTTCCTCTGTGTCTCCGTAAACCGCCCGCATTTCTGCAATGAGATAGGGTGGCATAAATCTGAGTTGCGGGTCAAGTCCAACACAAAGAACACTTTTCTTCATCCGCATCGCTTCCTGCAATTTGTCTACGAAAGTTTTCATTTTACCTCCTAAAATTTGAAGTTGACAGTTAATGGTTTTTACAAGTTTTGCCTAAAGTTAAGTTTCTTGCCCTCCTTTCTCTGTTTTTTTAATATTCGTTATCAAATTTTTAAGTTACTACCCAATTTATTTATTGGTTTTTAATGCTACCAGATAAAGCATATTTATGCAATACATAAAAATACCCCGCAAAGACATCCGTCCTATATCATTTTCCACTTCCTATTTTATATTCTGATAATATTTTTCCTTAGCTTTTAAATGATGCTCAATATTTTTATTGGACTTAGCGTGTATTGGATCACAACTCTTGACAGCATATCCATTTTCAGAGAAAATTTTAATTTTTCTGGGATTATTTGTTGCAAGATTTATGCAACACGCCTCGGGAATTTCGAAAAATTTTAGAATTGCGACAACGCCTGCATACGTACGCGCATCTATCGTCTCATCTTTCGCAAGCATTAAGGCAGCTTCAATTGTATTTACATTAAATTCTTTCTGCAGCCACAGCGTAGCTAATTTAAACGGGACACCCATGCCACGACCATCTTGCCGAGGGATGTGGATAATCATGCCCTCTCCTGCGTCAGAAATAGTTTTCATAGCAAGATGCAATTGATCCAGACACTCGCAAGTAAGATCACCGAATATTTGTCCGGTAGCGCAGCCAGAGTCTGTTCTGACTATCAATTTATTTTCATTTTTGAACTCGGGCATGAGTGTTTTTTTGTTGATATCCGCTCTTGCAATTACGGCGTAATCGATCCACTGATCATCAATTTCAAAAACAAATTCCCAAAATTCTCCAAACTTAGTTTCGAGTGGTCCTAGGCCTTTTCTTGTAACAGAGTAGTATTGCTTTTTTCCATTTTCTACAACAGAAACACGCTTAGTCATAGGACTCATCCCTAATTTTATGGCTTCAATTAGATCGTTTTTCATTTTTTGCAGCATATTATTTGAAATTTAATCTTACCAGGACTACTCTTTTTTCGAGATTTTGCTAAGTCTACCATTAAACCACCTAAGTCGGATAAAAGCAAGCGAAAAAGGCATTGGCCTAAACTTAAAATCATACTAGCGCCTGCTTAAGCCTCGCTCTTATTTGTTTTTAGCAGTCGTTATCTCCAGTGATTTAAGCCCTACTAAGTTTTAATTAGCTCTATGCTTATTTAGTTTTTCCGATAGCTAATACAAACATTGCATAAAATTTCCTGCTTGCTATACTATGTTTACAATCTCAAAAAATATGCACCACAAGCCATTTTATGATCCGAAAAAAAGTTACCAAGAAAATTGTGAACAAGGACCTTTTGGTCTTTTTTTTAAACCGCAAAAATATGAAAATGCCCAAGAGCCGCGCTTTTCTTTTTTGGGCCAACTTGTCTTTGCCCCTTTTGGAATACCGGCTGGGCCATTGCCGAATAGTCGCTTTGTGAAAGCCGCGCTGGATATGGGTTTTGATCTTCCGGTCTATAAAACAGTCCGCACGAGAAAATACCCTTGCCATCCCTGGCCCAACGTCATTGGAGTTGACTTGGAAGGCGCTTTGACTTTGGAAAAAATTCGCAGTGGTCTTGTCGCGAAAAATAATTATGCGCCACCACTTTCCATCACCAACTCTTTTGGCGTGCCCTCTTCTGACCCCACTATCTGGCAAAAAGATTTAGCCCAAGCGGTGAGCTATGCTAAAAAAGGGCAAGTGGTGATTGGTAGTTTTCAAGGAACCAGAGAAAAAGGAGGGGTTGATTCGTCTCTCGTTGCCGACTTTGTTTTGGGAGCAAAATTAATCAAAGAGACTGGGGCAAAAATTTTGGAGCTAAATTTTAGCTGTCCTAACGAGAAAACTCCCGATTTGGTTTGTTTTGATTCAGAGCTGGTGCTTAGAATTTGTGAAGCAGTGAAAAATGAAATTGGTTCCATTCCGCTAATCATTAAACTCGCCTACTTTGAAGATGAACACAATTTGCGAAAGCTGGTTGAAAAAGTGGGAAAGCTGGTTTCCGGGATTGCCGCGATAAATACTCTGCCTTGCGCAATCCGAGATCGGTCGGGAAATCAAGCTTTGCCTGGAGAAGGACGACTAGTTAGTGGCATTTGCGGAGACGGCGTGCGCTGGGCCGGACTAGATATGGTCAAGAGGCTAAAGACGCTCCGCACCGAAATGAATTTAAACTACACCATTATTGGCGTTGGCGGTGTCAGCACGCCGAAAGATTATCGCGGCTACCTCGCTTGCGGAGCAGACGCGGTGATGTCAGCCACGGGAGCAATGTGGAATCCATTGCTGGCGCAAGAAATTAAAAAATATGTTTAAGGAATCATGTTTTTCTTTGCAAGCATTGCGCCTGGAACAATTTTGGATTATACTCGAGGCATAAATATAACCGAAAAAACTATGAAAATTATCATCCGCTGGCTACTCTCCGCCCTAGCTGTTATCATTACTGCCTACCTCTTGCCCAAGGAAGCGATCTTTGTGCAAAGTTTTTTTGTAGCGTTGGTCGTAGCGGTTGTTTTAGGATTTTTAAATAGTATCATCAGACCGATCCTTATCATCCTTACTTTACCCATCCAGATCCTGACTCTCGGCCTTTTCACTTTTATCATAAATGCCGGACTCGTCATGCTCACCAGCAGTCTCGTGAGCGGATTCTATGTGAAAAGTTTTTGGTGGGCACTGCTTTTCAGTCTCGTGCTTTCACTAGTCAATGCCATAATTAACCGCTTTGAACCAAAAGAAACTCCAGATCAAGAATAAAAAACGTCCCTTGCCACTAAAAAAAGGCCTCGCTGGCCTTTTTGTTTTTCCCCAAAAAATTTAGTGCGCGTATCGCCCGACGAGGGAAGCTTTTTCCTGGACATGCCCTTCGATGGCTGCTTCAATATCTTCTTTCGTTACCGGACCTTCCAGCTCTAGCTTTGTGTCCAGTGCATACAGCTGAAATTGATAGTGATGCGCGCCAATAGGAGGGCAAGGTCCGCCATAGCCTGCTTTTCGAAAACTGGTCAAAGCTTCGATCCCGCTGTCGGGAACGCTGTTTTCCGCGATCCGTGTGAGATACGGATCCAGATCAAATATTATCCAATGCGTCCATCCTCCGGTCACTGGCGCATCCGGATCATGCACGATAAGCGCGAGCGACTGAGCATCGGCCGGCACGCCGGAAATCTCCAACGGCGGATTGACATTCTCGCCATCGCAAGTATATTTTTTGGGAATTATGGAATTGTTCTCAAAGGCACTGCTCGTAATTCGCATATATTTAGGTTAAAAATTAGTTTGCAATAAGCTGGTATTTTTCGTCCAAAAATTCACAAAAAACCAGACAATGCTACATATATAATACGCAGACATGGAGGTCTTCGACTTCCCAAACTGAAACACTCCCTTAACGAAAAGCGTATGGTGCTATATAATAGAGGCAAGATTTAAAACAAACCTATGGATAACAAAAAATCACTAATCATTAAAATAGTTTTTGGTTTGATTCTTGTTGGAATTGTCTTTTTCGTGCTTTCTTCTTCTCGAAAAGGTCCGGTCTATAAATTGCCCTCCGTACCAAAACCGGCGCCAGTGCAACAGCCCGCTCAACCACCTGCCAAACTGATCGATCTGACGAATTGGAAATTGACTTTGCCAATCACCTCTCCGAGTGATCCGACACAGCCACTGGAAATCTTGCAACCGGAATTGGCAACCTACCAGCTACGCCCTTGGTTTCAATTGGCTCCCGATAAAAAGGGCGTGCTATTTCGAGCGCCGGTCAATGCGCCAACCACATCCAATTCCAGCTATCCCCGTTGCGAACTGCGCGAAATGACGGACAGTGGGACGCAAGAATTTTTCTGGCCTTCAACCAGCGGGACACATACCCTTTTTCTCGATGAGGCCATCACTGCTGTGCCGCAATACAAACCAGATGTAGTCGCCGGACAGATTCATGGCGACACAGACGATCTCATTGTCGTCCGGCTAGAAGGACAAAAACTCTATCTTGCTCGCAGCAAAGCCAACTTGTTTACGCTTGATGATAATTATGTCCTCGGCACACGTTTCACCATCAAATTCGTTGCCAGCAATGGCCAAGTCACTGTTTATTATAACAACAGTGCGACACCGATCTACACACTAGAGAAAAAAGTGAAGCAAGCCTATTTCAAGGTTGGTGTTTACACCCAGTCAAACTGCAAAACCGAACAATCACCAGAGCTATGCACGGCAGACAATTACGGAGAGGTGATGGTCTATCAAGCAAAAGTGACGCATGAATAAGTCTTAGCTTCCAAGTAAGCCTGTTCTGAGCTCGCCTGCCGGTTCATAGGTTGCAATAATTACTCCAGTAGAAGAAGTTTTAGAATCGACCAATTTGAATCCCTGCGGCAAAGTACCTTCGGCAAAAAGTCGCTTTCCCTTGCCGATCGTAACCGGGAAAATCCAAACGTGCATGCGATCAATAAGCCTCTCCTTCAAGATGGTCTGGATGAGATTGCCACTTCCATGGACCCACAAATCTGGTCCATCTTGCTCCTTGAGCGCTTTAAGCTTTTTCACAACGTCTTCCAATATTATCTCCGAGTTGTTCCAAGTGAGCTCGCTAGCAACGTCGGAAACGACATATTTTTTTGTGGCGTTGAATCTTTCCTTGATGGGAAAATCGCCCTCGGCGTCTGGCCAATAAGCCGCAAAAATATCATAGGTCTTTTTTCCCAAAAGCAACTCGAACGGAATCTTCATGAAACCATCCATGACATTGCCCATCCTTTCATCCCAATAATGATATGTCCATCCGCCATACTTGAAATCTTCCGAGATGTCTTCTTCCGGTCCGCCGGGAGCCTGCATAACGCCATCCAGCGTGACAAAAGTTGTCGTTATTATTTTTCGCATATTATTTGTGTTAAAAAATTAAGTCGCCACTACCCAACAAATTTTCAGTCTTTTTGGTGTGGCCTATATGAATAATACGCGCGCTAATTGCGGCTAGACGCAGAGCTAGTCGAGAACGGTTCTCGACTAGGCATGTAAATAAAAAACGCTCGTTGGGCGTTGTTGTTTTTGTTGCTCACTTGACATAACGGCTTCCAAACGTTTTTAAGTGAGAATTTTAATAAGAAGATGTGTAATTAGCCGCGCTATCTTTTTATATTAAATCGTAGTCCCATCCCGGTTGCCATGCTTTCTTTTTTCTCCAATCATCAGCGAAAGCCTGCTCCCAAGATTTTCCCCCAATCAAAACGTCTAGGGCTAATTGGGGGACTTTATGAGCAACGATAGCAATGGATTTGTTGCGATAATTTATTTTCAAATATTTGAGAAAATCACTCATTCTATTTTTCACATCCTCACAACTTTCCCCACCAGGAAATTTATCTGCAACATTTTCCTCTTGCATAGGCTCGACAATTACAGATGGTTTTGCGTTATATGCTCCATAGTTGCACTCGCGCAATCTTTCATCTCGTATTATTTCAACGGCCCCACTAAAGATTAAGTCTGCTGACTTCACCGCTCTTTTTAGATCAGAACAAAACACGACATCAAATTTTTTATCCGCTATTAGGGATTTCAATTTGATTGCCTGCTCGATACCTTTTTGGGAAAGTTCCACATCAGACCAGCCGGATGATATTTTCTTTTCATTGTCAGTTGTGGTTCCGTGCACAAAATAAGTTATTTTTAGCATAGCAATTCAAAATGATTTTAATAATATCTGCATCATATCGCAAAAGTTCAAGCTATCTTTTTTTATTAAGCTTTTGGTTGATTTTCAATCCTCACTGCTTCTCGACAAAAGCGAGCAGTTCATTCCAGATGGCATCGGCTATTTCAATCACGCCTTCTTCTTTGGCTTTCTGGCTTTTTGCGTCACCTTGTTCGCCAGGCAGATAGATTGATTGACCCGCAAGAGGTTTTGCGGCTTTCATTGATCGGACCAGCTCAGTGGAGCGTTTCATGAATTCTTCTTTGGTGGACAGAAGGCCCGGATCAATGGCCAGCACAAATGTTCCCGCGCCGTCTGATTCGTTGAAACCTGGGATGCCAGCCAGAGAGAACGGACCGCCGAGCATTTGAATGAAAAATGACAAGCCAAATCCCTTGTGTCTGGCAAAAGTGCTCACAGATCCTTGAAGCACCTCAGCCGGGTCGGTGCTCGGGTTGCCCTCTTTGTCAAAGCCAATACCTTCCGGCAACTTCTCGCCTTTGAGTTTGGCTTCCATTACTCCGAAATAGGCCATGGCGGAAGTCGCGCTGTCAAAGACAATCTCGCCACCAGTATAGGGAAAGGCATAGGAAAAAGGATTCGTGCCTAGTTTTGGTTCGGCGCTACCAGTTGGTGCGACAAAAGCGAATGCACCATTGCCGACACAGACAAATCCGATGAAACCTGCCTTGGCAATGCGTCTGGAAAAATAACCGATGGCGCCGGAAGATGTTGAAGTGTGGTTGAGTCCCACGATGCCCACTCCGTGTTTTGCAGCAAGATCAACGGCCATGTCGGTGGCTTTGGCAGTTGAAACCATTGAGTGCCCACCAGAAATCAGCGCTCCGCATTTGTTTTCAGAAACAATTCTAAATTCTTCAACAGCACTGGCTTTTGGTATCCCGCCTGTAGCAATTTTTGTTATACCTTGGTTATTACCACGCAATTGGGCATAGAGAAGCACCTCCGCGATGATTTTTGCATCATCTCCAACATAGCCCAGCTTTTTGACGCCTTCTAGCACTTTGTCTTTCAATTCTTGGGTTGCGATTTTCATAGGGTAGATTTAGAAATTAGATTACTCCTTCATTATACTATTTAGAATTTTCAATGCAACAATACTTTGCTCTCAATAGCTGATACATTTAGAAGCTGGAATCTCGCAAAGATTAAATTAGGAAATGTAATTATTGCCGCAAACAGCTTATCAAAAAGTTCAGCCAGCACTACATTGTGGCCACAGGTTCTTTTTTGAAAAGTGACGCTATGTGAGAGTGTGACGGCAATTATTAGTGACTCATCCAACCTGATGTTATCCGAGTTTTCTGTCAAGAATCTGAAAATTAGTGCTAGCGGAGCAAGCCGGGCTCGAATATGGGCAACGGAACAATTGGACGCTACAGGCAAAGATTCCAGTAAAATTTATTACCGAGGTGATCCAAAAATAATCGAAGATATTAGCGAAGCCGCGCTTTTGGCAAAAGAAGACTAGAGAAATCTATTTTCTTTTATAAAAATTTGTTTGGCAGATATGTATTTAAATACGTACTTTTATTTTGTCTCCGGAGAAGAAAAGGGGCAAATGAAAACGGCCACCCTTTCTGGTGGCCGTCCTGTGTGGCTCCCCCTGACAGATATGTTGTGCTACTTGAATATCGCTCAGTTAGAAATGGAGATGGGGTTATTCAGTCCCGCATTAGCCACATACAATTTCAAGCACGTATCCCGATAGCTAAATTTACTTATTTTTCGCATCAATCTCGTTTGAAAAAACAGGTAACCCAATTCTTGAAAGATAATTTGTAAATCTTTGTGATAATTCTTCTCTAAACAACTCACATAATGTTGAGACATAGACGTCTGGATGAACCTCGTATAGTTCATCTCTAGGAACAGTCATAAAATGTTTAAAATCTACAACCAACTCAGGAATTCCATTAGAAGCATCGCCAGCTAAATAATGATACCGCTTAAGGTCATCATTTTTCTTTAATTTTTTGACTTTTTTTTCATGTTTTAAATCATTACTCATTTTCCACTCTGCGATATGCTTTCCCTCAATAAAATCATTTATCGGATATGCAGGGCAAAGAAGAATAGTTGGTAAATATTTATCTTGCACCTCTACTTCTCCGAGCTTCTTTTTTTCCTTGTTTTTTTCTCTTTCTATGCAATCACTTTCTAAATCACAATCCTGACTAAGCACAACCACATATTTCGGGTAAAAATCTTTTATTTTAATTCCTCCATCTGTCTCTCTTTTCGAAAAACCCAAATAAATAGCGACTTCCTTTAAAATATCGCCTTGGCATACTCGTTTTCCAAACTTAAAGTATCTTTTTTTAATCTGGCTTTCGAACATAGAAACCTTTTTTAAAGCTAGTTTTTTTTATTTCATATCTTTCTTTTGTTGCTCCAAAAGTAAACCTATTATCTTTCTTGAAAACATTAAATTCTTTTTCATCCACTTTCTCATTTTTGCCTCCATGTTTACTATCGACAATGACAAAACTTGAGTATGCTTGCATATCTTTATTTATTTAAAAATTTTCTAAATTTATCAGTTATACTTTGCTCAAACAAGCTTTCAATATGATTGTGATAAATTTTTGCCCTGTCCAGAACACCTTCCTCTGAAATTTCAAACGGCAGGGTAGAATAACAGTCGAAATCCAAAATGAATTCTTTCGTGGCAATTTCATTTGGATATTCCTTATTAAAAATTCCAAAATTAAACATCAACTCACCTTTTTCTTTCTTAAAAACGAGCTGACTCATTGCTCTTGAAATTTTTTCTTTTCCTTTCATCGAAAAATCAAGCAAACCTATAAGATTTTTATCGATATAATTCTTCCAATCCAAGGGATTTTTTTCTTTCGACAGCTTTATCTCATTTATAAATCTTAGTCCTAGGCGGTTTATCGTTTTTACCTCAAAAGTATTAGTAAATTTTTCAACAAGTGTTTTTAAATCAACAAATAATTCTTCCGATGAACTATATTTATCATATTCTATAAAGGCATATTTTTCACTAACTTCGAAGCGTTTTGTTTTTTGCTTATTTTCAAAAGTATATGCCAAAAACTCATTCATTAATTTGGTTACCTCTCCACTATCAACATCAAACCGAAAGCTACCTTCTTTTCCTTTCTTCGGCTCTTGAAGTATAAATTCTTTGCTTAGTTCTTTTTTGTTAAATTCTTCAAGAGAACCAAGCTCAACTTTTTCAAAATCCAATCTAAAAATAACCTTTTCGAGACAATTTGTTTTGTAACACTTTTTTTTCATAGATTTTTTCATTTGCTTAAATTATACAGCAATTAACACAAAATTAAAAGCACCTGGCACTTAGTAATCTATTGAAGCAGATAATCAGCCCATTGGCAAGTTACTGTACAGTTACTTTACTTTTTCCCTAAAAAGACAACAATAAAGAAAAGTAGCAAAATTTTGAAAAATGTAACGAAAAAAATAACCTCCTCAGGGGATAAAAGCAATCGAGGACCGTCCTCGACTGGGAAGTTTTTTGCCCGTAGAGTGCTTTTTTGTCAATAAGCACTCTACGGGAAAAAGAGAGAGAAAGAAAAAGTGAGAAAAATGGGTCAGGCACCTTCTCATCCTTCTTTCCAATCCCTGATCAAAATCCCGCCCCGGACTTTCTTGAGGGTGACTTTCTGCTTTTCTTTCCAGTTAAGCTCCATCGCCATCTCTTTGGGAAGAGTGACCGCCAGACTGGTTTTCCCTATGCGCGTGATTTTTCTGGTGTTTTTGTCTTTGAGTTTGGTGGTAGCCATATAAGTATTGAAATATGTATTTAAATACGTACTTTTATTTTATCTCCAGAAAAGAAAAGTGGCAAATGAAAACGACTACCATTTCTGGTGGCCGTCCTCGACTAGAAAGTTATTTAAAAATGATACTATCAATTTCTTCTATTCGATCGAAATCATTTTAAGACATAGGCTGATGCGGGACCTTTGCCGACTTGCCTGATCAGCTTGATTTTTTTCAGCCTTTGCAAATGAAATTGAGCTGTTCTTTTGGGACAATTCAAAACATCCATAACATCAGTCGCCGTAATCCGGCCAAGCCTATCAGCAAAATCAAGAATTTTCATTTGATCGGCTTCCAAATAGACTTGCGAACTGATGTCATCACTAATTTTTCGCGCCGACAGCGCAGTCACTTTATTTTTGACATTATCAATTTCTTCCTTGAAGCCTAGCACGAAATATTTCAGCCATGGAGTAAAATCAACTTTTCTTTCCAGATAAGTTTTGCCGATATTGATCGCTTTGTAATAACTCGGGCGGTCTTTGTTGTAATAATCTTCCAAGGCGAACAACCGGCGAAAATCATAACCCATTTTATACAAAATCAGCGTGGCCAGCGCTCTGGCGGTGCGTCCATTGCCATCTGAGAATGGATGGATGGCCGCAATTTCTTGATGCACAATTCCAGCTACGATTACCGGATTGATGTCCGCATTTTCACTCTCGTTTATCCATTTGATGAGATCAGCGCACAGAGTCGGAACTTTTTTAGCTTCCGGACCAGCATACATAACTTCGGTGGGAAACCCCGCTTTGCGCCGAACCACGTAAACTGGACTCTTTCGATAGTGCCCTGATTGCTCTTTGGGTAAAGTTTTGTTTGTTACTAATTTATGAATTTTGAGAAGGACTTTTTCTGTAATTGCTTGTCTTTTTTGCACAATCTCTTCAATATATTTCAAGGCTTTTAGATAATTTTGCACCTCAAAAATATCTCGCTCCGGAGCATCGACTTTCTTTTTTCCTAGCAAAGCCTCAACTTCGTAGGCGTTTAGCTGGTTTCCCTCAATGGCCGTTGAACTGTGAGACATTCGCACCAGAGCCTGTCTGCGCAATTTTAGTTCATGTTTGGGCAAAATTCGGGCGCGTTCGATGGCTGACTTAGTTTGTGCAATGGAAACCAACATCCCAACAATACTGTCGGTAAGCTTATATTTTGGCAAAAACATATTTTTTTGCAGGTTATTATTACACTAACAGTATAGCATAAAAAGAATAATTGCGCAATAATCGCGCAAGATATCGCGCAAAGGTTTTATAGCAAATATGCGGAATTTAAAAAACACTTTCGAACTCAAAAAATAGATCCTACTAAAACAAAAAGAGACATTTCTGCCTCTCCTTGTCCTACTTTGCTCCCCCTGCAGGATATGTTCCGCCACTTGAATATCTCTAAAGTGGAGATGGAATTACGATTGTTCAGTTTTGTGGTATAAAAAACTTTAAATTTTACAAATTAAAAACCGGGGCTTACCCTGTTGAACGGGTATGCTCCGGCTATTCTACTATTTCGCCGTTTAAGCGTTGTTACGCTTCGGCAGGACCAGTGCCAATGTTGAAGAACTCGCCGACTGCGACAACCTTTGCGCGTCTTGCTGCAAGTTTACCGAGTTCTTCGCTTGCTTCCTGCATGGACGCATTAAGATTAACTTCATGCTGATTGATTTGCTCATGCAGGTTGGCGATGATTTTGGCGACCTTCTCAGCAAATTCATCCGCTCCTTGTTGTGTATTATCAGCATCGGAGTCAAGCATCTCGACAGCGGATGTGCATTCTTCGCCGATGCACACTCTGGCTCCGAGGACTTGTGCCGTCGCGATAATCGAAAACGGCACTGCTTTCGATCCATCGCCCTTGATCAGGCCATTGGCACGATCATAAACGGCTTCCGCCTGATAAAGCCCAAGTACCGGCTGAATGGGTTTGGGGGCGGTGGCGGGTATAGCTGTTTTTTCAAAAAGGGTGTACGATCCAATTTTCATAGCTTACTCCTTTCCTGTTTGTGGCTTAATGCCAATTGTTTATACACTCCCAATGTTGATATGGAACTCGTTTTTAGATGCATCTCTTTTTCAGAAACGCAACTGTGCAACTTAGCATATCCCTTCAGAGTTGTCAATCTTCTGGCGCAAACTATTACTTAAAAGGCTTAATGATGTTGCGCGACGCAATCTTTCTTGATTCGACTAGTCGCGCAGAAGCTGGCTACCAAAATTCTCGAATTAGATGTGATTCCAGATGCCCAATCGAGCCCGGATTTCCATAAAGGGCTTCATGGGCTTTTCCACTTCCGCCACTCTGCTTTTTGCCTCCCTTAACACATCAATAGCATCGTCGAAAAGATTTTTCACCATGAACTCGCCCAATTTAAGCTCAGGGTTTTCAAAGAATGGCATTATCGTTTCCTCGAAGCCTTCCTTTTTCAATCCGAGTAAATTAGCGTTGGTCAGTATCTGACAGCTGACCACATTCTCGTTAATTTTTGGTATATCCAGTTTTGCAGGTTGATTCGGGTGAGGTTCTTTGCGGTATACTGTAGTCACAATAATCATCACCGCTAAATCGGCCAAGACGAATAATTTCCTCTCAAAAAACTGGCCTTTTTCCTCTTTAGTTTCCAGTGTTTTCACTGGGATAAAGAGCCAGCCGTCATTGATAAAAAATGTCTTCGGCAGACTGTCGACAACTTCTTTGGGGGTGACTCTTTTTTCATTCTGCCCGCCACCTTCGAGCGGGTGATTCAGTATCGCTTCAAAAGTCATTGATTTACTGCTGATTTCCGCCACTCGGGGCAAAATCAGCTTGCTGGCTTCCAGAGAAAGCTTAACAAGAGAAAACCATTCCAGTGGATTCAATCTCCCCTTTTCCACAGTCCCTTGAGTTGCGAAATGATACGGCTCGGTAAGTTCCTGTTTTTTATCAACCATGATCAATCTCCTTCCATCTCCGTTGTGATTCATACTACCGTTAAGCGCATTACCATTTCCGATTTTTCACCCTCACTGAGAAATTTTCCATTTTCAGGATCAGCGAATGCATTCGGATGCGTCAAAATTGGCTCAACACAAAAGTATTCATCCGCATTGTCGCTCCAAAGCGTTAGCTGAGAAGCTGAATTGAAATCGCCACTTAATTCCATGCTTAGGGTTCGTTCTCCGGACTTAACCAGAATCGGGCTGTCTACAACGATTATCTCGGACTCTTTTTTGAAATCAGTCAATACGTGAGAGCCGACTCTGGCCAGACACTTCGCAATACTGTGCCTTGGTGGTTTGGAAAAATCGCTGCAGAAATAGGGATGAAACCCTGGGTTAATTGGCGCGCGAAAATATTCGCCATCGCGTAACCTTTCTATGGCAAGTTTCAACGTTAAGGAACCAGCTAGCGGATTAATCGAAATAGTTACCAGATATTTCAGTTTCCAGGGAAACTCTTTTGTGACCTCATTTTTCCCCACAAACACAACTTGGTTTGGTACGTCCCAATAAAGCTGGAGTACCTGATGCCTCAGCCAGCCATGTCGCGGAAATGAAGAAAGAGCTTCGATCGGCTTTCCGAAAAATGGAAAACAAATCGGAATGCCACCTCTGGATTTTTCACCAACCATTCTTTCTGGATAAATAAGGTTTTTACCGTGATATACGAATTCCTTCACGGTTGCGCCAGTGGATGAAATCACAGCATAAGTACTTTTGTCACCAATAGTTTTTAGCATGATTCATAATCCTCCTCTTGAAAAGTTGTTGTAGATTCTAACAAAATATCACCTTTTTAGATTATATCTAACCTCTCTTTGAGAGATAGTTTTTGTTAAAAAGCTGGATTTACTATTTAAGCATTATTGTAAAGTAAATGCAAATAATCAAATGTTTTCCAATATAAAAAGGCTTTAATAAGCCTTAAAATATACCTATGCTCCGCGACCAGGACTCGAACCTGGAACCAATTGATTACACATAATCTTTCTGTTTCCAAAAAGGGTGGACTATATCATCTCCTCATTACTAAGGAGTGAGGCGCTTCCCGTCCCGATTAATCGGGACAGTACTCTCTTGCGAGATAGTCTCTGAACCTTCCTTCACTAAAAGATTGCTTTGCAAGCCGTAGCTTTAGCGAAGGCTTGGCTGCTGATTACCATAATTCCCGCTGAGGAATATTAGGCTTCCAGCAATTCACCTCATTCTTCACTTCCAAATTTCTTTGGAAGGCTGCGTATGTTGTTATGCAACTCTCTATGACAATTCGCGCATACAAGGATGCACTTTTTAATCTCACTTTTTACTCTTTCCCAACTGCGAGTCAACCCCGCTTGAGAAACGCCAAATTCTTTTTCCGAAGAATTGGCATGGTGAAATTCCAATGCATCACTGCAACGATCATAGCCACAAAGGGCACATTTACCGCCTCCGTATTCAATCGCCATTTCTCGAAGCTTTTTGCGTCTTTTTGAAACGGCTTTTTTTATATACTCTCGGCGGTCAGCGTATTTTCGGGTTTCCTTCATGTATCAATTATACCATTTTGCACAAAGGATGTGTACCACAGTCAACTGCTCTACCATTGAGCTATCGCGGAATATTTGATTTGTAAATTACAAAACAAACTTATTCTAGCAAGGAATTTCGAATAAATCAATAGTCGGCTTTTATATGCCCTATTTTTGATAAATTTTAGGCGAAAAAGAACTAGAAAATATGTTGCTAAATTATAATTGCAGGATTATTTTTGACAATTTAGTGTTCTTTATTTGGCTAATTTAAGTCATAATTTCATATTATGCTAAAATCATATGAAAAATACTTGACAAGTTTTTGCCCATGCTCTATACTGGACTTAGTTAGTACCTTTAATAAAAAATAAGCCAGTGAGGAGCGGTTTTGAAGATTTGGCGGAATTTGATTGGGACGGGCAGAATTTTCTCCCGATACATTTCGATTGATAAATCCTTACCAATCTTCCCTCTCATTTTCCTTTCCCATCTTCTTTCTCCCTTCTTCCTCGCTCGCTTTCTTTTTCACACTGGAATAAACATCGCTTTTATTTCAGTTCTTCTTTTTTAAAGCAACTTTTTAAAATATATATGGACACAACAATTCTCAAAAAACTTGGCCTTGATGACAAGGAAGCTAAGGTTTATTTGACCCTCTTGGAATATGGCGCCATTTCTGTGCGTGGCCTAGCGGAAGTTTCCGCGCTCAACCGCGGGACAGCTTATGACACTTTGAAACGCCTGCAAGAAATCGGCCTGGTCAGTTATTACTATCAAGAAAAAAAACAACGCTTCGTGGCGGAAGATCCGGAGCGCCTCTTGGAAATTCTCAAAAAGCGTGAACAGGAAATTAAGGAAGTGAAAAATGGAATTCTTGATATCATCCCAGAACTAAAATCGATCCAAGACAAAAAAGATTTGAAACCCGTTTCCAAGCTCTATGAAAACCGCGCCGGCATAAAAACAATCTTGGATGATTTATTGTCTTCGATGGAAACTCTGCCCGAAAAAGAACGGGAATATTATATCTATTCTTCAACCCAAGCCAGTGCTGACATCCACAAGGCCTATCCCAATTTTACCCAAGAGCGGATTAAGCGCGACATTCACGTCCGCTCAATCTCGCTGGCGCAGGGCGGAAATTTGCACGGTTTGGATCACCGGCGCTGGCTCGGCACGGACAAAGATTCGGCCACTTTTATCCTGATCTACGCCGAAAAATGCGCCTTCATTTCCCGCGACTCCGAGGGTACGCCGGTGGGAATTTTGGTGGAAAACAAGATGATCTACGAAACACAAAAAATGATATTTCTCAAACTGTGGGATTTTTTACAATAAATCAATCTAAAAAACAAAACTATGTGTGGAATCATCGGTTACATTGGCAAGCAAAAAGCGGCGCCCATTCTTTTGGAAGGACTACGCCAATTGGAATATCGCGGCTATGACAGTGCGGGAATTTCTGTCATTGAAAACGACAAAATAAAAACCATAAAAGCCGCAGGAAAAGTTGTCGCGCTTACCCAAAAGATGGAAAAACTAGAGCTGAAAAGTACCGTCGGCATCGCCCATACCCGCTGGGCCACGCACGGAAAACCATGCGATATCAATTCGCACCCACACGGCGACTGTCACGGAGATATTTTCTTGGTGCACAATGGCATCATTGAAAACTACCAAGAATTGAAAAAAATTCTTCTCAAAAAAAATCACAAATTCACTTCCGAAACCGATTCAGAAATCATTGCCCATCTGATTGAAGAGTTTGGCAAAAAAATGGTTTTTAGAAAAGCCGTCTGCGAAGCTTTGAAACTGCTTCGTGGCACCTATGGCCTGGCGATCCTGAGCCGCAAAGAACCCGACAAACTGATTGTCGCACGCCTCGGCAGTCCCTTGGTTTTGGGCATCGGCAAAGATGAATTCATTGTTGCTTCAGATGTGAGCGCCATTGTTCGTCACACCAAAAAAGTGATCTACCTTGATGATGGCGAAGTAGCGGAAATTAATCGCACTGATTTTACTATTACTAATGTTAAAAACAAACCGGTGAGTAAAGAAATTGCCGAGTTAAATTGGACGATAGAAAAATCACAAAAGAACGGCTTTGCGCATTTCATGCTCAAGGAAATTTTTGAACAGCCCGCAGCAATCCGTAACGGACTGCGTGGCAGAATCGATACTTTTTTACGCGAGAATACGGCGCCGATTCTGGGCGGTTTGCACTCAGTGGAAAGACGCTTGCGCAAAATCAATAGAATTATCATCGTCGCTTGCGGCACCTCCTATTATTCCGGACTGGTCGGCGAATATATGCTCGAAGAATATGCCGGCATTCCAACCGAAGTGGAATATGCCAGCGAATTTCGTTATCGCAAAATTCTGGTCGATGAAAAAACGGCCGTTATCGCGATTTCCCAATCGGGTGAAACAGCCGATACGCTCGCCGCGATCCGGGAAGCGAAAAATAAAGGGGCGCTGACTTTGGGAATTGTGAACGTTGTCGGCTCGACTATCGCCCGCGAAACCGAAGCAGGAACATATACACTGTCAGGTCCGGAGATTGGCGTCGCATCGACCAAAGCTTTCACTTCCCAACTGACCGCCCTCACAATTTGGACACTGATGCTCGGTCGACAACGCGATATGTCCTTTGTGATGAGCAAAAGAATCGCCCAAGAGCTCAAGAAAATTCCAGAACTGATTGAGAGCATTTTGAAAAAATCAGGAGAAATTAAAAAAATCGCGGACAAATACTGCGCGGCGAAAGATTTTCTCTATTTGGGCAGAAAATATAATTTTCCAATCGCGCTGGAAGGAGCATTGAAGATCAAAGAAATTTCCTATGTACATGCCGAAGGTTATCCCTCAGGAGAAATGAAGCACGGCCCGCTAGCACTCATCGACGAAACTTTTCCGGCAATTTTTATCGCTCCACGTGATAGTGTCTACGAAAAAAATATCAGCGGGATGATGGAAATCAAGGCTCGTGGCGGACGTATCATTGCCATCGCAAGCCTTGGAGACGAAGAGATCAAAAAAATTGCTGATGATGTGATCTATATCCCCAAGACCATCGAGATGCTCACACCATTCCTCGCCATCATTCCTTTGCAACTTTTCGCCTACTACTTCGGCGTCGCCAAAGGATTGGATGTCGACAAGCCGAGAAATTTAGCCAAGAGCGTAACCGTGGAATAATTTCTGGTCAACCGGAAATTGCTCGCTTTGGCAAAAATTATTCTTTATGCTAAACTCTGTTTAGTAATTAATAATTTTAAAAAATATATGAATCTTGAAGGAAAAGTTTATGGGTATGAAAAAAAAGTGCTCGCCGTTATTGTGCTAGTTGTCTTTGTAGCGGGGGCAATGTTTTATGCCGGTGCAAAGTATGAAAAAAGAAAATTAGATAAATTGGGACTTTTGAGAAATGCTCCGGCCAAAACAGCCAAAAAGAAAGAGGCCCCAAAGAATCCACCAGCTGAAAATGCCACACCAGAAGATAATTCCACTACTCCAAACAAGCAGGACAACACAGCCCCAGCCGCGCCTGAAGCAAATCCGGGAGCTCCAAAAGCGCCAACTGCAACTACTCCAGCCACCATGCCAGTACAAAACTAGATTCTGTTATAACTTACTTAAAAAAACTACGACCAATCGGTCGTAGTTTTTGTTTGCCCTTGCGCTCTTCCCTTTTTGGGAAATATGGTATAGAATAAAAACTCGAGTAATTTAAGTTAATTTTTGTCTTATGTCAGCAAACGAGCTAGCAATCAGGTTTAATGAGGTTTCCTTTGAATTTGCTAAAAACAAAGTCATCCTGGATGATGCTTCTTTTTCTTTGCGCCAAGGAGCAAAAGTGACTTTAATGGGTCAAAACGGTGCGGGGAAAACCACGCTATTGGAACTGATCACGGGAAGCCTGAAACCCAAATCCGGCACGATCCATCTGGCCAAAAATCTCACCATTGCCTATGCCAAACAAGTCATTCCGCGCGAAGAATTGGAACTCACTGTCACGGAGTTTTTTGCTAAACGTTTTTCGGAAAAAATCTATAACCTCTCTCCGCGCATCGACAAAGTTTTGGACGTGGTCAACCTCAAAGCACCGCATGACCGAGTGGTCAAATCTTTTTCCGGTGGCCAGCAAGCGCGCCTACTCCTCGCCTCCGCGCTCATCACTGATCCAGATCTTTTGATCCTCGACGAACCGACCAACAATCTTGATCCGGCCGGCATCATGCATCTCACGCAGTTTTTGATCGATTATAACAAAACATGTCTCGTCATTTCCCATGACGCCGATTTTCTCAATTCCTTCACTGATGGCGTGCTGTATCTTGATATTTTTAATCACAAAACACAACAGTATCAAGGCGACTATTATTCCGTCGTGGAAGAAATTGCCGCGCAGATTGAAAAAGAAAAACGCAAAAATGCCCAATATGAAAAAGAAATTATTGCTAACAAGGAAAAGGCCAACTTCTTCGCCAACAAAGGTGGCAAGATGCGTCTCGTTGCTCGGCGGATGCGTGACAAAGCGGCTGAAATGGAAGAAGCCAAAGTGGACGTCAGAAGAGAAGACAAAGCCATCAGAGAATTTGAAATCCCCTGCCAGACGGAACTGGGCGGAGAAATTCTCCACATCGATTCGGTCACGATCGTGAAAAATTACGAACCGACAGAAAAAAATGTCAATGTATCTCTGCGCAAAAACGAGCACCTTTTGCTTTCCGGACCAAACGGCATCGGCAAAAGCACTCTACTTGAATCGATTGCTAAGCAGGAAACGCTGAGCGCCAAAATTGCCGAAGGTGTGCGCGTCGGCTATTATCGCCAAGATTTTTCCACGCTTAATTTTGAAGACACGGTCTATGATTCATTGCTCTCTGTGATGCTTTTAAAAGACGAAGAAAAGATGCGTTCTGTCGCCTCTGGATTTCTCATTACCAAAGATCTAGTTTACTCTAAAATCGGCAGTCTTTCGGAAGGTCAAAAAGGTTTGGTCGCTTTTGCCCAATTAGTACTTCTGGAACCAGGGCTCCTAATTCTTGACGAGCCAACCAATCACATCAATTTTCGCCATCTGCCAATCATCGCTAAAGCGCTGGATGAGTACAAAGGCGCGATGGTTTTGGTTAGTCATGTGCCGGACTTTGTGATGCAAATCAGGATTGACGAAGTGCTGGATCTGGAAAGATAGTTTTGTTTTTTATTTTGACTTTTTATGCTAAGCTGGAAGTATTAATCTAACATATTCACGTGGATTATGATTATCCTCCAAATCATCTTTTTTCTTTCCTTGGCTGTCGTTATTCTTTTTGGTTCGCACTATTTTCTCTATACTTCACTCATCAAGTTTTTTCCTTTTTTTAGTAGCCATAAGCTGGGTCTAATCATCACCCTGAGCATCTTGGCGCTCAGTTTTTTTCTCACTTCCTATTTTGCCCATCAACGCGAAGATCTAATTACTCGCATCAGCTATTTCCTGTCTGGTTTTTGGCTAGGACTACTTGCTAATCTGACGCTAGCGCTCATACTGATTTGGCTTTTGCATTGGATCTTCCAATTTGCCAACATTACCTTTGACATCTCAATGACGGCGGCGATTTTTCTTGGCGTGGCTCTTGTAGTTTCGGTCGTGGGAGCGTGGGACGCTTTTCAGCCGAGGATAAAAAACATCGCGGTTACCATTCCCAATCTACCACCCAATTGGCAAAACAAAAAAATCGTCCAGCTGTCCGATGTGCATCTAGGACTAATCTATCAAAAAGATTTCTTGGAAAAAATTGTTGCTTTGACTAATTCAGTCAATCCCGAATTAGTCGTGATTACCGGTGACCTGTTTGACGGTACGGACAATACGGATCTGGATGCGCTAACTGTTCCACTCAATCATCTCAAGCCCAAACGGGGCGTCTTTTTCGTGAACGGCAACCACGAGACCTATCTTGGGACAGACATTGCAGATAAAGCTCTCCAAAAAACGCAAGTGAAAATTCTCGACGATCAGGTAGTGGATATCAACGGTCTCAAACTGATCGGCCTGAGTTATCCTGAGCGTGATCTGAAAAAAGACGTTGTCGCTACACTATCCCAGCTGAAGCCTCAATTTTTCGACTCACCCAACATTCTGCTTTATCACGCCCCAACTAACATCGAAGCCTTTGCTAATAACGGCGTCAATCTGCAATTGTCCGGCCACACCCATCTGGGACAACTTTTTCCTTTCAATTTTATTACCAAGTTGATTTATCACGGCTATGATTATGGCCTGCACACGATCGGAGATTATACACTCTACACAACAAGTGGCATCGGCACCTGGGGACCAACTATGCGGACTGATAGTCGACCGGAAATTGTGGTGATCACACTTGAGAAAAAATAATTTTTGCTAATTTTTCTTGCCTCGCTCTTTTTTTTCTGTTAGAATAATTTTAGACCAACCGAAAGAAAAAAGTTATGCAATTTTCCCGAAAAAATAAACTGATTTTCCAAGCACTGGCTGAGCTGGTAATGTTTTACAATGCAGATTGATAATTTTCCAAAGCGCCTTATGGCGTTTTTTAATAACCACTCACGGGATAAAATAAAAATATGGCTGATAGCACAAACCAAATTGATTTACCAGAAGAACAATCAACCAAATCCGGAAAAATATTCTTTCTGGTTTTTGGCTTACTCATCGCCGGATCGGTGTTCGCTACTTATTTACGCATAATGGTCCAAAAAAACTATACCATCGAAGCTCAGACGGAGTGCGACCCCTATACGCAAAAATGTTTCGCTTGGTTTTGTGATCCGGCATCGGACGTAGACGGAGAAGCATGCACCGGCGACCCCGACAATGATAATTGGTACTATAAACTTTCCAAAAGAAACGCTTCGAAAATTCCCCTTTGCGATCCGGTCACCGACGAAACTTGCCAGCCGATGCTTTGCGACCCAGGAGAAAAAGATTGCGAAGACATTTATTGCAACGAAGAAAATAAAATTGAGCAAGAAGTGGAATGCAGTGATCCGGAAGAATATACTAAAAATAATCCACCAGAAGAGGAAGACGCGATAGACGAATCAACTGAAACTTGCGCGTCAGATGATGCGGAGTGTCAAGCGAATGAGACAATTCCATCTACTGACGAAACAATCCCGCCTACTGATGAAGTAAATACAGCCACTGATAGCTCATGCACACCTGGTGATCCAGCTTGTCAGACTGCTCCAGCTCAACCAAACACAACCAACCCCGAGCCAACCGTTTTTCCTGCAAATTAGTCGATTAATGTTTGACTTTAATATGCAATAAAAAGAGAAATCGTCACTTGTTTCTCTTTTCTTTTTTTGAAACTGCAATGACAATTTTTTGGGCAATTCTACAACTCGCGCTTATCATCTTAATCGTCCCACTGACACTCTATGGTTTTATCATCGGCGCGCCGATCTTTTTTTCGCCCAAAAAAGGCATCGGAGAAATTCTCGCTGAGTGCCATGTTAAACCGGGAGAAAAATTCTATGACCTGGGCGCCGGCAACGGTCGAGCAATGATTCTCGCGGCCAAAAAATTTAACCTGGACGTCTATGGTTTTGAATTATCACCGCTTTTAGTCTTAATCGCTAAACTTAATTTATTACTTTGCGGAGTAAAAAAATCCACCATCTATCTCAAAAATTTATATAACGAAGATCTGAGTAATGCCGACATCATTTTTTGCTTTCTCACTCCCAAAGCGATGGAGCGCCTCCGACCAAAATTTGAAAAAGAGTTGAGGCCTGGCACAAGAATAATTTCCTATGCCTTTCCACTCAAAGACTGGCAACCAAAAAAAATCATCCGCAATGGTTATCCGGGGAATATGTATCTCTACGAAAAAAGCTAGAAGCTTTTTTCATTGACAGTCCGCCAATTTTCCGCTAAACTGCCAAATCATTTCAAACTTAAAAAATTCTAATTCATTTCAAACTATTATGGACAACACCGCTGCTTTTCTTGCCAATCACTGGATCCTCATTGCATTCATGGCGCCATTATTTTGGTCGCTGGTGAATATCATTGATGTCTATTTCGTCGATGGCATCTACAAAGATGAGCTTGATGGTTCAATCATCTCCGGACTTTTCCAAATCATCCCCTGGTTCATTCTCATCTTTCTTGTCGACATCAGATTGGTGGATATATTCAATCCCCAAGATCCTAATACTTTTTTCTTCATAGATAATACCCTACTTCTATCTCTTTTTGGCGGTATCGTATATGTTTTGGGAATTTATTTCTATTTCAAAGCTCTTTTCAACTCTAATGACGCGCCACTTTTGCAGATTCTCGCCAATATGGCCGTGATCGCCGTTCCCCTTTTTTCATTTCTCCTCTTCAGGGAGCAGCTACCGCTTTCCGGCTACACTGGGATGCTCATCACTTTTTGTGGCGCCACTGTCCTCTCTTTCAATCCGCATCTGCGAAAAAAACTTTCCGGTAAATATTTCAAAATAATGCTCGGCGCCGTGCTTTTGATGTCACTTAGCATGGTGATTGAAAATCACGCTTATGGCCTCCTGGAGAATTCCTATGGGGCAAGAAGTTTTTGGTTGGGCTTTCTTTTTTTCAGTCTCGGCGCCTTTCTGGGCGCGCTGCTCCTGGCGATCTATGCTAAACGAAATCCACTGCCCACAATCAGGAAATATTATGGCATCTTTTTTATCGGCGAAGGTCTGTATTTTTTGGGCAATTTCGCTTCCCAAAAGGCCATCTCAATCGCCCCTTCCGTCTCATATGTCGCCCTGATCGAAACTTTCGGTCCAGTTTTCATCATGGCATATAGCCTCCTCATCATCTTTTTCTCTTCTTTTCTCCTGCACAAAAAAACCGCGGCCGTGAAAAGGATCTATTCTGAGCAGATCGGCGGAATTTGGGTAAAAGTTTTGGCAACAGTAATCATGGCGGTTGGTGTTTATGTCATCAGCTCCTAGTTACAAAAATCCTTGACAAATAGATACGACTAAGCTACATTTGATTTATTAAAATATAGGATATGAATTTTTCACACCAAACAATCTCAATCCGTCGTCATAGACTTTCAAGAAATTACTTGAGGTTGTTTGAGAGTGCTCACATTGAATAATCAGCTACTTTGAACTCTTACATGCAGCCTCAAGTGAGGCTGTTTTTGTTCTTTTACCCAAACAACACATAACCCCAAGAAAGGAGGACTCTAATGACAGTTTCCATAGAAAGTTGGGAAAAATTGGCAAAAGCTTTGCAAAAAGAAGCTACAATTATGGGCTATCGGAATACGGCGAAAAATCTCTCCGACCTATATCTGGAAGATTTGGCCGTTATTAAACAAAACCGGATTGGCGATATCATAACTTTTGGTGGATTATGGTCGACAACGGAAGAAAAATGCCTCGAGGCGGGATCATTTTGGGTCCATCCGGAATATCGGAATAAAAAACATTCCTCTTGGATGTTTCAACGATTGTCTGAAAAAATTCCAACTGGCTATCTTGCAATGTGTATTACCCATGTCGATAAAGTGGCCCACTTAGTGATCAAATCCGGTTGGTCAGAGTCAAGCAAGGAAAATTGGCATAGTGCCGTTCCTTTCGCCGCTTCATGTGGCCCTTGCGATGTGGTTGCAGATAACGAAAAAATGACCTGCCCCCACATGGCGACAAAAAGTTTGTGTAGAATGTTCTATAAAATTGGATAAATCATCCGGGCGGGTATCTAAAAAATTAGATACCCGCCAAACTAAACTAACCAAAAAAATTTATGACAACTATTGAAAAATTATTGATAGAAATGCTCAAAATCGACTCCGTTTCCGGAAATGAAAAGGATCTTGGTAATCTTATTGTACAAAAATTAGAAGGTTTTAAGATAAAAAAACAATTTATCGGAAAGGGAAGGTTTAATATCATCGCCAAAAAAGGAAACTCTGATGTATGGCTGGTCGGGCATCTTGATACGGTGCCTGGAGCAGTGCCGATCAGAATAACAAAAGAAAAAATTTATGGCCGTGGCGCTTGTGATAATAAGGGTAATCTGGCGGGAGCGATCCTGGTGGGGAAGAAATTAAAAAACATCAACCTCCTATTCACTGTTGGAGAAGAGGTAGATTTCGCCGGAGCGGAAAAGGTCAAGATAAAGGGATCTAAAATTATTGTTTTGGAGCCAACTATGCTAAAAGTTATGACGGGACAATTAGGGATAATCGCCTACTCGATCAGCACCAAAGGAAAAGAAAAACACACATCATTGCCCTTCACTGATAAAGAAAATGCCATCCATGAGCAGATAAAAATATGCAATTATTTGAGAGAGAAAAACTTCAATGCTTTCAATGTAGGGAAAATAAGCGGTGGCTTAGCAGATAATATTGTCGCCGGAAACTCCGTGATGGATATTTCCCTGCGACCAAAAGATGGAAAAGAATACGCCCAAGCACTAAGCATCTTCAAATCGCTACCGAAAAATTTCAACTGCAAAGTGAAATTAAAACACAAGTATGCACCATTTTTCACCAATTTAACCGTCAAAGGAGAAACAGCGCAATTTTTTTCCGAAATGCAATTTTTCAAAAATAGCCTCCTGTTTGGTGCGGGAAATATCAAGCAAGCGCACGCTAACGATGAATATGTTTCAAGATCACAGCTGAACTCTCTTGAAAGAGAGCTATTGAAAATTATTCCATGATTTTTCTTGCCCCACCTGCTTTTCTTTGTTATACTAAAATTACCATAAAAAAATCAAGAATCATATGAAAACCTTTGGACAAGATACTGATCAAGCACGGATAGTTTTTAAATCATCGGCTAGGTCGATGGAAATAGCTTGCGTTTCAAATTAAATATTGTCTCCCAACGCCCATTGTGGCGTTTTTTTGTCGCCCGAAGCGGAATTTGCCCAAAATAAAGGCATTCCTCCGCCATTGACAAACCCATTATTTTGTGCTAGGCTGGTAAGTTACTTTAGTCATGAAAAAACTAAGCTCTATGCCAAGAATGAAAAAAGAATTATTTCAGACAATTACCAATTATGCTTTTTCTCCAGAGAAAGCCGAGCTATTTTTTATTTTTTCTGCCAATAGTTAGTGTTCTTCTGGGGACGGCGTGCGCCGTCCTTTTTTGTACGTTTATATCCTATTGTGTCACTGATAAATTAAAATAATTAATTAATTTTCTATTTATGCGAGTATTGTTTGTTTCGGGCGAACTCATTGCGGCAGATTTGTGTCTAAGATTGCAACAAGAAGGTTGCGAGGTAAAACTATACATAGAGGATGAGGGAAGGCGTGACTGCCTAGACGGAATGATTGAAAAAGTTACTGACTGGGAAAAAGAACTAGACTGGGTAGGAAAGAATGGGCTTATTGTTTTTGATGATATTGGTTATGGTAAAATTCAGGATGATCTAAGAAGTGAGGGTTACAACGTCGTTGGCGGAAGCCTAGGCGGAGACAAACTTGAAAAGGAACGCGAATTTGGACAAGTTGTTTTTTCTACCTACGGCCTAAACGCCCTAAAAACAATTAATTTCACTAAAATTAGCGAAGCTGTTAATTTTATCAAGAAAAATCCCTGCGCCTGGGTAATAAAACAGAACGGACATATTAGCGCCCTCAATTATGTTGGCCAGTGGAGCGATGGAAGCGATGCAATCTCTATTTTGGAAAGTTACAGAAGACTAAATGGAAATTTGGGTACAATAAGCTTGCAAAAAAGAGTAGACGGAGTAGAGATCGGCGTTGGGCGATACTTCAATGGGAAAGAATGGATTGGTCCGATTGAACTCAATATTGAGCATAAGCATTTATGCAATGGAAGCATTGGTCCAATGACTGGAGAGATGGGAACGGTAATGTGGTATACTGAAAATGAAAAAAATAGACTATTTCAAGGAACACTTGCAAAATTAAAACCCTTCCTTGAGAAAGTTAATTTCAAGGGGGATATTGACATTAATTGCATCGTTGATAAAAAACACATTTACCCACTTGAGGCGACTGCTAGATTTGGTTGCCCAGCTATCCAACTCCAAACAGAAATACACAAATCTCCCTGGAAAGACTTTTTGTTGGCCGTAGCTAAAGGAGAAAAATATGACCTAAAGTATAAAAAAGGTTTTGGCGTAGTCGTATCCATTGCCATCCCCCCATTTCCCTACAAGTCCATTTCCACGGATTATCACGACAAGGGAGTGAAAATATTCTTCAAAGAAAAACTTTCCAAGAAAGAACTTGCCAGTCTTCACTTTGAAGAGGTATCCTTGAAAAAAACAAATTGCACGGAGGATTTGTGCGTTGCTGGAAGCAATGGTTTTATTATGTATGTTTCTGGATTCGGAAAAAACGCAAAAAGCGCTCGTCACCAGGCATATGAGCTAGTAAAAAAAATTAACATACCTAAAATGTTTTATCGAGATGACATAGGAGAAAGATTTGTAAAAAAAGATATGAAAACATTGAGGGAATGGAACTGGATATGATATGGAAAAACGCCATCTGGCGTTTTTTCCTTTTTTGACAATCAAAACACCCTTCACTATTAAAGCCAATATGCTATAATTAAGAAAGCATTATTTACATTGAAAGATCGTTTTGTCAATATCTTACCCTATAATTATTTAATTGCTTGCAAACAAAAATGGAAAAGTCTTCTTTTGGAAAAGAAAATGCCAATCTTGAACAAAACGTAGAGATCGTCAATGAATTTAGTGAAGACTCTCTGGCTGCAATATTAGATTTGGAAAAAAAATGCTTCCCTGCTGACTGGCAATATGAAGATGCTGATGACTATTACAGAAAGATGCTAAACGACAAGGAAAATATAAATATTTTTTTAAAACAGAACGCTGCAATCGTTGGCTATGCATTAGCTAAGCCACTCAATAATGCCTTAAGTGATTTAATGAAATATGACCCAGAGATACAAAGTATTGATAATAATTTGTACATAGAAACGATTCAGGTATTAGATCAATTTAGAGGGAAAGGTGGAGCCAAAAAGATTTTATTAGAAATTTGTAATGAAGCTCTAAAACGGGGAATTGTAGATTTTTCAATTCACGCAAGAAAAAGTAATGGACTAAATTTAAAGCTCAGGAAAATATTTGATGGAATGATCACTAAGCACAGACAGATAGAGTCATGGGAACCCGGAGGAGGAGAGCCCTATGAATACATGGAATGGAGCTATAAAAAAAATAATTAGATTAAAACAAAAAAATATGTTGTGCCCGGAATATGCTAACCCGCAGTATTTTATTTTTTCAAATCAGGTCCCCCCTCTTCTTTATTATTCCCACTTGCCGGCCATAATCACATCCCTACTTATTGGATTTTTTGTTTTTTTAAAAAATCCAAAATTGCTCCTAAGCAAGCTGCTACTTGGCTTATCGATATCATTTTCATTATGGGCAATAGCAAGTCTCATTACTTGGACAAATAATAGCAGCGACATCATAATTTTTGTATGGTCACTATTTGGAATTTTTTCATCATTAATATATTTTTTCAGCCTTTATTTTGTCTACGTATTTATCAACCAAAAAGATATAACATTAAGAGGAAAAATATTATTAGGACTAACAATTCTTCCCGTAATCATTTTCACTCCAACCAAACACAATCTGAATGAATTCAATTTAGGAGTTTGTGGCATCTTCACTGAGGGTAAGTATTTTACAAATTATTTCTACACACTTGGCCTTGTAGTTTTCTTATGGATACTGTTTCTATTGAGTACTAGATACAGAAAATCTGATCGTGAAACTAAAAAAAAGATTATTTATTTAGCGCTTGGCATAGAATTCTTTCTATTCTCTTTTTTTGTCTCTTCTTTTTTGGCAAGCTTCCTCGTTTGGATGGGCAAAAGCAATGATTTTTCGATAAATCTATACGGTCTTTTTGGAATGCCTATCTTTACAGGTTTTCTCGCCTATCTTATTGTCAAATTCAAAGCATTTGAAATTAAACTCTTTAGCGCACAAGCTTTGGTTGTAGCATTAATTGTCATCATCGGATCACAATTTGCCTTTATTCATAGCAGCATTAATAAAATTTTAACCGCCATAACGCTAACATTAGCCATCGGCTTCGGATGGTTTTTGATCCGCTCGGTCAAAAAAGAAATTGAACATCGGGAAGAATTGGAAATTGCCAATAATGAAATTGAAAAAAGCAGTTTTGAGATTGAAAGCCGTAACAAAAAACTCAAAAAAGCCAACAAGGAAATCAGTGAGCGGAAAAATCAGTTGCAAAAAATTTCCGACTCTTTGGCGATTGCTAATGATAAGCTGAAAAAACTGGACACAGCAAAAACGGATTTCATTTCAATGGCCTCCCATCAATTGCGCACCCCCCCAACTCCGATCAAAGGCTATTCCTCGATGCTTTTGGAAGGCTCTTATGGACCGCTCAACGCAGAACAGAAAAGAGCAGTGGAAAATATTTCCAATGCCAACAACCAGCAAATCACCTTCGTAGAAGATCTTTTGAGTGTTTCACGCATTGAATCAGGCAGTTTGAAGTTCGAGTTTAAGAAGACCCAACTGGATGAGTTATGCAAAGAAGTAGTTAATAATTTGGTTCTCAAAGCCAAAGACAAAGGGCTTTATCTGGACTACAAGACTCCCGAGCCCCTGCTCCCAGAACTGAATGTCGATGGAGCAAAAATCCGGGAAGTACTTTCCAATCTAGTGGATAATGCCGTGAAATATACCCAGCGAGGCGGAGTAACTATCAGCACGGAACTGTGTAAAAAGAAAGAAAAGAATTGCCTGACGAAACCCCACCTGCGTATTACCGTTTCCGACACCGGCATCGGTGTACCAGCTGAAGAAATCCCCTACTTGTTCCAGAAATTTTCCCGTGGCAAAGATATTACCCGACTCAATACCAGTGGAACGGGACTCGGGCTTTATGTCGTTAGAATGATCACCGAAGCGAACGGTGGCAAATCCTGGATTGAATCCCCCGGCGCCGGCCGCGGATCAAAATTCATCGTAGAACTGCCGCTGGAACAATTGACAGAGACGATCGAACGGAATGGGTAGTATCAGATTGTGTTAAATTGAGATAATCTCACAAATAAAAACCAACTAGGAAATAGTTGGTTTTTTAATTCTTTAAAATCTGAGCCCTTTACTTTTCTCCAAAAACCAGCATACTGAAAAAGTTAACTATTTTTACAATTAAATGCCAAAATATCTAACCCAAAAAGATATCTTTGCTAATCAAGACTTTTATGCCTCCGAAATCCAGAAGGGCCGGCTTTTTATCTACCCTACTGACACCTTGCACGGACTGGGCGCCGATGCGAAAAATACTGGAAGTATTGAAAAAATTGTTGCTCTTAAAAAAAGAACCGGCCAGGCTTTTTTGGTCATCGCCCCGTCTCTCGAATGGATCTTTTTCAATTGCGAAATTTCCAATGCTACTATCAAAAAATTACTCACTGAAAAATTACCCGGGCCATTTTCTTTTATCCTAAGACTAAAAAACACCCAAGCTGTCGCTCCCCTGGCGCTAAATTTCGGAGAAACTATCGGTGTGCGGTTGCCTAAGAATTGGTTTTGGGAAATAATCGCAAAAAGTGGTGCGCCCTTCATTTCCACTTCCATAAACTACAGCGCAACACTTTCGGCCAAAAGCCTCGAAGATATCCCAACAGAGATTCTGAACTCTGTAGATTATATTATTTGGGACGACGCAGCGCCCACCGGAAAAGCCAGCACTATAATTGATGTGACTTCCGGAGTACCAAAAATATTGAGGAAATAAAATTGTTATAATAAGCATCTTCCCTTGTGCCATCCCCATCTTCGCAGAGATGAAAAATCTTTGACAAAAAGCTTTTTTAGGGGTAGAATAAGGTTTATGTTTAATTAGGTTAAATAAGCAACATTTGTACACTTGTAAATTTGTACGAGATTTGTAGTTTGTAGTGTTATGGAAATTAGAAACATTGCGATTATCGCCCATGTGGACCATGGTAAAACAACCTTGACTGACGCCATTATGCGCCAAACCGGAAACGCCCCTGAAGGCGACACGATGGACAGCAATGCCCTGGAAAAAGAGCGCGGAATCACGATTTATTCCAAAAATGCCGCTATCATCTACAAAGACACGAAAATTAATATCGTGGACACTCCAGGTCACGCCGATTTCGGCAGTGAAGTAGAACGAGTTTTGCGTTCGATCGATAGCGTCGTTTTAGTTGTAGATGCTCAGGAAGGTCCGATGCCCCAGACCAGATTTGTTTTGAAAAAATCCCTCGAACTGGGACTGAAACCAATTGTTGTGATCAATAAAATTGACAAGCCGGCTGCTGATCCGGATATGGTCCAAGAACAAGTTTTTGAACTGTTTTTGGATCTGGGCGCGAACGACGAACAATTGGAATTTACAACTGTCTATGCGATTGCCCGCCAAGGGATCGCCAAGATGCACTTGGAAGATGAGTCAACTGATCTCTCTCCACTCCTCGACACGATCCTCGCGCGCATTCCTGCAACACCCCTAGAGAACAGTGACAAGCCACTGCGCATGCAATTTTTTAATCTCGGCTATGACAATTTTTTGGGACGCCTCGGCATCGGCCGGATCTATGAAGGAAAAATCCGGGCTAATGACACGGTGACGGTGAAAAAAAGCGACGGAACGGTTGAAGCAGGGAAAATTGTGAAATTGTTCTCCTTTCTCGGCACAGAAAGAAAAGACGTCCCCGAAGCGATTGCCGGAGATATCGTGATGATTGCCGGAATTCCCAAGATCGACATCGGTGAAACTGTCTGCGCTACACCAGAACAAGAAGCTCTGCCTTACATCAGTATCGATGAGCCAACGATTTCTCTTAGTTTTCTGGTCAACGACTCCCCATTTGCCGGCAAAGAAGGCAAGCTCGTCACCAACAAACAGATCAAGGAACGCTTGATGAAAGAATTGGAAATCAATGTCGGACTCAAAATTGATTTTTCAACCGCGGAATATTATACGGTTCTTGGTCGCGGCGAACTGCACATCGCCATCCTTTTGGAAAATATGCGCCGGGAAGGATTTGAATTACAAGTTTCCAAGCCACGCGTAATCATCAAAGACATTGACGGAGTGAAATCCGAACCTTTCGAGGAACTGACAGTGGACGTACCGGAAAAATCTTCCGGCGTGGTAATTGAAAAAATCGGAAAAAGAAAGGGCGTGATGATGAACATGAAGCAGACCGGAACGCAGATGCGGATGATTTTTGAGGTGCCGACCCGCGGAATCCTCGGATATCGCGGAGAATTTATGATCGACACGCGCGGCGAAGGCATCCTGTGCAGTCGAGTGATCGGTTTTCGCCCTTATGCCGGTGAGATCAAAAAGACTGATACTGGTTCAATGATTTCCATGGCCACCGGAAAGGCGCTCGGCTTTTCTTTGGCTAATCTCCAGACGCGCGGTACGCTTTTCATCGAACCATCGACGGAAGTCTATGAAGGTATGGTCATCGGAAACACTTCAAAAGGTCAAGATATGACTGTGAACCCAACCAAAGGCAAAGCGATGAGCAATATGCGTTCCTCCGGAGCCGACGAAGCCATCCAGCTCTCTCCTCCGATTAAAATCACCCTCGAACGCGGTTTGGAAATTATGGCTGATGATGAATATCTGGAAGTTACTCCTCTTTCCGTGCGTCTGCGCAAACAATACTTGAACGAAACAGAACGGATCAGGCATTCACGAAAAGCGTAATTTTATACCTAAAACTTTTGCAACAAAAAACTTTCCGGGAATGGAAAGTTTTTTGTTACAAAGAAAGATTGTTACTTAATCAATCTGCTTCAAAGCTAAAAGTAATTTTTTGTTTTTCTGTTCGTCTTGGATAGTGATACGCACATAGCCCTTACCCTCCAATCCAAAGCTTTCCCTGAAATCAGCCGTCAGAATAAATTTATTTTTCAATTCATTATAAAGATCTTTCTTCTTATGCTTCAAGATAAATACATTCGTCTCAGAAGTTCCCCCAATTTTATAGTTTTTCAGCTTTTTTATTTCTAAGAACAATTTTTCTCTGATTGCTCTGGTCTTATTCGCAACTTGAGTAATATAGTTTTTGTCTCCGATGGCAATCTTAGCCACCTCTTCTGACAGGGCATTTATATTAAAAACCGGCTTGATATGATTTATCTCTTCGATCAAACTTTTGTCCGCCACGACAAAACCCAATCTTATCCCGGCCAAGCTATATGATTTTGACAAGCTTCGGACGACGATCAGATTTTTATATTTCTTCACAAGATTGACGGCTGATTTTTTTCCAGTCGGATCAAAAAAATCAAAGAAAACTTCATCCACAACCAAGATTGTTTTTTGATCGATGTTATCCAGGATATACCTAACTTGTTTTTGCGTCATCATGTTTCCCGTTGGATTATTCGGATTGCAGATCCAGGCCGTCCGCGCTTTTCTCAAATTTATTTCAGCAATGAAATTGTCCAGAAAAGTTCCGTCATACTTAAAATCGTTCTTTTCATCCAGCCCCACTAAGTGCACATTGATTTTAAACATGATATTGGCTTCAACGATCCGATAGAAAGTTGGCACAGCACAAACACAATCACTGTCTGGTTCGCCAAAGACACGCGGAATTATGCCGATGGCCTCGTCTGCTCCGACCGACAGGAGTATATTTTCCAATTTCACACTGAGCCGGTCAGCAATCACTTGTCTCAACTCCCCATATGTCGGATCGAGGTAAGCGCTCAATTTCTTCAAATCGAACTTGCCTAAAACCGGCCTGATTTTTTTGCAAGGTGCAATGAAGCTTTCGCCCATATTAAACAGCTCGTATTTGGAAATATTTTTGATGTCATCATGCACATAGCCAGCCACTTTTTGACTGAGTAAATTTTCAATGTAGGAATTCATAGTTTTTTAGTTGATTAAATATTTAAATTTATTGATTAATAAATCTGGATGGGAAATTGCTCGCGAGCAATTTCCCACCTTTTGTCATGAAAAAACTTGTCGATATTGGTCACCAATCAGCTGATCCAACTGTTGCATGCACTCGATAAAGGTCTCGATCGGAGGACTGCCATTGAGATGAAATCCCATAGCAGAAAAAATATCAAAAGCCGGTTTCAGAGTGTTTCTTTTTATCTTCGCCGTTTTGACTGTTCCACCTTTTCCTCTTACGAGAAATTTTGCTGAAAGACTGTCCGCGTCTTCCACAAGCAACACTCGACAATCCGCCGTAGTACGCTTTACCAAATAGGGCGGTCCAGGCACATAATTGGGAATCATCCCGGGAAATTTTCCCAGTACAAATCCGATGTCATTACGCTGCGGAAAAAATTTCTTGAAATGATAGGAAAAATAATGTTCATCCTTGGCCAAGAAATTTGTTTTGTAATATGGATAGACCCAGCCAATCTGGAATCCCCCATCCGGCAAAAGCCGATTAGTGATATTGCTCTGGACTTCTTCATAGCTCCAACCCAAATTTTCATCGGCAAACAGATCGGAATATTTCACAATCCGCCAATCTTTCATGCCAAGAGAATCAAGGAAGAAGGTAACAAACTTTTCTTCTTCGGAAACATCAATGATGTCCTGACCAAACGGCTTGTTCATGAGAAATAGCGTAGCACTTCTGGCTGATAACTGCTGCCGGGTTTCTTCGGCCATCTTCAGCATAAACAGAAAATCCAACCCCAATCCGCAACACTTACTGCAATCGCTACCGAAAAATCCCATCCCCATATAGATATCAGGATTTTCCAATGTACATTCCGGCACAACCACTTTTTCCACAAAAGGCACGTTCTTCAAATTCTCGAGCATATTTCCCCCTCTTTCGTATGTTGGTCATCGATTATCGACAAATTATATTCATTTTTCCAAGGAACAAAAAAACCGGTCTCGCGTGAGATCGGCTTTGACTTGACTGAAATAGATGGAACTTTTTATGCGTTATCTATTTTAAGCAAACCAAAACCGATCTGGCTAAACCAGAAGCTAAAGAAATAGAAACTATATAAATTTTGGTTGGTTTGATTGCTCATTGTTTTTTACTAAATCAGTTTAGCACTTTTAGAAATCTTGTCAACCCAAGGTGATGAGTCATACAGCCTTCTTCGCCAAAAGAGCAAAAGCTTCGTCTAAATAGTTCATACCCATGCCTCTTCCATCATCTAAGTCACTATGATAAACACTCATAAGTTTATCCAGACTTGCTGTAACAATCTCGGTTTTTTTAGTTATTTTATGCAAGTTTTTTACCGGAAAAGCCAATATTACTATGCTTGGATCAGTGATCACAATTGTTGGGTCATTTCCCACGCAATCGATCACAATAATTTTTTTGGCGCCATCAATAAGTTTTTGGTATTTCAGTTCAAAAGCACGGAAACCACTCCCCCAATAAATCGGTTTATCATAGGATAATTCCTCGGCTCCAGAGAAAACAAACAAATTGTTTTTCAATATCTCCGGTTTTTCCAAAACAACCCTCATCATAACTGCAACTCCTGAAGCATTATCAATTGCACCTTTTTTAATACTATCATAATGAGCGAAAAAGATGGCTTTAGGATTTTTTGCATTTCCCACTAGTATATTAGCTGATTGATGAGAAACTTTTTCAACCTGAACATTGCCAACGATTTTTTTCGCCTTAACTATTTTTGAGATATCTTTATAACTAACACAAATTGCTGGAGCGAAATAATAATTTTTTAGAGATATCCCCTCGCATCTAGGATTGAAACTAATACTAGAAATTTCCTGGCAAATTGAAGATGAAAGCAGTGAACTAATCACGACGTCATTGTTCTTAATTTCCCCACTCAAAAAAGAACAGCCTTCACATTTGACTCTTTTACCATCCGCCAATAGAGAAACATTTTGCGTTAAAGGAATCGCTACTTTGAATTTTTGCAACAAAAATAAGATGGAATTTTCTTTTAACACGGAAATTAGAAAATCGCACGCCTTTGATTCTCCTTCCAATTGCCTTGGAGCAAAAGAAACTAATTTGGAAATAAACTTTTGATAATTGAATTTTTTAGTATTCATAAAAATATATAGAAAATTTAACTGCAATTAAGGGAAGGAGGGTTGCACTAATACAATCTTAGCACAACCCCCTTTTGAAGCAATCACGAGTGAGCAATCAGCTCTTTTTCGTAATGCTTCATTAGATCAAAGAAGCAACCGTCAATAGTGGTTTGGGACGGCGTAGGAAGGGATCGCAAAAAGCCATTTCCGCCCAAGGCCTTCCGAGGAATCTCGTTCAACTTTGAGCAAAATCCGTCAGCCTCCACTTTGAGCGGAGTATCGAGAATAAGTGGTAAAAAGCCACAGATATTCTTGATTTTTTGGTTGCTCTCCCGAAACCACGCAATGACTTCCGGGTCCTCATCAACAGTCGAAGCAAGACCACGACTGCCACTGACGAAAAGAAGTAAATAAAAAAAGTAATACCAGTCTGCCGGCGGACGCGGATCGTTCGCCTCAGATAAGTCACAGCCATAAAAAATTTTCTCTCGTCTACCTTGACGCACAAAAACACAGCGGGGTAAATTTTTTGAAGAACTCATAAGTAATTCTTGGAAAAAACCAGCGAGCTCAAGCTTTTGAGGAGGATTATGAATGGCTTTTTCCATTAGCTCCCAATGAACCTCCGGAAGTTTCCTGCCACACTTTGTTCTCAAATCGGCAAGGATAATATTTTGCAGGACACTATCTTGGACCAAACGTTCATGCTGAACCGAAATCCCCTTTCTTCCATGAAACATTCTCGGTGAATTAACCAGAGATTTTTTGTACTGGTTTTCTGCCGCCTGCTGCGGGAAAGAGTCACGGGTCAATGACATATAGACCGGCTCTAGTCCCCAAGCCTTAGCCGATAAATACGTCGCCAAATGCTCGACATTTGGTGTTGGTACTTGACGCACCAAGCAAACCTGAAACCCGCCCATTTGTTCAGGTAAATGTTTGTCTGCAATTGCAAAAAAATCTTTGATCCCAAACTCTTCCGCGCAATATGCGTTAACAGAGCTTCGAATCTGATCCCGACGATTCGTCCTTGCCGCAACTTCTTTTTCGATCTGCTTTCGTTTCATCTGAATAATCCCCCTATTCCCATAGTTGCTAGTTGACTTGAATCAAATAACTCAAGCTGTTATTATATTTTTTATTTCTTCATATTCTTTCAAGGAACTAAAAAACCGGCTCTTGCGAGACCGGTCTTGGTTTAGTGAAAATGTTTTTTTTCTTACCCCCTACACATTTCCCTTAAACCAAAACCAGCCTTGACAATAATCAAGACGCAAATCAACATCAAAGTGATATTCTTTTCAATTGTTTTGGTTATATCTCTAAACATAGTAATAACTTAGCAAATAGCCGGTTTTTTGTCAAATTTTTTATCCTTTGGCTTTATACAGCTTGTAATTCACGCTATCTGAGAGCGCTTGCCAACTGGCTTCAATCACGTCATAGGACACGCCCATCGTGTGCCAACGCCCGGCTTCGCCATTGGCTGATTCGATGAGCACCCGCACGCGCGCCGCTGTTCCTGCCCGACCCGGCAGCACCCGCACTTTGTAATCAAGCAGTTTCATCTCTTTCAAAACCGGATAATATTTCTCCAGCGCTTTTCGCAAAGCTCGGTCAAGCGCGTTGACCGGACCATCGCCCGAAGCAATTGTTTCTTCCAACTTATTCCCAACTCTGATTTTCACCAGCGCTTCCACTTGCGGATTTTCTTCCCCGGCCTTGCGCTCATCAATCACCCGCCGGCTGATCAGTTCAAAAAATTGTGTCTTTCTCCCCAGCGCTTCGGATAGTAAGAGCTCAAAACTCGCCTCAGCAATCTCAAATTGAAATCCACTATTTTCCAACTCTTTCAATTTTTTGAGTGCTCCTGCAACGACAGGATTTTTTGGATCAAGTTCGATCCCTAATTCTTTGGCTTTCATAACAATTGACGCTCGGCCGGCCAGATCGGAAACTAAAATTCTTCTTTTGTTCCCCACATGCTCCGGCTGGATATGCTCATAGGTATGCGGATTTTTGGAAACGGCGCTGGTATGCACTCCGCCTTTATGCGTAAACGCACTTCGGCCGGTATAGGCTTGGAAGTGATTGGATGGCAAATTGGCCAGTTCCATAAAATAGCGACTGAGCGCTTGTAACTGCACCAGATTTTCTTTTGGCACGCACTCGATTCCCAATTTTAGTTGCAAGGTGGGAATGATCGAACAAAGATTAGCATTACCACAACGCTCGCCCACTCCGTTCAATGTTCCCTGAATCTGCGTCGCGCCCGCTTTCACTGCTGCAAGCGTGTTGGCCACCGCCATCTCTCCGTCGTTGTGCGTATGGATGCCCAAGGGAACATTAGGCAGCTGCTTTTTAACTTCCGCCACGATGCGCGTCACTTCATCCGGCAGTGATCCGCCATTAGTGTCGCATAGCACAAGACAATCCGCCCCGCCAGCCTTGGCCGCTTTCAATGTCAAAAGCGCATACTCCGGATTATTTTTATACCCATCAAAAAAATGTTCCGCGTCATAGAAAACTGTCGCAATATTTTTTTTCAAAAACTTCACGCTCCCTTCAATAATTTCCAAATTGCGCTCGGGAGAAATTCTCAGAACTTCCTCCACGTGCACCGTCCAACTCTTGCCAAAAATGGTCGCCACTGTCACTCCGGAATCCACCAACTCTTTGAGATTCTCATCAGTCTCGGGCGTGTTTTTGGCCAGATGCGTCGAACCAAAAGCCGTGAGCTTGGCATTTTTCAATTTTTGCGTTTTCATGACTTCAAAAAATTCCCGATCCTTTGGATTGGATCCCGGCCAGCCACCTTCAATATAATGCACGCCAAACTCATCGAGCTTCCTCGCAATCCGCACCTTGTCCGCCACCGAAAGGCTCATCCCTTCGCCCTGAGTGCCGTCCCGCAGAGTCGTGTCATAGATTTTTACTTTTTGCATATATTTTTTAGCAATCAAAAAACCCGGTTCCGCCGGGCTATGCTTTGCTTTTGTCTTATTATCTTCTATGCATAAACCCGAGCGAAAAATTGTCGTCTAATAATGACGATGCTAATAATCTCAAAAA
The DNA here is from genome assembly GCA_041659505.1 of Parcubacteria group bacterium. Lineage (NCBI taxonomy): Bacteria > Parcubacteria group bacterium. The sequence continues at coordinate 313,139 of JBAZYF010000001.1, forward strand.
ATTTTCGCGCTATGTTTTGCATAGGAATAGTTTAGCTTGTGGGAGGAAAAGTGTCAAATTAAAATAAAAAGCGGCTCGGTAAATCCTTACCTCACCGCTTTTCCAGACTGTTTTAAATCCTTGCTTATTTCCTTTGCATGAGCTGACTTATTTCTGCGTTTCTCTCAGCTAATGAATTCAGCCATTGCAAAAGAACTTCTTCGTGAAAGCAGAAATTGTCGTCATAGGAATTTAACACGGCTTCCATTTCCGCAATCTCCGCTTCGGTTTTGTACGAGTTACGCGCCCAAAGATTTATTTGCATAATCTCATCGGGCGAATAATTCAAGAGAAAAAGCCTGTTTGTTTTCGCATGTGCTAGCCATTCTCTTGCCGATATGATACTTCCTTTTGAAAAGTCTAACTGATCCAAAAGCATATCGACATACTCACGCATTTTCATTTTTTGCAGCTCAAAGTAATAGTCCACGATACCTCCTTATTTTTAGGGGAAGGAACGATAATTCAGGTTTATTTCACATTGTACTGAACTTATATTTTTAGCACAGTATCTAACTTTAGTCAACCCCGCCTTCCTTCATTAACTACTCGACCATTATTGGTAATCAAAAAACTATTTTTTATACACATCCGCCTTGTATGCCAGAGGAAGCAGTTCTTGCGAATCGGTTTTGATTACAAGGGAAAAATCACTATTGGTAAGCAGGATTGGAATGGCTCTGTTTTTTATCCCATACCCTTGCGCTTCTGACAAAATTTGACGACAAGTCCCGCAGGGCGGAGTAAGTTGATCGGATTTCCCGCTCCCATCAGCGCTATTGTTGTCAAAAAATCCCACGATAGCCAAAAGTGCATAGTCATAATTTTGATCAAAAAGTGCTTTGTCGAGTGCCATCCGTTCTGCGCAAGTTGAATTGCTCGTGTTCGTCCGGCGGATACTAACACCGTGATAAACTTTCCCATCATCACAAAGCAGTGCCGCGCCAATATGGCGAGTACCTTTTTTGTTTATGTACCGAGCTCCAGCGCCTTTCGCTTCTTGCAAGAGTGATTGTTCTTTTTCACCCAACTCACTAAAGTTGATTTGTTGCATAAAAATAAAATTAAATTAATAAAATTAATTAAATAACCGCAGAGCTTTTCCATCTTGAATTAAAAACAGCCACCATACTCTGTCGAATATCGCTCCCCAATGCAACAATAAAGCTTTCCTTTTTCCCCAAATAATTAAGACTATTTCCAGATAACCAAAAATTTCCGCCATCCATAATATATCTGTCATGCAATATGCTATTATGGTAAGCCCTAACCTCAATTTTAAATCCTTCTTGTTTGATTTCATCTAGTTGCCTCTTAAAGAATCCCTTTGGTTTATCTATAATATTTGCTGTTAACACTTTAATTGGCACTTTTTTATTGAAATTATGAAAGATAAAATCAAGGGTATTCACATCCACATATGGATCACAAATTTTGACTTCTTTTCTAAGATTCGAGACAAGCGCTCTAAGCGTTTCATTCTTTTTTGCTGAAAATGGCTTATCAGCGTCAATAAATATAACCCTCTTTACACTCCCTGCTTCCGAAAGATCCTGCCTGCCCTTTTCCATCATCTTGAAGGAGCCCCCTTTACAATGAAAAATACTTTTTTTTCTTTTCAGGATATTCCGAACAGCCTGGACTGAAGTCTTTATTCCCTTTTCTTCAATTAAAAAATTAGCCACATCAGATGGCTTAAACCTATCTTTTGTGTCAGTTTCAAGTTGATCAAATGCCCAATAAACTTTATAACTTAGTTCATCCAAGCAATACACATCTATTTTTTCGCTTATCTTAATATTATTCATTATTTTACTTAAACCTATTTTCCACAAACAACTCCCCCGTGCTAGTTAGACACCACGCCTTTCTGCTATTCTTTTTTTCCTTTAATTCCATGATATGACCTTTTTTGATGTTCATATTCACTTTGTCATTTATGTTTTGCGGCACTTTCTCTTTGGCAATCCTGAAAGACCGTCCTAAGTCATCAGCATTAAAAGAAGTTGCGTCTTCAAATTTTTCCAAATAATATCCCATAGAAAGTGCCCTTTCCACATCCGTTAATGGCTTTTTCGATAATAAGAACTCCCTTAAGGACATTTTCTTTTGTTGTGGATTACTAGAATCCACTTCTGGGGAGTGTGGTTTTTCCAGTTTTGCAATTCTTTTTTCCAACTCCATGATCTTTTCTTTTATTTGTTGAATTTCTTCAGCCATAGTGTTTATTCTTAATATTAACTTTTTTTATTTTCTTATCACATACTCCCATTTAGTTCTGCCTTTATCAACAGCAGGTATTCTTTTTAAAACCTTCTTATTAGAAACAAACCCATTCCTTACTGTTGCGTCGATAACACGATCGTCATGAAATTTTACCTCTTCTCTCAGTTTTTTTGAAATTTCCTTAATCGTTTTTGGCGTGTTAAAAAACCCACCAACAACCAACTCCTGTATATCCTTGCCTATTCCTTTTGTAGAAATTCGCTTATTTTTGCTAGGCGAACTTTTTACTTTAATACCTTGCGCATCCCGTAATAAAAGATTATCCAAGAAAAATTCAATTTTATGTGGCATAACTTGATAGACACCCCTTTCTATTTTTTTTGCAAAACCAGATCTTACAATTTTCGAAAGTCTAGACCCCGTCGCCTGCGTTCTTTCTTGGATTATTTTTTGTATTTCTGAAAGCGTTGCGCTTGACTGTATCCCGCTATCAAAATTATGAGCTATGAACCGAACCACCAAACAAAGTTTTATTTTTTCATCAGACGGGAGCTCATTATTTTCTATCAAAATCTGCCCGTTCTTGGCGATTTTTGCATATTTTAAAGCCTTTTCTGCATACTTTTTCACTTTTTCTTTTGTATATTCATTCTCATCAACAATGAACATATTTTCTATCTCTTTTTCATTTGTCATAAAAGTTTAATTGTTTTTAATTAAATAACGCCTATATTATACATCTATGTTTATTTCTTGTCAATTATTAAAATTTTTATTATATGTAATATGAAAAAAAACAGCCTTCTACGGGCTGTTTTTCCTTGTATGTCTTGTACTCCTAATAATCCCTCAGCTTCTTGATCGTCTTATGATCCCGGATCTTTTCCAACGCCTTGGCTTCGATTTGCCGGATGCGTTCGCGGGTGACGCCAAACTCTTGGCCGACTTCTTCGAGCGTGTGGGTCACGCCGTCTTCGAGGCCAAACCGGATTTTCAAAATCTTTTGTTCGCGCGGAGTCAGATCTTTCAAGATTTCTTCGACATGTTCCTTGAGCATTTTTCTTGATGCCAACTGATTAGGCATGACAGTTTCTGTGTCTTCCACGAAATCGCCCAAAACTGAATCATCATCACTGTCTCCCACTGTCGTTTCCAAAGAAACCGTTTCTTGGGAAATCTTTTGGATGTGACGGATCTTTTCCACTTCCACGCCCATTTCCACCGCAATCTCTTCCGGCAACGGTTCGCGTCCCAAGTCCTGGACAAGCCGTCTTGTGATTTGGGTATATTTATTGATCGTCTCCACCATATGCACGGGAATTCTGATTGTTCTGGATTGGTCAGCCAATGCGCGCGTCACCGCTTGGCGGATCCACCAAGTAGCATAGGTGGAAAATTTGTAGCCTTTGCGATAATCAAATTTTTCGACTGCGCGGAAAAGTCCGATGTTCCCTTCTTGGATCAGATCAAGCAGTGACAGATTGTGCGAACGGCCGACATATTTTTTAGCGATACTCACAACAAGACGCAAGTTAGCTTCTGTCATTCTTTGTTTGGCAGCTAGATCGTCTTTTTCTATTCTTTTTGCGAGAGCAACTTCTTCGGCCGTGGAAAGTAATTCCACCCGTCCGATTTCGCGCAGGTACATCTGAACCAAATCCGATGAAACATCATCGGAAATTCCGGCAGCCAAATTATCCTTGCGCGTCGACTTGCCTTTTTTGTTCGGTTTTTCACTTTCAAAATCTTCGGAAATCTTATCCGTCTCGAACTTGATCATCTCGTCTGAACTGATTACTTTGATGCTGCTTTTTTCTAATTGATCATAGAGCTCTTCCAGTTTTTCAATGTCGCGTTCTGCATCAGGAAAGGCATGTAAAATTTCATCTTCGGTGATGAAGCCACGTTGCTTGGAACGATAGACCAGATCTTCAATCTGGTTTTTTTTCTTCGTCTCTGTTTCAACTTTTTTTTCACTCAGCACTTTTTTTTGCTTGCTTTCTTTCTTGGGTTTTTCAGCTGTTTTCGGCTTGTTCTTGGGCTTGATCTTGATCGTAAAACGCCCGGCAGTCTTTTTGGAGGTCGGTTTTTTTTCATCTTTGCGCTTCAAAACTACTGGCTTTTTTGCCGGATTTTTAGATACTTTTTTAGGCGTCTTTTTCTTTTCGGTCTTGACTTTGACCGGTTTTGATTTCTTTTTCAAGGGCATAGTTTTCTTTCCACCAGCTGGCGGATTAATTTTCTTAATTTGTTTCTTTTGTTTATTTTTTTTAGGCAAACTTTTTTTTATTTTAAACGGTCCTTTTTTCTTGGCCATAAAAATTAAAAGTTTAAAAATTTATCTATAAAAATTTACTCCGTGAGTATTTTTTCAAACTCTCCTCTCAAAAATTTAAGTGCTGCTTGGTCGCCATTCTTTTCAGCCAACTCCAGATCCTTTGTAATCTGCAACAGTTTCGTCTTCTTAATCTCTTTTTTCAACTCTGCCAAAATCTCCCCAAACTCCTTGGGAAATTCTTCCGGCAGCACTTCTTCTAATGTATTTTTCAGTCCCAAGCGGAACTTCTTGCGAAAAAAAAGCTTTTCGGCGTAGAGTTTTTGCTCCCGCGAAAGCACACTAAGCAGATTGTTGAAATCAAAGTCAAGCTCCATTCCCCGCGATAGCATGATGCCGAGCAACTCAAGGCGCGAAAAATAGGAATGGTATTCATTTTTTTCTGACAGCTCCTCCCAGATCACTCCGGAAACGAGCACCAAGCCGGCCAGCTCTTCAAGCAATATATCTATTTTTTGCCGGTCGTCGATTGGGACAGACGCGACAGCTTGAGTTCTAACGCTCGCCGATATTCTACTCACCAGCTTAGCCTTTTTTAGCTCTGCCGTCAATGCCTGCTCTGAAATATCCAAACCTTGCGCCAGTTTTTTGATCCAATGACTTTTCTCAACTTCACTCGAAAGACTTGCAACCATCTCCAACAGCGCCTCACTGATCTTTTTTTTGCCCTCCGCCCGGCTGCGATCAAACGAAGAAAAAGCTTTGTCATAGAGATATTCCATCGCGCTTTTGGCTTTTTCGATCGCTTGACGTAATTTCTCCGGATTGTTTTTCGCCACATCAGCCGCATCTTTTCCAAACGGCAACTCCACAATTTGGACAGTGATATTTTTTTCCAGCGCCAACTTGATACTTTTTTTCGTTGCCGCTTCGCCGGCCGCGTCCATATCAAACAGCATCTTGAGATTTTTTGTGTAGCGTTTCAAAGTATCGAGTTGTGTCGGGGTAAGCGCCGTTCCGGAGACTGCCACCACATTTTTGATCCCTGCTTGACTTGCTGCAATCACATCCATATTCCCTTCGACGAGCAACGCAAAATCTTTCTGTTTGATCTCACTTTTGGCCTTATCAATTCCGTAGAGCGCTTTACTTTTGTGATAGACTTCTGTTTCCGGCGAATTGACATATTTCGCTTGCGACTCGTCTCCGCCAGGGGCGACGCGGGCGCTATAGCCCAAAACTTTGCCGGAATAATCACTGATGGGGAAAATGATTCGGTCACGAAAGCGATCATAAAATTTCACGTTGGCCGTCTGCATTTCATCTTTGCGCACTAAAAGGCCAGTCTTTTCAATTTCCAAAATATCATAACCGCGCTTGGTCAAAAATTCTAACATGTTGCGCCAACCATTGGGCGCATAACCCAAACGAAAAAGTTTGATTGATTCTTCAGTCAGTCCCCGCTCTTTCAGATAGTTCACAATTTTTTCTTTGCCCGCCCCTTTCCAAAGTTGGATCTCATAAAATTTCGTCGCCAGTTCCAAAATTTCCAGTGTGCGATTTTTTTTCTCAACCGTGCCAGGAGCGACTTTCTTCAACTCCACTCCCGCCTTTTCCGCCAGCTGTTTCAAAGCGTCACGAAATTCCAAACCTTCAATTTCCATCACAAAGGAAAAAATATCTCCGCCTTTTTGACAACCAAAACAATGCCAGATCTGCTTGTCCTCACTGATCATAAAAGACGGGCTTTTCTCATTATGAAAAGGACAGAGCGCCCGATAATTGGTCCCTGTCTTCGTCAAACGCAGATATTCACCCAAAACATCCACAATATTCAGGCGGTTTTTGATCTCTTCGAGGTCTGTTCCCATAGCCTAATGCTACTATACTACGAGAAAATATGCAAAAAAGGTGCGATTTTCGGGAAATTTAGCTCAATTTCTTTTTGGCAATTGTTTTTAGCTCTCGATTAAACTGGGCAATTGCTTCATCGATGGCTGGGTCGAAGTGTTTATAGATTTCTTTTTTCTTCACGACCAAGCTTGCTTCCAAAAGCGAATCGTAGGTTCCCGCATCAAGCCAGGCGCCACGGATCTTTTCCACTTTCAACTCCCCCATTTTCATATAGCGTTTATTGATATCAGTGATTTCAATTTCTCCCCGCACGGAGGGCTTCAAACTCTTGGCAATTTTTACCACTTGATTGTCATAGACATAAAAGCCTGTGACAGCGAAATCACTTTTTGGTTTTTTGGGTTTTTCCTCGATGGAAATCGCTTTATCATCTCCATCGAATTCCACCACGCCAAAGCGTTCCGGATCAGTTACTTTTTTAGCAAAGACTAATCCGCCTTTTCCAAATTTTTTAATTTTAGCACTCAAGTCATCTTCAAAAATATTATCCCCCAGAGCCATCGCTACAGAGTCGTCGCCGATGAAAGTTTCACCAAGGATAAACGCATCAGCGAGACCTTTGGGAATTTTTTGCACGCGAAATTCTAGATGAATTCCTACGCCTTCAAAAATCGAACCCAAAAGATTGATGAATTGCCCAGAGTGTTCTGGCGCCACAATAATGAGGATTTCCTTGATGCCGGCTTTAATGAGCACGTTTAGGGGATAGAAGATCATCTGCCGATCATAGACCGGAAGGAGTTGTTTGGAAGTAGTCGCGGTGAGCGGAAACAGCCGCGTCGCCGTTCCACCGGCTAAAATTATACCTTTCATATGCTTTATTATTTATTGCAATTCGCAAGACAGGCCGCTTTTGCTTCAGCGGGAAGACTGCCGCACATCTGGCAAACATCGGTCGGTTTTTGACTACCTGCTTTTGGCAGATTGTTGAGCATCTGAGAAAAATCATTGAATTGGATATCGGCAGGAAGGACAAATTTAGAAGCGTCCACGTTCCACTTCTGGCAATTATAATCAACTTTATCATTCAAATCTATGTTTCTTCGACCCTCTTCGTTCGGTTTGATGTTTGTATCGACTGGACTGTTTTTTTGGACATCTTCCGCCATTTTTTCCACTTCGCTAGTTTTCATTTTCGTACCCATCTTGGACATCGAATTCCATTGATAGATCCACTCCCCATCGTTCAGGAGATAGCTCTTAATCTCTCCTAGTTCTACTTGGGTTGTAGAAAAATCTTGAAAAAACTTATCTCCACTGACATAGACCGTACCGGACACTTTCCCTGATTCGTCAGTCGAGGACCAGGCGCATTGCATATTAGACCCTTTGGCCAAAAGATCCTTGATCGATCCGGAGAATAGTCCGCCGGTATCATCCTTCTTTTCCGTCTGGACATCGGTTGGATTTTCTCCCGCAGGCTTAGTTTTTTCTCCGGATTCCTGGGCCTGATTGCCACAACCAGAGAGTAAAAAAACTGCCAACAACGCCCCGGCCAAAACAAAGTGTTTTTTCATTTGATTTAAGTTTTAAAAAATTATGCTTCCATCTTAGCACTATTTGACCATTTTTCAAAATCCCTCCCTCGTTAGCGCAAGATTAATCTTTCCAGCTATTATAGGCTCACGGGTTATCGATTGAGATACGTAATGGTCAGCTGCAAAACAGTGGCAAAAGTTACCCAGAGCAAATAGGGAATATTGACATAAGTGATCCAGCGCGCGTGCGGATAAATCGCCATGAGCGCCCAAATAAGTGTCCCAAGGACGAGCAAAATATCGACAGCAGCCAGCAGATTATTTTTAAGCCCGAACTGCAACGGCGTGAAAGCAAGGTTGAAAATCAGATTAAGCACGAACGGCAAAGCGATAATCCAGGAAATTTCTTTTTTGAAAACCAGCCAAAAAACTTTACCGAACGAAACCGCAATGACAGCATAAAGAAAAGTCCAGACAGGACCAAACAGCCAAGCCGGCGGAGACCAGGAGGGCTTAATTAGTTGCGAATACCAATTGTAGTTATTCATAGGTTTTTTATTTTTTTCTTCACCTTTTTATCGAGCAATTTAATATTTTCTAAATATGCCTTTTCGACTGGCGAAAGAGTTTTGGCCTGAAATTTCCTGTATTCTTTGATGGCCTTTTCGGTAGCTTGTTCATTGCTAACTTTCCCAGCATTTTGTAACACACCCTTGCCATAATTTTTAACAAATTTATCTAATTCCGCCACCCAATCAACCATACGCATTTTTTGTTTTTCTCGGGCTTTTATTTCAGCCAAATCAAAGAATGCCGAAACCATGCGGTTGAGCCGAAACAATTCGTCTTCGGTAAGATAGTTTTTTGCCACTGTAACTTCAGATAATATTGGCAATACTCCAGCAAAAGTGGTCAGTCCCATAAAATCTTTTTTGGCATCGGCTCTTTCGGCGATTGTTTCCGCGGCGGTGTACTGATTGGTCGCATAATGAAGTTTGTTTTGCACCACCTTAAAAAATGCAATTGATTCAGAACCATGAGGATCATAATCAATGCTCGTAGCATACAAATCCAACACCTGACGATAAAGAGCTTTTTCACTGCTTCGAATATCACGGATGCGATCAAGCAATTCTTTCCAATAATCTCCCCCGCCGGTCCCCTTGAGCCTCTCATCGTCAATCACAAAACCTTTAACAATATACTCTCTTAATTTTTGCGTCGCCCAAATGCGGAATTGTGTACCGCGTGATGATTTCACGCGATAGCCAACGGAAATAATTACATCAAGATTATAGTTTTTTACAAGGTAATTTTTGCCATCAGAAGCAGTTGTCGAGTATTCCTCGGTAACTGAACTTTCCCCTAGCTCAGCCTCTTTGAAGATATTTTTTAGGTGCAAGCTAATATTATCGACACTGCAATCAAAAAGCTCCGCCATTTGCTTTTGCGAAAGCCAAACGGTCTCGTCTTTCATCCGCACCTCAATCTTAGTCTCGCCGTCTGCGGTGTTATAGATAATTATTTGGTTTTGGATTGCTTTTTTCATATTTTTTTATTACTGAATTTATTCAGGAATTATTTATAGCCATTAACTCACTTTGTCCAGAAACCGATGTCGGTGCCGAGAAGGAATACGAGAATAGCAAAAAGAATTTTTATTTTTTTATTTTCTGGATGAAGTAGTACTTGTTTATTTTTTGCAAGTTTGCGCCATTAACTTTTTTATTTAATAAGTTGATTTATTATGTAATTATCGTGCCTCAAACTCAATTTTTCTCAACTGAATCATTTCATCTTCTCTTTTTCTCTCTTCTTCCGCTTTTTCTTTGAATTTTTCAATCATTCTTAAGGCAAATTTTTTAACCCATCCTTCATTTTTATTAACATAATCTTCTAATAATTTGACTTTTTCTTTATAAGCCTCGGAAAAACCGTGTACCCCCATAACTGTTCCCGTTGAATACATAACGGACTCGACTCTATCTAAGACTTCCTTATCGGTGGTTTTTTTCACAATTTCAAAGCAAATTTCAAACGGTGGAACATTGACAGTTCTCAAGATATCAATTGCATTGTTAAAACTTTTTTTGTCTCCTCGATTAATAATATTTTTTAAAACATCTGCAAAAGATAAATTCATTTTTTCAATAAATTCACCTAATTCCCAATTATACACGCTCCAGTCTTTTGTCATTTTTTCGGACCATTCAGAAACATATTCAAGATACCCATTTTTTTGATCCTCACTGATATATTTTATCAAATCATCATTGAAATGATACGGAATCGCGTTATATCGCCTGTCTTTAAATTTTTTCTTCGGATTTTCTTTATCGGCCTTCTGAATTCTTTTTAAAAACACCTCCATCAATTGGTCGAAATATTTTTCACCAATACCTAAGAGAATATTTTGCGCGCTATGATCCAGATCACTCAATTCCACTAGCCTCTTTAAAATATAATTCCTCAAGCCATTACTCCAATTTGAGATATGCGCCATTCGCTTGCTATTCATAAAATCCAACTCCCTGACATATAAACTCAGTAATTCTTGGTTGCTTTCCATTTCTTCAATTATTAATTTCTCTATTGCAATAGGATTTTTTTCGAATATTTGCAAAAGTCCAGAAAATAAAGAGGAGTGCAATAATAATTTATTAGTTCCTTTCGCCCTCAAAAATTTATATTTTCCTTTGCCCACTATGGATTTCCTTAGTAAATCTATGTCGCTTTGCCTGACAACTTTTTTTATATCTTTTGCATCAATATACATTAAAGAAACGAATGCTGTGGAAAGCAAGTCGGATGATTTAATTTCAATTATTTTCTCGACATATCTATCCCAAAGTATAACATTGTTTTTTCGCCTAAAACCAGACAGAAAATAATCAACGAAGTTAATGAGTGGTTTTTTATTTTTAAATGCGTCATCTAATAACATTTCGGCAATCATTGGCTTTTCTTCGGCAATTCTTTGCATAAAATTGTTAAACCCCTGAAGCGTCCACCCCTCAATAACATTTTTATATTTTGCAATATTATCCAAAGTTTCAATCCATCCATTAACATTGTCGTCATTTATTTTTTTAAGAGAATCATCAATTTTATCATCCTTCTTTTTTTGCCAAGCCTCATAACCTCCTTCATGATAAACAACATCGCCAATAAGCATTCTGTATAGCCCGTAGAATTCATCTTCTCTGATCTTTTTTGTTATGTTTTCAATCTTTTTCTTATCAATAAATTCATCCCCTTTCGACATCCAATACAGCCTATTCTCAATTTCAAGAATAATTGGTGCTTCGGCTATAATACTGCTTTTTTTATCGAAAATTACTTTTTCATAAAATCCTACAATATAATTCAAATCATCCGCAACAAACTTTCTTCCTTTTTCATCAATACTAGAGTGAACTCTGGAAGCGTTTTCAAGAACATTAAGTAAACTGATTTTTTCTTTTATATCCTCACTGTGATTAAAAGTTTCCATAATTAAATTAATGGAGTCAACTCTTATCTTTTTCAGGTAATCGGTCGGAGATAACGGACCTGATTTAAAGACCATCTTATTCGCCTCGACCATTTCTGTTCCCTCAAACTCAAATTGCAAAAACTCACCCACTACTAGATTTATAATTTCTAAATATTTATCCCGCTTTTTTTCTTTCCACCCCAAGATAATGTCTAAAATTTTTCTTTGTGTCGTGTAACCGATATTTTTCAGAGCGAAGTAATTATATTTGGTAAGATTTTTTATAGCATCTTTTGATTTTTCAGAAATCTTTCCGTCTATTTTTAGATCAATCAAAATCTCAAAAACATCTTCTGTCTTTATATATTTAATGTAGCTTAATAATTCAACGCATTTCAAAACAAGATCTTCATAATTCTTGCCATCATATGTTCCAAATTTAGTTTTATATTTTTTGACTCTGTTTGTTTTCTTGTTTTTAATAATATCCCTGACAATATCCAACGCAATTTCCGGAACTTTATATATAAATTCTTCCAGCAATTCTAATTTTTGAAAAATTTCATCATTATTTTTATTCTTCATTACCTCCATTTTCATTTTTAGCGACGTACTACTTAAAAATGAATTTGAAATGTCACTATCAATTTTTAGCAGTTTTGAAAAAGCCCTTTTCTTTTCTTCATGATTAAACAACTTTAAAATTTCTTCAATTTTTATAAAACGGAAAAACATAGTCCCTGCTTCTTTGCTATATTTCACAGTAAAAATATCTCTTTCTTTTGAAACCAAGTCCATTTTTAATAAATCTTCTAGATATTTTTTTTGAAAATCTACAGTAACCCCGATAATATTTTCAATCTTTTCCATAATTCCACTCTCGGTTTGCATATCTAAATGTCCCAATAAACTGATTATTGAGTAAAAATTATTTAATTTTTTTGGAATATTATTTTTTTTCATCATTTTTTGAAATATATTTGAATTGTTCTTTTATATTTTCTGCTTCGTTTATCCTCTCTTGATTTAATAATTCATGTTCCTTTTTTAGCTTGTTGGTGCTTGGATCATTAATAATTCTACCCACATCCTCTCCATTATAATTTCTTCGACTATTAACTTCTATAAATTCTCGTCTTAAGTCATTAATAATATCATCTTTACTTGCTAAATTATTAGGCATTTGTTCGTTGCTGTACATTTTTTCCCAAATAGCAGGATACAAAGCAATGCATTTTTTTAATGATAAGCTTCCCGGTGACCACCATAAAATTTGAGATTGACCAAGTCCCAAATTATTTATTTTTGGTATTGTGTCTAACAACCATTTATCCTGTTCTTTATATTTTGAAACTACACAATAGCAAGTTGGTCCAGTTTGACCCATTACCAACATGTCGATAATTTTGTCAGCTAGCTCTTTTTTATAAATTTTTTTTCCATACTTTCCTCTCAACTCATGACTCTTGCATTCAAACCACCAATCATACAGGACTCCATTATGTCTCCATTTTGCAGTTATATCCCTTCCGTTCTGATCTCCTGCTTGCTGAATACATGGCTCTAATATAAACGTGCTTAATAAAAAACATTCTTTAATAAATATCTTTAAAAATTCACAAAATATTTTTTCAAACTTTGTTCCCTGTGCTTGAGAATTTTTATTTTTTTTAGTTTTAGTGAGATTACTTTTTGGCATTTTTTCATGAACTTGAATATTTTTTATACAACCCGAATAAAAGTTCCACCCTCTCCGCTGAAGAATTGAAGGGGGTTTTTGCCATAGGCGTTGTCCAAACTTCTTCCTTTGGACTTATGTTCAACCAAAAGCATCCCCGACCAAAACAAATCAACAAAACCTTGATTTCCTCCGTATTTTTTCACATGCACTTCAAATTGCGCCAAACGCCTCCGAGTCAATCCAAGCACATTGAAAAATCCATCCCAAAAAGATTTGGCTTCCGCGTCTTCCGAGCCTTCATCTTCCCATTCTTTGGAAAATTCAATCGCTCTTGATTTTATTTCATTCCATGATAGTGGCATAAAATTATTCTTATTTCTTCCAATCCTTAACCAATACCCCTCCCCGAACACGTTTCACTACGACCTTTTGTTTGTCCTTCCAGCCAAGCTCGCGGACGACTTCGATGGGCAGAGTGAGACCGATGGATTTTCCGCCACCGGATTTGGTTAATTTTCTGATATTACTTTCTTCTGCTTTTCGCCTTGGCATATGTTTTGATTTATTACTGAATTAGTTCCTGAATTTATCCTAATTCTACAACAAATCATAGCTTTAGTAAAACAGGCTTTTTCACCAAAAAACCCGCGAATGAGCGGGGTGCTTTAAATTGCTTGGTAATAATTTAGTAAAACAAAGGTCGCCTTCGCGTACCTTCTGGCGGACTGCGTCACGCCGAAGGTCCGCTACGGCGAATCAATAGCGGAAGGAGAGGGATTTGAACCCTCGATGCCCGTTAAGGCATGCCGCATTTCGAGTGCGGTACTTTCAACCACTCAGCCATCCTTCCAAGACTATCCTGAACTGAAAATTTTGTGTTCTCAGGGGGGTTCGAACCTCCGACCTCAGGTTCCGGAAACCTGCGCTCTATCCAACTGAGCTATGAGAACTGAAAAACTTTTGTGGACTTGAGGAGAGTCGAACTCCTGACCCCTACAATGCGAATGTAGTGCTCTACCAACTGAGCTACAAGCCCGAAATTAAGCATATTATCAATCTAGCACGCCTAATCGGTTTTGTGTAGTCTGGCACGCGGAAAGACGTGGCAGTGCCACGTCTCTACAAGCATGCCCAATCTAATTCCTGCCACAACCATGGCAGTTTGCGCCGGGACCAAAATTGCCGCCTGGGGTGATATTTTTCATCATCCCCCGCATCGGTCCTTGCTGTAGCCAGACATTATCCAGCCCGGTCATATCAATAACGATTCCTGTAGCAATAATTGCCAGGACAAAACCCAAGATCAAAAACCAAAAATTCTTCTTATAGGAAAAATCAAATTTGCGCATTAAAACTACGCCGATTATTAATGCTAAAATTGCGACCAGCGGAACCCAGAGCGGAAAACTGGTGAGCAATTGTTCTAGGCGAAATTGCCCCATCGGTCCGTGCGTACGAAACATAAAGCGCATCAGGCTGACTAAAAAAATTGCTGTGACGCTTGACGCAACCAATCCAGTGAAAACAAAGATTGATCCAAGGATAAAATAAATCCGGGGGCGCATCTTGATTTGACCTTTGTTAATTTTTTCCATCACGGCGCTGGAAATATTTACTGATTCTTTTGGCATACTTTTTTCATTAATAATTTTGCGCGACTGATCCTAGTTGCCACTGTCCCCTGCGGTAGCTTTAAGATATCACCGATCTCTTCGTAGGATTTTTCTTCGATGCAATATAGCGCTAGCGGCTCGGAATAAGCCAGCGGGAGTTTGGCTAAACATTTTTCCACCGCGGCGACAATTTCTTTTTGCGAATAATCTTTTTCCAAATCTTCCACGCTTTCAAAATCAAACTCTGGAAGCATCGGCAGTTCTTTTTGATATTTTTTCAAAACATTGAGCGCCTCGTTGTGCACGATGCGATAGATCCAGCTGGAAAATTTTTTCTTGAGATTAAACCCATTAAGATTAACAAAGGCGCTGATAAAAGCTTCCTGCACAACATCTTTGGCGCGGTGCTCATCTTTAACTAAATTATTAGCATAGCGCAAAAGCTTGGATTGATACCGCTCCATCAAGTACGCATAAAATTCCTGATTTTCCAATCGAACTTTTTCCACAATCTCTTCATCGGTCAGTTTTTCAAAAGCGTTATTTTTGACAGCTTTATTTTGCATAATCTGATTATAGCAGAACTTACGCATTCGCTCGAGTCAGCCGCATTTTCTAAAAAAATCTTGTCTGAGAATGCCTTTTTTCTTCAAAATTTTCCATTGGTTGCCGTCGATTGAGGGAAAATTTTGAAAAGAAAAAAGAGCGTTCGAGTTATTTTTTTAGAAAATACGGCTGTGAGGTGAAATGTATAAGTTCTAAAAATATTAAGCTCCAGCAGAACTGGAGCTTAAATATAACTTGCCTCGTCAACGCTTAGCGATTTTGGCAATTCCCCATTCCCCTGCCGGCACCAGTACCATTTTTCAGTCCCAGTCCAAGTTCTGCGCGAATTTTTTGCGCTCCGGCTAAATCACCACTTTCTGCTAAACGATGCGCTTCGGCAAATCTCGCAAAATTGCTTTCATTCACAACTTGCATCGCTCGACCGCGTCCCGCCATCAGACTTTTCCAAGCATTGTAATCATTATTTTTAAATGCTTCTAGCATTGCTTCGTGTCGCTCCTCCGAATAGTTAGGTCCCTTAACATTTGGATCGCCCTCGTATGCCTGCGAGCTATTAGCAAACGCCACTGCACCACCCAAAATAATTGCTAGCGCGCCTAATCCTATGATTGTTTTTTTCGTATTATTCATATAATTTTATTTGTTTAGGACTTACGCATTTGGCTGGGAAAAGTTCGCATGGTAATCTTTTTTAGCATCCTCAGGCTTTTGGTAAACCAGAGAGGGAAAACCAAGTTGCGGTAACCGTGCTTTCAGAATTTTTTCCAGGCAAATGCGTAAGTCCTATATTAGATTAATTAAGTTTATCGACCCTTCTAATATTAATACAATCTGAGATGCGTTTTTCTTTCACTTGCAAAAAAGCGCCCTTTTGAGGCGCTTTTAGACAAGTTAATCAGAAAAAAACTAAATGCTAGAAGATTTTGAGGTAGGAGTGGTTTTGGTTGGCGCATTGTTGGTAGGTGCGGTCTTGTCCGCACTTGCATCAGGAGCGGATTTTTGCCATTTGGTTGCGTCCCAAGTCAGTTTGTCTCGCAGGGCGCTTTCCACCAGATAGGTGTTTTTGATTCCGTCTTTTCGCATATAAAACTGGTTAGGCACACTGCTGGCTTTTCCCACTAGGAAAATATTGTCTTGGCCGTTTTTTGTGATGATCAGTTGAATAGCACTTGCACTGTCAACGCCAAATTTAGCTTGATTAGTTTCGGTTTGAGAAACCATTTCTCCGACTTTAAGACCCTTGAGTTCCGTAAAAAAGTCAGCCACTTTTTGAGCGTCTGCTTCATCATTGCCAATCAGCCATTTTCCGTCCTGGAAAGAAAGCGTTTTTTCCGCACTGGCATTTTTAATCACAATTTTCCCCACAGAACTTTCCGAGAAATCCGAAAAATTAAGACTGATATTTTTGGGCGCGCTGGCATCCTTGTTCCCATTAATCATCCGACCGACAAAAGGCAGGGCAACAATCACGGCCATGACAATAAAAACGCCTGTTAAAATTTTTAGCATTTGATTATTCATAGTAAAAATAGGTTAATGATTTAAGCTTCATAGACATCGTTTTTCCTTTTCTTTCGCCTCCAGAGACGCAGTGTGCCATAGCCGGAAACAGCGAGGAATACGAAAGCCAAGTTTCCGAATTTGATCAAATTGGGATCATCGCTATTGTCAAAAACCAATTTTCGCTCATCCAAATTTTTGATCTTTATATTCCCCAGCGAACTCTCTTGTCCGAGCCAAGAAAAAGTATCCAGCGCAAAAGACAGATTGGCTTGGCCATTTTGCAAAAACTGATCAGAAATGAAATTAGAACTACCGACAACAATCACGTGCGACTGATTTTTATCTCCCGCTTTTGGTGCGAGGGCTAGAGCCAGTACCTTTTGCCCGAGTCCGCTCTGGCTGAATTTCTGGTTCGGTGTGATGTTAAATTGAGCCGATTGCGTCCCGCCATAAGCCGAGGAACTAAATAGATCAACCGCATCCCAACCCTTCCCATCAATCACGCCACTATCCGCAGTCAAAGAACTGCTCCAAGGCAAAAGAATATTTTCCAGCTTAGTGGCAATCGGCAAAGAATTTTTATCCCTAATGGCTTGAATCCAAAATGGATAGGGCAAAACAACCCGAGATTGTCCCGCTCCTCCAAAGCCAACCGCTTGATTGGATTTTAGATCATACACAAGATCTTTCCCCACTTCAACGCCCGTCTGTTCTTTAACAAAATCAGCCAGACTCTTTTCATTCACCGCCACACTCATATTCTCAGGAGAAATTGTCGTTCCATCAATCATAAAAAAGACGCTTCCGCCATTGGCGATGAAATCTGCCACGGCTTTTTTTTCTTCATCGGAAAAATCCTGTGTCGGTCCGGCAATCACCAGCACCTTAAGACCTGTTGGGATAGAAAAACTTTTGACCGGCGCGGGAGTACTCGTCGCGCTTTTGGTTTTATTCGCAGTTGTAGTGTCTTTGCTTGATGCGGCTGGTTCTGCTCCCGCCACCGCAACTGGTACAATTTCAAATTGCTTGGCTAATTCTTTTTGTAAAATTGTATAGTCACTAGCCAGCGCCTTCTCGCCATGCCCGGAAACAAATCCGACTTTCGGTTTATTCTCCGCCGTCAATTCTTTGATAAAACTGGTCAGTTGGTATTCCAGATCATTGACATTCTGCACAAAAGGGATGCTCTCGTGCTTTCCGCCATAAGAAACCGCCAGACCCAAGTAACCCTCATTGACTTGAAACTGCTCCTGAGAAACTACATTGAATTGCATCGGAGTTACGCCAAGAGACGCCGCTTCCTTGGCAATTGCAGTGTCGCCCGACGGATTTTTATCGCTGACGTGAATATTGCCTTTGGAAAAAGCCTGATAGTCAGCCAAGATATCTTTCGTTTCTCGCAAGACTGGTTGCAACTGAGCCGGCAATTTATCGGAAGCATACAGCGTGACATTGACCACGTCCGGCAAATTCCCAGCGATGCCCCGCGTCGTGTCAGACAGTGTATAAATTTTTTCCTCAGTCAGATCAAGCCGCCCAGGAATATTTACTCCGATAATATTCGAGAGGACAAAAATTCCCGCAAGCAAACTCACTGCTAATTTGATATTGCGAAATGCGGACTTTCGGTTGCCATATTTATTTTTCACAAGTCCGAGATAGGCCAGACCAAGAAAAACCGCTGAGAGCGAAACGAAATACCACAGATCGCGCAAATCAATCACCCCGCGTGCCATTGAATTGAAATGGGTGGAAAGCGAAAGTTGTTCAAAAAAAGGCGCAAGCTCAAATGGCAATCTGGCGGTCATCAATTCCGTGCCGGAAATGATCAGAAAAAAACTGGCAATGATCGTTATGAGAAAAGCGGAAATCTGACTGGAAAAAAGACCGGAAATGACAATTCCAAGACTCGCGAGAACCGACACAGCAAAAATACTGGCTAAATATTGACTGAAGATTTGTCCCCAATCGAGATTACCAAATTTGCCCAAACTCCAGGCGAGCGGAAAAATGAAAAGAAGGGTCAGGGCAAAAAAAATCACGATGCTCAAAAATTTTCCGATAATTAGCTGTGCTTGTTGCAAAGGATGAGTGAGCAAAAATTCCAAAGTGCCTTCACTTTTTTCCTCTGCGAGCGTTCCCATCGTAAGCGCCGGCACGATGATAAGCAATATCCAAGGCAAGATATCAAACAGCCCGCGCAGAGAAGCTTCGCCGACCAAAAAAACATTACGAAAAAAGAGAAATTCCCAGAGGAATAAAAAGGCCAGAATAATGATGTAGGCGGTCGGATTGTTAAAATAGTTCCGCAGTTCTTTTTTGATAATCGTTAGAATGTTTTTCATACTGTTAAATAATAGTTAATAACATTTAAGCTTTGCTCTTGGTTGCTAGTAGGGCTTACACAATCGCCAAAAAGTTGTTCGCACGTTCAACTTTTTTAGCATCCCAGGGCTTTTGGTAAACCAGCAAGGGAAAGCCAAAATGAGGAAACCGTGCTTTTGAGAATGACTTTTTGGCGATTGTGTAAGTCAGTTTGCCTAACAAAATAAAACTAGGATTTAGTCAACACTTGGAAAATTTCTTCCAGTTTCTGTTCTTCTTCATGCAAATTCCAAACGATCCAATGATTTTCCCAGGTCAGCTTGGCAATATCTTTTTGCGCCGTATGCCCTTCTTCCAAAATCAACTTGCCTTCGATACGCTCATTTTCTTTTTTAGTAACTTCCAGTTTTTTCAAATGCGCCAAAACACTGAGCCGCGCTTCAATTTCCCGGCCTTCCAGTTCGAAATTCAACACTTTTTCTTTTTGAGACAAGCGGGAAAGATCATCAGCTGTTCCATCGGCGACCAATTTTCCTTGGCTGATGATCAGGAGCCGACTGCAAACAGCCGAAGCCTCTTGCATCACGTGAGTGCTAAGAATGATGGTGTGCTCTTTAGCTAAATCTTTGATCAACTGACGAATTTCTGCGCGCTGATTCGGATCCAAGCCTTCCGTCGGCTCGTCCATGATGATAATCTGCGGTTTGTGGATCAGTGCCGCCGCAATCCCCACCCGTTGCTTATAACCCTTAGAGAGCTCCCCAATCGGACGATGGAATACTTTTTCAATCCCGACCGCCTTCACAACAAACTCAAACGCTTCCGCTTTTTTCTCCGCCGCAATCTGATGCAGACTAGCGGCTAGATCCAGAAATTCCGCCACTTGCATATTTTTGTAGAGCGGATTGTTTTCCGGCAAGTACCCGATCTTTTTTTGCGCCGCGATTGAGTCTTTTTCGATATCCACTCCGTCAATCAAAATCTTACCTTTGTCCGAAGAGAGAAAACCGGTCAGCATCCGCATCGTCGTCGTCTTGCCGGCGCCGTTGGGTCCGAGAAATCCCAACACTTCGCCAGAATGAATCTCGAAGGACAAATTATCTACCGCTTTCACACTACCAAATTTCTTGGTCAGATTCTCGACTTTGATCATAGGTTTGTTTTTGACTGATTATTGATTTAAAAAAGTTGGCGTTCGGAAGACCAGACCACCAACTCTTATTTTATAAAACTGAGTTTTCTTGTCAAGTAAGGCCAGTTTGACAAATTCAAAAACGCTTCTGTCGGATATGGCAATAGGGTTCGTGTCCATTTTTGGCATAATATTTTTGGTGATAGCTTTCTGCCTCCCAAAAAGTTCCAGCCTTTTCCAGTTTCGTCACCACGACATACCCTTTTACCTTGAGCAAACCGATCAGTTTTTCTGCAATGGATTTTTGCTCAGCATCCACGTAAAAAACAGCTGAACGATATTGCTCGCCGATGTCCGGTCCCTGGCGATTAAGTTCAGTCGGGTCATGAATTTCGAAAAATAGCCGTGTCAACTGTTCATAGCTTGTCAGCGAGCTATCAAAAGTAACCTCTAGAGTTTCTGCATGACCGGTTTTTTTGGCTGAAACTTCCTCATAGGTCGGATTCTCCTTGAATCCGCCCATATAACCGACTTTAGTCAAAATGACTCCGGGCAGATTTTGGAAATAGTACTCCACACCCCAAAAGCAACCGCCGGCGAAATAGGCTTTTTGAATTTTGTTGTTATTATTTTTCATCTGGTTTAAATTTAAGCGAAATTGAATTGACACAATGGCGTGTATCTTTCTCGGTCAATTTTTCTCCAAAGAAGATATGCCCGAGATGCGCCCCACAATTCGCACAAACAATTTCTGTCCGCATTCCGTCCTTGTCCGGAATTCTCTTCACAGACTTTGGCAACTCCGCGTCAAAACTGGGCCAACCGCAACCGGAATCAAATTTGTCATCCGAACGATAAAGCGGAGCACCACACCGCCGACAAACAAATGTACCCCGAGCTTTGAAATTATTATACTCACCGGAAAACGGCGCTTCCGTGCCTTTGTGGACAATGATGCGCTCTTCTTCGGAAGAAAGTTGGTTGAATTTTTTAGCTTTCATATTATTGAATTATACATTATGTATACGATAAAAGCTCCAAAATCGATGCTGAATTGTTTTTATTTGAAGGTAGATATAAAAAAAGACCAATCACATATTGGTGGTCTTTTTTTACAGAGGCGCTCTTGAAAGCTTTGAAGTGGCAAATTCTGCCTTCATATGGCTTTGGCGGACTGCGTCAGCCGTGGGCTTCAGCATGGCGAAAGCGGAGAGTATGGGACGAAATTAGAACATACGTTTCAGTATGCAATTAAGGTAAAACAAGAATTTAGCCTCCATTTCTCCTCCTTTCTTATTTTTTTCTCTTATATTCCTGTGCCGCCAGCTCTCTGGCTGATTTTCTATCTTTGGGCAGTTCAATTCCATGTGCCTTAATCATATCTTCCAACAACATCTTTCTCGTTTCATATTCCGTAATTGCATATTTTTTTCTATATCTTATATCTTTAAATTTACAGTGAAAAATTTTATTTCTTATAGCATTAATTTCTCTATAAAAACTAGCGCCCTTGATTAATTTTTTATTTTCGGAAAAATATTTTTTCAGTAATTTTTCATAGATATTAATTTTTTGTGTAAATGTCAGCTCTTCAAAAGCATACTCCATCATTCCATTGACTTGCGGCGTAACAACGATTGCTCCTCTTTTTATGAAATCTGCACATACTTTCTCGATATTTTTTTCACAAAAAAATATTAACATTGAAACAAAATTGATCGCCTTATAATCAGCCTCGTCTATTCCAATACTTTTGCTAAAAAATTCAATAATCTCAGCTTCGAATTTATCATTAAGTTGAGCTTCTATTGCAAGGCTATCACGAGCTTTTTCCGATAATTTTTCCAGGCTACTTTTTGCCATTTGATTTGTGAACAGACATCATCCCCCTAGCTTTACTCCTTACAATTTTTTTTGAACGAAGTTAGAATTTATTTAATCAACAACCCTAATTCTATTGAAGTTTTTCCCCTTAAGCCCATCTATCTTAATTTCTTCCCATTCGTAGCGAGTCGACGCAAGTTGTGACGGTGATAAGATAATTTCTTTATACGAATCATCACTTCTTTTCAGTGCGCCCACTCCAACCCAAAATTTTGCTATAGACGATTTTGTTGTTCCTACTGAGATAGTCGTTCCTGACGGCAATGGTTGTGTGAAAGCCAGAATCTTATCTGATCGAAAATGGTAATTCGCCATGCGTTTCGTGGCCATGTAGGCGCCATGGAGTTGCCATACTTTTTCACGCCAGCTAGGATCTTTTTCTTGCTCGGGAGTTATCTTGACGTTTAATTCCACCATAGCTCTTTGTGAATCAGTGAGAGCGGGTAGTTTTCCGGCAAATTTCTGCTTAAGCTCTGAAAGGTTTCGTTCCAATATTTCATTGAACTCTTCAGAAGAGGAAAATTGGGAGCTGACCGGCGTAATTGTCATCTTAAGATTCGAAGGCTGGTAAGCCTTAAGGAAATTTATAACTTCCTGAAATGATTCTACATACCTTTCGACATCACTTATCGGGATATTATCAAGTTTTGGGACAATAGAATCATCAACAAAAAAGTCAAACCAAACACCAGGCTCGTAAATATCACATATGCCTTTTGCCCAGTTTGTATAATACATGAGAGAAAATAGTTCCGCCCAATCGGCATAGGGTGATTCTTCTAACCGCCAAAGCTTATAGGCGCCGTGAAGAAAAGTAATATTGATTGGTTTATTCTCAGCTATCAGGAGAGAAATAGCCTTATTGCAATGGTCTATTAATTCTTCGTTCGCCGCGTATTTTCTAAATTTTTTAGACAAAAGCAGCCGTAAAATCTCAGCCTCAATAGAGTGAGCATCTTTTATCTTGGCTATGCTATTTGCTTCTCTTAGTTTGTTTAATTGTGCTTCAAAAAATTCTTGTGGTGTCATGAGATGTGGGCAGGATTTGAACCTGCGTATTTTGCTCTGCAAGCAAATGCCTAAGCCAAGCTCGGCCACCACACCGGAAACAATTTAAATAGTCAAATAGTGCCATGTTGAAAAAACAAGAAAACTGGCGGAAGAGGGGGGATTCGAACCCCCGGTACCTTGCGGCACACACGCTTTCCAAGCGTGCCGTTTAAACCACTCACGCACCCTTCCAAGAAAATCCTACTTAAACAAGACTCCAAATAACCACCCCACCCTATTTATTTGCCCATAATTGTATTTATAATAATTTAAGTGAATAATGCCACTTCTTCCCGATTCTAAGCGCTTTTTACTAATTGCCTCTAAAAGCCTCTAGAAAGCCAATTCATAATATGTGTTTACTGAAGCACCCTTTGTAATAAAAATCTCGCAATCTCGCAATTTCTTTAAATCACTATTTATCGTAGCTCGCGGTGTTCCCCTGAGTATTTTTTGACAATCCTGAATAGTAAGCCGACTCTTCAATAACAATACGTCAATTAATTTCACCTGTCTATCATTAAGATTGCGATATTTTTCTCCTAAAAGTATTGCTTCAAAACTATTAACTGAGTTTCTAAATAAGGGTGATGGCAAATTCCATTCTTGCATTTTTTTAATCACAATATTAATGCCTCTTCCATATTCTTCCAAATATTTGAGATCCTTAAGTCTCGCAGCGATCATTGAGTTGCGACTAAACTGCGCTTCTTTGATGTTTTCCACAGTGACACCAGGAGGAAGAGAGCCGGGATTTGCAATTTCAATTCTATCTTTAAATATTCTAATTTGGTTACAAGTTTCAATAATTTTGTAGTCACGATGGATAATAGCATTTGCGATTAATTCACGAATTCCCTCTTCTGGATATTCGTATTTCTCTACTCGCTTTGTTCCAATTATAACCGCTTTTTTGGAAATATTCTTAAGAACAAACTTATATGAATCATCAATTAGCATGTCAAGTGTTCCTTTTATATCAGCAGAATCAATGATTTCCGATGACGGATCGCTTCCCGCATATCGCACACAACGAATAACATATCTATCATAAGGACTCTTGTTCTGTGGGATACTATTAGCAAAAATCAAATAGCCACCAATCGTTGGGCTATATGCGCCGTCAAAGCGAGTAATGATACCAAGATTTTCAAGAGTGATATCGCTAACTTCGTGACTAGCGCCTCGTTGAGTTTCCAGCTCACTCTGCGCAAGAAGATCTACCACCTTGTCAACAGAAAGCTCTTCTTTATTAACACCCCTAGCTTCAGAACGATCAAACTGAAACTCTTTTGAAGTTGCGACATATGTTCGAAATTCGTTATCAGTAATTCTACGACTAGTATTTCCCTCTCTAATATAGGCTCCGTTTGGTAGCCCAACTGGCTTAAAATAACATGGCATATAGTCTTTTGGACATTCAGGAATGTAAACTGCCAAAATTATTTTATCCTTGATTTTAATCACATGATATTCTGGTCGCAAGACAAAACTCATTTTATCATTAAAATATTCCGTAAGTTTTGTTTGCATAAGATCTAAATTCATGCAACCAGTAATTTCATTTTTTTCTTGACTGACACCAAAAACAACTAATCCTCCGCCGCGACGATTAGAAAAAGCCGAGATTGTTCTCCAAATATCATTCGGGATATTTTTACTAGCTGTTTTAAATTCTAGATCGGAAAGTTCCGATGCTATCTCTAGCCCATATTTTACTTTCTTGATAATATCCTTCTCTGTCATACTTAGCTTTCTTTAAAGCAAGAGATTTTTTTAATTATTCTCCCTTATTAATTTATCTCTCTTATCCCCACCAACCGCATCTTCTCTCCTCCAGGAATCCTGCCGAGAACTACCACCACCTTATCCCCCGCCTCGATCTTTTTCTCGCTTTTCAACCTTTCAATCATCGTTTCGATAAGTTGCTCCTTGTCCACATTCTCCAGAAGGTAGCTTTCTACCCCCCAGACCATTGAAAGTTGATTATAGACCTTTTCGCTCATTGTGGCAACATAATTGTTTTGCATCGGACGGAAATGAGAAATAAGCCTTCCCGTCAGCCCTGAAACCGTAATGGCGACAATAGCCTTAGCCTTTGAGTCTCTGGCTAGGTTATAGGCGCTTTCGATAATGGCGACATAGTCCTGATCTTTGTCATCACTCGGCGTGGCGCACTGCAAATCATCAAAACGGGAATCTTCCGTGTCTGTTATGATTTGGCTCATCGTCGCTACTGCTTTTTGGGGAAATTTTCCGTTGGCCGATTCACCCGAGAGCATCACGGCATCAGTGTGGTCAATGACGGCATTGGACACATCAGAAACTTCCGCCCGCGTCGGGATCGGATTTTGGATCATTGATTCGAGCATCTGCGTCGCCACAATCACCGGTCGCACCGCCTTGATGCATTTAGCGATAATTTCTTTTTGATAGATGACCACTTTTGTCTCATCCATTTCAATCCCCAAATCTCCGCGCGCCACCATAATCACGTCAGTCGCGGAAATTATTTCATCAATATTTTTGATCGCTTCTTTTCTTTCAATCTTAGCTACAATTTGTGGAAGATTGTCCTCACGTCCCAGAAGTTTACGCATTTTTTCCCGCGTCTCTTCGATTTCTTTTCCATTAGACACAAAAGACAAAGCAATAAAATCCACTTCTCGGCTCATTGCGTAAGCCAGATCCTCTTCATCCTTTTTGGTCACTGCGCCAATTTTGAGCTTTGAATCAGGCACATTCACCCCCTTGTGATTTTTAATCACTCCGCCATTAATCACTTCTGCTACGAGTGATTTTCCATCTTTTTCAACTACCACTAAGCGCTTTAGTCCATCCTCGATTAAAATATTTTCTCCAATATTTATATCATTAACAATCTCCGGCCAATCGAGCATTATTTTTTTATTGGAAATTTGGTCATTTGATATTGATTTGAAATTGGAAATTTGAAATTTGAAATTATCCCCTACCGACACATCTGAAATCCAAATGCACTCTCCATTGTTAATTTCCACATCCTCACTCACGACCGTTCGTATTCGTGGCCCTTGTAGATCAACCATAATTCCCACCGGCACACCCAACTCTTGAGAAAGTTCCCGCACCATCGTGATCACCTTACCATTGGAGTCATAGGTTCCATGAGAAAAATTGATCCGGCAAACATTCAGGCCGGCCAAAATTAATTCTTTCAATACTTCTTTCGAATCAGAGGCTGGTCCGATTGTCGCTACTATCTTAGTTTTTTTCATAATATTTTAGTTTATTGTTTATCTACTCTATATTGGCACAACAAACAAAAACAGACAACCCCGAGAGGTTTGTCTGTTTTTTGAAACTTAGAAGTCTATTTGATCAATTCAAATCCGCCAATAATCGGTAATTTTTTCATCTCTCCCTTGGCAGAATTAATGATGCCCATAATCGCCAAAACTATGATCAAAATTGAGCCCAGTGGCAAAATAATAAACCAACCCAGAAACGGAATAATTGTTCCCACTACATTTACTGCAATGGCCGCCAAGAGCAGATTGAGCTGTTGGTTGGCATGAAACTTAGCAAACGGACTGTTTTTGGCATCTGATACTAACGGGATAAAAAACAAAATTGGGATTATGTATCCAACGATCGCCATCGCTTTATTTTTCTCCGCATCTTCCTTATTCACTTGTGGAGCGACTGTAGGAGCTTGCCCGCCAGCCTCATTTTTTTGTTCGTCCATATTTTTATTATTATATTACTTATGAATTACTTGCCCCTATTCTAGCATAACCCCAAATATCCGCAAGCTTAAGCGACGCCAGAAAGCTCCCGCAAAATTTCTTCTGGAATAGGATTCTTCTGCGGACTCACCCCCGGATACCGCCACGCACTAATAATTTTCAAAGGATTTTTTTCCAAAATTTTACATTTTGATTTTTGCATTTTACATTTTCTTTGGTACATCACCCAAACCTCATGCTTCCAAACTTCCTTGCCACTCACAATTTTTGGCGAAACTGGCTTCATGACAGCAATCGTCTTTTCCACAATCCCCTCCTCTTTTCTTTTGGGACTATTGATCACTCCCAAGATTTTTTGCTCGCTAAGGCCATAAAACCGCATCTTGAATTTCACGTGCTCGGTCCAACAGTAACGGCTGGTGTTTTTGGGGGATTTTGTAATCATACTGCTTTATCCGTAAATCCTAATCTT
Organism: Parcubacteria group bacterium; assembly: GCA_041659505.1. Classification (NCBI taxonomy): domain Bacteria; species Parcubacteria group bacterium. The sequence goes on from JBAZYF010000001.1 coordinate 340,501, forward strand.
CCTGCTCATTAAACAGATACTTCTCCGGTTTCAGATAAAAAAACAAAGCCGTAAGATTGTGACCAAGAAATTTATTGTCTTTATAAAAAATATTATATTTAAACGCTTTTATTTTTTCCACTAATTTTTTACCATAATGAAAAGGTATTATAACATCTGCCTTACTGAGAAAAATTGAGATTTTTTTAACTTTTAGTTTATTAATATTATTTTCCGGAGCCAAGCTCTGCCAATATTCTTTTAGTTTTTTCAAAGTAATCTTCTTTCTCTTATAGACTTCCCTTATTTTTTGAGTACTAATCCCCTTCCACATTGACTCGGCCAAGCAACGCCCAGGGACGATCAGGAAAAGTTCATCAATAGTTGAATTATTATTTGCAATCATGCAAGTATTGATACAACCAATACTAACTCCGATGAGTTTTATTTTTTTAAACTTATGTTTTTTCTTAATTTTTTCTATTTCTTCAATAATAGCCTTGCGTATTCTACTAAATTCCTCCAGAGTAATTTCCCAATTCGCAGATAAAATTGCCTCAGGAAATTCATACTCAAGGAATGAATATCCTCTCTCGAGTATTTTTTTCCGGAGAAAATAATTAAGATAGAGACGTCCTCCCCACGGAGGGAGAATGACAAACAATTCTTCTGAATCCTTACTCTGCCAAAATTTCTTTTTTATCAACTTTCGAGCGGGAATTTTTTCGTCAAAAACCTGCCTACTATGTCTGATATAGAAAAATATTTTATCAAAGATCATATTGTGTATGTGTTTTGGAATTTTTCCGACATTTTTTAAGCCTTGCAAAAAATCAAATATTCATCCCTCTCAACGCCTTGATTCTTTCTTCGATGGGAGGATGGGTCATAAAAAGCGAGGAAACTTTTTTGCCTTTGAATGGGTTGGCGATAAAAAGATGAGCTGTGGCACGGTTAGCGACTTCAAGCGGTTCCGTATCTTGGGAAATTTTTTCCAGAGCACTGGCAAGCCCTTCTGGGTAGCGGGTGAGCAGTGCCCCATCGGCGTCAGCCAGGAATTCCCTTTTTCGCGAAATTGCCAGTTGCATCAAAACTCCAGCAATCGGAGCTAGGATAGAAAGGACGATCGCCAGAACAATAAAGAGTAACCGCAATTGCCCTCCTCCCTCGCTATCAGATCCTCTACGAAAAAACGCCCAGTGACGGAACCAATCGGCCAAAAGTGTCACGAAACCGACCATAACTACGACGACTGTGGAAAGCAAGATATCGCGATTACCAATATGCGAAAGCTCATGAGCAATCACCGCCTCCAGTTCTGTTTTTTCTAAGCGAGCGATAATTCCCGTTGTGAGGCAAATCACTCCATGCTCCGGATCTCGTCCAGTCGCAAAAGCGTTCATCGCCGAGTCTTGGATGACATAGATTTTAGGCACAGGAAGCCCCGCCGTAATGCAAAGATTTTCCACGAGATGATAAATCTCGCGATTGCTATCATGATCGATTTCCTTGGCGCTACTCATTGCCAAAACAATTTTATCGCTCCACCAATAGGATCCAAAACTCATCACAACAGAAAAGATGACTGCGATGTAGAGAATGTTACTATTCCCCATCGCTCCGGCAAAAACATAACCAACACCGATGACAAAGATCAAAAAGCCGGTGATGTAGACCCAGGTGAGACGCGTATTTTTATCTGCTTGATTGTATAATGTTGACATAAAATTCTGAACCACAGATTATCACATGAGCACACTGATTTCACTTGATTTTTTAATCAGTGCAATCAGGCAGATCAGTGCTAATCAGTGGTTCTGATAATTATAGCTCATTTATTTTCTATTTAAAAATGTCCATTTTTCAGACTATTTTTCAGCTCCGGAGAAACAGCACTATTTTCACTGAGCCAAAAAAGTAAATTGTCTTTCTTTTGACCTTCGGCCAGTGTCGTGCTGCCATCTTTATTCAGACTGAGCGGAGAAAGATAAAAATCTAAATTAGTACCTTTCACAGACACACCAACTGCCAAGCCCTCCATCGTTTCAGGCGAAAAATATTGATCAAATACAAAATTACCGAGAGAATAAAAGATAGCTTTGTTTTTGTAAATCTCGATCGGCTGGACAACATGCGGATGCGAACCAATGATCAGATCTGCTCCAGCATCGACAAAACTATGCGCCCAATCTTTTTGCTGAGTACTAGTAGTCCGCGCATATTCATTTCCCCAGTGGGCATAAAGTACTACGAAATCATTGGCCTTTTTGAGTGCACTTATCTCCGCCGCAACACTCTGCGCGTCTTCTCCGAAAAACTGATTAAAAGCGACAAGGGCGACCTTTTTCCCTGCAATTTCTTTTGTAAGCGGTTCGCTTTTGCCTTTAATATCGCCAAAATAGCCAACACCATTTTCTTTCAAAAAACTTTCCGTCTCCATTAGTCCCTCTTTCCCAAAATTTAAAATATGATTATTACCAAGAAAAATAGAACTAGCGTGTGTGTGTTTTAGGAAATCTTTTGTCGCATTTTGGTCAAAAGTAAAACTCATATGCCCTTTCTCACCAGGCACAGTATTTTGCGAGACAGATTTATTTTCCGTCACCGGTCCTTCTAGGTTAAAAACTATTTCATCTGGTCCCAAAAATAGCCGCGCCATTTTTTCCGTGATAAACCCAACACCTTTTTTATCCGCAACGGTTCTGATTTGACGATCAAGCATCGCGTCTCCGGCGAAAAGAAAACTAAGCGACTTTTCTTCTTTTTTATCAGCCACAGGCAAAGAAACAGCCTTTTTTGAGGCCGTTTCCATTTTTTGTTCATTAACTATTTCCGTATTTGATTTGCCTGGTTTAACAAAAGCAAAACCTATCACGACCACAATAACCAGAAAGGCTAAACTGCAAATCAGAATTTTTTGTTTCATGTTTTATGCTACATGTTGTATATAGTTAGAACTCCACTTTCACATTCTCCTTCTCCGCTCCGGCGGCTTCGAAAAATTCACGTTTGGTAAAATTCAAAGCGCTGGCCAAAATGTTGGTTGGAAAAACCTCGATTTTTGTATTGAAGTCACGCACATTGCCGTTGTAGAATCTTCGGGACGCCATAATCTTATCTTCTGTGTCAGTCAGCTCTCGTTGCAATTCCAAAAAGTTTTGGTTTGCTTTCAGTTCGGGATAATTTTCGGAAACAGCAAAAAGTGTTTTCAATGTTCCAGAAAGGGCATTTTCCGCCTCAGCCTTGTCCTGAGCATTTCCTGCTCCCATCGCTCGAGTTCTCGCTTCGGTCACTTTCTCAAAAACTTCCTTCTCGTGCGCCGCATAACCCTTCACGGTGCTTATCAAATTCGGAATCAAGTCATAGCGTCTTTTGAGTTGGACATCAATGTCACTCCATGCTTCATCTACACGATTTTTCAGGCGAATGAGACCGTTATACATACCCACTAGCCCCAGAGCCAACACTACGACGACCACGAGCACGATTATTCCCACCATATTTTTTAGCGTTAAAAATTACCCCTAGATTATAGCATTTTTGGAAAAAAATGCAAAAAAAAATAATCTATGCTAAAATTAAATTGTCAAATATGTGTGCACAAAAAAATGTCAGCCCATGGCTGATCCGCCTCGGGCGGATAATCACTAACAAAAAACTATGCCAAATATTTCCAGCTACTATGTAGTACTACTCCCTATTGCCATCGGATTCACCGTTTGGGTGATCAAGTTTCTGGTTTTTTATATCCGGCACGATTTCAATTGGAGTCACGCCGTCAAACACGGAACCACCTATGGCCATATGCCCTCCGCCCACACTGGATTTATCACCTCACTCGTCACTTCTGTCGGATATTATGAAGGGATGGATTCCGGTGCTTTTGCCGTTGCTGTCGCGCTCGCTATCATCGTCGTTGATGACGCCTTGCGCCTAAGGATCTATATGGGCGACCAAGGTCGCCGGCTTAACTTCATCATTGAACAGCTAAAGATCAGCAAAAAAGAATTCCCTCGCCTCAAAGAACGGGTCGGACACCGAAAAAGCGAAGTGATTGTCGGCGCGATTTTGGGAGTTCTCTTAACTTATCTATTGGCTACTTTCTTGAAATAGCTTTATTTAAAAATAATCACCAGTCAATGTGTCATTCCCGCGACCGCGTGCTGCCTTAGCTTTAGCGGTGGAGCAAGGCGGGAATCCAGGTTTCACTAGTTGTAAACTCTAGAAAATTAAGTTGCAAGTGTAATAAACTTTATATATCAGTCAGTCTTGAATTTTAATAATTCGCTTCTTCTCAACTTTTAGCCTGAGGTGCCTGGATTCCCGCCTTCGCGGGAATGACACGTAAAAAAAGAACCGCACGGTTCTTTTTTATATTTGAATTTAAATAAGTGTAATCAGGAAAATCAGTGCGAACCCGCCTGCTCGGCGTGGCGAAATCAGTGGTTCAGATTTTTTTCAACTCCTCCTCAATCACCCTCCGATCATTCCAAGGAATTTTTTCTTTCCCCACTTGCATTATTTCTTCTGCGCCTTTGCCGGTGACTAAAATTATATCGCCGGGCTTGGCTAATTTTAGTGCGCTGGAGATGGCCAACCTTCTGTCTAAAATTCTCCAGCAGTTCTGATTCTCTTTCAGTTTTTTATTTTTCACCACGCCAGAAAATACGGCGTCGATGATTATTTGCGGATCTTCTCCATACGGGTCTTCATTAGTCACAAAGACATAATTCGCGCAATTAGACACAATTTCTCCCATTATTGGACGCTTGCCTTTGTCACGATCTCCACAGGAACCAAACACCCAAATTAAGCTCTGCTTGGCTGTTTTTTGCTCGATAATTAGCGCGCCTAATTTTTCCAAACTGTCCGGTGTTACCGCATAGTCGATTATAATTTTTACACCGAGAGCATTTTCCACCTCATCCATCCGCCCAACGACTTTAGTAATTTTCGCCAGTGCCTTTTTTATTTTCTCCAGATCAATTTTTTGGGAAATTCCGACGCATATCGCTGCCAATGCATTTTCCACATTAAACAGTCCTGGCAGATTTATCTTAAACTTATGCCTATCAATCTCAAACTCCGAACCATCAATCCCCAGTTTTATATTTCTGGCTTGGACAGTTTTTATTTTCTTATCTTTCAGCTCCGCCGTATCATTTTTTGTCGTATAAACATAAACATTTTTCGCCCCACAGTTCAAAAATTCCTCCGGCTGTTCCATATCAAGATTCACAATCGCTGTTTTGACGCTCCTGAATAATCGCAATTTCACTCGGCGATATTCTTCCATCGTCGCGTGGTAATCCAAATGCTCGCGCGTCACATTCGTAATCACGGCGCTAGCATATTTCACCCCCCAAACCCGGCTCTGATCGAGCGAATGTGATGATGTTTCCAAAACTAAATATTCACACTTGGCTTTTACCGCTTGAGCGATAAATTTTTGTGTCTCATATGCCGAAACAGTCGTAAACTTTGTCTTATTCACCCATTCCTTTTCTCCCATCTTAAAATTAATCGTCGAAATCATGGCTACGCGCGCGCCGGATTCTTCCAGAATTTTCGCAATCATCTGACTCGTAGTTGTTTTGCCATTTGTACCAGTGATGCCGATTACTTTAATCTTGCGAGAAGGAAAGCCATAGCGAATATTCGCCAAGACTGCTTGCGAAAGATGGTAGCTATTTTTGAGGTTTTGGGGAAAAAGCGCTTTGATAGACATAAAATAATTTTTGCTCATTTGCACTTCTATCTTACCAGCCAATGAGCAATTCAAGCAAGAAAATTATTTAGAACCTGATTAATAGCACGTTACGACAGGGACTAAGTCCCCAATTGGGGACTTAGTCCCTATAGAACACTTTTTAGTTAAATTAGCATAAGTCATCATGCTATTCATAACGCAAAGCATCGAGAGCATGGGTCTTGGAAGCGCGACGTGCCGGCATGATGCCCGTGGCAAAACCAAGGAACGCCACAAAAGCGACGATGGCAATTACAAAATACATCGGGACAGAGATGAAGTTGACCACATCCTCTCCTCTTTGTTTGGCGAAATAATTAAAGATGGCATTGGCGCCTTTTGCTGCGCCATAACCCATTGAAAATCCCAAAATTCCGCCGGAAAAACTAATGATAGCCGCTTCGAAGATAAACATTTTGAACACATCGGCTCGTTTGGCGCCGAGGGCTTTCAAGATCCCCACTTCGCGGGTTCGTTGCAGAAGGGAAACGCTCAAAGTATTGAGCATGCCCATGGCGGAAATGGACATAATGATCGTGCCAAAAACCACCATCACAATCTTTATTACATTGAAAAAAGAATTGACATCTGTCACTGTATCGCTGATGCTTTCCGTGGAAAAGCCCATCTGTTCGATGCGAGACCGGATAGAATTAAGATCGGCCTGGATGTTTACTTCAACTTTTCCCGCCTGTCCACCAGTCAAGCCGAAGTCTTCCTTGAGGTGATCATACATCGTGACGGCATATAATGAGGTATTTTTATTGCTGTCATCATTGATCAATCCGGCAATCTCAATGTCTTCTTTTTCTTGTTTTTTTGCAATGTCTTTGTTGATAATATCTTCTGAAATGATTACTTCATATTGAACAGTTTTGCCAATGATATCGGCTGGATTGTCATAGCCCATCAGTTGCGCCAGCTTTGGTGTGACAAAAACTTTTTCTTCCGTATCGCTAAAATTAGTCGACCCTTCTTTGATCCGCACATTGGCCATTTCCATATACCCCCGCGTGTAGCCGTAGAGCACTGAATCGATTTTGGTGTCGTTGCTATAGAATTTCACGCCGATATTGACTGCCCTTTCTACTCGCGTTACGCCCTCGGTGGCACGAATTTTTTCCATCGTTTCGTCATTAAGCGTGATCAGATTTTCCAAGCTACCATTACTCACCTCAACCACATTAGAAGGATTATTTTTCGTGATCTCGCGAATGACCATTTCTTGAATTCCAAAACCCAAAGAGATAAGAAAAGTAATGATCCCAATGCCAATGCCCACTCCGCCGATCGTCAGAAAAGAGCGAATCTTGTTGGCTGCGATATTGCGCCAGCTGATAAGCGTGATGACGGAAAATTGCATATTCACACCAATATCCTCTCTTTCTTTTCCAAAGAGTCGATACGCTCGATCGAGCAGGCTATTTTTTATTTTTGAGATTATACTCATTTTGTCATACAGCTTTTGGCCTGTGCTTCAATTGCACAACTTTTAGCTTGTGTTTCATTGGAAATAATTTTTCCATCTTCCATGTTGATGATCCTTGTTCCGAAACAATATTGACTTGGATTGTGCGTAACCATCACAACCGTGAGACCAAATTGTTTGTTGATATCTTCAATCAGCTTCATTAATTCATCCCCCGCTTTATGATCAAGATTGCCCGTCGGTTCATCAGCAATAATCAATTGCGGATCAAGCAAGAGCGAGCGAGCCAGGGCGATACGTTGTTGTTGCCCTCCGGAAAGATCATACGGCCGGTGATTAGCCCACTTGCTCATACCCACGAGCTCAATCAGTTTGGCCGCTTTTGGGATCGATTCGTGAAAAGAAGCGCCAGCGATAACGGCAGGGATAGTGATATTTTCAATGACTGAAAGCGATTTGATCCAAAAAGCTTGCTGAGGAATGAAACCGATATTTTTATTGCGAAAATGGGCGCGCCAGTCTTTGGAATAGCTCCAAATATCTTTGCCATCAATAATAATTTTGCCTTCCGTCGGCGGTTCCAATCCATAGATCGAATGGAGCAAGGTAGACTTTCCGCAACCAGACGGACCGATGAGCAGACAAAACTCTCCCTTCATTATCTCAAAATCCAAACCAAAAAGAATGGGGATAACATTTTCACCAACCCGAAATTCCTTTTTTATATTCTCCACTCTAATTTTTACTTCGCCCATAAATTTGACATCCAACCGAAACGCGACGCAAACGTTCCCGTGATCACTTCAGTCGCGCTCGCTTTAGCTTTCTCTACTACCACGCTGGTAATTTCAGTTTTCGTTAAGTTACCCACTGCGTCATAACACTCTGCTTCATAACTATATACCTGTCCTGGTTCGGCTGGAATAGTGATGAGGTGATAGGTATTAAGACCATCACTGGAAACGGTTTGCTCTAAAGTTGAAGTGACTACTCCTTTGGCATATTTAACTTTGACATTCGTTTCCTCATCGGTTTCTATCTTGATGTATACATTGGCTTGTGAGTTATTGCCTCGTCCCAGCACCTTTCCCAGTGAGCGATTAGTGACAACTTTTGGCGGACGGGAATCAGATTTAGTGGTGATTTTTTGCTCCAGAGGCGTAATATTGATTCCATTGTCATCGGTGCCAGTGATGGACAGGGTATACTCCTTAGCGGGATCAAGCCCTTCAATTCTTGCTTCATGCTCAGTCACTTTTTCGGAAGTGAGAAATGTGTGCGGGGAGCTTTCTTCGCTACTTTTGAAATAAACCAAGGTGGTGGTGGGGACGTTTGTCAGATATCTGATAACGATTGTCGGTAAATCGACATTTTCTTCGTTCTGGACGGTTACATCACTAGCTGTTGGCTGTTTCGGAGTAACAAAGGTGTATTCATCGGAAGAAAATTCATTCAAATCAGCATCGACGCAAGAAATTTTGAGTGTGTACGTGCTATCAGCGGAAAGATTATTTATCCGTTGCACATGACTTGCTCCGCCCGACTCTTCCTTATTCGTGCCCGCTCCATAGCTAAGCGTGCAGGCGGCGCTGACATTAGTTTCCCAGGAAACGATCGCTTCATTGAGCACAATGTTAGTAATCAGCACCTCAGAAATTGTCGGCGGTGGAAGAGTGATAAAATTTAGTATATCAGACATACCGATATTACCGTCCGGATCAATATACTTCACACGATAAAAATATTTTGTTCCGGCCGAAAGGCCTGTGACATCAACCATGTGATCGGTGAGGGAGTCAACTTGTCCATTGGTCTTGCCAAAACTGGACGATGTGCCATATTCCACAAATGAACTGGCTACACGATTAGTCGCCCAAGTAAAGTTAGCCGCGAACGATTGGACAGTTACTTTTGGCACACCAACCAGAGTTGGCGCTGTAGTATAGCGACCAGTTGGAGTTAAAGAAACAATACTAGTCGGGATAGAATAATTATTAGTCTTATCTTTTGATTTGACATAATAGTAGTACAATTTACTTTCTAGGTTAGTGTCTACGAAAGCTGAACCAGTCGTCATCGCAATTTCATCACCAAAATTAATTCCGTCATCTGAGCGAAAAATAGCATAACCGGCAAAATTCCCTTCATCATAAGTTGTCGGAGCGCTCCATTTGAGCGCTATGCTATATTCCGCAGCTTCACGATCCGATGTGTCAAAAGCCTGAGCATTAAGCGGAGGACCAGGCGCAGTTGTTCTCGCGTAAAAAAACACATCTGCCGGATGCTCCCAATCCACATCGTCTGGATTAGTCTTTGATCCGCCCTCACTCATCGCTACGATATGGAAAGTATTTTTCCCAAATTGCGTAGCAAACGGTCCAGGACCAGCTGATGTAGCCGTTGTTTCTACGGTATTAAAAGGCGTAGGATCATAATTAACGGAATAAAAGTAAGTGATCTTACTAGAATCGCCCGCATAAGATTCGGGAATATGCCAAGTGAAAGTAAAATTATTGGTCACATTATCTTCATTGCTCGGGTTGACTTCAAGCCCAATCGGTTTGGATGCGGCGCCCCCGCTCCAGAAAAAATACTTAGCCCCAGAAACAGTTTCATTACCAGCGACATCTAAAACTTTTAGATAAAATTCATTTTCATTTGGCTGATAGGGCTCCACTATCTGAGAAAGTGTCCCCAATTCCGTAAGTTCATGCCAAGTATCAGGAGTTTCGTTGCCTAGTCTGTACTGAAATCGATCTATTCCCGATTGATCATCTTCCGCATCATCCAACCAAGACCAAGTGAATTTACTAGAGGAAGAATAACTGCTTGGATTGGCAGAAATGTTGGTCGGCAAGGTCGGCGCTGTTTTATCAAGCTGATAAATAAACCCTGTATAACTTTCCGATGGCAGCCCGACGTTGTCTACGGCTGCTATTTTTAAATAATATTTTTTTCCACTATCTGTTGGAAGGAGCGTCGGAGCGGAAAAGGTGTTCCCCTCTTGAAAATCACCGTTTGCAATCGCATCAGGGCACTCTTCTTCCGTACCAAAGCAAACATAATATCCGGAGATTCCCGAGCCACCCGGATTCGGATTATCGCTAGCGCCATTCGCTTCTCCCGCCACCGGCCATTCAAAATAAGGCGTATCATATCCATACCAATTTTGGCCGGTTGGATACTCCTCATCAGTAACATTTGTAATGATTACTCGAGGATCTTCCGCGGAAGTTGCTTCCTTGCTATAAGCTGTTACCGCAGAGGGACTATTTGGTTGCTCGATATCTTGATAGTAATAGATAGAAAAATCATCCACCCGAGGAGAAAAGATCTGATCGGCAGAAGCAAAGCCGATCCGAACTTGAATATATTGCCTGGGATCAGAGTTTATATTGAACACGTGACGATTGCCATAAACATGCTCATTGGATACTGGCGTCCAAGTTGACCAATCAGCTTCATCTTCCGGCAAAAGAGAACCGCTCTCGGATGTTCTGGTTTCAAAAGTTAAAAAGTTATTAACTTCATCAGGCAACGTATAATCGATAGAGATATTTCCCCATCTGTACACTGAATTATGCGTGTCAATAACACCGGAAACATAATTACCAGTCTTCGAAAAACCGACCTGATTGGCGCTTGAACTAACAACGTAGTTAAAAAGTCCGTCTTGAAAAGAACTGTAAGTATAGGTAGCATTTCCGGAAGTAATCCAGTTTCGATTGGAAACGTTTGTTCCCGATCCTCCGGTAGTGACCACTGCCGGAACCTTACTGGTAGTGTTATTTAAATTTTCCCAAGTATAAACCGGGCCGGTTTGTGAGGCATTGAAACGGTAATATTCATTACCCGTAGCTACATTTCCCCCTCCGCGTGTCACATAAATATAGCCATCTCCACCATCCATCATAGCTGACCCAGCTCCAGCCGCCCCAGGAAGCGGACCAATATTGGTCCAGCCCGTCCCAAACTTATAACGATAGACACTTGTACTACTACCACCTTGTGTCTTATATATATATTCATTATCACTTGCGTCTTTGTAGTATAAAATTTTTGATCCATCGTTGGAATTACAACTGCCCGTGCCAGTCATAGCCAACCAGACCGGAGTATCTGTTTCCTTTGTGTCATATTTCCACCAAACAGTATTGGCGCCTCCTTGAGTCAGATAAATATATCTTGAACCGTCATAAGTCATCGATGAACCGGTGGCTATTTGAAGACTAGGTAGATTACTCAAAACATTCGACCAGGAATTTTTGTTTACATCATAACGGAAAAAATATGGACTCTTGGTATCTGTCCGACGCGTTCTCAGACCGCCGGGAACATAATAAATAGAGCCACCCTCCAAACTTCCATCTACATAGGCGGCGCTGGCTCCATTAAACGCTCCCACCGGTAGCCGAGCTAATTCATTCGAAGCTCCTGTGGAAACGTCATATTTTTCAAAAGTATTATCATAGCCACCACGAAACATATAGAGATTCCTACTGTCGTCATCAACCGTAAAAGCGCCGTTAGTGAAGGGAAAGAAAGAATCAACATTATTATTGTTCCCTTTCGGAATTTCTGGACCAAATAGGCCCCTTTGCGGTGTCTCCCAACTGTTCTCGGCAACATTAAACCGGTAAAAAAGATTGGTATTGCCACCACGCATAAAATAAATATACCCATCATATGCAACTAGCGATGCTCCGGGATATGCCACCAGACTCGGAGCGTCGGGAAGATTAGACCAATCATCGGTTTTAATATCGTACTTCAAAAAAGACTGATGGAAATTATTATACGCAGCGTTATTTCCTGTAATGGCATAAATTGAATCAGTTTCACTATCATAGGTCAGACTTCCACCGTTATAAAATCCTTCCGGCGCCGGAGTAAGTGGCGTCCAAGTATTTTTTACCTCTCCATAATCTGCGTCATTACCAAAAGAATACTTGGCAAAATAGGAATACTGATTTCCCTGAATCACATACATATTGTTACGTTCGTCATAAACAGAATCCCCACCTTCTCCGGTAAACTGTCCGCTGGCCGCATCATAAGGATTGCCAAAATCGGCATTTTCAATGGACGCCGGGCTGTAGGGGTTTTTCCACCCTCCGGTGCATCCGCTCACTCCATTACAGGTATCATAAATCAAAAGGACATCATCTGTTCCTGGCATAGCATAAATATAACGCGAACCATCATAAGTCAGATTACTTCCCGCCGCAAAAGATTTGGGAGCGTTCCCCAATTCCACCCAGGAATTATTAAGAATATTATAAGTCCAAAAAGCCGCCGCGTTAACGACAACCTCATTGCCCGCTCCTCGAGTCGCATAAAGATACCCTTCGGGACCCTCCACGAGCGAACCACCCGTATTGGAGTTGTAGGGAGTCGTGGCTCTGGTTGTCCAAGTGTCCGTTTCAATTTCGTAGCGGTAAAAAATTTTTAAATTATTCCCTGCCATTGTATAGAGGCAATGATTGTCATTGAACTGATATGGCGGCTCGACGTCAGTGTCATCTTTGCACCTGCCCAGCGCCAATTCTCCTCCACCATAAACATTACCCAAGAGAGTGCTTAAACGATTTTGATTCCAAAAACCAGAGACAGGACTTAATTTCAATGATGCCGCGTCCCCCGTACCAAAAACAGCTACGTCAGAAGAAGACCCTCCGCTAGTGAAATCATTCGTGCTCGTTACTACGCTATGCAAAGGATCCACGCCTGTAGCAGTGGAAACACCGGCATAATTATACACAAAAGCATCCCAAATTTCATTCGCCATCTTGCCTTCATTATCTTTTGTTTTTATTTTCAAATGATAATCTCCCGTTGAAAGTGGCGTATTGGCCAAATAAGTCGCACCGGATTGGAATGACCAATTACTGCCTGTCACCGGTTCGGAACAATTACTATCACTGTCAAAACAAACATAATATCCATTAATGCCAGATCCATTATCAGTCATTCCTAACCAAGAAAAATAAGGATGTTCATAGGGATAACCCTCGCTATATTCTGATTCTATGGCAAATCCTCCTACTTGCTGGGAATATCCCTGAAGACTTGATGGGTTAGTCGGCACTTGGCTGTTGTGATTATAGGAAAACGTGTAGTCATAAACAGTAGGCGTGTTCTGTCCGTCTGTCGAAACAAAATTTATCTTAATTTTGATATATCTTCGGGTTCCCTCCGATGAAGAGATGTCTGCCGTCAAAAGGCCATCCTCCTCTTGTGCGTTATCCACTTCGTGCCAGTTACTACTATTGGTTTCGTCCGGCCAGTTGGCATTATCCGCATCAGTCATGGTCGAGAAAGTTATTCCGGTATTAAGTGGGATATCCACATTAGCGCTGATACCCTCCCAACTGGAAACCGTCGAGAGATCCATCGCCTGGCTGATGTACGTACCCGCTGATACTGATGAATTAACAAAATTGTGAGCACCTATTTGAAAATGTCGCATGGAAGTCTGATCCTGAGCAGTTCCATAATTTCCTATTAGGGCATACAAAGAGCTTCCTCCTGAATATTCTATGTTGGCTCCTTGCCACACCCCTCGACCAAAAGTATATTTTTCGGTCGCCGGCAGTTTTCGCCAGGAATTATTGGAAATATCATATTCCCAAATTTCATCTTTGTAATATCCCGCTAGCGCGTAAATCTTACCGGCAAAGTAAGTCATAGTTGTTCCGTAATATTGAGCAAACGGAGTTGAGGCCAGCTTACTCCATACCCAAGAACCGGTAGAATTGGAATACTTCAAGAAAGTCGTTTCCCCGTCTCCCAAAGTCAGATAGATATCGGTGCTGTTGACTTCTTCGCTAAAATATGTTCCTGGTGAAACCATCCGAGCGCCAACATTAGCAAAATACGCGACGCCTCCAACAACAATATCATTAGTCGCGCCACTAATACGAGCACAAGCAGAAAAACTAGTACCACAATCATAGAAGTAACTTGAAATCGGGCTAGCTCCTCCGCCCGGCATTACATAATAATGACTGCCATTATAAATTATTCCTCCGCCATTCCCAACTGTCGGCATTCCAGTGGGAACAGAAGAACCCCAACTCCCCGGAGCAGCTTGAGTAGTATCAAAAGTATAAACGGATGTTCCGCGCGGATAATATATAACTCCGGAAACCTCGTTAATTGTTCCGGTTGCATCAGCTGTTACGCTCGCTATTGATCCTCGCGTAATCCAGTCATTTTGCGAAACATCGTATTCATTGAAATAAACCGAATTGCCAGAAACGGCGAAAACAGAGCTATCCTCCGCAACTGTCTTGCCATTCCAAATCAGATCGCCACCTGTTCCCACAGCCCTTAAGGTACCGGCTCCGTCCTGGACTTGCTCCGGACCGACCCATTGATGACCAATTGCTCCGCTTGGGTCATATTTCCAAAGATCAGTCGTTGCCGCACTTCCATTGCTGGCTCTTATGACATAAATATTTTTATCCGTTTCATTGTAAGTCAAAGAAGAATAATTATTGTTTCCGGGAGCATTATCCACTGTAAACCAAGTATTTTTTTGTCCCGGACAAGTGCCGTCTGACCCATCATCACAAGTAATCTGATAGCGATAGAAGGTGGCCGTGTTAGTGGAACGCAAAAAGAAGAGACTTTTGGCGTGGCCCGCTCCTCCGCCATCCCAATAGACTCCCTTTTGCTCCCCATTAAAGTTAGCTAGAGTATTTGCCATTAGCTCCCAACTGCCCATATCATCATCCGTCGCGGGAATTAAAAAACGATAAAAACTTGCAGTATTGCTTCCCCGAATTGCATAAAGATATCCATCATGACCATAGACAAGATCCCCTCCGGTATTAACGGTGGCTGGTGAAGTTATGCCGGATAAGTTTTGCCAATAAGGATCATCGGCATTTACATGATATTTATAAAAGTCACCGCTGGCATTTCCCCGTAAAAAATAAACGTCCGCACCGTCAGTTTCGATAGATGATCCATAGTAAGTAGAATCCCGCAAATCCGGAAGCTGTTTCCAACTTTGAGTCGCAATATTGAATTCATAAAATTTTTGTAAATATCCCCCAAAAATAGCATATATTTTCCCCGTTCCTTCGGTTGCGCCGGGAATAAAAGTCATATCAGCACCATAATTGGCGGGAAAAGGAAGATCCGGCAATGTTTCCCAGCGATCATTTACTGTGTCATAACGCCAAAATTCTTTATCCGCATATCCTCGCATAACATATAAATAGTTCCAGGCCATCTTGGAAGCACTGCCAAAATATATTGTGTCCGGCGGAGCCGCCCACAGCCTAGCATCCCAGCTCCCCTGTGGCGCTAGCTGAATAGCATCTTGGCTAGTATTAGTGGTTACGCCGGTCAATGACCCTAACTCCCAATCAAACGCAGAAGTCACTGTTTTGAATTGGGGTGAGGCGAGAATCGTTGGGATAATTCCGCCCAAAAAGACAAAAATTACAAAAGTAACAGTTAGGCGCAAAGTGGTTTTTGAAGCAAAAAGGATAATTTTAGTAAAGATCTTCTTTATATAACCAAAGATCGCTACCCATTTGCGCCGACGAAGATAGCTTTTCCCCAGGCTATGCTTGGAAGCCAAGTCATAATCTTGCAAAAATCCGCCCAGGCTTTCTTGGGTGATGAGAATTTTTTTCTTCCGTCTGCGCCTGCTTTCCAGATGAAAAAAGGTGAAAAATTTTCCCCACAAAAACGCCGTCTTTTTTTGAGAATATCTGGAAAGTCTATTTTTTTTATGTTTGGTCAGGTTGATCAACTTTTTTTATTTTTACATTTTTTAACACACCGCGATGACTTGCATTTTTGCAAGTTTGCCAAAAATTCTATATAAATAAATACAAAAAAACATTTGGTTTTTTCGCCATTTATCACTCTAATTATTATACCATAAAATTTATTAAAAAAAAGCAGCCCGTCAAATATAAACCAAGCCCCGGAAATATTTCCGGGGCTTGTGAAAAAAAGTTGGAATGTTTCAGAAAAACAAGAAACGTTAATCACTGACAATTTCCTTCACCCGCTCAATAATTTGCGCCATTTTCCACTCTGCTTTGAGCATATATTCTTGGATACCCAATTTTTTCGCCTCTTCAATTTTATGCATATCGCTGATATTGGTCAGTAAAATCACAGGAACATTATTCCCCCACGCATCATGCCTTAATTTTTCCAGCATCTCAAGGCCGTCCATGTTAGGCATGGCGATATCCAGAAGAATCACCAATGGGTGAATTTCTAATGCCTTCTCTAATCCTTCTGCGCCATCTTTGGCGAGTGCGACGGAAAACCCGGAAGTGCCGAACTTATCGCTCAAAATTTCTCGCATATCCTCTTCGTCATCAACGATGAGAATTTTTCTTTCTTTGTCGTTTGCCATTTTATTCACGACTTACGCATTTACCCGAGTCAACTGTATTTTCTAAAAAAACGTGTCTGAGAATGCCTTTTTTCTTCAAAATTTTCCACTGGTTGCCTTTGATAGAGGGAAAATTTTGAAAAGAAAAAAGAGCGTTCGAGTTATTTTTTTAGAAAATACGGTTGCGAGGTAAGACGCGTAAATCCTATTATTAATAAAAAATTTAAATTAATTTTCTCGTTCCTTCTTTTTTGGGCATACCAGATTCTGGCAAAATAACCGTGAAAGTCGTGCCTTTGTTTTCAATCGAATCAAATTTGATCGTTCCGCCGGAATGTTCAATGATTGCTTTTATGATATAGAGCCCCAGACCAGTCCCCTCGGCGTCTTTTTCTTTGGCATTATCCGCTCGGAAAAAACGAGTAAAAATATCGGATTTCTGATTGTCCGTGATGCCAATCCCCTGATCAACCACTCGAATCACAATGTTAGGTGATTTTTGAGAGATTTCCAAGACTACCTTACCATCTCGCTTGGAATATTTGATCGCATTGGTCAAGAGATTCTGAAAGATCATCGTTATCAATTGCTGATCTCCTTTGAGCATTATCTTCTTTCCGGAAAACTTTTTCTCAATAGAAATATTTTGGATCGAACTGAATGAGCTGAGATCTTTAACAAGATTTTCTGCCAATCGCACCAGATCAATCTCTTTTGTTTCAATTGAAAAAGTGCCCATTTCCAGCCGAGAAGTATTAAGGAGCGCCCGCACCAACTCAACCATCCGGTTGGTAGCATGGCTGATTTTTTCCAAATATGTTTTTTGTTTTTCCGAAAAACCCCGCTGATCTTCCAGCAGCGCTTCACTATGCCAACTGATGATGGAGAGCGGGGTGCGCAACTGATGGGAAGCCAAAGAGACAAACTCGGTCTTGGCTTTGTCAATTTCATTTTCCTTGGTGATATCACGAAAAACCAAAATGGCACCGATTAATTTGTTCTCGGAAATGACCGGCGAAGCCGTAATGAAAACGGGAATTTTTCTGCCAGAATGGACACAAAAATATTTTCCTGAAATTTTTTCCCCGCTAGTGATCGTTTTTTGCAAAGGCTTTTCTTTGTTTGAAAGTTTTTTTTCAAATTCATCTTCAACTTCATACAGCTCCGCTGTGGTTTTCCCCAAAAGCTCTTTACTCGGCCTGCCCAAGATGACCTCGGTCTGCCTGTTGACTAAAATCACTTTGCCCTTTTTGTCGATCGCGATGATGCCCTCTCCGACACTATCCAAAAAAGCCTCCTCCTTTGCTTTGTCCTCAGTAATATTCCTCGCACAAGCCACTATCTCATTCGTCTTCGCTTTAACTTTTTTTTCCATCTGCGTATGAAGAATTTCCAATTCAAGCGCCATCTGATTGAATGTTTTGGCGATCATCCCAAATTCATTGTCTCCGACAATATCTATCCTAGTTTTGAAATCACTGCTAAATTTAGCGATAGATTTGGTAATTTTATCGATCGGACGCAAGGCATATTGCAGATAGAAAAACAGGAAGAGTGGGAAAAAAATAGAAATTACTCCCAAGACTTCCCAAAGCACCATCCGCATGTCTCGTTCATAGGCCAGTATCGTTTCCGCGGGAATATCCACGCCAACAATGGCGATCGCCTCACCCTTCTCATTGAAAATTGGAGCATAGCCGGACAACCAACAGCCCCATTTGTCGCAACTGATTTGTTTGTCAGTTGTCTTGGCCTCAAAAGCCTTCGCCATTTCCGGAAAAGCCGAGATTTCATATTCTTCTTCAAAATCAACACCCACTTCATTTTCCTCAATCGCCCCGTTGCCATTCCGATCCTGGGTGTCATTTGCGCTAACGATGAACTTTAAGATATTGCGATAAGCGGATTTTTTCATGAGATAGATGTCATCAACTTCCGGATTGTTCATTTTGATTTTTTGAAGCATCCCTTTCAGCTCCAGATAGTTATCACTGGCTGTGTCCGCTTCCGTCTGGATCGCCGCCACTTTTTCCGGATCAATAACCGCCGCCGAAGAAGAAGCGATAGCAAGCAATTTTTCCTGAGAAACTTCCCGGATCAGCGCTTGGCGAGTTTGATAGGTGATAACACCAACTACTATGAGGATTGTGACGACGACGACTTCTAAAACTAAGATGACTCTTGTTCTAAAACTGATATCTCTTATTTTTTTCATTTATTTTTTATTAATTGACTCTTTGTTTTTTATCATAACACGGATATGGAAAATTCAAAAAAATATTTTTTTACAGTATTCATTTTTATGCTATAATTTAGTCATCAAGAAGTCAGTTTGTGAGAATTATCACCAATTATGCCCAATATCAACAAATTTTTTCAACGCTTATCTTCGAAAAACAAATACTTGCCTGCCGGATTAGCTACGCTCATTTTGGCTGTTCTTTTTTTGTCCGGTTTTTTTCTCGGCAGAAAGATGCAAACCGGAGACAATGGGCAAAGCAAGGAGATCCGCCAATCATCCGGATATGCTTTTATTAACCCGCTTTTGGAATGCGAAGTTGGGAATGAATCACCAATCTTGAAATCAGCCGAGTTGAAAGTAAAAAAAGCGATCCAGGAGCAGATAATTGACAAAAACCCCTCCGCCAGCATTGCTTTTTATTATCGGGATCTGAATAATGGTCCGACATTTGGAATCAATGAACAGTCCAGCTATTCCCCAGCCAGTCTTTTGAAAGTTCCAATCATGTTGGCCTACTATAAATATTCCGAGCACGATCCGACTATTTTTGGGAAATCACTCACCGCGGGAAAACCAGCCACTGAGTTTTCCCAGCAGATCCAGCCGGAAAAACGGATTTCGGAAGGCAAGAGCTACACCGTTTCGCAATTGATTGAAGCGATGATCAAATACTCTGACAACGATGCAACCAATCTTTTGTTTCAAAATGTCAACCAAAAAGATTTCGGCGCGGTCTTTTCCGATCTGGGAATCAATATGCCGGAAATCTACAATGCGAACAACTCGATGACCGTCAAAGATTATGCCTCTTTTTTCCGCATCCTCTATAACGCATCCTACCTAAACCGAGGACTTTCCGAGCAAGCATTAGCACTACTCGGAACGGTTGATTATAAGGGCGGACTCTTAGCTGGAACTCCGAAGGGAATTACAGTTGCCCATAAATTCGGAGAGCGAGAATCATTAGGTGATGATAAACAAGTCGTGAGGCAACTGCATGATTGCGGGATCGTGTACCATCCGCAAAGACCCTATCTGCTCTGCGTGATGACCAAAGGGCAGGATTTCACCAAGCTTTCCCATATAATCGCCGGAATTTCTAAAATCATCTACGACCAAGTCGATTCCGGAGCACGTTGAAAATAAGGTTACCAAAAAAGAGACGGATTTTTCAATCCGTCTTTTTTTAACTTGAGTTTTTTTGATTTAGAACTTACGCAAGTCCCGCAATTATTTCCCACCTACAATCACCAGCACATCTGCTTTCGGCACCGCTTCTCCCGCAGGAACCGCAGTTAAAACTTCCCCGTCGATTGCACTGGCCAAATCGGTCGCAAATTGGCCGTTATTACCGGAAAGATCGATGACGGTTGTTTTCAGATAATCTCCAGCTGCACTGGTCTTTTTCACCACATCAATATTAGTATTGACCGAAATGATCGTCTGCGCCATCTTCTCCGCCACACCTTTCACGCTAGTCCCGTTATAGACCGCCACACGAAAACGTTTGTCTATCGGCGTTATTGCTTGATCAATTATCTGAGTTGCCGCCTTGCCTACTTCGTTCTGATTTACAATTTGCGCAACCATTCCTATTTGGTCTGCATTTTGCGTATCAGCTCCGGCTACTTGCGCCTCTGTCGCCACCAGCGCCGTCTGGTTTTCCGCGTGCGCCACTATCTTATCTTCTTCTGAAGAAAACGGTGTTGTTTCGACAATCTTTCCACTCGAAGTTCGATAGATAATCGCTTTTTTCGCCCCGACATAAATCACCGCTTTGTCATCGGCGGACACATCGGAAGAAAAAGCTTGTCCGGTCAATTTTTCCACATCCCCCGCTGTCGCAATAATGGGATCTTCCCCACTGGGAAGTTCCGCCAAATTGCTGACATTGCCCAAGACCAACTCGCGGTCATTTTTTTCCAAAATAGTCGGCGTCTTCACTAATTGTACATATTTATTGCGGTAGTAATAGGTAAAAAATCCTAAAACAAAACAAGAAACAACCAGAAGCGGAACAACAAACAAGACAACCCTGTTCCTCTTTTTTTCTTTCCCGGTTGCTTTGGAAGCAATTTTTATTTTTTCTTCTATGGCTGTTTTGTTTTTTTTCTCGATTTTTTTCGGCGCCTTTTTTTTCGCGGAAAAAAGTTTCGCGATCTTTTTTTCTTTGACGGATGCGCCGTCTGTCTCCACTTCGATTTCCATAATTTCAAAAATTAATATTTTTATTTCTTCTTACAATTTTATTATACAATATTTTTTAGCTTATTGCTATATAACGCTTAGCAAAAACTTTTCACTTTTTGAATAAATCGATAAAGCCAATACTTTACCGGATTTATGATAATATCATAACTCCCAGGGAAAACCGTCGGCAAAGTTTTCGGCGCAAAGCCAAGTTTGAATTTCGTAATTCCACTCCAAGTATTTTTACCGTTCACTGTTTCCTGCTCGCCTGCCGAAGCCTTGGCGTAGGCAGGTTCGCTGTTAACTGTTTTTATCCCCCCGAAATCATACCTCATGCATCCCGCCTTTTTCGCGTCGCAAATTTGTCGCCACTGCAAAAGATAGGGCGCCATCACGTTGCGAAAATTATCATCCGATGCGCCGTGGAGATAGATACAAGTCTCGCCATAAAAAACAACTAGATTAGCCGCAATAATTTTTCCTTCATATTGGGCAACATACAATTTCAAGTTGTCCCCCGGAATAATTTCCAGCATCTGACGATAATAATTTTCCGGATGCGCCACAATCCCCTGCCGCCTTGCCATCACCCCAGTCAACCTTAAAAACTCCTCGATGTATTTTTTTTCTTTAATTTGATCATTGGGATTTGAAAATTTATTGGAAATTGGAAATTGGAAATTGGAAATTACTTTCACTAAAACATTATGTTTTTGTGAAAGTTTGATATTATACCGAGTTTTCGCCTTCATCTCCGCCAAAAGCTCTTCTTCGCTTTTCGCAATATCAATGACATATAGCTCTTTGGGCTGCATATCGTGTGGCGCCTTCGCTATTTTATAATTTATATTTTTTCTAATCGCTTCCAGCAATTCTTCCGTCTCCGGATCAATCCGGATCCAACCCGCATTGTTTTCTTTTGCTAATTTTATCAGTTCTCCAAAATCGGAGCCAGGCTCCGGAGCTCCGGAGCCTGGCTCCGATTTTACCTCTGGTCCTCTCGGAACATAAAAATATTTCCCCACCACCGGAAGTTTATGAAAAATTATATTCGCCCAAAAATTTTCAGAAGAAAGATGAAAAGTTTTCCGCCCCACACTCTCTTGAAATTGACGCCACACCTCCGACTGCAAAAATTCTCCAAAAGGAGAATCGTTTTGCATAAAATTATTTTTAGCCAATGTTTCCATTTTCAGAAATACTAAATTTATATCCCCTTCTCCCTCCGGGAGAAGGTGGCCGAAGGCCGGATGAGGGAAAGGGCTATATATTAAGAAAAGACTAGCTTTGTTTAGAATTATTCTTAACCTATTGCCCTTGCCCTCACCTGTCACGAGTACGTGACATCCTCTCCCGGAGGGAGAAGAGGAATTGAAAAAACTATTCCATAGCCTCACTGTCCTACGGACATCCCTGCCTACCGGCAGGCAGGCTCTCCCGAAGGGAGAGGAGGGTATTGCAATTATTTTCTCCCGATATTCTTCAGCGCCATCCCCACTCTCTTCCCAATATCTTTCACATCCCCCGACACACTCTTCAGCGCTTCCCGCGCTTCATAAGCGCTATAGCCCATCGCCATCAGCGCCTCAATCGATTGCGAATCGCCAGTCGTTTCGTCTTGATCACCCTGCGAAATTGTTCCCACTTTATTTTTCAACTCCAAAATCACCCGGCCGGCGGTTTTTTTGCCCACGCCGGAAACTTTCGTGAGAATGGAAGTGTCTTCATTCACAATCGCCGCCTTGATCGTTTTCGGGCTGGCAATCGCCAGGATGCTCGAAGCGGCTTTAGGTCCGATACCGGAAATAGAAATCAAAAGCTCAAACATCTCCTGCTCTTCTTCAGTCAAAAATCCAAACAGCGCCAGCACATCTTCACGCACATGAGTATAAATAAACAGCTCGACACTCTCCGTCCCGGCAATTTTCGCCAAAGAATAACTATTCATCTGGACCTTATACCCAATATCATGCACATCTAAAATGACATAGTTTTCCCTGATAGTATCAATTTTTCCCTTAATTTTTCCAATCATAATTATTCCGTGTCATCCTCGCCCCCGTTTTCACGAGGATAAACTCCGGCGGGGATCCAGTCTCACAGCCCTTGATTTATACACAAAACTATCACACTTACAGAGATAGTGAAGAAAGTTTTATACTCTACATTATATACGACCCAGCCAAAAATTGCACGCCCAAAAGAAAAAGGGAAGCACAGTTATATGCACTTCCCTTTTCAAGTATCTATTATTTAAGTATCTATTATTTTTTGTGAGCTACAAAAATGATCTGCTCACTATTTTCATCGTATGGACTACCCCACCAATTGCCATAAGCCTCACAAGACACAAACCCGGCGTCAAGACACCAATCGACAAACTCATCTTTTTCAAAAACTCTGACCGAATAATCCTTTCTCACTAGTGTTCCGTCGGGCCTGATAATAATCCAGGCTCCGTCCATTCTTTTGGTTATGGCACTATACCGATCAATGATTTGTAGTTGATTTCCCGATATAAGTTTCCTAATCTCGTTTTCCTTGTACTTCCCTGCCCGCACTCGCGACAGATTGACGTCGGTTTCCATTAAAAATTTTCCACCGGGCTTCAGTGCCCTAAAAAAATTTCGTAAAACTTCCCGATTGTCACTGTCAGTCTCGAAGAAACCAAAGGAGTAACACATATTGATTATGTGATCAAACTGGTTGAAATAAGCGATATCTAGCATACTTTCTTTCCTGAAATCAACTGCAATTCCCAGCTCCCTTAAACGATCAATCGCATTTTTAAGATGCGTCGCATTAATATCAATACCGACAATAGCATAGCCCCTCTTTGCCAATTCAATGCTGTGCCTGCCATAGCCACAAGGAATATCCAAGATTCTTTCGCCACCGGTCATGCCCAACAATCTGACAACACCATCAACATCTTCCTCTGTTCGTTCTACAATCGTTCTATTTTTATCTTCCAAATATCCTTCCTTGGAATTATCCCCCTCCATGTAAAATTCACCAAAAAAATCATACTTTTCATCCCACCAATCAGAATCGATTTCATTTTTCATAATACCCTCCTCCTTGATTTAATTGATAAATAACTCTGTTAAATATTCAACTAGCCTATCTAATTTTCAATTTAACTGCTTATTGTATCCCAAAAACCCAAATCTGTCACTACTTAGGTCAAGAGATATGTGAATATTGACAATATATGGCTTATTTGATATACTAATACTAACGACCCTTTCTTCGTCACGCCATAGTCACAAGTACTCTTGGGACGAAGGCGGACTGAGTCACGCCATAGCTTAAGTAAAGGCGGACTGCGCCACGCCGTAGCCCAAGCGAAGGCGGACTGCGCCACGCCGTAGCCCAAGCGAAGACGGGTATAGTCCAATAAACCACCAAATTCATGCTCCAAGACAACCTCCAAAAAATCGGCCTAGACAAGAAAGAAAGCCAAGTCTATCTGGCGCTTTTGGAGTTGGGTAGCGCCAATATCGGGCAGATTGCCAAAAAATCCGCCGTTAAACGGACAACGGTCTATGATATTTTAGATTCCTTGAAAGAAAAAGGCCTATTAGGTCAGACTAAAAGCAAGAATCACACGCTCTTTTTCGCCGAAAACCCAGAAAAATTGGAACGACAGATCGAAGAAAAGAAAAAAATTATCCTAAAAGTGATGCCAGAACTTCTTTCCATCGCCAACCGATTGGAGAAAAAGCCTAAAATCAAGTTTTTTGAAGGAAAAGCTGGCATCAAAGAAGTTTATGAGGACACTCTGAAATATCCCGACCAAGAAATTTTAGCTTGGGCAACGGACGACGCGTTGAAATATTTCGACGCGCAGTATCTGTGGCATGAATATGTCCCCGCTCGGATAAAAAATCGCATTTGGGAGCGCACAATTGCGCCAAACAATGAACAAATGCGCCACGTCAAATCCTATGACCAAAAACACCTGCGCCAGATCCGCTTCGCGCCGGAAAACGAAACGCTCTTTGAAGTAGAAATTAATCTCTACGGCAAAAAACTGATCGGCATCATGGCCTTCGAAGAACAGATCGGCCTCATCATTGAAAGCGAAAAAATCTTCAACACTTTGAAAAGTATTTTTGAAATCAATTGGAAGGCGTTGGAGAAATAACCCAAAACGTGCATTTTTTGTTATGCTTGGTATAATAAAACGTAATAAAAAAATTTATGATAAAAAATGAAAAGCAACCTGCTATACCCAATGAAAGGATAATGAGCCAGATCTATTTCATCCGCGGGGAAAAAGTGATGTTTGACCGCGATTTAGCCGAGCTTTATGGCGTGGAAACTAGATTGCTTAAACAGGCAGTAAAAAGAAACTTGGATCGATTTCCCGCAGACTTCATGTTTCAACTAAATAAAAAAGAACTTGAAATTTGGAGATCACAAATTGTGATGTCCAAAAGTGATAAGCAAGGATTAAGATGGCTGCCAATTGTTTTCACCGAACAAGGCGTAGCGATGCTTTCGGCAGTTTTGAAAAGTAAGCGCGCCGTAGCAGTTAGCATCCAAATAGTACGGACATTCGTGAAGTTGCGAGAAATTCTTTCTACCCACAAGCAACTACGCGAAAAAGTTGAGCTGATGGAGGATAAGTATGACAAAAGTTTTAAGGTAGTTTTTCAAATGATTGCACAACTGATGAAGGAAGACGCGGAGCCGAAGAAACGTATTGGATTTTAACTATTTTCAAAAATTTTATGGAAACCCCCAAACCCGAAAAACTCATCCTTATCGACGGTAATGCTATCATCCATCGATCATACCACGCTCTCCCGCCGTTCACCACCAAAAATGGCGAGCTAGTGAATGCAGTTTATGGATTTGCCTCAACTTTGCTTTCCATCATTGCCAAGTTCGAGCCGAAATATATCATAGCCACTTTTGATTTGGCCGGACCGACTTTTCGCCACATTGAATATGCGGAGTATAAGGCGACGCGCGCGAAAGCGGATGATGCGCTTTATGCGCAGATTCCTCGCGTCAAGGAAGTGACCGAGGCGTTTGGTATTCCGATTTATGCTGTCGCCGGCTTTGAAGCGGATGATGTGATTGGAACACTCGCAAAACAAGCGAGGGAAAACTCTCGGGAGCTAGAGACTATTATCGTCACGGGCGATATGGACACATTGCAATTAGTCGATGATGTGACTTCGGTGTACACGATGCGCCGGGGACTGACTGACGCCGTGCTCTATGGCAAGGCGGAAATTTTTGAACGCTTCTCACTGGCACCGGAACAGTTGATTGACTACAAAGGTCTGCGCGGAGATCCGTCAGATAATATTCCGGGCGTAAAAGGCATCGGCGAAAAAACCGCTATCGAACTTTTGAAGACTTACGGCACATTGGAAAATGTTTATGCCCATTTGGAAGACATCAAAAAACCACTGCGGGAGAAACTGGAGAAAGATAAAATGATTGCGATTCAGAGCAAAGGACTGGCCACAATTTCCCGAGTTGTCCCGGTCACGCTAGATCTGGAAAAAGCGGTAACAAAAGATTTTGACAAAGAAAAATTGGTCGCGCTTTTCACGGAACTTAATTTTCATAGTCTCAAAAAAAGACTATTGGGAAATACGACTGACAGCAAATCAAATAAAGCTGACCAGAAAAATGCTCCGACGGAAAAATCAGAAGGTATTAAAGATTTTAAATTTGAAATAGCTGACCAGAAAAATTTTCCAGAACTGCTCGCGAATCTAAAGGAGCAAAAAGAACTGGCTATCAAGCTTAGAACTAATGGCGTCTCTGTGCACGCTAGCACGCTTTCTGGCATTGCCATTGGCTATAAGACTGGTCGCGCAATCTATTTCGATTTAGAGAATAAAGAAATTTTTTCGGAAATAAAAACACTCTTGGAAAATCCACAGACGGAAAAAATTTGTTTTGACTTGAAAAGTGATTGGGAGGTTTTGCAAAACGCCGGGGTAAATCTCGCCGGAAACTATTTCGATATTCTGCTTTCCAGCTATGTTCTTAGCCCGGGCCGGAAAATAACTTTGCCTGATCTCGTCGCGGAATTTTTACAAGAAGAAATGGCCGAAGAATCCAAAAAGGGCCAACTAGGCCTTGAGATTGAAAGTACCGAAGACATTGCCCAAAAAAATTGCGCCGTCGCCGACTATATTTTCAAACTGAAAAAAATCCAAAAAGAAGAAATCGAAAAAATCAGTGCGGAGCAAGTGAAATCTGGAAATTCTCCGGCGCACACGCTCAGTACGGTTTTTTGCGAACTGGAAATTCCCCTGGCTAAAGTTTTGGCACAAATGGAACTATCTGGCATCAAATTAGACACTATGATTTTTGCCGGCATTTCCGAAACGATCACGAAACGCATTGCGAAGCTCGAAGAAAATATCTATGCGCTTTCCGGCACAACTTTCAACATCGCCTCTCCCAAGCAACTCTCTGAGGTGCTGTTTGAAAAAATGCACTTGCCGGTCGGAAACATTAAAAAAGGTAAATTCGGCGTCATCTCAACGGCTTCGGCGGAACTGGAAAAATTGAAAGGTGAACATAAGATCATTGAAAAAATCGAAGAATACCGCGAAATCACAAAACTGAAAAATACCTATCTCGACACCCTGCCAGAAATGGTCGACAAAAATTCCCGCCTCCATTCTACTTTCAACCAAGCCGTCACCGCCACCGGTCGCCTCTCATCCTCTGATCCCAATTTGCAAAACATTCCCACCCGCACCGATCTGGGACAACTTTTGCGCACGGCGTTTGTCGCTGAAACTGGTCACAAACTCGTCAGCGCCGATTATTCTCAAATTGATCTGCGCGTAGTCGCTCATGTTAGTAGTGACAAAAAAATGATCGAGCTGTTTCATAAAGACGAAGACATCCACCGTGCCACTGCGGCGGAAATCAACAACCTCACGCTCTCGCAAGTGACGGACAAAATCCGCCGCACCGCCAAAGAGCTAAACTTTGGTGTGATTTATGGCATGGGCTCCTTCGGTTTTTCCGCCCGCGCCGGCATTTCACGCGATGATGCGAAAAGATTTATCGATGCCTATTTTGAAAAATTCCAAGGGGTGGCGAAATATATGCAAGGGATTCGCGAATCCGCCAAAACCAACGGCTACGTCGAAACAGAAATCGGCCGCCGGAGATATATTCCAGAAATCAACTCATCCAATTTTCAGTTACAAAGCGCCGCCGAACGGATGGCGATCAATATGCCCATCCAAGGCCTCGCCTCAGACATCATGAAAATCGCTATGCTCCACGTCACTAAAGAATTTGAAAATAATCCCGATGTCAAAATGCTTCTCCAAGTCCACGATGAAATTATTCTCGAAGTCAAAGAAGATCTGGCCGAAGAAGTAGCGCAAAAAATCAAAACGATTCTTGAAAAAGCCTACACTCTCAAAGTTCCACTCGTGGCGAACGTTGAGATTGGGGATAATTGGGGAGAATTGTAGAAATATAGTAGGTTAGCTTTTTTCACAACTCAAGAAAATAGCCAGGAAAATATTGCCCGAAGAAAAAATAATTGATATCATTCCAGCATCAATTGAAGAATTTCATAAATTGATCAACGGGATTAAAAAATGAAAAAAACTTTATCCATAATTATACTCATGTTGTTGCTACCAATAGGAGTTATGGCAACATTTCAGATACCATCGGATCGCTCCATCACATGGACAGGAAATGCTGGAGTAAATGGAGGCATTCCGATTAGAACTACTATTTGCCAAACTATTACAGCATCTAGTGGAGACAGGACAGCTGAAATCCAGACCGCCATAAACAACTGCCCATCAGGTCAGGTAGTATTGCTAGGTGCTGGGACATTTAACATATCTGGGTTACAAATGAAAACCGACGTCACTTTGCGTGGTTCTGGCATGGGATCAACAATAATCGTGCCAAGTGGTTCTGAGTTTATTCATTTTGGAGCTTATGGGGTAGATTATGGTACAGCCGTTGGGCTATCAAGTGGATTAACTAAAGGTTCAACCTCAATCACAACCTCTGGGAATCACGGATGGAATGTGGGTGATTGTATTGTTATCGATCAATTAAACAATGCGGCAGGAGACCCGCCAGTCACTAATGTCGGAGAAGGTGGCAGTATGACCATGAGCGGCCGAACAGGAGATGGGACAAGGGCAATCCAACAAGTAGTCAAATTGGTAGCACCTACATCTGGAACCACGGCAACGCTTGAAATCCCGCTATACTGGACTATGGATGGTACAAAAACACCGCAGGCAGCAAAAGTAACAATGCAAGTTACAAACGCTGGGATTGAGGATTTAACTTTTAACTCATCCTACTTCTATAACGTTACCATTTTCAATGCCGATAATTGCTGGCTGAAGGGAGTGGAGTTGAATGGATTTTCCGAATCTGGAATGGGAATTTATTTGACAAATGCTTATAGAATCCAGATTGAAAAATGCAATTTTCATCAGGTGGTTGCCGGGACAGCTAATGACAACTACGCAATTACCTCAGCAATGACGGGTAGCGCGCATCTGATTCAAAATAACACAATCCATAACGTATCCTGTGGGGTAGTGATTCAGGGTGGATTTTCTGGCGGAGTCATTGCTTACAATTATCTGACAAACATATGGCAAGAGGTATATCCAACCGCAAATAGATATGCAATCGGACTTCATGGTGGGCATCAATTTCAAAACTTATTTGAGGGAAATGTAATCGAAGGTGCTCTTTTTAGTTCTGATAATTACTGGGGGTCAAATAGCAATAATACATTATTCCGAAACAGAATCCATATGGATTATACGAAAGTGGATCAACTGGTCACTCTTGGGGTGTCAAACAACCAAACATACTACAATGTGATTGGAAATTATCTTGGCACTGCCGGACAGGACGACGCATATGAAACCACAACTATCCCGTATGCACCATCATCTAAATATATTTATTTTACCCCTTCTGGGGCATGTAAAACAACAATGCTCCGACATGGAAACTGGGACGCAGTAACGGCAGGACAAAAATGGTGTGATAGTAGCGGAGAGCCTGGATGTCAAGGTGCAACTGTAGATCATTCATTGCCTGATTCACTTTATTATGACTCAAAACCAGCATTTTTCGGGTCCATCGCATGGCCACCAATTAATCCAGAAACCCCTTTTGTCGCTGATATTCCTGCGAAAGTATATTATGATACTGGTTCATGGCCAGATACAGGAGGCGATGACACCACGCCACCAAATGTGCCTAGCGGGCTGAGCGTGGAATAAAGAGCTAAGAAAATTTGAAAATAATCCGGAAGTGGAAATCGGAAATAATTGAGGGGAATTGTAAAACTAGCTAACAACTATTTTATTATGCTTCATTGTTATCAATATTGTTAATAATCATGAATCATTAAACACGAATTGCTTATCCCCTCTCCTTAACAAGGAGATTTTACCTTCAACGACTTGGAGGGAAAAGGGTGAGGCGAATTTAACTTTACTAATTAAAAACATAGAAAAAAGGAGTTGCAATGATTGGCAACTCCTTTTGATTATACCTGCAGAAAAAATCTTTTCCCCCTTTCTTATTTCGCGATAAAAATTTTGTAGATAGGATCATCTAAAAACTTCCGCCAGAAATTTTCCCCGTATTTCCGAATCCCCTCATTAGATACAAAGCACGGAAGCCATTCAACAGAAAACCCGATTTTTTCCAGGACTTCCTGGTAAGTTTTTTCACTCCAATAGATATCATCGAAGTCAAGAAATTTACTACCACCAAAATCAGATAGAGAAACATTGGACGGCTCGCCTTCTCGGCCAGTTGGTGATGAAATTCTTACGCCATAACCATCGTAGTCAGAGAAAGGAACGACGACCGCCAAAAATTCACCACCGGACTTGAGTACTTTCTTGACGTTGGAAAACAATTTTTCCAGCATTGCTCGTTCCGTACAGTAATGTACCGATAAAATTGCCGTGACCAAATCGAATTTTCCCAAATCGCTCAAGTCATCAATAGCATTTCTGATTAAATATTTGATGGGTTCGTAAGAATCAATTTCCCGTGCTGTAATAATTTCTTTTTCAGAAATATCAATGCCTACAACTCTCCGCGCTCCGCATGAAAGTGCTAGACGACTGGAATTGCCCATGCCACAACCAACATCCAATACTCTCTTTCCAGAAAGATCGCCTAAATGCTTAACCAACGATGGCTGGAGAGTTAACTCTCGTAGTTCTCGTCTCGAAGCCTTGGCATATTCATTTGCATTGGCATCATACATCACGGCAGTATCTGCAAACATCTTGTCCTGATTAATTTTTGACATATTATTTATTCCTTTTTTTAATGTGCAAATTTAATTTTCCCTCCATCTCAAGCCTCAAAACAATTTTGAAACTTGGGAAAAGGAGGCGAGCATAGTGCGATGATACGCGTGCTCGCCTTTCCTACAATAAAGAACGATTTAGGAGAATTAAGAGATATCTTCCTCAAGGATTATCTCTTGTTTTACCGGCTTAGATCTGTTTTATTGATGTGGAACTTCCAAATGCCAGTTGCCATTTTTAAAGCCATCATATTTTTGGTTAAACTTATCACCAAAAATCAGGGGCTTAATACTTTCCCAGAATTTCAAAAGTCTGGTCAAGCCCGATGAATCATATTCAGCATAGCGATTTATTTGTATCATCATAAATAAATTTTCACGCTCTACACCATAATAAACCCAGAGTCTAACGCACCCGTCTTTCGTAGTGGTCGACATGCAATGGAAAGAACCATGGTACTTGTCAAAGTCATCTGAAGAAATCCATCCAAGCTTGCAAAAAACATTCTTTGCTTCTTCCTTCCTGTCATTGTCTTTCCATAGATTAATCAAGTTGTTACAGAATTCAATGCACTCCTCATCGGAATTCAACATTTGAAATGCTTTGCTGATAGGAATGCGACTTCTATTAATAGTATCGTGAAAATAGAAAATAGCCACTTTCTCCCGATCATGAAAAGCTTTTTCGCCGATTATGATAGTATTCAATATATCGCTCATTACTATTCTCCTTGTTTTAAAGGTACATTTTTTTGTCTCCCCGAGAATCCATTTCTCAGCTTGACTCCGGAGTATAGCACGTCTATTGTTTATTGTCAACAGTAATCTTGCGACAATATTGACATAAGTTTTAAACTGATGTATAATTAAGCCAGGATAAGGGATTTTTGGAATTTGGTCAGTTTGAGATTGACAGAAATCGATAGTGGACATTTTGCGGACAGTCTCTACGAATTACGAATTTGTACGAATATACGAATGTAAAAATAACCCCCATGTGACTAGTTTTAGTTATATTTTAGTCAAACTTTAATATAACTTGACTATAGTTTTAGTTTGATATATACTATAGTCATAATTGTTAACTTATTCATTTTTATGCTCTACAAAAGAAAAATTAACGATGAAATCCTAAAATTCCTTGATTTAGAGGAAATAATTGTTTTGCATGGCGCCCGGCAAGTTGGTAAGACGCATATTTTACTGTGGCTGGAAGATTATCTGAAAAGCAAAGGAGAGGATGTATATTACATAGATTTGGAAGATTCGCGGTATAAAAAGCTACTAGACCTAGGAACCGCTGAATTTATCACCCACCTGAAGGAGGAGGGACATTTCCCGAAAGAGAGCAAAAAAACTTTTGTATTTATTGATGAAATTCAGTATCTGGACAATCCTTCTGAGTTTTTGAAACTGATTGCCGATCATCACAAAAATATCAAGTTGATCGTGTCGGGATCTTCCAGCTTTGAGATAAAAAGCAAATTCAAAGATTCGCTTGTCGGACGAACGATTAATTTTGAAATTTTTAACCTATCTTTTGAGGAATACTTAATGTTCAAAAAATACACCTATACTCCAAGTAAAAAAACAACAGCGCTAAAGCAAGCCGAATTAAGAGCTCTCTACAGAGAATTCGTTTTGTTTGGCGGCTATCCAAAAGTGGCACTGATTGACAATATTGAATTAAAAGAAAAGCGCTTGCAGCAAATCATTGATACCTACATCAGAAAAGATATCAAAGAATTAGCCAACATCGATAATATTGAAAGTTTCAACAAATTATTGGAGGTTTTGGCATCGCAAAGCGGTCAATTGGTTAATAGCAAAGAATTAGCCAACACTTGCAAGCTATCCGCAATAACGATTGAAAAATATTTATTCATTCTCGAACAAACCTACATAATAAAATTAGTCAGGCCCTATAATAAAAACATTCGCAGCGAACTTTCTAAGATGCCAAAAGTATTCTTTTATGATTCTGGATTGATGCAGATGCTTTGGCTCAAAAGTTTGCAAAAAGAGCTTATTGGCAATGTTTTTGAAACTAGTATTTTCAGTGAACTCGTGAAAAAATATGGGAGAGATAAGGTTTATTATTGGCGGACAAAAGATAAAAAAGAAATTGATTTTATCGCTATTCCCAAAAATGAAATTGTTCCCATCGAAGTTAAAATTAATTTTAACAAAGCTAATCTATCGGCCATAAACTATTTTTTAGAAAATTATAAACTGAGCAAATATCAAATAATTGGTCTTGATGGATATGAACAAAGAAAGGGCTGGGTTTATCCCTGGGAGATTTAAAATAAATTACACCTTTTTATGGAAAACGAACTAAAACAACTTGGGCTCACACCCAATGAAATCAAGATCTATAACGCGCTGTTGGAATTGGGCGAAAATACGGTGGGGCCACTGATCAAAAAGCTGGGGATGCATCGCCAGGTGGCTTATGACGCGCTGGAAGGATTAGAAAGTAAAAAGATGATTTTGAAAACTACCAAAAATAACCGCTTGGTTTTTCGGGTGGCTAATCCGCAAAATATTCTCGACAACATCAAGCAACAAGAAATCATCGCTTCTAGTTTGGTCGAAGAAATCAATTCCAAACTAACCGGTCAACAAAAAGGTCAAGAGATTCGAGTTTATGAAGGCGCCAAGGCTTATCGAGAGTTAATTAAAAGAAAAGATGATTTGATGCCGGAGAATTCGCAATACCTAGTTGTCACTGGCGCGGCGATGAAATTCAAAGAAATAATGCTCAAATCCGGTGTGTTTGAAAGAAGTAACCGCATCCGCATGAAAAAAAATATCAAGACAAAATTGATTTTTGGCAACATCAGCTCCGCGGAAGCCCAGCTTGTCAAACGCGCCAACTCGGAATATCGCTTTTTGCCGGAAGGCTATTCTTCGCCAACATCATTTGACATTTGGCACGACTCCATCACTCTCAATTCCTATGGCTCGGGAAACGGCGATGATATGTTTTGCATCGAAATCAAAAACGAAGACTTCCGCCAGTCTTATCTGACCTATTTCGATCTGCTTTGGAAGATGGCGAAAAAATAATTGAAATGCTATTTATTCAAAAGCCTCTTATTCTCCGGATTTTTTATAAAATTCTTTTTAGAAACCAGCGATCTGCCCAACTTAGTTTCCAATTCTTTTCTGGCATTGCCAGCAATTCTTCCGCCAATCTTTGCATCATCTTTCAGCTTTTTCACGCCTTTGGAATTTTCATTTTTATGAATTTCCGTTGTCGACCGCTCGCCAAGCATCGTAAAAATCAGCTCGAAATCATCCATATGATCACGCAAGTTTTCGCGCTTCAAGCCTTTTAGTTTTTTGTATTCAACCGGCGTCACGCCAAAAGTCGCTTTAGAAATTTCCGCTGTCAAAATTTCATAATCTCGATTTTCTCTTGCGCCTCGCTTTTGCCACTCATCCGTCAGTTCTTCGCGAATTACAATCCCGCGCATGCGCTTTTCGATCCAATCCTCGGAATAGCCCTTGAGCTTATAGAGTGCTCTGGTTCTTTTGGCTGCCAATTCCGGATCTTCGATTTCCTGCACTCGCTCATAACCAACTTTCGCCAGCCAGCGCTTCAGAGGCTCGGCTTTGGGCGAAGGAATTGATTGAATAATGCGAAACATCCCTTCGGTGTTAGCGCAATCGGTTTCACGCATTTTTCCATCAGGAGCCAGCAATTTCAACTGTCTACAAATTGTAGATAGTTGAAACTCGGCCTCATCTTTAACTCTTGCCTTCATCGCAGTCCAATAAACACTTGGGCGATCGCTATCTGTAAGCGCATAAATTACATCCACAACCGAAAACCACCATTCATTTTGATAGATGATTTTTCGAATTTCCTTGCCCTTGAAAACGGCAACTTTCGTGGAGAAAATATTTTTGTTCATATTTTTTTGTTTTAAAAAAATTATAGTGTTATTGTACCATTATAAATATCTTTTTGCAACTACTCCTTTTTTAGGCATAGAAAAAAGGGAATTGCTATGATAAGCAATTCCCCTTAAACCCTAAAACAAAGAACTAATGCGAGAGCAGCTCTGTTGCGCTGCTCTCCGAACCATCATTCAAACATCGCTGAAAGCGGGAGCACTCCTACGCCCCTTGCTTCCCATCTTTTTTCATACCGCCGAAGTTGTTCTTTATCGTCCTTCCCCTCTCCATTAGAGAGATATAAAACTGCCAAATAATAATCACTCGGACGGTTTTTGTTATATTTTTTTAGCCATATAGATATGGCATTATTTTCCCCTTCGAGACCTTTTCGACTTCCCTTTATGCGAATCCTTCGATCTGCAACAAAAAGAAAGTCTCCTTCTTTCCTGACACTACCCCGAAGAGGAACATGCCAAGCCACCTCAAGAAAACTGGGAGGATCAATATCAACAGGATACAGGGAGACACAGAGTACTTCATGCTCTCCTTCTGAAACATCAACACGAAAATCTGGAGACTCACATGATTCAAATGCGCGTTCGAGCGCATCTACCCTTTCCGCTCTGCGCACCTGAGTTTGGTGATTCCTCTCGTCGATTAAACTTATCTCTGCGAGAGTGTCCTTTCGCACTCTCTCCCTCTCCAATTCCGAAACAGCAAGTGCGGCAACCAATACTTCCGCGGCTTCTTTTTTTAGCGCACTTTTCAGCGCACCTCTCCTTGCCAACTCGATATTGCAATCCGAATCGGACGAAGCGGCAACGAAGAGGATGTTACGACTTTTCAAATAATCAGCGATTTCAATTGTGTTGCCACCGATTATGCAAAAGTCCAGAATCGCTCCAGCAATTTTTTCAGTCGTTAGTGTTTGAGATCTCCAATCAGCGACACTCTCAAGCTCAACGACTTCAAAACCATTGGAGTTCAGAACCTTTTGCCATCCATCCCGGATTGATTTTATATCTTCTACTATCACTATTGTATTTTTCATTTCTCTCTCCCTGCTCCATTTCTACCCCGCCGATGCAGACGGCAATTCATTGCTACCATCGTTTTATTCCAGCTACTGCAAGAATTGTCCCAAAAACACTCAATACAACTATTCCAGTAGCAGATAACATCCCCATACTTTGACATGATCTTCCGCCTTCAAATCCAAATTCCCAAATTAAGGCAAGAACCATGAGTGCCAATCCAACCAAAATCATCAAGAAACCTTTCTTTTTCATTTTCTTCTCCTTTTCACTCCTTCGTTTATTGCTATACATATTCGATTTTAAAATAACTCTCTAATTCAGCTTAACGAGAAAGTATAGCACCAAAATACTATTTTGTCAATATATTTTGATGATAATATAATGATATTGACTTGGCTATAATAAAGGTGTATAACATAAGCATGTCAAATAATCTTGATAAAAATTTATTATCAAATCTCCAAGCGCTAGGCCTGTCTGAAAAAGAAGCGGTTGTTTATGTCGATCTTTTGAAAAAAGCCCGGCCAGTCGGCAGTTCCAAGATAGTGACTAGCACCGGACTTCACGGGCAATATGTCTATAATTCGCTCTATGCACTAGAAGAAAAGGGGCTGGTCAAGCACAGTATCGTGAATGGTCGCAAGAAATTTGAATCCAATCCACCGGCACGTATCAACAACTTAATTGAAGAAAAACGGCTAGTGGCAAAAAAGACACTAGAACAACTAAGTGACATCGCTGTCCGCCCAATAGGGCAAGAATTCGAAGTGTATCAAGGCGAAACCGCCTACATCCAAAGGCAGTTCGATACCTTGGAAATTATGCCTGAAGGCGAAGAAATGGTAATTATTTCCACCGATTGGGGCGAGTTGTTCACTGAGAAGCGGACGGATTTTCTTGATGCCTATGAAAAACGGCGCAATGAAAAAAAAATTTCTATTCGTTTCATTCTAAATGAAGGGCTACGCAAAGTCGCCAAGCGATCAGACGAGACGCGCCTCCGGACTCAGTACCGCTTCCTACCGGATCATCACAGCTATGGCGGAATTTGCGTCTTCAATGATGCGGTAGATTTCTTCCTGAAAGGTGACCCAATTACTGTTTTTTCTTTCAAAAACCAAAAAACTACCGCCGGTTATCGCAATTTTTTTGAAGTATTGTGGGGAATGGGGAAAGAATAGACAAAGAATTTATACATAGAAAAAAGGGCACGGCCACAATAGGCAGTTCCCTTTTTTTATTTTTTTTGATCATATGCTTTTTTTCCTTAGTTTTTCGACCAATGCATCTGATACAACATTAGCCAAGATTGTCATTGCGTGCTCAATGGCGGTGCGCGTCAAGGTGAAATTTAATAGAGTCAAGAGCGATTCTATCGCCAAGGCAAGCGTTTCATCCTTGACCCCCATAGTATCAATTGAGAAAAAAGCAACAAATTCTCTTTTTTGATTTTCAAAGAACAATTTTGCATCTTCCTCATTTTTGATACCCGCAATTTGCACCGTGAGCAGACGATCTGCCCTATTTTTCAAAACAACAAAATTATGTTTTCTCATGATTGCTCCTCCTTTTTTTTGGTTGTTGTTTTTAAAATTAGATTTGGCTACAAAAATCAGCCTGATGCAAAAAAATCTTTTTTATGCTAGTCTAGAAAAGCTAAATTTTGATTGATAAAGTATGCCAGAACTGCCAGAAGTTGAGACAATTACAACAGATTTAAACCAAAAAGTCAAGGGATTGATTATTACAAAATTTTGGTCAGATTTTCCGTCGGCCATAAAAGGCACGACGCTTTTGCAGTTTCAACGCGAGATGAAAAACAAAAAAATCCTTTCCGCCCAGCGGG
Organism: Parcubacteria group bacterium; assembly: GCA_041659505.1. Lineage (NCBI taxonomy): Bacteria > Parcubacteria group bacterium. The sequence continues at coordinate 378,579 of JBAZYF010000001.1, forward strand.
TGGGGAAAAATATATTCCTCCATCTTTCTGGCGGGAAATCGCTGCATATTCATTTGCGGATGACGGGACATTTGCTTGTGAAATTAAATCCACCTCACCCTAGCCCTCTCCTTAGTAAGGAGAGGAGACAAAAATACAAAAAAAGCCCTTCTCCTTACCAAGGAGAAGGTGGCCGTAGGCCGGATGAGGTGGATTTTTTCAACGATAAGGTCAATCAATATATTCACCACATTTGGTATTTAAATAAAAACAAGACATTGGAATTTTCTGATTTGCGAAAGTTTGCAACGATGCGACTTCTGGAGACAAATAGTATTAAAAAATATTTGGCGGAAAAAAAGATTGGTATTGATGCGATGAGTGAACAGTTTACGCTGACAAAATTCAATGAACTGCTTGACGCTAAACCAAAAATGCTCATTGGCATCTTCCTCCTTGATCAAAGTATCATTTCCGGCATTGGAAACATCTATCGCAGTGAGATTCTTTTTGCCTCCGGAGTTTTGCCAGAACGCAAAAATGAAAGTCTGGAAAAAGACGAGCGCAAAAAAATCTTTCTGGCCACAAAAAAAATCCTAAAACTGGCCATCAAAATGCGCGGAACATCCGACAGTGATTATCGCGACTCAGATGGTGCGCCGGGACATTTTCAAGAAATGCTAAAAGTCTATCGTCGAGATAAATTGCCATGTCCCGCAAAATGCGGCGGACTAATTTTGCGCAAAAAAATGGCACAAAGAAGTGTGTTCTTTTGTGCCAAATGCCAGAAATAATCTAACTTTTTTTGTGTCATTCCCGCGAAGGCGGGAATCCAGGTTCCACTAGTTTTAAACTCTGAAAAATCGAGCCACAGGTCTGACAAGCTCTCGGTTTCAGAAAGTCTTGCATTTTAACAATTTGTTTTTACTTTATTTTTAACCTGAGGTGCCTGGATTCCCGCCTTCGCGGGAATGACACGGTTCTTGTTTATATAAAAGACGCAGCAGTGCTGCGTCTCTACGATATTTCTATTTTACAAATTTAAACCGCGGAACTTTTTTACCATCAATCACAACTTCTTCCAGAAACGTTTTCTTCGGCCTAACCCAAAGAGCATTTTCGCCGAATTCTTTGCTAGCATAGAGAGCGCGATAGACAACCAATTCTTCCAACGTTTCGCTATGATGTGCCACGCCAAGCACTTCATAGTATTTGCCTTTATAGTGTTGATATTTTCCTAACTTCATGCTTTAAGAATTTAAAATTGATTGAAAATTGTGAATTGTGAATTGAAAATTTCACCTTTACCATCCTCCCCCACCACCGCCTCCTCCGCCACCGCCTGAACCGCCGCCACCGCCAGCACCTGAGCCGGAAGAAGTATTGGCGGCCATTGCCGAAGACAAGCTGTCGATCTGCGATGAAAAACTATCCGCGTCAAAGGATGCAAGACTGCTACCAACAAACCAACCAGGGTGATAGGAATTGAAATAATCTTCGCCATAGATTTCTTTCATTTTCTTAATCCAGAGTTTCGTCATTCCAAACATAATCGCGTAGGGTAAAAGTTTTTCAAAAATATTTTCTTTCTCATAAAATTGGTCACGGTACTTTTCTGCCGTTTCCATGTAGAGCTTGAAACCTTGCGTTTTCCAAAAAACTTCAGCCCCAGAAGATGTTCTTTTGGGCATCAAAAAGGCGAAAATAAAGAGAATAATCGTAGTGAAGATCATTGCCGGCAAACTCAGAAAGGAATAAGCCGCAAGGATAAATGTCAAAAACACAAAAGCAACACCTAAAATCAAAAAGGCGACTTGGAAACTCAAGCCAGCAACTTCGATAAACTTTTTCTCCTCCAAGTTTTTTATGGTTTCTTTTTTAATCTTCGATATGCTTTGGTAAAACTTATTGCGAAGCGACGAAAGCATCACTTCGTCTTTCCCTGAAAATACACCTTCGATCAAAACTTGCTCCGGCTGGGAAAGTTCGGCTATTCTTGCCTGATCAATTATTTTCAATCGAAAATCTTTGCCGATATGCAAAAAATTCAAGGTCTTTTCTATGAAACTTTTTTGCTTGTCTGAAAATTCAGAGACCACTTCCTTAGCGGGACCATCCGGCACAGAATCAAGTCCTTCGGTCTCCTCGATCTGGATAATTTTTTTGACTGCCAGATTGATGATTGCGGCGGTGATATATTCATTCTTTAATGTTCCATTGAAAAAAAGCGTCCCCAATTCCAATGGAGAAAGCTTTTCCGGCACATCAAACTCAGTGATGATTGTTTTGTCCATTCTGGGATCTTTGCCATATTTATTCCAAAGGCCGAAGCAAATTGCAAAAGCGACAAGCGGAATGATAAACCAAAGATAAAAAGCATACTTTTCAATAAACGTCGGGGCATAGGGCGTGAAAATATTTTTCGAGAAAGTGATTGAGGCCGTGATTCCTTCGCCAATACCAAGCATGCCAGTTGACTGGAATTGCAAGATATTATCGCTGATCCAAGAATAATTGGCACCAGCCTGGCTTTTACTGCCAATACTGCCGGTATAATAATCCACTTTAGTATTATTTTTTGTGACTTCAGCAGGAAAAACTATTGTGCCAGTAAAGTTGTCTGTTTCAATGTCCCAAAAATTACCGTTCAAGTTCCAATAAAGCTCGTCAAAAGCAGGATTATCAAAAAGGATGGTATTTTTTATTTTATAGGTTATGAGATAATTATTCACTCCGGTCACGGTCCGATCAGGATCACCAATCTTCCACGTCACCGTATTATTCGAATAGTTTTTTTGCGTGGAATATTGCAAGCTTTTTCCAGCAAAATCCGTGATACTCACAAGTTCGACCGGCATCGAGATTGTTTCGTCCGTCGTACGAAAAACAGTCGGCAAAGTGCGGAAAATTCCGTGTTTGCCGGAAGCCATCCCACAATCAGCTGTGATTCTCTCTGCGATGAGTAATGTTGAATCTTTGTTGACTAAAATTTCTGATTGAAAATCTTTGATATACCAATCAGTGACATTGGTCCGCGCAGTAACAGCAGCTCGCGCGTCGACTCCAAAAAGCGAGAATGCCAATCCAGCTACAATCAAAACAAAAAAGTATTTTCTCATATAATTCATTTTATTTTTAATAGCTCAATCTTAACATACAAATGGCTTTTTAAAAAAATAAAGGGGTGTGGGTTATAAAATTAAAACTCACACCCCACCTGAAATGAACGTATCAACCATAGGCCACCTCTTTTTTAGAAAGAAGAGGCCAAGCACACTGAGTTATGCGATCTTCTTCATCCAACTTATATGCGCCACATCTTTCCGCCACCTTTGTCGGCTTAAGTATCACCCTATTGATCAACCGGCACACATTGCCACAGACACCTGCGCCCACAAAGAAGCTCCTGACACAATTACTACAACTTCTTGTTATTAAAGCTACCTCCTTTTTGCATTCATCACAAAGCATCGTAGTTGTAAATTCATCCGTTTGATCGAACAGACACCGACACTTCATGATGCAGTTATCATCACAAAACATCAGCATTCTGACTCTGCATCCGATCGACGACTTACATCTATAGCATCCGAAATACTCATCATTAACATTAAGCCTTGCACTTTCTCTCATATCTTCTCCTTTCTAAGCATGCCCATCTATGCGATGATAGCAGGGGTTTTTACATGCTTCGTGAAATTCGGTTAATATTATTTCCGGGGTAGTTTTATCCCAGATGCAATTAAGCAGGAAACAACGCCCTTCGCACCATCTGTTTAGAATAAAAACACAGCCGACATTTTTGCCACATACTGGACAAACAAAAAGTACGGTTGAAGACATAAAATCAATCCTCCTTTTTTTCTTTTTTTATGCCAAAGCTATTACACCTTTGGGCATAATCCAAATCTCTATTTTTAGGAAATACCGAACAACCACCAACTTCCTTTGCACTTAAGACAACTTTTTTCCTCAGGAGATGTGTCTGTGACTAAATCGACGACTTCATCGATTTTTTGACATGAAGTATTTCCCTTGCTCGTCGCAATTTCCACATATCCCCAAGAAAAAACGCCAGGATCTCCCTTCGCTCGTGCCTTAGTACATTTTGGATTTTTATCGTTATCCAGAATTGTCGGAATTTCTGGATACAGCGGACAATCTCCTGCCAGCGACCTTTTTTCCAGAGAGCAACGACTTCCTCTGAAAATTCCACATTCTCCACAGCAGATATCATTCATAATTCTTACTCCTTTAGCTAGAATTAAGAAAATACAAATACCACAAATTGTTAAAGAAACAAAAAACCGGTTCCCTCCTAGGACCGGCTTTGGTTTTTGTAAAATGATTTTTCTCTATGCGCTAATCTTCATTTCTCAAAAACCAAAGCCGGCCGGTGGTAATCCCGGACATATTATTATTGACTCGCTTGGTTGTTTGATAAATACTGTGCATGCGATAAATATAGCAAACGGTCAAATTCTGTCAATAGTCGCTACGTTCTGTCAAAGCCTTCCCTATTTCGGAGTATTGCGATATAATAGGAAAGTAATTTTTAAACTTAAATTTAATGGGAAGTAAGAAAAAAACTATCGCGATTATTGTTGTAATAATACTGATTGCGGGTGGTGGTTATTGGTTTTTCAAAAACCAAAATCAGCAGGCAGCGAAAAAACAAATTGATCTTAACCCTAAAAAGGCCGCACAAACTGGTCCGCTCAATAGTGAAAACGTCAGCCCGATTTCCGGATTGGCTTGTGAGAATTGGAAAAATCGTTCCGTAGCAGTTATGCAACCAGCTGATGTGCTCGCGAGACCAGCCGCCGGATTTTCACAGGCTGACATGGTAATTGAAATGCCCGCCTACACTTCTTCTGTGACACGCCTGATGGGAGTCTATCTTTGCGACATTCCAAAAGAAATTGGCGCAATTAGAAGTGCCCGCCATGACTACATCGCCCTTGCCAAGGGACTTGATTCCGTGTATATCAATTGGGGTGGTTCGCATTTCGCGCTAGATCTTTTGAAAGACAAAACACTGATTGATAACATTGATTGCTTAGTTTATTCTGGAAAATATTGCGATCGTTGGGATTGGAAAAATGACCCCAAGATGCGGATGGAAGACTCCGGCCACGTCAAAGCGGAAAAAGTACAGCAAGCCATGACTGACTTGGGCTATCGGACGGAAAATAAATTTGTCGGCTATCCCCATCAAGCGGAAACTCCGCTCGAAGACCGGCCCAGTGGCGGACATCTGCGTGTCGCCTTTGCCAATCCCTACGATGCTACCTACGACTACGACAAAGCCACCAATTCCTATCTGCGCACCTGGGATGAAACAGCCGACACAGACCGAAACAACGGCCAAAGATTGGCACCAAAAAATGTCGTCGTAATTTTTGCTAAATCGGAACAAATCACCAATACCCAAGATTATGTCGGCCAAGGCTTGCAAGATCCATGGAAGAATGTCGAAGAAATCAAAAAAACCGGCGTCGAAAGCATCAGTGGGCGCTATAATAATGTGGAAATTGGCGACCCGTGGTACGATGCAACAGACTCTGGCGAAGCGCACTATTATATGAATGGAAAAGAAATGACCGGCACTTGGAAAAAAGACCGTTCCAGCCTAGACAGCAAGCTCTTTTTCTATGACCAGAGCGGACAAGAGATTCAGTTCGTGCCCGGACAGATCTGGCTGGAAATCTTGGAGCCTGGACAAAATCTAAAATGGACTCCAGCAGAATAATTTAGTGAAAAATATCGATGATTATTTTTTTCTACGGCGATGACGCTTTCCGGTCAAGTGAAAAAGTACTGGAAATAAAAAATAAGTTTTCTCTCAATGACAAATCCAACGCGGGTTTGTCTTTGTTTGATGCGACTGATTCAAAAACCGGCGCACTGGAAAAAATGCGCTCCGCCCTTTCAGCTTCCGGACTGTTCTCCACCAAAAAATTATTCATCGCCAAAAATATCATCACGGAAACTCCAACTGACGAACAGGCCAAGCTCCTGAAATTTCTGAAAGACAATATTGAAAAAATAAAACTCGACGCTGACGCGGTCGTGATCTTTTGGGAAAAAGGCAGCCCGCGAAAAAACAATGCACTGTTCAAATTTCTCCTGGAGAATGCTAAGAAACAAAATTTTGAAAAACTCACAGGACTAAAGTTAAGCCAATGGATTTTGGCAAAAATTAAAGAGGCCTCTCTAGAAGCCTCTATTTCAAAATCCGCTTTGGAAAAACTGATCACCTATGTCGGCAATGACACAGCTCTGCTGACGCAGGAAATTGAAAAATTAATCGACTATTCTGAGACGGAGTTGATCAGTGACGCGACGGTTGATCTTTTAGTCAAAGCCGAAATGGATAATAATATTTTCGAAACAATCGAAGCGATGTCCGCCAATAGAAAGCCCAAAGCACTGGAACTGTTCCATCGCCATCTCGACCAGGGCGACGATCCGTTCTATCTTTTTTCGATGCTTGTCTACCAATTTAGAAATCTTTTGCGCATTGCTTCGCTCCAAGAAAATGGAATTTTTAGCGAATTTGAAATCGCAAAACAATCCAAGCTCCATCCCTATGTGGTGAAAAAAAGCATGAATCAGGCCAGAAATTTCGGCGAAAAAAAACTGATTGCCATCCACAAAAAACTCGGCGCACTCGACGCAAAAATCAAAACCGGCCAAGCCGATATCAAATTGTCTTTGGATAAATTTATTGTGGAATTATAAATAAATTTATCCCTGCCACTAAAGAAAACCTTGCTAAAAAAATGTCTAGCATTAGGTGTCATTCCCGCGGAGGCGGGAATCCAGGTTCCACTAATTATAAAAGTTTTAGAAAGTCGAGCTGCAAGTGCAATAAACTTTCTATTTAGGCAAGTCTTGAATTTTAATAATTCGTTTTTCTTTATTTTTAACTTGAGGTGACTGGATTCTCGCCTCCGCGGGAATGACACAATAAAAAAAACGGCAGTTTATAGACTTGCCGCAAGTCTTCGATGACGATAGAATCATTTAAAAAAAGATTCTACCGCCCTCAATGATCCCTCGAACCGCAGGAAGTATTGGTGGCAATAACCGCCACACGTCCCGCGACAATTCGGGGGCATGAAATAGTCGTAATAAATTCTATGCAACAGTACCTCCTTTCCTTTGATCAATACAACTACCTCACAACCATCATTGTCAATAATGAAGGCGGTTTCTTCCGGTAACTCACTACTCTTAATATATCCAGCTATGCTTTCACATAGCTTTATATATTCCTCCTGCTCCCCTTGCCGATAACCCCGATTTCGAGGACAAGAAATGCGTATAGCCTCTTCCCTACTCTTCAAAAACTCCACCGCACTAAACTTACTACCTAACATTGTTGTCATAATTTACTCCTTGCTCCACATTTACCCCGCCGATACAGGCGGCATTTTTATTATTTTTTTAAAAAACTACGATTCACCTAAGAAATTAGATAAACTCTAGGAGAGACGGAAAACTTTCTGTCTCCCACTAGAATTTACGGTTCAATCACGCTTTCAATCTGGTCAGTTCGGCGATGAATTTCTCTTTTGTAATCAAAAGTATAGTATTTCTCCTTTTCCCTCTCCGCTTCTTTTTGAGAAGGAAAGTGCCAAAACTGATTGAGATATTTTCTGGTTTTTTCCGGCATACTCGGAGAATCGCCAATTATTGTTCCGTTGTTCAAAAGCATTTTCATTGTTTTTGCTTAATGGTTAGGTTGTTAAGATTTAGTCTTGTTTCTTTTTACTTTCTCATCTTAACAGCAAAGTATAGCATGATTTAGGCATAGTGTCAATGATTTATTGACTGTTTTATATGACTTGCTTTTATCTAAAATAAGGTATATAATATAGATATGTCAAAGATTATTGACCATAAACTAGAAAACACCCTCATTTCCCTGGGTCTCAGCAATAAAGAAATTCAAATTTATGTTGAATTGCTTCAAAATGGCGAAATGAGCGCAATAAGCTTAAGTAAAAATATTGAGTTGCATCGCCAATTTGTCTATAACGCTCTAGAAACTCTCAAGGAAAAGGCTCTAGTTAGCCAAATTGGCGCCAAACGCTCCATCTGGCGAGCGCAAAACCCCCGAAAACTGATTTCCTTGGCTGAGGAACGCGAAAAAAAAGCGCTGGAGGCGTCAGCAATGCTCATCGGCCTTATGCATCAAAAGGTTGGACAAGAGTTTGAAGTGACCGAGGGCAACAAGGCTTTTCGTAATCGTTTCCTGGAAAACATCAAGGAAACTCCAAAAAAAAGCACAATTCTGATGATTTGTGGCGAGTGGGAACGCTATTTCGAGCAAGCAGGTGAGGCCGTCCATAATGAATGGGACCGCATCCGCATCGCACGAGAAATCAACTTTCGCCTGATCGGACCAACATCATTAGACAAAACAATGGCCAAATCTTCAACCGAACGCAATTTGATGGAATACAGAACAATGAACGGACTAGAAAAAAATCTTGTCAACACGGTAATTTCCGCCGATCGAGTGGATTTTGAAATCTATGGCGACCCGCACCTGACTTTTAGTATCAAAAACCCCGCTGTCACCGAAAGCCAGCGCATTTTCTTTGAAGCGCTGTGGTTGGCTAATAGCAAAAGTGCTTAATACCGGACGCGACTCTAGCGAGGTAAAATTTATTACACAAATCGAAAAAAAAGATTCGTCTATCTCTTTTTTTGACGAACACGGAAAGGATTATCTCGAAAATCAAAGAAAATTCTACTCCCAGTCCCCTGACACCGGACGGAGATTTTTCCAAGAATCTCTAGGACTAAATATTGAAAAAATGACTGTCACCGATATCGGTTGCGGTGCTGGAGATGACCTTCTTACCTACGAAGAAATGGGAGCGAAAAAAGTGATCGGAATTGAACCATCCATATCCATGCTTTCTGAAGCCAAAAAAACTCTCGGAGAAAATCATCCCGGCATCGAACTGGTTGCCGGCAACTGGAAACATATCCCACTTGCTGACGGTAGCGTTGATGCTATTATGGGACGTTACTCATTTCATGTCATGTCTGATTTTGATGAGGCTATTTTGGAAGTTGCGCGTGTTCTCAAGAAGGACGGACTGTTTCTGATTGCTGCTCCTCATCCGATCCATGATGCAAAAATAGCTGCCGAACAAAATTTAAAACCGGGAGAAAAGATGAAAAAACCGATCTTTGAAGGAAAATTCATTGTTGAAAATCCTCCACATACGCTAGAAGATTATCTTTCAAAAACCTGCCTTGAACATTTTACCCTAGAAGAGCAAAAAGACTATTCCATGTTTGAAGATGAAAATGAAACAGAACCGACAGGGATATTATTGAAATTTAGAAAAAAGGGATAAGCTTATGATTTGCCTAATTATCAACTAAATTAAAAAACCATCCAAAATTCTCGGATGGTTTTTTTATTTCAAAGATAAGAAAAACTATTTTTTGGTTACGAGCGCTTTGACCGCTTTGTTCAAACGGGATTTTCTGCGGGCGGCTGTATTTTTGTGGATCACGTTTTTTTCAACTGCCTTGTCCAAGGCTTTGATGGATTTTTTGAGATATTCAGTCGCTTTTGCGCCATCGGCTTTCACTAGAGCTTCCTTGGTATATTTCATCGCACTTCGGAAGGCTCCTTTGATTTTACGGTTTTTCTCGGTCTTCCTTTCGGTCACCCGCATATATTTCTTAGCGGCTTTTTTGATTGGCATAAACTTTTTTTCTAAATTATTGATAAATTATTGTGCTGAGACACTTAGGTATTTTTAGCACGCTTTTCGGATTTTAGCAAGTTTTTGGTCTTTTTTGTTATTTTACTGGAGATTGGTTTGAATGTTAAATCAATCCGCCCAGAAATTTATCCATACTCATTACGCGAATATTGTCTTTTAAGAAATCAACATTTTCCATATCAACCAGTTGGTAGCAGAAGGGAATATCGAGCTTTTTTCTAAAATATTGCAGATTTTTGGAAATTGCCTGATCTGATTTTTTTACCTCAATTGCCAGCCAAGGTTTTCTATCAACTGTTACAAGAAAATCGACCTCGTGCTGATCAATGTCGCGCAGATAAAAAAGCTCTGCCTTGTGGCCTTTCGCATCATACAAAAAATTACACAGCTTTAACAGATGTGACGCTATAATATTTTCCAACTTCGCTCCTTCCTCGGAAACTTGCGACCAATCCCAGAGATAGAGCTTTGCCTCTTTACGAAGTGACTTAATCGCACTAGCAGAAAAAGGATAAATACGAAAATGATAATAAAACTTTTCCAAGATATCCATCCAAAGTTTTATCGTTCCATGCGCCACCTCCAAATCTTCCCGCAGAGAATTAAGCGATAGCAGCGAGCCGACCTTTTTTGGCAATAACTCAACCAGCACCTGCAAAGCTGACAAATCCCGCACAACCTCGACATCGCGAATGTCTTCTTTGATAAGTCGATCAACTTTTTGATTGTGCCAACGACGCAAAACCTCCAAGTCCTGACTGAAAAATGGCTCTGGAAATCCGCCAAAAGCAACTAATTTTTTAAATTCAGAATATGCTTTTGCTGATAGATTAAAGCTTAACTCTTCAAAAGGCTCGGCGTTGAATTTATTGCCCAAAATTTCAGCAAGTGAAAATGGATGGAGTCGAAAGTAATAATACCTTCCCATCAAAGAATCACCGCCTTTCTGATAGAGATCGAGCCGAGCACTGCCCGTCACGAGAATTGCAAAGCGTTCCTTGTACTTATCAAACTGGCCTTTGATATAATTTTTCCATTTTTTGTATTTGTGAATTTCATCAAAGATAATTAGTTTTGCTTCTGACTCAAACTGACTGGCAATAATTTTTTTTCGGTCTTCTGTATTATCCCAATTGAGGTAGGAAAAGTTGGCATAGCCCTCTTTCCCGATTAGGCGAGAAAGTGTTGTTTTGCCAACTTGCCGTGGCCCACCGATAAAAACCATCTTTTTTTCAAGATCTTTAGCAATTTTGTCCTGCAAATAGCGCTTTTTCAACATATTCCTATGATTTATGTCCATACCTGCATTTTACACCCACATAGAAAATATTGTCAAGTATTTTCTAGTTGGCTCAAAAACACTTGACCATATTTTCTATTATTGGCTTTTTACAGCCAAAGTTATTTTTCTTCTCTTGGCGTCTTGCCACTCAAACCCAATCCAAATCGCCCGCTCCGGAATGATTTTTTCCAGCTTATCCGCCCACTCAATGATGCAAATATTGCTCGGTTCAGCCATCATTTCCTCCCAGCCGAGGTTTATTATATCCTCCGCTTCCACCCGATACGCGTCAAAATGATAAATTTTACGGATTTTTTTGCTTACCCGCAGAAGCTTTAGCGTAGGCGGGTTTTTCAATTCATATTCTTTCATCACCACAAAAGTCGGGCTAGTATAGGGCTTTTGCGCTCCCAGACCTTCCAATAGACCTTGTGTAAATGTGGTTTTCCCTGCCCCCAACTCACCAAAAAGACAAATCACTTCCCCACCACAAAGCTCAGAAGCTAATATTTTTCCAAGCTTCTTAGTCTCACTAATTTTTTCAGTAATAAATTCGGTTTGCATATACTCCAAGCTTAGCGGATTTTGGGAAAAAAGGAAGGGCTATCTATTTTCTTGATTTATATCGCTATTTATGGAATACTCGAGTTATCAACATAACCATAATTATACAATATTATGCGCCCACTCTATATTCTCAAGCTTGGCGGAAGTGTTGTAACCTGCAAAGATGAGCCAGGCATATTAGTACGTCATGCTTTACTCAGAAAAATAGCTCTCGCGATAAAAAAAGTTCAAGCAAAAGAGAACTTTGATCTAATTATAGTCCACGGTGCAGGATCTGTGGGACATCGTTTGGCAAAAAAATATAACTTGACAAAAGGAACAAATGAGACGAAAGATAAAATCAAAAAAGCCTTGATTACTTGCAATGCAATCCAGGAATTGGATAACACCCTTTGCAAAATATTTATCACTAATGGCTTAATGGCTTTTCCAATTCATACTGCCTCAGCCATCATCCAAAAAGAAAGGAAAATAATATATTGCAATTTAAAAATGATACGCGAAGCGCTTAGTAAAAATTGCCTGCCCATACTTTATGGTGATATGGTTTTTGACAACAAGCTTGGCATGTCCGTGTGCTCTGGGGATGCTGTCGCTCCATATCTGGCTGAAAAATTAAAGGCTGAAAAAATATTTTTTGCTTCTGATATAGATGGGATTTTTACCAAAGATCCGCATCTGCATGAAGACGCAAAATTATTAGAAATAATTGCATTAAATGATATTAAAAAAAATGCTACACTATCAGGATCTCACAATGTTGATGTCACAAGCGGACTTCTAGGAAAAATCAAGAAATTAGACATACTAAGAAATAAGATGTTAAAATCCGTTGAAATCTTTAACGGTCTTCGTGCAGAAAATTATACCAAAATATTCTCGGAAGAAGATTTTGCTCATACGAAAATTTTTATGAAAAAACGCGGTCATTGAGAATAACCGCGCTAATTTATTTTTTCTTGTTTTATTAGGAGATTATTTAATCCCCCGTTTTTCATAAAGTGCTGAAGAATTGGCAGAACCTCAACCCTTATTTTAGTAAAGGCCAATAATTCCTCCAATGTCCACCAGCCAGCATAAACAATGTCGTCATCTTTGGGAGAAAAATTTTGCCTATAATCTCCCCCGAAAATGCCATAGAAATAGAAAATTTCGATTCCCTTGTGTATTAAAAATTTTTTTGAAACCATCTCGTAAATATACACTTGTTCTGAAATATTTCCAACCTCCTCGTCAATTAGTCGTGATAATGTTCCCTCCATGCTTCCATCTTTTTCCTCCTGGGTTTCCAAGGGAAAGGAAATCATCCCACTTTCCTTACGAATCATTGGTTTCGATTTCAATTCTTTGATTGTGAAAATCCTCCAACCACCCTTGATCCAAGCAAAGAGCAGAAGTCCGATACCAACAATGCTTTTCTCCTCTTTCATTCTTCCACCCTCCCAATATTAGGTTCTTGTTTATGCTATTTTCATTAAATGTACTAGAAATTTATACTACCACCAAAAAAATCATTCTGTCAACCAAAACGGTAATTGAAAAGCCGACATTGGTGTGGCTGGTGGCAAAGGGATGGGCGCAATTTTCGCCAAAGGCAAAGTGATCAAATCCGTGAAAGAAAAAGACATTCTCAACGCGCTTTTGGAAGAGATTGAGAAATTGTGATTTTGGTTTTATACTAAGTTTGTATACATGTACTGACAAGATGTATACAAACCACTATATTTTGTATACATTAAGCTAAAGATGTAAACAAACTATGCAAAACATTACGATTGGCCTAAATATAGACCAAAAGGAAGGCTTCAAGGCTTTTACCCCAAACCCTTTTCCACCCAGGGAGGATTTTAATTTTGAGCCAAAAATATTAAAAAAAAACAATGAAGCTACTCGACTATTGGGAAAGCTTGACGGCATAACAAAATTACTCCCTGACTCTGATTTTTTTCTTCTAATGTGCCTAAGAAAAGATGCTGCTTCATCAAGTCAAATTGAAGGAACTATGGCAACAATGATTGACGCTATCGAAGCTGAAGTGAAAATTAACACAAATATACCCCAAGATGTTGATGATATCCTGCACTACATCAAAGCACTTAATTACGGAATAAAAAGAGTATCCGCGGATAATTTTCCCATGACACTTAGATTTATTAGAGAGCTGCACAAACAGTTGATGCATAAAGCTCGAGCGACTCATTTTTCCGATCCAGGAGAATTTCGTAAAAGTCAAAATTGGATCGGCGGAACTAGACCAGATAATGCTAAATTCGTCCCGCCCACTGTTTTTGATATGCAAAAAGCGCTTAATGATCTGGAAAAGTTTATACACGCAAATGATACTACGCCAACAATAATCAAGGCGGGTCTTGTCCATGCTCAATTTGAAACAATCCATCCCTTTTTAGATGGAAATGGAAGAACAGGAAGAATGCTAATCACTTTCTATCTTTGGAAGGAAGGCTATTTGGAAAAACCAGTCTTATTTTTGTCATCTTACTTTAAAAAACACCAAAAAATTTATTATGAAAAACTTTCTGACTATCACGATGGAAATGTGCCGGACTGGATTGACTTCTTTTTGGATGGTGTTATTGAAATAGCTAATGAAGCGATTGATATTGTCGGCAAAATTACCGTCTTGCGCCAAAAGGATATAATGAAAGTTCAAAAGCTTGGTAAGCGCGCCTCTGAAAGCGCAACAATAGTGTTGCCAAAACTTTATGGGCAACCGATTGTAAATGTAAGTCTAATCCAAAATTGGACTGGTTTCACTCGCGCAGGAGCACAGTCAATCATTGATCGATTTATTAAGATGGGAATTTTATCACCAAAGAATAAAGATAGAAAATATGGACAATCCTACATATACAAAGATTACGTTGAGCTTTTTAATGACAAGGACTAGAGAAAAATATTCTTAGCGCGCTATTGGAAGAGATTGAGAAATTGTGATTGTTTTATTTTCCAACTCACAAAAAAGAGTTCCCTTTAAGTAGAACTCTTTTTTTGTACAACAAAAAGACCAAAACCCACCATCATTTGACACCCGCAAAAATCCCTGCTACCTTGAAATACTACCTGAAACAAAATCGCAGCTAAGAACCTAACTCCTTTTTTCTATGAGTCTCGCTCTGCAAGAACAATTCCAGAAATTCATCGCTCAGGCGAAAGATGTTCTTATTTTCATCCCCGAAAACCCCGGTTTTGATGCCATTGGCAGTGCTTTTGCCCTGGCGTTTTTTTTGGAAAACAGAAACATACCTGCCACGATCGTTTCCGGCAAAAAACTATCGGACACTAAATTTGAATTTCTCCCCCGCCCGAAAAATATCGCCTCGGAAATTTCCGGAGCACGGGAATTTGTCTTGTCTTTTGACACGAGCCGCAATAAAATCACGGGATTGCGCCAGGAAACAATCGGCGACGCTTTTAATGTTTATCTCACCCCAGAAAAAGGCTCGATTGATCCGCGTGATTTCTCTTTCATCTTGGCTAAATTTAAATATGACCTGATTGTCGTTTTGGACAGTCCCGATTTGGAATCATTGGGACAGATCTATATCAACAACTCTGATCTATTTTTTGAAGTTCCGGTCATCAACATCGATCACCGGGGCAACAATGAAAACTTCGGGCAGATAAACCTCGTCGACATCACAGCTTCTTCTTGCGCAGAAATCATTAAGCCGGTTCTGGAAGATATCGATGCGACCAATTTTGACAAAAATATCGCCACAAGCCTTTTGACCGGAATCATTGGCGCGACCGGAAACTTCCAAAAGAAAAATACCACGCCCAAAGCCCTTTCTGCCGCGGCAGATCTGATGGATCGCGGAGCGGATCAGCAAGGCATTATCCGCTGGCTTTATAAAACCCAACCACTCTCTACCTTAAAACTGCTAGGACGAGTGATGAGCAAGCTTAATTGGGAAGAAAAGAGCAAGTTAGCCTGGGCCGCCCTGAGTCTCGATGATTTTGTCCAGAGCCGCACTACTCCAGAAAGCCTGTCAGTTATTTTGGAAAAATTACAAGAAAACTATAACGATGGCCAGATCTTTATGATTCTTTACAACGATACGCCCAATAGCTCTTCTGCGGTCATTAAAACTATAAGCCCCGAACTCTTGCAAAAAATGGCTTTGCTTTTCGGAACAGCTAGTCAAAATGAAACTTTGGATATTAAATTAGCAGGAAGTGATTTGATTCTGGCGGCGAAGACTATTCAGGGGAAAATCGAAAACTCCATCTAAAGCCTCTTCTCCCTCCGGGAGAAGGTGGCTGAAAGCCGGATGAGGGAAAGGGCTTTTGATAAAATTATTACTTTCCTACGCAGAACATTTTTATTTCTTAGCATCACCCTTGCCCTCACCTGTCCTTCAGACATCCTCTCCCGAAGGGCGAGGAGGATATTCGAAGCAAACCATTCAAAGGACAGCCTAAAATAATCCCGGGCTGTTTTTTTGTTTTACTTTTTTGTGCTAGAATTGAGCTATAAAAATAGTTTTATTTAGAATATAACTAAAAAATTATGATAAAAATAACCACAAAAGCAGTTGGGGATGAAGAAGCAAAAAAAGCGGTTTCTGACAACCTTGTTTCCAAATTGAAACATCGCTCAGAAGAAGAAGAAACGGCTCAGTTTGCTGCTAAGTTAGAATTGCCCTACATTGACACCAACATCGTACCGGTTTCCATCGATAGCTTAAAACTGGTTGATGAAGCCGACGCACGAAAATTAGGCATTGCCGTCATTCAAAAAAAAGCCAAAATCCTGACAGTTGTTTCTGTTGATCCGATGCAAGCCGATACACAAGAATTTCTCAAAAAAATGACTGAACGGCTCGGACTAAAAATTAGTCTTTTTGTTATTTCTCCCTATAATTTCGAGCGTGTGCTGGAGAAATATAAAAAAATCGTTTTTACGGAAATTCTCGACCAACTGAGCCTAACTATTGAGGATGAGGAATTGACTGATTTTCAGGCTGCCCTAAAAAATTTGGTAGAACTCAAAGAAAGGATCAAAGAAATGCCAATCACGGAGGTGATGAATACGATTATGGCTGGGGCTTACACCCTCGGCGCTTCGGATGTACACATCGAACCAGAGGAAAAAGATTTCCGCCTGCGTTACCGCATCGACGGCGTTTTGCAAGACGTGGCTTTTTTTCCATTAAATATCCACAAACGGATCGCCACCAGGATCAAAATGATGTCGGGAATGAAACTCAATCTTTCTGATATGGCACAAGATGGCACTTTTGATATCAACTTGGCCAACAAAAAAATTGCCATCCGCGCTTCGTCCATTCCTGGTAATTATGGCGAATCGATCGTGATGCGTCTACTTGATCCTGATTCGATCAATGTCAATATTGAACAGCTTGGCCTCCAGGGTCTAGCGTATGAATTAGTCCAAAAACAAATTGAAGCGCCCAATGGGATGATTCTTACGACCGGACCGACTGGTAGTGGAAAAACCACTACGCTCTATGCCATCATCAGCAAACTAAATACGCCGGACAAAAAAATCATCACTATCGAAGATCCGATCGAATACCAACTAAAAGGCGTTTCTCAAACCCAAATTGAAAAAGCCCGCGGATATACTTTCGCCAATGGTCTGCGGGCAATTGTCCGCCAGGATCCGGATATTATTTTGGTCGGTGAAATTCGCGATGATGAGACAGCGGACATCGCCGTCAACTCTGCCCTCACAGGTCACCTCGTCCTTTCCACCTTTCACACCAACAGCGCTATCGCGTCTATCCCCCGCCTCATCGAAATGGGCGTAAAACCATCTTTCATCGCCCCGGCGGTGAATGCTATTATTGGTCAACGCTTAGTGCGCAAATTGTGTTCGTGCAAAGAAGAATATATCCCCGCCAAAGAAACAATCGATTCACTGAAAAAAATTCTCTCCATCATTTCCCCGCGCGCTAAAGTAGAAATCCCAAAAAATATCGAAAAACTTTATCGTCCCAAGGGTTGCCTCAAATGCGGAGGCACGGGATATAAAGGTCGAATGGGAATCTTTGAAGTGCTCACGATCAGCCCGGAAACGGAAAAGATGATTCTTGATCTCGCCGGAGAAACAGAAATCACAATGGCAGTTTTGGAAGAAGGAATGGTGACGATGCTCCAAGATGGCATCCTGAAAGCCATCAGCGGAGTCACTTCGATCGACGAAGTGAAAAAAGTGACTGGACAGGGAGAATTTTTGGAAGGCATCTATGAAAAACTAATGGCGCAAACTTTGGGCAGTACACTCCCGATCAAAAAAGAATTTTATGACCAAACGCGGGAGAATGTGAATGATTTTGCCAAAATGCAAACGCTGCTTGCTAGCACTAAAATTGCCGATGTAGTTAAGATTATTTTCTCCGCCGCGCAAATCCTGGGTGTTGGCGACATCCATATCGAACCAGAAAAAGAAATCGTCAAAATTCGTTTTCGCATCGATGGCATCTTGCAAACCGTCGCCGAACTTCCGCTCACAGAATATACGACATTTTTGGGACAAATAAAAATGCTCAGTGGCGTAAAAACCGAAGCGCGTCAAGGCGTCATTGATAGCCGTTTTAGCATTACCTTTGACGACGAACTCACCGAGCTGAAAGAAAAATCCGTCGACATCCGCGTTTCGATCATTCTCGGTGGTTTTGGCGAAACAGTCGTGATGCGACTTCTTTCCAAATCTTCCGTCGCGCTCGATTTGGATAAATTGGGAATCAGAAAACAGAACTTGGAAAAGATTAAACATGAAGTTTCAAAACCGAATGGCGTCGTGCTCAACACCGGTCCGACCGGTAGTGGAAAAACCACCACGCTCTATGCAATTTTAAACATGATTAAAAATCCGGAAATCAAAATCATCACCGTCGAAGATCCGATCGAATACCAAATGGAAGGCCTCTTGCAAACGCCAGTCAGTGAAAAAGACGGCTATACTTTTTCCACAGCTCTGCGCGCTCTCCTGCGTCAAAATCCCGACATCATGATGATCGGTGAAATCCGCGACAACGAAACCGCCCAAATCGCCGTCCAAGCCGCCCTCACAGGACATCTCGTCCTTTCCACGCTCCACACCAACAACGCCTCTGGCGCCGTCGCCAGGATGCTCAATATGGGCGTGAAACCCGAAGACATCGTTTCTGGCGTTAACGCTTTCATTGCCCAACGACTTGTGCGCACACTCTGTGAGTGCAAAACTAAAGTTCCAGCGACAGAAGACGAAAAATTCAAAATGGAAAAAGTTTTGAAAACCATCAGTCCAAGGGCCGGTGTAGACATTCCAGAAATATCGGAGGTACATAAACCAAATGGCTGTGACAAGTGCAATCACATCGGCTACAAAGGCCGCACAACCATCAGTGAAATATTTTTATTCTCCCGCGAAATCCAAGAAGCCGTAATGCACGGCGCCGTCACATCAGAGCTTAATCAAAAAGCGACTTCTGAAGGAATGATTACGATGGCACAGGATGGGATTTTGAAGGTTTTGGAGGGGGAGACGACTTTGGAGGAGGTGGAGAGGGTTACGGAAATCTGAACCACTGATTAGCACTGATTTCCCTGATTACACTGAAATTCACCTCATCCGGCCTCCGGCCACCTTCTCCTTGGCAAGGAGAAGGGCTATTTCTTTATTTTTCTATTTTTAAAACGTCAATAAGGCATACAATACTTTTGCATTTAGTCCCCTCTCCTTACTAAGGAGAGGGTTAGGGTGAGGTGGATTTTTCATGTGTAATCAGCGTAATCAGTGCTAATCAGTGGTTCAGACAAATTAAAAAAAGCGTAGATTCCTCGAATCCACGCCTTTTGTTTTTCCAACATACCCCATTCAACTAATTGTAACGCGAACACATTCCCCTTCTTCTGTGTTCTGAATTATCTGAAATATGATGGTCCAGCCATTTTTTTTAAAACGACTCCGCAATTCATCCATGGTCTTATCATATCTCAAGAACATACAAGAGGAAAAAATCATCTCAATGACACATCCCTTTTTGAGATATTTCTCCTCGATTTCGGCATTTAATAATGCTTCCAACACCGAGGCATCTGTCATAATGCTCTCTTTTATTTTTTCTTCCAGCTCCTTCTTTTTCATATACCTCCTCCTACGAAAGAATGTTTATTTTTAATTTACACAAAACCAAATGGTTTTAATTAGTAATAATCTGCAGGCAAAAATCTCGAACTAGGAGCCCAAGAAAAGGAACAAAATCGAGGAATAACGCAGCCGGTTTGCTCAAGGAGCAAGCCAACCATTTTACCCATATCTTGAAAAAAGTTCCCCATATTGATGACAAAAGATAGAAGCCACCAATTGCCTGCAATTTACTGCTTGCCATCAAAAAACCTTAATTTTCGGATGACTTAGTAATGTAGCACAACTTTGTTTTTTTGTCAAATAGTGCTAGAATTATATTGTTAAATTGCTAAATTGTTGAATTGCTGGGATTATTTAGAAAATTCACCCAAATTTCATAACAATTTAACAATTTAGCCATTTAACAATGAAGTGATGATTACAAACTCCCACGAACAGCTTGAAGACCTCAATTTGGACAATACTCTGCGCCCGCAAAGCTTTTCCGAGTATGTCGGGCAAGAAAAAGTCAAAAAAAACCTCGATATTTTGATCCAGGCGGCCAAAAAACGCAAGGAACAGATTGAGCATGTTTTGCTCTATGGACCAGCGGGCTTGGGAAAAACCACCCTGGCTAACATTATTGCCAAAGAGTTGGGCGTGAGCATCAAGACCACTTCCGGCCCCGCCATTGAGCGTGTGGGTGATTTTGGCTCGATTCTCACTAATTTGCAAGACGGCGACATTCTTTTTATCGATGAAATCCATCGCCTGAACAAATCCATCGAAGAAGTGCTCTATCCGGCGATGGAAGATTTCAAACTGGACATTGTAATTGGCAAAGGCCCTTCCGCTCGCACGATCCAGCTTGATCTGCCCAAATTCACCTTGATCGGTGCCACAACCAAACTTGGCTCTCTTTCTAATCCTCTGCGTAATCGTTTCGGTGCCATTCATCGTTTGGAATTCTATGAAACCGGAGAAATTGAACGGATCCTTAGGCGTTCGGGAAAAATTCTCGCTGTTCCAATGGAAGACTCGGGCCTCGGCGAAATTGCCAAATGCGCGCGTTGCACTCCCCGCGTGGCGAACCGCCTCTTGAAACGCGTGCGCGATTTTTCCCAGATCAAAAACTATCCGACAATCGACAGCGTGCGAGCACGGGAAGCCCTGGAAATGATTGATGTTGATGAATTAGGACTTGAGCCAGCTGACAAGCACATTTTGCGCACAATCATCGAAAAATTCGGTGGCGGTCCGGTTGGACTTTCCACGGTTGCCGCAGCAACCTCGGAAGAAATCAAAACCATTGAAGATGTCTATGAGCCCTATCTCCTCCAAATCGGCTTTCTCACTCGCACCCCACGTGGTCGCATGGCGACCGAAGCCGCCTATGATCATTTAGGCATTAAGTTTCCGGCTAAGTTAATTTAATTTTAAAAACAATAGGAATTACGCGTTTACTCAAGTCAGCCGTATTTTCTAAAAAAATATGATAGTAATTGTCTATGGATTTTATGCGCTTTTTGTTCTGATGTATCTTCTAATTTCTTTTTTTGTCGTCTATCATTTGATCAATTATGCCATCAATTCACATTTCAGCAAACTGATGGTCTCTATCTTCTCATTCGTTTCCATTTTTCTTTTCATCTCGAACGTCGCGTTATTTTTCTCCGTCGATTGGAGTACGACTCTGATTAATTTTTTGCCTTCCAATTTTAATTCTTTCTAATTTTTTCACCTATGCAAAACTTCAATCAATTTCATTTCAAAGGACAAAAAGACGGCGAAGAGATTCTCATGGTCGTGCATCGGCATTGGTTCGATATCTTGAGCCAGTTTTTCATTATTTTTATTATGCTCCTTCTGCTTTTTGGCAGTCTTGTTTTTGCTTCTCAAATCGTTGACTCTTCCAATGGCGCCATCAGCCCAAGCCTTTTTCTTTTTTTAGAAAATATTTTTCTCATTTTTATCTGGTTGTTTTTCTTCATCATTTGGATCGATTATTATTTTGATGTTTGGATTGTCACCAACGAACGAATTGTGAACATCGAACAAAAAGGTCTTTTTTCTCGCGGTATCAGTGAACTGGAACTAGAAAATATCCAAGACATCACGGTGGAAGTCCAAGGCATCATCCCCACTTTTCTCAACTACGGCAATCTCTATGTCCAGACCGCCGCAGAAAAAGAGCGTTTCATCTTCAAACACGTGCCCAATCCCTATGCCATCAAAGATTTGGTAATGAATCTGCAAAAAAGTTATGAGAAAAAGGAAGCGCACAATCTCGGCGCCGTCATCCGCAAAGAAATTCATGATGAATTAAATTAGTTTTTAAGCTATGAATAGACAACGCGTAGCTGCAGTGATAATCCAAAATAAAAAAATTCTTCTAGTCAGGGATGATAAAACTATTTTTTTTGGTATACCGGGTGGAACACTTGAAGACAATGAAAATCAGATTTCTGCGCTTACTCGCGAAATATTGGAAGAAATTGGCGTTCCATTGGAAAAAGCTCGGTATTACTATTCTATTGATCATACTAATCAAATTTACAATGTGCCACAAACCGATCATATCTACATTGTTTCAATTAAGGGAATCCCCATTCCTTCTTCAGAAATAAGTGAGCTTGGATGGTTTTCGAAAGATGACCTTGAAAATAAAACTGTGAAGATTTACCCGATATTTTATGACAATATTTTTCCAAAATTAGTCAAAGAAAATTTTTTATAAGTTTTACTTCATAAGAGTTTGGGGTGAAGAATAAAAATATAAAAACAAAACTAAGTTTGTTTCTATTTTTGTCAGTGCTTATCGCAATTGTTTTTTGTTTTTGGAAAAATAGCTCCGCTGACGAAACGTTAAAAATTACCGCAATTCAATATAGCGGCGGAACCGGAAAGACCGATGAAGATTTTATCGAAATAACCAACAATTCAACTGCTGATATCGACCTCAATGGATATCGGTTGGTCAAGAGATCCGCAACAGCGAGCAAAGACACCAATATAAAATCCTGGACGAGTGCTGTCATTGTTCCCGCTGGCCAAAAACACCTTTGGGCAAACAGCCAAGATGGCTTCGCAGAAAAAATTAAAGCGAACTCAAGCACAACAGAAACAATTTCTGAGGGAAACCAGATCGCCATAAGATTAGGAAAAGTCGATGAAGGCACAATCATCAACAGTATCAATTGGAAAGAAAACGACGAAGAAGAAAATCCTGACGATGAACCAGAAGAAGAAAATTATTCCGGAAAACTAAAAATAAATGAAATTTTTCCTGCGCCGAAAACCAAAAACGAAGGAAAAGAATTTGTGGAAATCATCAACACGTCAGATGAAAAAATCGATCTTGCCGGAATGCGGATCGAAGATGAAAAAAATCATAAGGTAAATTTTCCCGAAAAAACTATTGCTCCGTTGGAGCTTTTTATTTTAGAAGGAAACTTCGAACTGAACAACACTTCCTCTGACACCGCTTTTCTCATTGCCAAAGATAACACCAAGGAAAATCCGATCGATGCAGTAAGCTATGAAAAACCCAAATATGACTACGCCTACGCCTTTGATGGCATCGCCTGGCAATGGACAAAATTATATACACCTGGAACAGAAAATAAATTTGAAAAATTGCTTTCCGGAAAAATAAAAAAAGACTCAAAAATTTATGCCAATGTTTATGCTAATTTTGAAGTGAAAGCAGATAGTGCCGCGCAAAAATTCACCTGGAATTTTGGCGATGGCCATAAGAGCTATCTCAAAAAAACGCGCCATAAATACAAAAAAACTGGGACGTATGAGGCCTCACTCAAAATCACTGGCGACGGCAGAGAAAATCTTTTGAACTTCACTGTTAAGGTAGAAAAATTTGGAAAAACTAAAGTGCAAATAATTTCACTATCGCCGAATCCCCAGGGAAAAGATAGTGTTGGAGAATGGCTGGAGATTCTCAACGGCACGAAGAAAAAAGTGAATCTTAAGAATTGGAGCATTGCCACTGGTTGGGAAAAATTATACAACCATCCAATCGCAAAAGATTTTATCCTGAAAGCCGGCGAAACAAAAATGCTGACGCGCAAATTTTCCGCATTCTCCCTGGGAAACAAGCAAGCCAAAATTGAACTGCGTTATCCCGATGGAAAAGTGGCGGACAAATTAAAATACGACCACAAAAATAAATCGATTTCCGAAGACGAGCTTTATCAAAAAACAGGCAAGAGCTGGCAATGGATCTTGTCACCAAAAGACACAGAACCTGCCCGCAATGCTACGCATAGCGTTGCAGGCGGGGAAAGAACAAACTATACAAAAAACAAGCCCGTAGCTATTGCGCCTGAAGTTAAAATCGAAGAACCGCTAAAAGCCGACTTTGATTTGTCCGATTTGGGAAAATCAACCAAAAATCCCTCTTGGCACAAAAAGCAAGAAAATCAAATAACGCTACTTTTCGCCGGATCAAATATTTCACCAGTGAAATTATTAGCTCAAAATCAAGGGCAAGTTTTGGGAATTTCTACGATTAAGCTCGTCCCAAACATTTCCCACAAAGAAGCCACCGCTCTTAACTTTTTTGACCAACTTTGGAAAAAAATCAATGCGAAATTAAATGAGTTTATATTGTTATTTTGAAATAACTTTTTTCCTTGAATTTATCCCCCCAAAGTGCTAAGCTTAAATCATACTAGACACTAAATACTAGCTACCAAATTACTATTATGTCCGGACACTCACATTGGGCGGGAATAAAACAACGAAAAGGCGTTAATGACGCAAAACGTGGCAAGATTTTCACTAAATATGGAAAGTTAGTCACGATTGCGGCGCGCGACGGCGGTGGAAAACTGGACACCAACTTTCAACTCAGAATGGCCGTTGATCGGGCACGGGCGATGAATATGCCCAAAGAAAATATTGAACGCGCCATCAAGCGTGGAACGGGCGAAATCAAAGGCGCGATGATCGAAGAAATCCTCTATGAAGCCGTCGGTCCAGGCGAACTGATGCTCCTCATTTCCTGCACGACGGACAATAAAAATCGCACAGTTTCCGAAGTAAAAACTATTCTTACAAAAAATAATTCCAAATTAGGCGAAAAAGGCTCGGCAATGTGGAATTTTGAACAAGTCGGCAGCATTAGCATTGATCTGGAAAATAAAGACGCGGATGAACTGGAAATGCAAGCCATTGAAGCTGGTGCCAAAGATACGATTCTAGAAGAAGAAATTTTGAATATAATTACCGACCAGAAAGATTTTGCCAGAGTGCGAGAAAATATTGCCAAAGAATCGCTTAAAATACTTGATTCGGGCCTGATTTATCTGCCCAAAACCACCATCACGGTTCCTGAAAAAACCCGTGAATCCTATGAAAATCTCATGGAACTACTGGACGACCATGAGGATGTGAGTGAAATTTATAGCAACTTAGCGTAAGCCAATATATCCCCTTCTCCATTAGGGAGAAGGTGGCCGAAGGCCGGATGAGGGAAAGGGCTATATATTAAGAAAAAACTGGCTTTGTCTAGATATCAATAACCCATTGCCCTTTCCCTCACCTGTCACGAGTACGTGACATCCTCTCCTTAAGGGCGAGGAGGCTATTTCAAAGAAACTCATGAAAATTTTAGGAATCGACCCGGGCACAGCCACTACTGGCTGGGCCATCATTGAAATTAAGGAGGGAAAGCTCTTGCCTTTGGCATATGGCCACATCAGTACGGCCAAAGAAAACAGCGATGCTGAGCGCATCTTGGAGGTTTCTGACGACTTGGCCAAGATCATCAAAAAACACAAACCTCAGGAATCTGCCATTGAAAGCCTCTTTTTCTTCAAAAATCAAAAAACGGTCATCCAAGTAGCGCAATCCCGCGGGGCAATCCTCTTGACTTTAAAGCAAAATAGTGTTAGAGTGTTTAGTTACACACCGCTCCAAGTCAAACAAGCTCTCACAGGCTATGGCCGAGCAGAAAAAAAACAGATGCAACAAATGATCAAAAGTGTTTTGCACTTGAGTTGCATCCCAAAACCCGACGACGTGGCTGATGCACTGGCAATTGCTGTGTGTCATGCTAACAGTCGCGCCATAATTAGTCTAAAAAATGACTGCGCCAGCCGCCTCCGCTAAAGCTAGGGCAAGCCGAGGACCGCTAAGCATCAAAGAGCCATATGAACGAACTAAATTTCCACGTCAGTCCCGTCTTGACTTTTTTTCTCAATGAGGGCGTGCCGTTTGAAACGATCAAACTAATCTTAATGCTTCCGATCATCGCCACTTTGATTGCTTTTTTGCGCCAGGTAATTGGAATCAAGGCGTTTGGTATCTACACCCCGCTTCTCGTCACATTCGCCTTCCTCGCGACCAATGGCATTAAATATGGCATCGTAATCTTCGTGATGATCATTCTTATCGGCATGCTGATGAGGATCGCTCTTAAATCTTTCCGCTTACTCTACTTACCGCGCGTAGCTATCATGCTTACAATCGTTGCACTTTCCATTCTCGTCATGCTGGCGATCGGCGGAAGCCTGAAGAGAACCGGTCTAGCTTCTGTTTCCATCTTCCCGATCCTGATTATGATTACTCTAGTGGAAAAATTCATCGCCGTGCAGATTGAAAAGGGCGACCGCGCAGCTATCCTTTTGGCCGCCGAAACATTGATCATTTCTATTTTAGGCTTTTATCTTGCTAGCTGGGAGGTATTGATCCACTTTATTGCCAGCTATCCCGGAGTTATCCTTTTTACCATTCCACTCAATATCATGTTTGGTAAGTGGACCGGTCTTCGTCTCACGGAGTACTTGCGTTTCGGAGAAATTATCAAAAGAAGTTAATTTAAGGAGGAGCTTATGTTTGAATTTATTAAAAAAAGCCGCGGAATCCTGGGAATGAATTCCCGAAATTTGGAATACATCCGCCCCCTCAACCGTACTTCCGCCAAACGCTTGGCGGACAACAAACTTTTGAGTAAGCGTATACTCAAAAAAAATGATATCGCCGTCCCCACGCTTATCGCCCAGATCAAGTCACTTGAAGATCTGGATAATTTTGATTGGCAAAAATTACCGGATAGTTTTGTCCTAAAGCCTAATCGCGGATTTGGTGGTGAAGGTATCATTGTTATTTATGGCCGAAAAAAGCACCGTGACGATGCCTGGGTCAAAGCCGATGGATCAATCATCACAATCAACGATCTTAAAAATCATACCAGAAATATTTTGGACGGCTCCTATTCCCTCTCGGGCATTCCTGATACGGCCTTTTTTGAAGAACGCTTGAAACTTTTGAAACTTTTTAAACCCTATGCCTTCAAAGGCATCCCTGATATCCGCGTCATTGTTTTCAACAAAATGCCAATCATGGCAATGCTCCGGCTTCCTACCAAAGAATCTCACGGAAAAGCTAATCTCGCGCAAGGCGCAATCGGAGTCGGCATTGACTTGGCATCCGGCGTGACAACGACAGCCGTGGCCGGTAAACAAAAAATTATTGAATATCTGCCTGGCACAAGACTCTTGCTTTCCGGAATCAAAATCCCCTACTGGATGGACATTTTGACGCTGGCCGTCCGGTCACAAGAAATTTCCGGACTAGGTTTTCTCGGTGTCGACATTGCAATCGACAAAGAGCGCGGACCGGTCATTTTGGAAATTAATGCCCGACCAGGACTAGCCATTCAAGTCGCCAATCTCGATGGCCTCAAGTGGCGTTTGAAAAAAGCGGCTGGAATCAAAATTAAGACCGTCAAAAAAGGCATCCGCGTCGGCATGGATCTATTCGGAGGAGAAATTGAAGAAGAGGTGGAAGAAATTTCCGGAAAAAAAGTGATCGGCACGGTGGAAAAAGTGAAACTGATCGGCAAAGATGGCAAAGAAATTGAAGTCGAAGCGAAAATTGACACGGGCGCCGACTGGTCTTCGATCGATAATGAACTGGCCAAACAGCTTGGTTTCACGGAAACGATCGAAGAATTTGAAAAGTTGAAAATGCCCTATGAAAATTTGAAAAATCTAGACAAAGAAAAACGCTGGGCAATCTACAAAAACGTTCCTGATATCGCATCTACCATTCCCGTTAAATCTTCCAATGGCTACACTTACCGCCCGATGATCAATATCGAATTTGTGATGGACAATGTGACCACTACGACAAAAATCACCCTAGTCGACCGTTCACATATGCATTATCCGATGATTATCGGCAAAGTCAATCTGAAAAAATATTTAATCGACGCAAGCAAATAAATGATCAAAAACCCACCACTGATAAAGAAAGTTGTTGAAGAAATGGGAGGAACTTTTGAAGAAGTCATTCCAGAACGAGGTTGCTATAATATCCATGTCCGCGGCAAGGTTTTTTTAATTACAAGAAAATTCAGAATTGCTAAAAACTTCATCAGCATCGCCGGAGCAACGACCCATAAAGATCTGACCTACACATTACTCAAAAGACGTTCCTTACCGACACCAACGACAGTGTTCTTTTTTAGAAAAAATTTCCAAACAGAAGATGCTGAGAAAAAAATAGCCAGCCTTAACTTTCCCATAATTATCAAAGACGCCTCTGGCTCAAACAGCCAGGGCATTTTTCCCTACATAAAAACTCCCAAGGAAGCGCAGTCCATCTTGAAAAAAGAAATAGTCAATTTCCGCTCTTTAATCGCTCAAGAAATGATCTTTGGCAAAGAATATCGCGTACTGATGCTTGACGAGAAAGTCATCGGAGCGCTCGAAATGATCCCCCCGAGAGTTTTCGGCAATGGCTGCTCGACCATCCAAGAGCTCATCGAAGAAAAGCAAAAAAGTACGCACCGCAAGACTCCGATCGATACAACGCTAGAAAAAATATTGCAAGAGCAAGGCTTTTCTTTTGACCATATCCTAGGCGTTGGAGAAATCGCCTCGATCAAAAAAAGTTCTTCGCTGGCCGAAGGAGGAGAAACTCGTGACGTCACGGAACTGGTCAATAAAAAAATTGTTTCCATCTGCGCCAAAGCGGCTGATGCTATTGGCGACTATCTGGCCGGCATCGATATCATCTGTGAAGATATTTCCGCCGACCCAAAAGGCCAAACTTTTGGAATTTTGGAAATCAACGGAAAGCCCGATATCTATATCCACTACAACCCGACCTTTGGAAAATCTAGAAACGTCATCAAAGACATCATAAACTTCATCCTAAAACTCAGCACGACGCAAAAAAGCAATTTGTCTAAAAATAAAGATTGTTAGATCGAGCTGCGACCACTAAACTTTATTTATGAAAAAAATCCTCCTCATCGGGATCGGGGAAGAAACCAGTCCCAAGCAGCCAGTCATGACTGCCTTAAAAAGAACAGGCCTGACCTATCTATACGCAAAATGGTCTGACCTATCTTTCTGCGGAAAAACTGTCTGCCTGAAAAATGTCGAGCTGGATCTCAAAAAAATCGGTTCTGTTTTTTTTGATATCTTCCGCTTTCCCATCACAAAAAAAATAAGCCGGAAAGAATTTCAATTCAATCTGGAAAACGAATTTAATGTTTTTCTTAACCTGTTAGAAGAAAAAAAGATCTACACGCCAAACAGCCAGTTCTTCCTGCAAAATCCTTTTTATAACAAATTTTCCCAGATGCACCTTTTTGCTTCGAAAAAAATTCCTACCATACCGACAGTCCATCTCTGTGACAATACGCCGGAAAAAGTTTCCGCCGCTCTTGGAAAACAAGGTTTTTCTTTTCCCCTCGTAGCCAAAGAAAGTTATGGTGGAGGCGGAAACAAGGTTTGGAAACTGTCCACCAAAAAAGAACTTGACGCCTTTGTCGAAAACCGCAGAAACACAAATATCCTTTTCCAGCCCTACATGAAAAATGAAGCTGATTATCGAGCAATCGTGATCGGAGGAAAATGCCTCGGCCTGATGAAAAGAAGTGCGCAAAAGGGAGAATGGAAAAATAATTTTTCCCTTGGTGGTAAGGTGGAGAAACATACTGACGCAAAAATGAGCGCCTTTGCTGTTCGTGTGTGCAAAAAATTAGGCCTCGAATCGGCCGGGCTCGATATCTTATCCACAAAAACGGGTTTTATCATTATAGAAATTAATTTATTTTTCGGCATTGAAGGTTTTCAGTCCATCTATCCAGAAATAGCTGTGGCTGAAAAAATAATCCACTTAATCAAAACTAAAACCATATGAAAAAAGTGATGATCCTTTTTGGCAAAAGCGATTGGAAAAAGGCCAAGCCATTTAGCAATAAAGACTATCAATATTCCTACGAGTATTTCTATTCGCTCTGCAAAAAAAATAATATCCAGATGTATCGCGCCTCCTACGAATGGTATGATTATGAAAAAAAACTTTTCAAATTTGCTTGGCTCTATGAAGGCGAGGGCGGCAACTGGAAAAAAGTGGAAAATATCCGACCGGATCTGGTCTATGACAAGACCAAAGCGCGGCTGGAAGTTTACCACAAAAAAGAATTGATCGGCGCGAAATATCCGTTCATCAATGATTTGAATTTTACCCGTCTCATCGATGACAAATTTACCACTAGCCTGATTTTCAGCAAATGGTCAAAAAAAAGTTGGATCATAAAAAACCAGACTGAGTTGAAAACTATCTTGCCCAAAATAAAATCTACCAAACTAGTCCTAAAGCCACTCAGTGAAAGTGGCGGGAAAGATGTCCAAATCGTGGATAAAAAAAATATTGCCGGACTAAAGATTGAGAAGGAAAATATCGCCCAAGAATTCATTAATTCTTCTCAGGGAGTCCCAGGAGTGAGCAAAAAGATGCACGACCTACGTCTAGTTTTTGTCAATGACAAACTGATCTATTCCTACATCCGCGAACCGAAAGAGGGCAGCTTTCTGGCTAACCTTGCTCAAGGCGGATCCCTTGTTATTGTTCCAAAAGAAAAACTGCCCGAATCACTCTCTCCAATCATCGCCTATGCCAATGAAGTTTTTACCACTTTCACTCCACGCGTCTATTCGATCGATCTGATGTTTGATGAAAATAAAAAGCCTTGGATAGTTGAACTCAACTCGATGCCTGGACTGTTTTTTACTCCGGAAGAAAAACCGTATATGCTAGAAATGTATCAGGAACTGCTTGATATTTTTAAGAAAAAATTGCAAAACTAGCCCTATTTCCCCCAAAATACTTAGTCTTGATATTTCCCCCAATTTAGACTAAACTATAGGCAACCTAAATGGCCTAATTTTATTGTATGCAAAATATATTTTCACCGCGTAATTCTGGCTTGCCTAAGCGAAAAAGGTTTAATCTTCCCTGGAAGCGACTCTTTCAGGTTTTTGGCGTCTTGATTGCTATTGGATTTTTAGCTGTTATCGGCATTTTTGCCTATTTTTTCAAAGATCTGCCCGATCCGGGAAAAATCAATAATCGCTTCATTGCTGAGTCAACAAAAATTTATGATCGCACTGGCGAACATCTACTCTATGATGTCCATGGTGAGGAAAAGCGGACGCAAATTACTTTTGCCGAAATGCCAGATGTCCTGAAATACGCGACAATCAGCCTAGAAGACCAAGATTTCTATAGCCACCATGGCATAAAACTAACCTCGATCTTGCGTTCGATTTTTAAAGATATCGTGAATCTAGGAAAAGCCCAGGGAGGATCAACAATCACCCAGCAATTCGTCAAGAATTCCCTACTTACCAATGAAAAGACGCTGATCCGAAAAATCAAAGAGGTCATCCTTTCATTGGAACTGGAAACAAAATTTTCCAAAGACGAGATTCTCACGATGTACCTCAATGAAATTCCTTATGGCTCCAACGCCTATGGTGTTGAGGCGGCAGCGCAAACTTTTTTCGGAAAACCCGCCCGCGAGCTAACGCTTGATGAAGCCGCTGTGATTGCTTCCCTCCCCCAAGCCACCACCTACTATTCCCCCTACGGCTCCCACACAGATGCTCTCATTGGACGAAAAAGTTTCACCCTAAAAACGATGGCAAAGTTGGGCTACATCACAGAAGATCAGGCGAATGAAGCCATTAGCACAGAAACACTGAGCAAGATAAAACCTCAGAAGGATATTTTTGCCGCCCCACATTTCGTGATGTATATCAAAGATTATCTTCAGGAAAAATATGGTGACAGTGCCGTAGAACAAGGCGGACTCAAAGTTTACACCACTCTTGATTGGGACAAACAACAATTGGCCGAAAAAGTCGTGAAAGAGGGGGCAACAAAAAATTCCACCACCTACAAAGCCGCCAATGCCGGTCTGGTCGCGATGGATCCAAAAACCGGGCAAGTCCTGGCGATGGTTGGTAGTAAAGATTATTTTGCTAAAAGTGAGCCTGATGGCTGTATTCCCGGAAAAAACTGCGTCTTTGAACCTAATGTTAATGTGGCTGTTTCTCTTTTGCAACCAGGGTCATCTTTCAAGCCCTATGTCTATCTGACCGCTTTTGAAAAAGGCTTTACGCCGGAGACCAATATTTGGGATGTGGATACTAATTTCAGCACGGATGACGGAAAAATTTATGACCCAAAAAATTATGATGGGAAAAATTCGGGACTCCTCCAAATGAAAGATACCTTAGCGCGATCACTCAATGTTCCGGCGGTTAAGACGCTCTATCTGGCTGGCGTGAAAGATTCGATCAACACGGCCAAAAGTATGGGCATCACCACTCTCAATGAGCCGGATCGCTATGGCCTTTCTCTTGTTTTGGGTGGCGGCGAAGTGAAACTACTTGACCATGTCAATGCCTTTTCCACTTTTGCCACCGACGGAATTCATCATGATACGACTGCAATTTTACGTATCGAAGATAGCAAGGGCAATATTTTGGAAAAATACACCGAAAATCAAGGATCCAAAGTAATTGATGAGAAATACATCGCCATGATCGATTACATCCTTTCGACCAACGCACTACGTGCACCGGTTTTTGGCGAGAAAAGTCCACTTGCCTTCACTGATCGCGCCGTGGCCGCTAAAACCGGCACGACCAATGAGTGGCGTGATGGTTGGACAATGGGCTACACGCCATCGCTCGCCGTCGGTGTTTGGGCGGGCAATAATGACCATTCCATTATGAAACAAGGCGCCGATGGAGTTTTTGTGGCCGCTCCAATTTGGCGAGCCTTTATGGATGAAGCACTTAAAAACACTAACAAAGAAGAGTTTCCCAAATACGAACCGGAAGACACCGACAAAGATGTGCTTAATGGAAAACTTTCCATGAAAAATGAAGTCAAGGTCTGTGAAATCCCCGGGAAAGACAACAAATACTGCCTCGTTAGTGACGCTTGTCCGAACAACAAAGCCAAAAAGAAAAAATTTGCCGATGCGCATAGTATCCTTTATTACGTCAACAAAGACGACGTTCGAGGAGATGCGCCGAAAGATCCGGAGAAAGATCCACAGTTCAAAAACTGGGAAGACGCCATCAAAAAATGGCTGAAAGATAACGACTATTCCACCGACAGCGCACCGACGGACAAATGTGAATCAAAAGATTTCTCTAAATATAAAATCAATATCGAGAGCATTTCCCCTTCCGGCGGAACAATTAGCACTGGCTCATTTTCCATCTCAGTCAAACTCTCCGCTCCCTATGGAGTTAAAAAAGCCACAATTAAAGTTGATGGCAATGAAATCGCCTCCAATGATAATGATTCTTTCAGCGCCAACTACACCGTGCCGAGCGACAAATACAATTCCAGCCTGGAGATCAAAGTGGACGCGGAAGATGATAATGGCAATTCTGATTCAAAAAGTGTCAGAGTCAATACTGCCATTGCGACACCGTAAATAGATTTTTAGACTTTGCACAAAAAAACAGCTTCGACGATTTGTCAGAGCTGTTTTTTATTTTGTTTTGTTTTCCTATCTATTTTCCAACATCTCTGCTTTTCTTAAAGCATATCGCCAGCCCTTTTCAGTAAGATTAATCAATTGCCCAAAACTTCCAACAACCCCTTTTGTGTTAGTATCCTCCATTCCTCCTAATTGGATCATTATATTGCGACTACTCTCTCCTAGATTTCTAATGCCATATGCCACCCGCCTTAAGCTATCAGAATTATCCCTGATCATGCCTATCCTTGACGAATCTTTTCCGATAGTATTAATAGCAGCCACTACCCCCATGATGGTCCGCTCGACATCCTCCGGCTTGCTTTTTTTGTTGCGCAACATATCTTTCAGGTCATCTGCCGCATGACTCAAATAGCCAATAGTCCTTGGATCAATTATAGGCGAAAGATTGTCACTCTCTCTTCTTCGTAAAGTATTTGCCAAATCCCTCGCATAACCAGAAAATTCATACATCCTAATTTTTTCTAAAGCCACTTCCGCCGATTTTTGCTCACTATTTTCTCCATTTTCTTTATTTTCTATCTCATGAAAATTGTCTTGCTCCACATCCCTAACAACACTAGCTTCGGCTTCTTTTTCCTTTATGATCGCCTGCTCTGGACCGCCAACAACTTCCTGCCTCAACCTATCTTCCTGCTCTTCCTCCAAAGGCTTTCCAGTTTGGTTGGCATTTTCTGTCCTTTCCTCAATTTCAACTTTTAGCTCATTATCTTTGTCCTCTGGCCTATCTGCAAGATGCTCTCCTATTTGACTTCCAGGCTTTTCTTCAATTATCCGATCAATTGGACTTTTTGTTTCGCCATATTCCCTATTTAAAAAAGATTCCATCAATTCTCCCTGTTTTTCTTCTTGCTTTTTAATTTCTTCTTCCACTTCGATCTGACGAATTTTATTTTTTTCAAGTTCCTTGTTTGCCGCGGAGATACTTGGCGCTTTTTCAACATTCTCATCTGAAATGCCTAATCTTTTTCTAGCTTTTTTTATTTCAACAGTATCTTTTTCAATTGACCCTACCAATTGTTGCTCACCCTTAGAAAGACCGTGTTTTTTGGCCAGCGCAGCCGTTTCTGGATATTTTGTGGCCTGTTGTGAAAATTCCCTTACAAATCGTTTTTTTGCATGCTCCAAAACTTCAAGCATCGGTTTTCCTCCTCCGATATTTTGAAATGGTTTCGTGCTAGAATCAACATCTTTGCCGATCAAATATCCTTTTTCATCAAGCGCGCCGGTAAATTCACGATTAAAGTACTCTTTATTTTGCGTCTTCAGCCAATCTAAGCTTTCTTCTTGTAAGATTTGATTAAATTGCGGATCATCTTCCATTCGTAAAAGTTCCTCCGCTTTTGCTTCTGGAGCTTTAAATGATTCTACTTTTCCATCCTTAGGTTTATTTTGATTATCAATGCTCATATTTTTTATATTAAATACTATTTAATCATAATGTGATTCGCTTAAATATTTTTATTTCCACTTAATCGCCTTTTTTTATTTCATCTTAATATTCTCCACCGCCTCCTCGCCTAATTCTTCGTTGATTTTTTTGATTATCCTAGCTTTATTGGTCCAAAGTTCGGCTGACCAGGCACTGTTTTGCGCTTTGACAAACAAAATTCTCTTGGCGAAATAATCTGGGGTGAATTTTTGTTTTCCTAGTTGGCCAAACTCAACTTCGATAATTTTTTTAAAGACAAAAAAAACCGTCTTATCATCCAAGACTAGTTTTTTTTGCACCCGTCTTTGGCTTAAAATATCCCCAAGCGCTCTCATTTTTATATTTTAATTTTTTATCGGCATAATAATATAGGTAAAATTAGCCAATGCCTCGCCGGTTTTTTCATCCAACTCGCGAATGGCCACTGGAGATGAATCACTATTCGCCGATAAAGATAGTTTATTGGAATTAATCACATTAATCCCTTCGAGAAAATATTTCAGATTAAAAACAATCTCTTGAGAGTCTCCCTGTGCCTTAAAATCAATTTCTGTTGAGTTTTCTCCCACCTCAGCACTCTTAGTGTCAATCAGGATTTTATTTTCACTCGCGTCAATTTTAAGCACCACTTCATTGGATTTTGTACTCACAAAAACGCCGGCAATTTTCAGGGCATTTTGGAGGGTTTTTTTCTCCCCAATAATAGTGGTTTTGTAAGTTTGCGGCATAATATGCTTATATTCAGGATATTTCCCATTAATTAGGCGCGAAACCAATTTCAATTCCCCCACTTCAAAGAAAATTTGTCCCTCTTCAATAAATATCTTCACTGAAGCATCTTCAAGGTTATTGGAAATTATCCGATTCAACTCTAAAAGTGTGTTGGTCGGGATAATAATATTTTTTGTTTTTTCCACAAATTCAATATACCTCTCTTTATTTAAATTATTATCATTTAATTTTAAAATATATTCTGACAAACGAAAACCATCTGTGGCGGCAAAAAACAACTCTTTTTCCCCAAAAATAACATTCACCCCAGTCAATTCCTGACGCGCTTCATTATGCGCGACGGAAATCAAAATCTTGGAAAAAATATCTTTCAATTGGGAAATTGCGATCTCCATCACCATTTCCGTGTTTTTTTGCGGAATTAATGGAAAATCCTCTGCGGAAAAACCCTTAATAATCGCTTTCGTTGAACCATCTTTAATTTTCAAACTATTATCCACAACCTCCATCTCAATATTTTCACCCTCAATTAAGCTATTAGAAAAATTACTAAGAAGTTTAGCTGGAATGGTGATTTTTCCCTCCTTTTCTATTTTCGCTCCAATCCTCACTTCAATCCCAATTTCCAAATTAGTGGCAGTTATTTTTAGAAAACTCTTATTTGCTTCTAAGAGAATATTATTCAAAATTGGTAGTGTGGTTTGCTTAGAAACTACTCGTTCTGAATTAGTGATCGCTTTTTTGAAGTTGTCCTGTGTACAGATTAATTTCATGAGTTTATTATTATCTTATTATATATATAAAATTATTATTACTATTATTATGCAGGGGTTATTTGTGGATAACTCACTAAATTGTTTTGGACAGTGGAAAGTTAGGTGAGATTGACTGTGGATAACTCTAGTTTTTTATGTTGAATGGGTTGTGGATAGTTTTGGTGTTTTGGTGTGTGGTGTTTTATTTTGGCAGGTTATAAACAATGTTACTAGTAGGATGTTCACTAGTTTTAGGTTGTATTATAACAACTTGTCCACAGTTTATTAGTCTAATTTGTAAATTTGGTCTTTAATTTGGGAAATTTCTTCATTTAGTTTGGCATCAGTAAGGATGTTTTTGGAGATTTTTTCAAAAGCATGGATAGCAGTGGTGTGATCACGACCACCTAATTTTTCCCCAATACCGGGATAGGAAAATTCCAATTCACTCCGCAAGAGGTACATCGCCACTTGTCGGGGACGAACTATTTCTTTTTTGCGATTTTTAAGGATGAGATCAGATTGATCAATGTCATAAAAATTGGAAACCGCTTTTATGATATGCTTATGGGTAATTCCCTTTTTTATGCCGCTGGAAATTAGTTCGGATAATTGGTTTTTGGCAAAAGTGATAGTGATTTCCGTTTTGGTTAATTGAGAAGAAACAATGAGGCGGTTTAGGGCGCCTTCTAGTTCGCGAATATTATTTTTGATGTTAGTGGCGATAAAAAGGAGAGCTTCTTCGCTGATTTGTAGTCTCTCGTCGAGTACTTTTTTGCGCAAAATTGCCAGGCGGGTTTCAAGATCGGGACTGGAAACATCCGCAATCATCCCTCCTTCAAAGCGGGAACGCAATCTTTCTTCAAGGATTTGGATGGACTTTGGTGGACGGTCACTACTAAGGACAATTTGTTTGTTTAGTTGGTATAGATAGTTGAAGATGTGAAAAAATTCTTCTTGGGTTTTTTCTTTGCCGGAGATAAATTGGATATCGTCGATAATAAGGATGTCCATTTTTTGGTAATATTCCTTAAAATCATTAATTTTTTGGTTTTGCAGGGCATCGATTAGGTTGGAAGTGAAGCGCTCAGAAGTGATGTATTTTACGCGAAAAGCGGGATTTTTCTCGAGGATTTTATTGCCGATGGATTGGATAAGATGAGTTTTTCCTAAGCCTACTCCGCCATAAATAAAAAGCGGGTTATAAATTCTCCCAAGGTTTTGTGAAACGGCTGTGCAGGCTGCGTGAGCTAGTTCGTTGTTTCCACCGATGATGAAATTTTCAAAAGTATATTTGGGATTTAGGTTGTTTTCAATATTGACTATGAAAGGCTTTTTTTCGATACCTTGCTCATGTCGTTGTGGGGCAATGATTGCGTCCATCATAGGTTCTTTTCTGTTTGGTGGCGGATCTTCTTTGAGCGTAGCGATGAGGCAGGTGGCTGATTTGATGTCAGGCTGGATGTTTCGGAGAGCTCTTATGATGTAGGTGTTGTATTTATTTTCTAACCACTCCTTAGCAAAACCATTGGGAACACTAATAACCACCTTGCCATCCTCATTGGAAATGATTTTTGTGTCCTTGAGCCAGGTGATGAAATTGGCCTTGGAAATGGAGAGCTCTATTTCATTGAGCGCTGCTTGCCAGAGTTCGTCGTTGGTCATTTTCGTGGAGAATTAAATAAGAAAAGCCTATTAAAAAAAGTATAGCATAAAGCCAAAAAAGACAATATGCGCAGACGATGGAGAACCTGTTGATAAAGTGTTGATATGATTTTAAGTTAATATAAAAGTGTTAAAAAAGCAAATCTAAATTATGGCGGACTCGCGTGTTCACTAAAAGCAACCTTTAAGTCGCGTGGCCTCGTAGAGTGTGTTTCTATTGTTTATAGTCAATAAGACTTCTGACGGCTTTCTCGCGAACCCTGGCTATGGAAAAGCTTGCTTTTAGCGAACACATGAGTCCTTATTTTTATGGATGTTTGTATATAGGCTTTTTAATTGACTTTTCTGGGAATAATTGGTAAACTTTCAATTGGTTAGTTCTAACTAATTTAATCGTTTAAATAAATGAGCGTAACATATAAACCCAAGAGTATCAAAAGAAAAAGAAGCCATGGTTTTATTGAAAGAAATAGCACTCCTTCGGGAAAAAATGTGCTAAAAGCCAGAAGACGAAAGGGTCGCGCAAAATTGACGACGGTTTAATTTTCCTTAACTTTTAAAACCCAAGGGATGTTGCCAAAGAAGAATCGAATTAGAAAAGATGCTGATTTTGGGGTAATTTGTCGCTATGGGCGGACTTTTGCGGGCAAGGGATTGGTTTTAAAGGTGAGGGAGAATAAATTGAATCTGGTGCGGATCGGGGTTTCTGTTGGTCTGAAATTTTCCCGAAAAGCCGTGACGCGCAATCGGATAAAACGTCAAAGCAGAGCCTTTTTTTGTCAAAATTTGGCAAAAATTGTTTCTGGTGTTGATATTATCATAATCGTCGGGAAGGGCTGGGATGAAAAGGTGAATCCGGGAGTGGAAATTGGGCAGATTTTGAGAAAAAATGGCTTAATTAAAGAATAATTATCGCTATTTCATGAAAGTAGCGTGAAAACAAAATGGGTTCAATTTTTAATGCATTTATTTATCAGCCGATTTATAACCTGCTGATTTTTGTTTATAATGTCGTGCCTTTCCATGATTTTGGTGTGGCGATCATCTTAGTGACGGTTATAATAAAACTCATTCTTCTTCCCCTTAGTCGAAAACAAATTGAATCGCAAAAGAAAATGCAGGAGTTGCAGCCTAAAATAAAGGAAATCCAGGATAAATATAAAAACGACAAGGAAAAGCAGAGCAAGGCGCTGATGGAATTTTATAAGGAAAACAAGGCCAATCCGTTTTCTGGCTGTCTCCCGATGATTTTTCAATTAGTCTTTTTGATTGCCATTTATCGGGTACTTTTCAATATTTCTCAAAATGGACTGATGGTTGATGGTAGTCTTTTATATCAGTTTATCCACAATCCCGGTCAGATCAATCGCTTTTTCTTAGGCCTCGTCGATCTTTCCAGTATCGTTAGTTTTAATAGCTTTACTGCGGGCAATATCGCCCACGTTATTTTGGTTATTGCCGCTGCTGGCGCGCAATATATTCAAACTAAAATGCTGATGGCAACCAAAGCCAAATCGGACAAAGAAAAGGGTGTTGAGAAAAAAGACGATAAAAATCCGGACTTTGCGCAAGTGATGTCCAAACAAATGCTCTACCTCGCCCCGATTATGACATTGTTTATCGGAATTAAGTTTCCTGCCGGACTGGCGCTGTATTGGTTGGTGTCAACACTATTCATGATTGCTCAACAAGAATATCTGGAAAAGATGAAAACCCAAGTTAAATTGTAAATTTTAAATAAGCCTGAACTTTGCGCTGGGAGAGGGTTCAGCGGAGGCGGGCCGGTAAATCAGATGGAAAGAGAATTATTAGAGAAAGAAGTAGTGACAATTGTTGAGGAATTGATCGGAAAGATGGGCTTTGAAGCAACTGTGACGATCAAAAATGGCGAAGAAGAAGGGAAAGACGTGATTATTTGTGATATTAGAACAGAAGATTCCAATTTTTTGATCGGACAATATGGTTTAAATTTACAATCATTGCAGCATATCGTGCGGGTGATGATGCGAAAACGCATCGAGGAGCCGGTTAACTTTATTCTCGACGTCAATTCTTATCGGCAAGAAAAAAACGAATCAATTGTGCGTTTGGCGAAAAACTTGGCCGAGGAGGTGGTGGCAGGTAAAAAAGAGATTGTGATGCGACCAATGACCGCCTATGAAAGACGGATCGTGCATATGGAACTTTCTAAAAATGAGCTAATAAAAACAGAAAGCATCGGCGAGGGAGAGTCCAGAAGAATCGTAGTTAAGCCGATGGAGCTAGCTTAAGACGTTTAACAAATAAATAAGCCTCCTCGCCCTCCGGGAGAGGATGTCACGAGCACGTGACAGGTGAGGGCAAGGGCAATAAATTATAAACAATCCGAGCTAAGCTGGTTTTTCTTTGATGTTGAGCCCTTTCCCTCATCCGGCCTTCGGCCACCTTCTCCCTAATGGAGAAGGGGATATTTTTTTTAATCTTTATGGTTATTGCGAGAAAAATAGCCTATAACGTGCTGGTCAGTAGTGTTTCTAAGGTGCTTTCGACCGCTTTGGCTTTAGCAGCGATCGGTTTTATTACGCGCTATCTTGGCAAGGGTGGGTTTGGTGATTATGCGACGGTTTTGGCCTTTTTGTCCTTCTTTTCAGCTATTTCTGATTTGGGGTTATATCAATTTTCCACGCGAGAAATTTCCCGTCCCGGCGCAGACGTCGAGGTGATTATGGGCAACGCCTTTTCTTTGCGGGTGATTTCATCGCTGATAATTTTTTTCTTTTCTTTCGTTTTGGTTTTCTTCTTGCCTTATTCTGCTGGGGTGAAATATGGCATTATTGTGATTGCTGCTTCATTTGTTTTTTCTTCCGGTTACCAAATTCTTAATGGCGTGTTTCAAAAAAATCTGGCAATGGATAAGATCGCTATCTCTGAGCTTTTGGGTAAGGTAGTGCAATTAGGCATTGTGATTTTGGCGGTAAAAATGCACCTAGGCTTTTCCTGGATCATTAGCTCCCTTTTGTTCAACATGTTAGTTAGCTTTTGCTTGGTTTATTTTTT
This sequence comes from Parcubacteria group bacterium, assembly GCA_041659505.1. Classification (NCBI taxonomy): domain Bacteria; species Parcubacteria group bacterium. The sequence continues at coordinate 419,729 of JBAZYF010000001.1, forward strand.
GTCGAGGAAATACCTAAAATTGAGTTTTCGCTTTAATTTTGCCTATTGGAAGTGTTTTCTTACAGAGTCTTATCCGATCGGAGTGATGGCGATCGTAGTGTTTATTTATTTCAAGGTGGACACGATTTTGCTTTCTATCATTAAGAGTAACGCCGAAGTGGGAATCTACAACGTCGCCTATAAGGTATTGGAAAATATTTCTTTTTTTCCTTCAATGATTGTGGGGTTGATTTTTCCGATAATATCAGCGCATATTTTTAGTGACAAAGCGAGATTTGCTGATATTTCTAACAAGACAGTTAAAGTCTTTATTTTGCTTACCGTGCCGTTGATTGTCGGCATTCTTTTCCTTTCTAGCGGACTCGTCCGGCTGATTGGTGGCTCAGGTTTTCCTGAGTCAGCCTTGGTTTTGCGCATCCTAGTTTTTGCGATGGCGGCCATTTTTTTCAGTAACCTTTTTAACGCGATTTTGATTGCTGGAAACTTACAAAAAAAACTGATGTATGTCTTGTCTGGCGCGGCCATTTTTAATGTTTTAGCTAACTTAGCTTTAATTCCGCTTTTTTCCTATGTGGCCGCCGCTTCAGTTTCTACTGCCACGGAAGTGCTTGTGGCGGTTGCCACCGGATATCTCGCCTATCGACAGTTGCATTATTTTCCGGTCGTAGAAAGGGTTGGCAGAATTTTTTTGGCGGGAGGTGTGATGGCGGCGTTTTTGTTTGTTTTCAGGTCTAGCAATTTTTATCTCTTGGGCTTTGGTAGCGCCGTGGTTTATTTTTTGGCCATCTGGGCGCTTCAGGCCGTGGAAACTTCTGAGATAACGAGCATAATTAGTAAGCGCGGTGTGAAGGAGTATGAACAGCCAATTTCCGAAAGTTAATATTGTCGTTTTGAATTACAACGGAAAGAGTTGTCTGAAGACATGTCTTACTAGTCTTTTTTGTTTGGATTATCCTAATTTTGAAGTGGTTGTAGTGGATAATAATTCGACTGATGGATCACTTGAAGATGCAAAGCTACGCTTTTCTCGAGTAACATTCATTAAAAATGAGGAGAACATAGGCTTTTCCGCTGGGAACAATGTGGGGATAAGATATTCTTTGGAAAAAATGGCTGAATATGTCTTGCTTTTGAATAATGATACGGAAGTGGAAAAGAGTTTTTTGGCTAAATTGATCAATAGCGCTTCAAACAATGCTTCCGTGGGAATTTTCAGTCCGCTGATTTTTTCTGGCGATGGCAAGGCCGTTTGGTTTTCTGGTGGAAAGATTGACTGGCTGCGAATGAAGTCTTTTCATCGCAATGAATTTTTGAAACAAAATTATATTGACTCGGATGTTATTTCCGGTTGTGCGATGCTTGTCCGCGCGGAAGTGTTCAAAAAAATCGGCCTTTTGGACGAAGACTTTTTTCTTTATTGGGAAGATGCAGATTTTAGTGTGCGAGCGAAAAGAGCTGGCTTTGAGCTTTTGGTCGTGGCTGATGCGCAGATCCGTCACTGGGAAAAGAGCGAAAAAGCCAAGATGAACAAGGTTTATTGGCTGGTGCTTTCGGGACTGCTGTTTTTCCAAAAAAACGCATTATCATGGCCTACTAAGGCCTGGATTTTTATTTATGTAATTTTACGACGGCTAAAAAATTGGAATGATGTGCGGAAAAATAAGACGGAGATAAATACCGCGGTACAAAAGGCCTATTTGGACTTTAGACGGCTTAAATAAAATGAAGCTATCGATAATAATTGTAAACTATAAAAGTCGGGCATATCTGGAAAAATGCTTGATTTCAATTTTTGCGAAAATTGATGCGGGCATCGATTTTGAGGTTATCGTAGTTAATAATGACGCAGAACAGGAAATAGTGGCTCTGACTGAGGCTTTTCCCAAGGTGCGGGTCATGCAAAATCAAAAGAATAGTGGCTTTGGTAGTGCTAATAATTTTGGGGCGAAAGAAGCAAAGGGCGAGGTGTTATTTTTTCTTAATCCGGATACGGAAGTTTCATCTGGCAAAATCTCCTCCGTGCTAGAGGAATTTTCAAAAGACGTCGACCTGGGCATCTTAGGGGCAAAACTGATAAATCCTGATAGCACGGTACAAAAATGGATTGCAGGAGGAGAAGTGAGTCTTTGGCGGATCATTGGAAACAACTTCTGTATGATAAGAGATAAAAAATATTGGCAGAGTTCTGAGGAAACTAGCGTTGCCTGGGTGGCGGGAACGGCGATGTTTGCCAGAAAAAAGCTTTTTTTGGAGCTCGGTGGCTTTGATGAGCAATTTTTTATGTACTTTGAAGACACTGATCTTTGTCGACGTATGCGACTTTTTGGCAAGAACGTGCTTTATTTCCCCGCTTTTTCTGTTTTGCACCACGGTGGAAAAAGCTTTTCTGAAAAAAATAAGCAAAAAAAAGCCTATTATTTGTCGCAAGAGCGTTATTTCAAAAAGCATCGTGGAAATTTTGAGTTTTTGTTACTGAGGTTTTTGCGGTTTTTTAGTTTTTAATGTTTATATCCCCTTCTCCCTCCGGGAGAAGGTGGCCGTAGGCCGGATGAGGGAAAGGGCGTTTGAAAAAAAATTCTCTATAATATAACGCTTATCGCAATTAATATTACCCTTGCCCTCACCTGTCCTTCGGACATCCTCTCCCGGAGGGAGAAGAGGCTATAAAGAAAGTTTTCTAGTATTAATTCAAATAATGTTATTTAAACTGTTTCTAATTTTTTGTGCCTACTTGCCTTTTCAGTTGGCGCTTAGTCCAAGTGCCGGTGTTGATTTGGCTAGTGCACGAGTGTTTATCTTGGTGCTGTTTTTTGTGTGGCTGGCCGAGGGACTCAAAAGTAAAAAACTCCAAATAGGAGAGAATAAGGCGAATTTTTTTCTGATCAGTTTTCTGTTTTTAAATCTATTGTCTCTAGCTGTGGCGAAAAATACGGACTGGTCGCTCCGCAAGCTCTTGTTTCTGTTTTCTATTTTTCCGCTCTATTTCGTCGCAACAAACTTGCTCGATACGAAAGAAAAAATGGAAAAAGTGGTCAAATATCTTGTTTGGGGTGGATTTTTTGTGGCCAGCTTGGGCATTTTGCAGTTTATTGCTCAGTTTATTTTTGGGCTTGACGTGACGTATCAGTTTTGGGCAAAATTTATTTCTCCGCTTTTTTTGGGGCAAAATGTGACGGCGGCAGTGCTCAAAAATCCCAGCTGGCTGGTAAATATTTCAGGGGCGACCTATTTGCGCTCAATTGCCACTTTTCCCGACCCGCATATGCTAGCATTTTTCTTGAGCATGCTCGTTCCCTTCGCTTTTGGATTGTTTTGGCAAGCAAAAAAAAAGAGCCACTTGTTAATTTTTACTACAATTTTATTGGCCGATCTGCTGACTTTTTCTCGTGGCGGATATTTGGGATTATTTGCCGGTGCGAGCGTGGCCTTTTTGTTTTTGTTAGCTAAACTTAAAGCTAAATATAAAATAAGGGTGATTGTTTTTGCTGTTTTTTTGGCGGTTTTACTGATCATTCCTGGACCGATTTCTGAACGATTTTTCTCTAGTTTTAATCTGAAAGAAGGTTCGAATCAAGGCAGAATAGAAACTTGGGGAAAAGCGGTGGAAATAATTTCCAGTCATCCTTTTTTTGGCGTCGGTATTGGCAACTATCCACTGGAAATTAGCGCGACGGCGGATTATCGCGACCCAATTTATGCTCATAGTAATTATTTGGATATTGCGGCAGAAACTGGCATTTTCAGTTTATTGGCTTGGCTGGGATTTTCCGGCGCACTAATTGTGGTATTTTTAAAAAAAACAAAAGATGTTTTATTTTTTTGCGCGCTGATTAGTATAATAATATTTTCCGCGCACGCTTTAGTGGAAACGTCACTTTATTCGCCAGTTGTTTTGCCCTTATTTTTAATCATTGCTAGTTTTAGCAACGTGGCCTATGTGGAAAAAAATACTTAATTTGGAAAAGTTAATTTATCTAACTATTCTCGCGCTTCCTACGTATCTTTTGCGTTTTAGGGTGCTTAGTTTTTCCGTCAGTACTCTGGACTGCTTGCTCTTACTTTGCATCGCGTGGTGGCTCATAATTTATCGCAAGGAGCATTCTGGTAAGCTATTTTTCAAAAAATGTAAGTTTTTTATTTTTTCTGGTGGAGTCATGCTTTTTGGTCTTTTCTTTTCAGTCTTGGTTAATAAAAATTATGTGCCAGGAGTGGGAATATTTATCAGCTGGTTTTTATTGCCGATATTTTTTTCTCTAGTTGCTAGTTCTGTTATTTCATCAGAAAAGCGAAAAAACATTTTTCTGGCTTACTATTTTTCGGCTTTCTGTGTGGCCTTAATTTCTTTGGTTTACTATTTCTTCGGTTTTGTGACTTTTGATGGCCGTCTCCAGGGGTTTTTCAACTCACCAAACTATCTGGCAATGTGTCTGGCCCCGGCAATTTTTATCGGCTACGGATTGTTTTTTGAGCTAAAAAAGCAAAAAAATATATTTTTATTTTCTGGCGCTAGTATTGTTTTAGTGGTGTATTTGACCTATTCTTATGCCAGCTGGATCGCTATTATTATTTCTTTGGGGATTGTTCTTGCGCTAAAGCGCGAGATGAGTTGGAAAATTAGCTTGATGGGTTTTTTAATACTGGTGGTTTTATTATTTTCACAAATGACGACAAGCAAATTTTCCGCGCTGGTTAGCTATGATAGTCGCTCATCGCTCGCTTCGCGGTTGATGATTTGGCATTCGGCGGAAAAAATGCTGGAGCGGCATTGGATTTGGGGTATCGGAGCGGGTAATTTTCAAGAAAAATATCTGGAGAATCAAAAATATTTCCCACCCTATCTGGAATGGGCGGTGCCTCATCCGCACAATCTCTATCTAGCCTTTTGGCTTTATGGTGGGATTTTTGGTTTGATCGGGTTTTTGATGTTAGTTTATTTTTGGTTTTTGAATCTTTTTATGGTGCAAAAAAATCCCCAGCTAAAATTGATCGGGCTGGGGGTTATGGTCTACATCTTGCTTCACGGACTGGTGGACACGACCTATTTTAAAAACGACCTGGCGGTCGTCTTTTGGCTTTTGTTTTCTGTGATCTAATAAATTACGCCCAGCCTAAAAACAAACTTTAAGCATGGAAAAACTTGCTTTTAGGCTAGGTGTAAGTTATTTTTATCCAATAATTAAAGGGTAATTCGGTAGAGTTTTCCATCTGTGCGGTTCACAAAAAACAAGATGCTTTCATCTGCATTGAGAAATAGTTTGGTGGCATCATATTCGCCATTGATTTTTTCTAGGTCGATGATTCTGTTTTTTTCTCCCGTTACCGTGTCGATTTTCCAAAAAGTATCGGCTGTATGGAATTTTTCTTGATCGTAATCATTCGGCATTATGATGTTGGCAGGGATTTTTCCTGGCATGGCGCAATAGGCCATCTTATTGTCTTTAAGCCAGGCGCACTTAGATGTGAGAGTAGGAAAATTCAAATTTCTAAATTCTCCCCCATTGGAGTTAATGATAGCGAGTTGGATTTTTGTTCCAGCTTTGGCATCAGAGTGGCTGACGAGTGCAGCTGTCCCATCTTCATTCCAAAGGTAGTCTGCTCCAAAAAAGCCATTCAGAAGGCTTTTCTTTTCTCCTCCGATCACAGGAACAGAGCTGAGGTTAGTCTCAAAAAGAGCGTCTGGCTTATTCCAGAAAGAAACTAGGCTACTTTTGGGAATTTGAGCGATAGAAATATTGGGAAAATCTAGATCAGCTAATTTTATCCAATTGGTTCCATCAGGATCCGAAATGTCCAGAGCTGATTTTTTAGTAGCAGGATCATAATAACGGTAGAAAATGCGATTTCCGGTGTTTTGCCAAGTAACTTGATCAATATTATCTCCTAGCGGTAAATTTCTTTGTTTTGTGTAATCGTAATAGTATAATTTAATTTTTCCGGTAGAGATAAATTTTGTAATTACCTTGGTTTTATCTGGCGACCAATAAACATCACTTAGTCCGATCAGTTCTTTGTTGGAAAGAATCTTTTTATTATTGCCGTTAAAATCTATTTGATAAACTTCGCCGTTATTTTTAGCGTAATAGTCAATAGCGCTTAGGCTATTATTTAGGATTGGAGAAATTACTGCTTCATCGGATATAACGGTGATTGGGTCGGCGCTGACTTTTGGAGGAACAACGACGGGTGGTACGTCAGGGGCTTTTTTTTCCACTGAAGTGGTGTTGATTGGATTTCGGAATGCTAGGTTATAGATGCCAAAAAACAAAAGTGCGACACAAAAAAAGGCCAGGGATGTAAAAAAAATTTTCTTGTTGATCGACATGGGATAAAAAAGTTATTTTTTCATGCAGCTACCTGCTTGTTATGGCAGACAGGCGTGATTTATTTGGTGGTTGCAGTGCTGGTGGTTGAACAAGTGAAGGAGTGCCAATTTTTATCTTGCTCCAGTCCAAGGTTATAACCCCCTGTTCCGCTTTTGGCAGAAAATATCCAAAGCGTGACGTTGACGATTAGCCAGGCACCAAGAGTTAAGGCAAAACCGATAACAGCGCTTGTGATAAAGCTTTTTCCTTGCGTAGTAAGCTTCGGATCCCCCGATGACACAATAAGTATCACTCCAGCTATGCAAATAGCAGTGATTGCGAGAGTGATAATAATCGTCATGCCCCAGTCCATTAGATTTTTAATCCCAATGATCAGGTGGCAAAGCGTACAGGGGTCATTTGCGCCAGTACCGCAAGGGACAATTCCAGCTGCTGAAGCGAAATGAGTTGCGCCAAAAAACAAAGCAAGGAAGGAAGATAAATAAGCTAATTTCTTGAAGGTATCTTTTTTCATCACATTTTTAAATTAATTAGGAAATTCTGTTTCGCCAGGGCAGAAGCTTAATCCATAATTTCCTCCGCTGGCAGTTTCATTGACAGTTGGCGGAACGGTAAGGGATACATTTAGTTGACAAGCTTGATCTTTGGTGATGCCTAGTATATCAAGAAAATCACTCTCTGCAATTTCTCGCGCTTTTTGGATGTTTGGATCCATCATGGCAATAATAAATCCCTGTTGTTTTGGATAGTAGGCCATGTAATAATATTGGGTATTTTTGAAATTTACTCCATCAAGATCTAGCGGTTTGGCATCAGGCAATTTGTAGATATTATTGACCGCAACTGTTCCGGTCTGGGTTGCTATTGTAAAAGTATCAATTGCTGTTGCTGGTTTTTCTCCGTGGATTATAGGCAATTCTTTTTTAGCAGTGTTTTGGTTTGTTTCTGGCTGATTATTGTCCGTTTTTTTGTTTTTTTGCGAAAGCCAGAATAGCAGGATTGATGTAATGGATAACAGGAGGATGATGCCAAAAAAAATTTTTCTTCTTGTGCTCATAGAAATAGGTTGAGTTTTAGCTTAAAATTTAAAATCCACATGTCTTATTGCTATTCTCCCAGGTATTATATTTATTTCCACTATGTTCTTTATAGAGCTGACAGGCAGCGGTTATATTTCCGCTTCCACTACAATTGCTGTCGACGCAAGACTGGTAGCTCGTTCCGGCTCCGGTGCATTTAAAACTCGCGCAACCCTTGATCGGATCTCCTCCAGTGAAGGCATTCTTGCCTTTGCATGTACAGGTCATATTGACTTGCAGCGCTCCACAAGAGAAAGACGTTCCATCAGTGCATTTATCCACTTTGCTCATAGTAGGCTTTCCGGCGCTATCAACATCGACACCTCCACTTTCCTTATTGCAAAGTGATGAAATTTTAGAAAGATCAGCCATTCCGTCAAAGCAACTTCCTGTTAACGAATCAACCGAGCAAGGACCGCTCGTTACGGGTTCGCATTTTCCAGTTCCAGCGCTTCCGCCTGTTCCCGTACCTGTCCCTGTCCCTGTTCCTGAGGTTGTATTGCTGCCAGACTGGCTCAATGGCACTATATTAACTAGATTTGGATTGATGGTATATAGGAGAACGTAAGAAGTGAGAGCAAGTATAACACCAGCAATAGCATCAAAGATGATTTCCTTGGCCTTTCCTACTCTGCTAGTGTTTCCAGCGCTAGTGATGTACATGAAAGCGCCGATGGAAATCATGAAAACTGCTGAAATGCCGACCATCCAAAGTCCAAATTTATAAATTGCTAAAATATAGCCTTCGTAGGAGGTGATATTGCTAAATCCAGGAATTTCTTCCATCGGGGTGTAGGAAAAGCTTGATGCGTCAGCTAAGACAAGACTAGGCAAGAAAAACATGAAAAGGGCTGATGCCCAAAAAAAACTTTTTGGTTTTGTTTTAAAATTCATCAATTTTTGTTTTAGGCAATATGAAAAAAACAATTTTTAGCGCTAAAATAATTGCTATGCCGGAAAGAGCGACGCGGAAAAGAAAAGCGATATAAGTTGGAATACCAGAGGAGACTGTAGCAAAAATTTTCTTGGGGGATGTGCCGTTTTTTGCTAATGGGCCAGCGCTGGTTACAGCAATTTCAATGTTATGCGTCAAGGTTCTCTCATAAAACCCATTATAACTGATATTCCAATACTTGTTAAGCGCTTCCCTGGTAGCGTTAGTCGGTGTGTATGTGGTAGAAAAAGAGACAAGATAGGTCTTTCCGGTTTCTTTCTGCGGTAAGGTTAATTTACCATAGTTTGTCGTATCGATGGAGTAGCCATAGCTTGCAGCATTATCGGCGTTAATATCTACTCCATCAATATTCCATACATAGGGGCAACTTGATGGTACCCCCACTGAGTCGTTGAAGTCTTTTATTCCATCTGTTCCAGAAAATACAGGAGTAAGAACGATGTTATTATTAGTTAACGCCTGGAATACTGTTTCGCTACGGTCTTCATAAGCAACATTATTAAAATCATAGTAATTTCCCAGTAGCAGTCCCTTGCATGTCTGATTGCCGGAAGCGTCGTGATTATCAGTGTCAAGTGGCACAATCTTAACATCTGGCGTAACAACCTTAAAGACTCTTGTCAGGCTAAATTTCTCGCCAGTTTCAATATTAAGCATCGACAGTTCTATGTTATATTGACTGCCGGCACTTCCAAGGACAGGAAAGTAGGTTCTTTCTGTCGCTTTATCGTCCTTAATACATCCATAAAAGTTTTCATCTGGACAGATTTGAGTTTTTCCATTGATTGTCCAAAGAAAGTCGCTATATTTAGTGCCTGTGTTATCAACAGCTAAGGTGATTATTTCATCTGGCGCTACTGCGCAGACTGACTGGGGCATGGGATCAGCATCTTCATTAGTAGGATCAATGAAGAGGCATCTTTCTTGAGCGACGGGTATTGGCGCGGCTGGATCGCTCCCATCAGCATTTGGAATGATCAATAGTTTATTATTGTTTGTGGTGACTCTTGCTGTATAGACCCTTATTCTTTCTTGTGATGAAAAAATGGGAAGGATTACATTGGCGTGTCCTTCTCTGCTTCCGGCGTCTCCTTCTAAGGAATCATTGACAACTGCAACAACCTTGAGATATTTAGGAATAATATTATTGGTGAAGGCATTTCCTGAAAAATCAGAATCCTTGAAGTTCAAATTGAACTTAAAGGTATTTATTCCCAGACCGGAAGTTGATGTAGAGCCGTCCAGGATGTCCTTGGAGAGAGGGGACCCCCAATCATCAGGGTTGGGTTCATCGCTACCATAAACTGTCCAGGTATAATTAAGGTAGGTGTCATTTGTCGCATTTGTAGCTGTTGCGGTAAATGAAAGTTCATCGCCATTTCCCTTGGGATCCCCCTCGACATAAGTGCTAGGGAGAGGATTGGAATCATTATTGGGATTTTGTGGTAGATATTCTAGACTAACATCCAGTTTTTCCGTTGCGCCTCCACCTTCAGACGGGGTAATGAGATTTTGATAAAGACAATCATTCATATCGCCTGAATCCATGTCCGTCATAGTGATCGAAACATTTTCCTCATCTAGTCCTGAGCAATTTGCTACTCCATTTTCGATGTCGCTTCGAGAGCAGGTATTAGTTGTAGTGGTTTCGTCAGATATGGGATTGGTTGCGAGCAGGCCGGGGTCGGTGCCAACATAGGTCACTACAGTATGGGTTGTGGTTGTTGTCCTTATCGTAGCTGTGTCAGCAATTTGAGTGCCATCTAAGATATCTTTTGTTGTTGTGGTTGTAATTGTTGTTGTGTAATCAGTAGTTGGCGTATTTAGTCTTGTTTCTGTATCTGGTCCTGTTGTTTTTGGGTATCCAGTATCCTCTCCGAGATTTGTCGGCTCACACTTATTTTCAGTAAAAGCCCACATTGTTTTATATGATGAGTCAGCGTCTTGAGTTGATTGGATCGCAACACCTTCTACAACAACACCCACCTTATCTCCGGTTGTGTATGGAAAGGAGAATGTATTTTCACCAAGTCCGGTGACATTGGCTTCGTCCGGGTTTCCAGTTGTGGCAGTGTCATTATTATTTGGGTCAGTACGCCAAAATTTTTCCTCGCTTTTATTGAATTGACCATCCCCAGTTGTATCACTGGGCGCATTGGGAAAAAAATGATGGCAATCCACTTCGTAGTCATCGCCGGAAGAAACATCACGGACATAACATGAGGCGGGTTTTTCTCTTTGGTCATCGCCACCAAAAACTGATTCGTATCCGTCATCGTCAGCATCCTTAGAATAATCGGCATTTTGCCAATCAAAATCATTATCCACGATGATTCGCATCGCCTTAATCTTGTAATCTTCAATATCGACTTCTCCATCATCATCTAGGTCACAATCCTTATTGTAACTATAATCTTCATCAGGAGTCTTCTTGTCGGTACATTTTGCACCCTTAAGATACCAGGTAAAATAGAGATTGTCGATTGAATTCGTGAAATATGTTGGCATGGCCGTGGCAGTGACCGTTTCTCCTGGTACGGGATCTGCAGGGTCAAAAGTAACAGAAACCATCGGAGGATTGATTTTCCTTCTGCTGACATTCATTGTTTGGATACCATTTTTCAATTCATTCTTATCAATACCCAGTTCGCCAAAAACTGAATCCATGAGTGACATTGGGTTGCCAAGCGAAACACCAAGTAAATCTGCGTAAACCGGCAAGGCTGTCAGTGAAAAGACATTGACAACGATCAAAAGAGTGATTATCGTTTTTTTTAGATCAAGTTTCATTTGGTTAGGTAGATGATAAATGTATCTAGAATTATTATAACAAAAAAACTCATAAAATACGAATAAAAAAAAGATTTTGTTTTATAGGTCAAAAAACCTCCCGTGATTGAAAGGATAATGAGGGGTAAATTTTGCCATGAAATGTTTTTGGTGATGATAAGTGTTGCAAAGAAAATAGCTGCTTGAATGGCTATCGACCAGTGAGCTATTTTTTTGTCAAAAAGCAAAAGGATAAATCCTTGGAAAAAAAAGCTGAAAATAAAAATACTGAGGTTGACAAGTACTAGTTCATAAGCGGAAAAAAGCCAGAAGTTATTTTTCAGAGAATCATTTAATATATAGCCTGTCTTGAATTGGGTAAACATTGTCAATAAATAGAAAAGCACGAGAATGCATAGACATATGCCTATTCCCCAGCGGAGAGCTAAATTTTGATTTTTAAGATTCCATCCAAAATATGCAAGATCTTCTCTGAGAATTATTTTTATATAAGCGATTGGGAGTAGAAGAAGAAAAAAAAGACTTTTTGTGATTGCTTGGGCGGAATTTTGTGCGGGAAAAATAAAGACGGAAAAAAGGCAAAATAAGGCAAAAACAAGGCTGATGAACAACTCCTGATCGGTAGAAAAAAATTCTCTTTTGATTTTAGTCATTATTTTTCTGTGCATTCTGATTTATATTGAATTTTTATGCCTAGGACGATTTTTCTTGAAAGATATCAGAAAATAGATATTTAGGCGTTATAGTTAGATATTTCCTCATCTTTTTCTGCTTGTGTGGATTTTTTTTCAGCACTAGCATCTTTTCTCTCTTGTAAAAGGAATACATAAATCAAAACAGTGGAGAGTGTTTCCATCGGCAAAAAGTTTAATCCAGGAAGAAACTCGATCAAATTTCCCAAAAGCAGTGTTGTGGCCTTTTTTTTCCCGAAATAGTGCGATTCTCCGCAGACCAGCATTGCTGCGACTGTCAGTATGAATGTGAGGGGGGTCAGTATTGTTCCGATGATTCCCAGGTCAAAAATATCCTTAAGTAGCGCCATCGTAATGGCAGTTATGAAAAAAATATCTCTAGTTTCTATGAATCCGATCAAAGAGGCTGCTGAAGCGATGTTTTTTGATAGCTTTTTGATGCTAGCTTTCGGCTTTCCTTCCCCTTTTTTCGTTTGCTTTTTTTCTTCTTCCGGCGGAGTTTCTTTTTTTTCTTGGCTGCTCTCTCTTTCCGCTTCCAGTCGCCTCTGGTTATCTTCTTCTTGAGACATACTTGGTTATTAATTTAAAATTCTACTTATGCTTCTTCGCTCAGTTCTTTTTTGGCCCTTTCAATGTCCAACAGCTGAGATGGGTCGGTTGTGATAATCTGATCTTCAGAGTAGGAGGCGACAACCTTGATTGCAACATGGTTTGTTCCGGCAAAAAAAATACCCTCTCCAACATTGCTTTCTAGGAGTAAAAATTTTTCTTGGTCGGTGAGATAAAAAGTATCAGTGATGACGTCAATGCCAGCAGGGGATTGTTTTAAGAGCAGTTGTAAGGAGGAATTGGTCACAATTGCTTTGCCATATCGGGAAGAAAGAAAGTCATTGACATCCTGAGTGATTGTTGTGAGGCCCGTGTAATATTTGCGGCAACGCTTGGCGATACCAAAGAGAAAGGAGGCCGCATCTTCATATTTCATCATAACCCAGGCCTCATCAACCAGCACTAACCTTTTTTTCATATTTGTGCGCATCTCGTTCCAAATGAATTGCAGAATGATATACATAGCTACCGGGCGCAATTCTTCCTCCATGTCGCGAATATTGAATACGACCAACTGATTGTCCACCTTGATGTTGGTTGTGTTATTGAGAAAACCGGCAAAAATTCCCTGGGTATACTTTTCCAGACGAACAGCTAAAACCTCTCCACCGTCCAGGCTACGCAGTATTTGGTAAAGATCAGACATTGTAGGAAAGGAGTCTTTGTTGAGTGCATTTAAGTTTGTCTCACCAGTGATATCTTTGATGCTGTAGGTTTCGTGGATAGCCCGATCTAAAACAGAGTCTTCCTCTGGCGTTATTGATCCAAGCATGATATGTAACAGTCCTAGCAGGTTGGCAATATTATTGCGCAAAATATCTTCTGGATCTTCATCATCGCCTACCTTTGGCAAGTCAAAAGGGTTGAGATGATTGGGAGAGTTGAGTGATATTTTGATAAAAGTTCCTTCAACAGTATCACAAAGATGTTTGTATTCATTTTCTGGGTCGATAATGATAACATCTGTCCCTACCATCATTGAGCGCAAAACCTCTAATTTGACGGTGTAGCTTTTTCCAGCACCAGACTTGGCAAAGACGACCATATTAGCATTTTCCATTTGAAAGCGGTCAAAAATAATCAGGCTGTTGTTGTGTCGGTTGATGCCATAAAGGATTCCGGTGTTTGAGGATAGTGTGGATGAAACAAATGGGAAAGTGGTAGAAAGCGGAGAGCTGTTCATATTTGTCCCGATATCCAGTTCATCATTTGCTAATGGCAAAGAGGAATTAAATCCCTGTTCTGATTTGAATACGGCAGGTTTTATATAGACTAGTTGAGCTTCTAGGATTGCCTCAATACTTTTAATGTTCTTTGTAACTGCATCTTCATTGTCTCCATAAGCTGTTATGTAGAGGGCGAAACGGAAAAACTTTTCAGTCCCCTGCTGGAGCTTATCACGCAATTCATCGATGTCTTGTTGGGCGGTTTCCAACGCTGGATCGCGGATCAATCCCTTATTTTGTTCAATCTGGATTTCAGATTCGACTTGTGTCGCACTTTTTTTTAAAGTTTTTAGGATATCATAGGTGTCGACGGGATGGATGAACATGGAAATGTCAATCGGCATATCAATATTGATGATTGGAGAAAACCAATTGCTGTGCAGATAGCGTGGATAAGCGATAACAAAAATGGTCTGTGCGATTGTTTCTCCTACGCGGATAGATTTGGGCATGATCTGGATTGCGGCAGGCGCAATTATATCATTGAGCTTAGCTAGCCCCTCTTGGTAATACTTTTCTGATTCCAATATCTCATCTTGTGGTTTGGTTGGTTGGTTTGATGAAATATCAGTCGAATTTTTTTTGGCGAATGGGTTAAACATTGATGTTTGTGGTTTTATTTATATTCCCTTTATCTCTCGAGAGAGGTCCATTTGATGGCGAGGAAAATTTGGGCTATCTTAATTCCATTTTTTCCGTATCGATATAGCCCTTAGTATCATAAATAGTTGGATTATAAGCATTAAACAGTAGTTCGATCAATTCTTGTGTCTTGAGTGGAGCGATGCGGACTCCGATACCAGAGAGTCCGGCAGTAAGGTGGTCGACCCTTTGATATAGTTGGCTCTTGTATGTCTCAAATGTTTCTCTTTTCTCTATGATTTTTCTTTTGGGATTAAGCATGTTGGAAAAATTACTAAAAAAACCTCTCTCCTGGTTCTCAATAGGGGAAAATGGTACGACAATATAAAACATTTTATCCATAATATCAGACATGGAAACTAATTGGGTGATGAAATTTTTATATTCTGATATTTGCATCCGCATCAATTCGGTCTTTTGTTGCTTCTCCTTGGTGGTTAAAAAATCGAGATAGGTGTCTATATTTAGCTTTCGCGAATTAATCAGAATTTGCAGCGGAAAATCCACTGAGTTGAGAAAGTTTTGGTACTGATTGATGATTGCTTCTTGCTCATCCGTTGCTTTAAGTTCAAAATTGATTGCAGAAACAGCCAAAACTGCCCTAATTGATCCGCTCTTAAGGACTATTACGTCTTCCTTTACTTCTGCTACGTCTAGATATTTTTGCGTAGGTGATTTGGAAGCTTGCTTGGTAAGTTTTTGAGAATAAAGTTTTTCCATGTTTTTTATCTTTTTTTCATATCTAATAATTGGGAAATATCGGCTACTTTTTGAGCGTCAAATTTTTTCCGGCTAATCACGGGAGTGGCTGCTTGATTTTTTTTAGCCTTTTCCGCCATTTTTTCTGGCAAGCGCCGCCAGATATACATTTTAGGTCGGATGATAAACAAGATCGAGGAAAGAACAAATTTAATGAGTGGCTGGTTGTAGGGCCTATAGAAGGCAAAAGAGCCAAAAACGGCTGAAACAATAATAATAGAAAGAATAAAGGCCGACTGGTCTAATGTTTTATAGGTGAGCAGAAGAACTACTGCGCCAGCAGCAAGCCAGCCAAGTTGTTTGGCGGTGAGCGGGCCAACCAGCTTGTCTTCAATATCAATAAATTGGGGGACGTTGAATATCATTAAATTGTCTAAACCGTTAATTAACATTGATTTCGCCGAATTTAGAATTTAATCGGTGCAATAAGTAAAAATAGGTGTTAATCAATGGCTCTAAATTTGCTCATTCCTCTTTCAAGTTTACCACATTTTTAGGTAATGGTCTTGGTGGAGTGGAGTAATTTATTTTAGTGACTTGGCTGGCTTGAGGAAAACTGAGTCGCGGTGGGTGCAAAGTTTCAATCGGTTTTTCTATGGGAAGAGTTTGCGGGGAAGAGAAATGGATATTCCCCGTTTCTGGTTCAGTTTTTGCTGTTTCTTTTTTTGGCAGATCTCTTCTCCAGGCGGAAATCCTTTTTTCATCTGGCTGGAGCTTAGGCGCTGGCTGAGTGATCCTTTGTTTTGGATAATTATTTGTTTGATTTTGTCCTCTTCTGATTTCCGCCGGTTCAGTTGTGCTATTGATGTTTCCAAGATCGATAATTGGTTTTCGAGGAACTTCTTCTTTCTCTGGTATGTTGAAAATTATTTGCTTGGAATTACTATTTATGGAAAGTGGAGTTTTATCTTCAAAGGATTTTATGAGCGCTGACAGCCTTTCTCGGTCTTGAAAGGATAACGTTTGGGTGTTGTCACTTTTAAAAAGATAATTTCCCCGGATAATTGGGTCATGATTGCTGATGCCTATTGTGAAAGTGTAGTCCGAGAGCCAGTTATCGATAGATGGTCGGACTGGTTCGGGGTAAGTTCTGATTTTAATATAGTTGGCGGTGATTAATTGTTCCCCTAGTAGGGGGTATTTTTTTAGTGCATTTTCGATCGGTAGGCTTTCTATTTGGGCTGCATAGGCTTTTTCTTGCGAGCTGTCGTTGATTATTCTTTGGATTACTAGATCGGAAATCTTTTGCGCCGTAGCGATATTAATGCCTATCTCCTTAGATAAATTGGCGGGAAAGTCAGAGAGTTTGAGTTCTTGAAAATAATAACTGCGAATCGCACGAGAAATATCAGCCATTTGTAATGGTTCGAGGTGGAAACTTTTGCCAATATTTTGGATTTTTTGAGCTGTTAAGTCAGTAACAAGTTTGTCCTTTACTGGCTCTGGCAGGATGAGGAATTTTTCTTGTCTCTTTCTGATTTGCTCTGAATTTTCATCATCAGGATTTTTGGTGACAGAAACAGAATAAGGACGGGTGCATAGCACCAGCTTCGCATCCTCATTTAACTTAGAAAAAGGAAATTCTTTTGACATGAGATTGGTTTTTTATTTTAGACAATTCCGATGCTGCTTAGCGCTGAAGAGTTGTTTCCAGAGAGTCTTTTGCGAACTTCTGCTTTTGCCTCAGTTTTTAGATTTGCCCATGCGACTTGTGCTGCTAGTATAGCCCGGTCCCTAGTCGGTCCTGCTGGTTGGCTTATTGTTGCAGTCCAATCTTGATCATTCCACTGTTCAGCGGAAAGCGCACCCATTTGCTGATTTGCAATATGTTGTTGAATGTCGGCAGTTGCGGCTGCTGCGGTTACAGTTGGTGGCAAGCCTGCCGCACTAATTCTTGCATCTAGATCTGCTCGAGCCGTAACTTGGCTTGCAGCACTGAAACTGTCAACATTTTCTCGTTTTGCCTGTTCGGTCGCATCATTTGATTTATTGATAGCAACCAGGTCGTTTCTATTTTGCTTTACTTTGGCGTTTACAGCGCCTCTTAATGCGGCATTGGAATTAGTCCTAATAAAGGCATCATAAGTTGTCTGATCCATTTTTTTATCTTCCGCTAATCTTAGTGCAGCTCCGGCGTCTCCAGCGGCAGCTAGAGTTTTAAGTTCAGGATCGGTCGTGAGATTTTTCTTGTGTTCGTCAGCCTTTCTTCGCATTTCCTTTTCTAGTGATCCCTTGACGGCAAACATGCCCTTGCCAGCATACCTAGCTTCTCTTTCTGCTTGTCTGTCGGATCCAAAATATCCAGTTTTTTTCCAATTGGCCCATTTCTGTTGTACTCCGCCAGGAATGCCGGTTTTCTTAGCTGCCCACCAGGCAGTCTTATGCGGCGCGCTAGCTAATTGTTTCATTTTCTTTTGACCATATCCAACTACTGCTCCTGCGCCTGCGATGCCAGATTTTTGGGCTATGATAATGCCATACCAAAGGATAATGATCGGCAATGCGAAAAAAGAAGCTGCGGAAACCAGTGTTGTTGTGTCCATCGTTGATCCGCTAGTGTTTGTTTTAGCGAGCGCTTGTATACTAGTTTGGCTTGCGCTGATTGCCGTGAATAGTTTGCTGGCAACAAATAGAAAAAAAATTATAATCGGACCAGAAAAACAATATTTCATAAAATCTGTCCACCATTCACTGGCAGAACTGGCCAATTTTGTTCCGGGGGCGATTTGCCCGACAAAAGCGATTGGAGAAAAGATAATATATATAGTGAGCGCTATTGTCCGTATGAGCAGAAGAACGGCGATTATGAGCAGTGTGATGGCTAGGATAAAAGTGAAAATAATAGCAGAAATCAAAAAAACAAGGTCAATACTTTGGCTTTTCAGAATATTTTGAATCCCAGTTCCTTCAATGAGGGTCATAAAAGAATTGGTTCCGCCAAGCGCGTTCAGGAGACCAAACATAAGCATATTGGAAGCGTCGATAATGAAGCGAGAGATGGGGAAACTGAAATTGACCAAAAGCGCCATAATGATCAAGTTGAGTAAGATATTTTTATAGTTAAAATTTGTACTCGCCTGAAAGATGGTAGCGAAAGCGGAGAAGAGCAGTACCATGATAAAGGCGATGTTAAAAACATCGCGGACAGTGCGCCAAGTATCATAAACCACTTGGTTGCTCATGATCGCCTTCATGTTGTTTGCATCAACGATGTATCCAAAAATAGTTTGGGCTACGCTGAGTATTACGGCGACAAAGCTTAATATTCCCTTAAGCAGCCATGCTATTCCCCGTTGAAACCAAGTTGCGCTATCTACTTTTGGTATAGGCATTTTTGACGAATCTATTGATGCACCCTCAGCCCCATAATTATTGGAATACCCTGCAGAAGACTCTCCATTGAGATTGCTTAAGACATTGGAGTACCAATGATCTTCAGCTGAAACTGGTCTAGCTGAATAAACAAGTGGTAAAAAAAATGCAACACAAAAAACTGCTAATAAAATTTTCAGTTTGTTTTTTTGAAAAAAAGTAAGCACGAGTGTATGTTTTTTCATTTTTTATTTATATAGTGCTCCTGGGCCGTAGGCATCAACAGTTTTATTTATTTCACTGCTCGCCTTATTATTTACTGTGGTTATTTGCTGGTTAACTTTTTGCTTAACGCCGGAAACAGCTTTGTTTACTGCGCTAGAAATAACTTTAGACACGGCCGCTGCTGCCAATTCTCCGATACTATTCGCACTTGTAACCGCCAAATTAGGAAGATTGTCCGCGTTAGCTTGCATTTCCTTGTAGAGTATGCCTGGCTTGTCTATGATTCCACTTGTCGTATCACTGATAAATCCCTGATTTGCGATACTTTGCGCGCTTGCAATAGCTTTTTCACTTTCCAATGCCGCGGCGTATTGCTGAGCAATGGCGGACTCGGCATCCCAAATCGTATTTCCACCATTACCATCACCTAAAAGGTAGAGGTTTAGATTAGAAAGTGATGAACCCTGAAACATCTGAGCCGGATCTCCCGGATAGCTCAATTGCCATTCCTTTATATCAACAATAGTATCTTGAGCCATTGTTTGGATGCTTTGGGCAAAGCTTGCACTGCTACTAGAGGAATCAGATGCTCCCAAAACAGCTTCTTTGCCGAAACCTTCCTCGGCAATCGTGCTGGCACCTAAAACACTACCAACTGTTTGATAGCTGGAACTGCCTCGTCCGGCGAGTGCGCGACTAATGTAGTCATTAGCATAGGTTTGCGCGTTACGAGCGGGTGCGGCAATTAAGTAGTCTTGCCAATTAGTTATGAATTTTGGGCCACTGCCTCCTCCAGAAATAAAACTATCCATTTGCTGGGAAAGCATCTTGACAGCGGCTTGTTTCATGGAACCCATAATCATACCTTTGATGGTGTAGGAAATTTCTTCTTGTGCTTGCTTGAAAATGGCGCCCGGAATAGCATCGAAAGGGGCAATCCAAGCATAAGTCTTGACCGGACTCAACAAGAGATAGGAAAGAATCATGAAAAAAAACATGCCCAGATTGATTTTAGTGGGAAGGTGGCCTTCTTTTTGTTTTTTAAAATTATTTTGCATAAAGTGAATAAATATTTTTCCAATAGTGGGAAAATATTGACGGGTAGTGCGCGGTTATTTTAGGGAGTTGTTGTGCCAGCTGTTGCGTCAGTATTGATATTAAACAGCGATTCTATGCCACTGAGATCTTTCGGTGCACTGATGCCATAACTTTCCAATTTCTTTTGGACGGTCTCGTCATAAGTCAGGCCATACTGAGAAAATTTACTTTGGGCTTCGGAGGTAAAATCAGAAAAGACGGTCATAAATCCTTCTATCTTGGAAAGATTGGCGATATTACCCATCGGGTCATTGTCTTTGGCTTGAAAAAGCTCTCCTAGGCTTTCTGAATAAATTGCAAAACGCAAAGCTTTAATATGGATGTCGACCAGATCTTCCGGTACTTCGATGGCATTCAATTGCTCAACTATTTTTTTCTCACTAGTGATGAGATCTTGCAATCCGGAAGAATTCTGATTGGTGATAGCGGTAGTTATAGTGGAAAGGACGCTGGACATGACGCTAGGCGCATCAGTGAGCGAGGTGATTGGCTTAGGGGAATTACTAGAAAAGATGTATGTGATAGCAACGATATAGTTCAAAAGGTCATCTTTTTTCTTGGCGGTAGCCTCGGCTGTGCTTAAATTACTATAACTTTGCGTTTTTATTTTTATATCATCTCTTGTGATGACAGGCAGATCATCCTCGGAAACCGTGCTAGGCGTCATTGTTTCATCGATCAGTGTTTGCAAATCGTCTAGGGAAATTTGCGTATTAGTGGAAGAAGATTGCTGTGCCAGCGTGCTGGCTTTCTGGGCGATTTCGCTTGTTAAATTATCTTCCGTAGTTTCACCAAGGACTGAGCTTGTGGAATCGGCAGAAGAAGCCGGATTTGTGGCGGTGACCGCAGTTCCAGCTGTTGATAATTTATCGCCAGGCGCTTTTTTCAAAGGGTCGTAGCCACTGCGTACTTCTGCTCCGTCAGAATAGCCATCATTATCCGTGTCGGAATTATTCGGATCAGTGGTATAGACTTTTTCTTCTTCATCGGAAAGTCCATCTTGGTCGCCATCGAGAAAGATACTTTTTGTTTCACTGGAAGTAATTTCGGCGCGTACGTAAAAAGCAAAACTCGAAACGATCAAGCTCGCAAGAATGAAAAAAGACAGACTGACATTTTTTATTTTCATATGTAAAAATTATACCACAATAATAGTTAGCTTGGGAAGAGCAATTTTGGAAATTTGCCCAAAAAAGGAAATGGTGATAGTTTTGTCATAGCTATGAGAAAATTTTTTTCCAAAATCGAACACTTGCTTGACACTACGTTTGAACAAAAAGTCGGTATTTTAAGCTGGCTTTTGGGATTTTCCGGCATCATCGCTTTACGGATATTTATTGATTTTTTCTTGGCATCGAAAGCGTTGCCGATCCCGCTCATCATTATTGAATATGTGCATAACTTTTTGTTTTTTTCTATCTCAATAATTTTTATCTGGCTCATTTTAAGTTTTTTTCTAACAGTTAATCCGCAAAAACTTTCCAAGCTACTCTTTTGGAGTCTTTGGGGAATTCTTTTGCCACCCTTGGTTGACATGCTCAAGACCGGCGGAGAAGTTTTCTGGAGTTTTTATGTCATTGGTGGACCGAAATTTCTAATTAGTCAATATCTTACTTTTCTTTCTGATCTGCCTTCGGGAATTGTCTATTTTGGCACTAAGGTCCTTTTTATGTTAGCTGTTATTTTTTCTGGTTTAGTGGTATATCTGAAAACAAAAAATTGGTGGCGGACAATTTTCTCTTCGCTTTTGGTTTATCTTGTGCTTTTTGTGATGGGTGCCGCACCATCATTGATCAGCTTTGGTTATTATTTTTTCGACAAGACCAAAAGAGTATCGGAACTTCAGCCTTATCAAATTGTCCAGTTGTTTGCTTTTCCTACGCCGATCTTTGGGGTGATCTTTGATAATTTAGAATATTCCTTTCCCTATAATCTGCAATTGGTGCTTTTTCCATTCCTACTAATGGCATTGGGATGTCTCTTTTTTGCTTCGGATCGGCTAAAATTTATGGCGCTTGTGAAAAATTTTCGATTACCGCAGATAATTTATCACGCTGGTCTTTTTTTTGTCGGCTTAGGTTTGGCTGCTTGGATTTACCGATCTAATTTTTCACTCAATCTGTTTTCGATTTTTGCCGCATTTGATTTGCTTTTTTGCGTGATTTTGGCCTGGGCTGCCTCCGTTGTCCCCAATGATTTGGCAGATACGCAAGTTGATTCTATATCAAATCCACATAGGCCGCTTCAGCAAGAAATTATTTCACGAGAGCTTTATAGCGAAATTGGCTGGGTCTTGTTTTTTTTGTCAATTTTTGGTGCACTTTTGGTCAATGTGAAGTTTGCTGCTTTACTTTTGGTTTACCAATTTTTGGCTTTCACTTATTCTGCTTGGCCCTACCGATTGAAACGCTTTATTTTTGTGGCTAGTTTTGTGAGTGCCTGTGCTTCACTTATTATTTTTTTTAGCGGATTTGCGCTGGTTTCTGGTGATCAAAATATCCAAGGACTTCCTTGGCGGGTGATTTTTCTCTTGCTTTTTTGCTATACAGTTTCTTTGCCAATTAAGGATTTCAAAGATATTGCTGGGGACGCTCGTGATGGAGTGAGGACGGTGCCGGTGGTTTTTGGCGAAGAAAAAGGACGGATCATTGTGGCTTCTGGTTTTTTTATTTCTTTTATATTGAGCGTTTTCCTGCTCAATGAGAAGCGTCTTTTTTGGTGGGCGCTTCTTTTTGGCAGTTTAGCTTTCATTATTATGACCAACAAAAAAATCCACCCGCGGAAAGTTTTTTGGTGGATTTTGGCTGTTGTTTCTCTGTACGGAATGATTTTGGTCAAAGTGGCTTTTGAGTTGACTTTTTAGGTGATTTCTGCAAAAATAGAAAATCAACAACAGAGAGTGAGAATGAATAGTAGCTTAAAAATGCAAGGGGGTGTAAATATGCAATGGGAATATCTCGTCTATTACTGGATTGAGGGCAGTCTTCAGGAAAAGTTGAATGAATTTGGCCGGGACGGCTGGGAGTTGGTTGGTCTTAGTCTTAGCGGCGGGTATGTTTTTAAGCGGCCCATGGTGTTATGAAAAAAACTTAATGCTATAAAAACAATAAAAAAGGGAGCTTCAAACGCTAGGTTCCCTTTTTTCTTATGGCTTAAAACAAATTAGAGAGTTTTTTCCAATTCTCTAAGCTTAATTCTTGCGCACGTTGGCTTGGTAGGATTCTAAGGCTTTTTAATTTTTCTTCCACCAAGGCTTTCTCTAATTTTAGACTCGCAGAAAGATTATTAGCTAGTGTTTTTCGTTTCGCCGAGAATCCGGCTTTGACAATCCTAAAGAACTTTTTAATTTCTTCTTTGTTTCTTGCTTCGCCCGTCGGAGCTTTAGCGTAGGAGGGTTTTTTAATCCTTGTTAGCCTAATCACTGCACTATCCACTTCCGGAACAGGAAAAAAAGCTGTTTTTGGTACAGCGAAAAGCAATTCAGCGTCGGTATAATATTGCACAGAAAGCGCCAGAATACTCATCTTTCCCGCTTTCGCGCAAATTCGCTCGGCCACTTCTTTTTGCACCATGAGAAGCATTTCTTTTGGTGGATAAGCTGTTTCTAAGAATAATCTAATGATTGGCGAGGTGATATAGTAAGGAATATTGGCAACGACTTTATAGTTTGTAAAATTATTTTGTTTTAACATCTCTGGCAAATTTATTTCCAATATATCGCCCACAATAAGGGAAGATTTATTTTTAAAATTTAAAATTAAATCATTAGAAATTGATTGAAAATTGAAAATTGAAAATTGAAAATTGCGAGCCGTATTCTCTGCCAAATGGCTATCCTTTTCTACCATTATTAATTTTCCAACCCGTCTAGCAAGTTCTGTGGAGAGTGCTCCTTCCCCGGGACCAACTTCAATCACTAAATCATCCGCCGTTAAATTGGCGGATTTTATGATTTTATCCAGGACTTCTTTATCTCTGAGAAAATTTTGACCTAATCTTGATGGCATAATATTAATTTAAAACTTCCTCCACTTTAACCCCGATTACTCCCGCACCGAGTGAAGCGATTTTCGCAAAAGCGACTTTGTCAAGATCGATGATTCTGCCTTTGCCCTGAGGTCCGTAGTCATTGATCTGGACCATAACTGATTTGCCATTGGCGGTGTTGGTCACTTTAGCATATCCGCCTCTGGCGATGGTTGTGCTGGCGGCGAATAATCCGCCTTTGAAGGCATACCAAGTGCCTTGGCCTTTCTTGGCTTCTCCGGTTTTCACATAAGTGCCTTGGACAACAACTTCAGTCACGGGTTCTTTGGTAATGTTTTTCTCCAGAACAACACGGGAAACTTCTTTTCCATCTTTGTAGGTGATTTTGTATTTTACTTCACGGATGCCTTTTTGTCCAGCGATTTCCACTTTTTTTTCTCTCCAGCATAGCTTGCTGTCGGTTTTCTCGGTGGTCTTAAACGCAATATCTTCCGGAATGACTTTCTCTTCTACATTGATGCGAGTAACAGTAATTTCTAGATTATCCATAAGGGGGCTATTTTTATCTGGGGTAGTTTTGTCTAATCGTCCCAAAGTGACATTGTTTTCAGCTAGAGCGAGGACTAAATTATTTGCGAGAGTGTGGTTTTCAATTTTTTTGCCATCGACGAGGATTTTTATTTTGGCTGCGCGACGGATTTGCATGCTTGTTCCCGGAAGAAGCGTGCTAGACCTGTCTGGCAGGATCTCATCATAGTCAGAAAGAATAATTTTTTGTTCCGAGAGGAAGTTATCCACAGTCTGCGCACTGCTAAATTTCCTTGATTCAAGCCCATTATCGTATAAGGTGACTAATTTTGGTTGATTTTCAAAAGATAGCTCTCTTTTTGGGGAATGAAAAAAAAGTTTCCATAAAATGAGCATTATGAAAGCGAAAAGAAGCAGTTTAACGAAGGTTTTTAGAGATTTTTGGAGCATTTATATTTATATCCCCTTCGCCCTCCGGGTGAAGGTGGCCGAAGGCCGGATGAGGGCAAGGGCGTTAAGTTAAGAAAATACTAAATTAGTATAGTTTATTCTCAATCCATAACCCTTGCCCTCACCTGTCACGAGTACGTGACATCCTCTCCCGAAGGACGCGGAGGCTATTTTAGTTATTCACTCTTAAACCGATACTGAATTGCCTCAGCGATGTGTGATGGCTTAATGCTTTCCTCATCTTCCAGGTCAGCAATCGTTCTGGCGACTTTTATGATCCGGAAATAGGCGCGGGCGCTAAGGTAGAAGCGGGAAAGGGCGTTTTTCATCAGTTCCGCTCCAGCTGAGTCTAGCTGGCAATATTTTTTGATCTGCTCACTTTCCATTTCACTGTTAGAAACAATTTTGGAACCTGCGAAACGTTCCTTTTGAATTTTGCGGGCTTTTTCTACGCGCAAGCGGATACTCTCAGAATTTTCTTGTTGGCTGTTTTCGGCCAATTTTTCAAATTTTAACCGGGGCACTTCAATATGTAGATCGATGCGATCCAGGATCGGTCCGGAAATTTTGGCTTGGTAGCGAATGATATTGGCCGGACTGCAGGAGCAAGCTTTTTCCGGGTCAGTGGCGTTGCCACAAGGACAAGGATTCATTGCCGCGACAAGGGTAAAGCGAGCGGGAAATTCCAATGTGCCCTGAGCGCGGGAGATCGTGATGATGCCGTTTTCTAGTGGTTGGCGCAGATTTTCCAGGACGGAGCGAGAGAATTCTGAGAATTCGTCCAAAAATAAGATGCCGCGATGAGCAAGGCTGATTTCACCTGGTCGCGGAAATGTTCCACCTCCAACCAAAGAGGCGGCGCTGGCACTATGATGCGGCGAACGGAACTGTCTTTTAGTGATCAGGCTATTTTCTTTAGGTAAATAGCCGGCGACAGAAAAGATTTTTGTCACTTCCAATGCTTCAGAGACAGTTAATCGTGGTAAAATCGAGGCCATTGTTTTGGCAAGTAGAGTTTTTCCTGATCCGGGCGGACCGCTAAGGAGGATATTATGCGCACCGGCCGAAGCGATTTCTAGCGCTCTTTTGGCGTGTTCTTGGCCTTTGATATTTCGCATATCATAAAGATGACTATTCTCTTCGAAAAGTTTTTCCAGGTCGGTCTTGGGGTAAAAATCTAGCGTGGCTATGTTTTCCAGGTGGCTGAGTAATTCTTTGAGTGTAGATACGGCAATGATGTTTATGCCTTCGATGATTGACGCTTCTTTAGCGTTTTCTAGAGGAACAAAAAGAGTTTCGATTCCTTTTTCTTTGGCAAGGAGTGCGACGAGCAGTACGCCCTTCACAGGCCTGATTCTGCCGTCTAAGGATAGCTCACCGATAAAAAGCTTGTTTGTGTGATCAAAAGAGATTTGCTTGCTAGCCAGCAAAAATCCTAGTGCGATCGGCAAATCATAGAGCGGACCGACTTTCGGCAGATCCGCCGGAGCAAGATTGACTGTGATTCGTCCGCAACGATGCGGAGCGATTAGCGCGCTGTTTTTTATGGCAGAGCTGACGCGATCTTGCGATTCTTTGATAGCCGTGTCTGGTAGACCGACAATATTGAAGCGATGCATTCCAGCAGCAACTGTGTCTACTTCTACTTCAACGAGCGCGCTTTTGAGCCCGATAACAGCGGCGGAAAAAACTTTTGAAGCCATATTTATTTTTTGTTAAACTTTAATATCAGGAGAAAAGCTCCTAAGCAGATAAAAATATCCGCTAGATTAAAAACTGGCCAAACCCTCAGATCGATGAAATCAATCACGCAACCATTATACAGGCGATCGAGCAAATTTGAAATAGCACCGGAAAGAATGAGGACAAGGGGATAATTTAAAATTTTAAATTTAAAATTTGAATTCAATTTAAAATTATTAAATTTAATAATTTCTAATTCATTGAAAATTTTAAATTTCAAATTTAAAATTAAAAAACTAGCAAAAGCAAGAATAGCGATAATAAGTCCTATTATTAGCCAATTTGGTAGGTTTATTCCAAACGCAATGCCCTTGTTACAAATATAAAATCCGCCCGAAGAGCGGATGATATATTTAGCTGACTGATCAATAAAAATCAGTAAGATTGTGAGCAAAAATATTTTTTTATTCGCAGATTCGCATTTCATTCGTAGTTTCGAATCGGATTTAGCATTTAATGCAGGTCTTGGCGCTAGGATTAGCTTTTAGCCTTTCGATGTCAATTTCTTTTTGGCAATTTTCACAAAGGCCATAGGTGCCTTTTTCCATCCGGTCTAGTGCACTAATCACTTCTTGCAAATTTTTCTCGAGAGTTATTTCCACAGGTAAATTGTCTGTATATTGTTCGACTTCGGTCGTGTTGTCTTCGCGGTCAGCCCCGACTTCGCCAAAGGTGGTTTCATAATCCCCTTTTTCTTTGTCGACTGGTCTCGCTATGCGCGCCAAATTTTCTTCTAGCTCTGCCTTTTCTTTTAATAAAAGAGCCTTAAGCTCATCTTGAACATTCTTCTCCATTTGATTAGTTTAATTGGTTATATTTGCGACGATTATATGTTAGCAAAAAAATCGAGACTTGTCTATTATTGATAATTTGAGCTAGATTGACCTTATGTGTTTTATTTTGGCTCTTCTCGTTATTTCATTGATCCAAACTGCAATCACATCAAAGCGATAATCGCAGGCAGTGAGATTGTTTTGCTTTAGGTAAAAATAAGCGATTTTGTCCAGCTTTTGCATCTTATGATAGTTGACGTTTTCTTCCGGATTGGTATTTTTGAATTTTTGCATCTCACGAGATTTTACTTCGACAAAAACCAGCTCGTCTTTTGCCTTATCTTTCGCGATAATGTCAATTTCTCCCAAGCGGCGTCCGCTGGGATTGGCATAATTTAGAGCAATAATCTCGTAGCCTTTATTTCGGAGATAGTTGGCGGAGATGGTTTCGCCCAAGTTTCCTAGTGATTTTTTGGGTGTGATGGTCATGTTTCTAGTATAGCAAGAATTTTCAGTCAAACAAAAAACACCCTTTCTTTGGTGCTTGTTTTTGTTTAATTGTTAATACTTTTTTCCACTGGTTTCGATAAGGTATGGAAACCAGTGGGCTCAACACCCAATAATAAATAAATTTGGCGAGAACCCACCGGTGTTTGTCATGTAACAACATGCAACACGGAAACATTTTTCGAGGGTGAGTTCGATTGTGTTAAATGATGTGCATGTACTATGTCTACATAACGCAAGATTATCCTTAATCTGACGCTTTTTGGCTTAAGAATTTTGTTTTACCATTCTCTGGTGAATTTATCACCTTTGAATTTGAAGGTACTGTGCTAGAATTTTCTAGCGTTTTTTAATTTTTGTTTTTTATTTTTACAAAAATTTTTGTTTTTATTTTTAGGGTCTCTGATGTCAGAAATCAGAGCGGCCATCGCTCGTTGGCGACAACACTTGAACAGTAAAACAATTTTCAATCGCAGATAGGGGGAAATTGCGATTGAAAATTGTTTTACCGTTTTTCTCTCGTGTTTTTAATGTTCAATATATTTATTATAGCAGGAAAAAAGCTCTTGGTCAATGGTAGAAATCATTAGGCTTAAATGGGGCACTGTTTGCATCGGGCTATTTTTTGAAAATTCTATTTTGGTTTCATTTAGTGGCCTGTTTTATAAAGTAATTTACTTTATAAATCTTAGGATAAGCCATTGTTTATCAATCATGTGACTGTTTGGAGTGTCTGGCTCCTGTTCATATCGCGGCATTGTAAATCTATCTTTTTAGCCAGGCTAATTTGCAGTATCAGAAGTTGTAATTTTATCGATAATTGCAAACATTGTCGCCTTGGTAACTCCTAGATAAAGATTATTTCCATAAAAGCTGTAGTCGATAGAGAGATTATCTGGAGAAATTATGTTTTGATAGCGAATGTTTACTCCTGAATAGGTAGTACTGAGAAATGGTCTGGTATTGTCGTAGGAATTTTGAGTAAAAAAGAGCGGATTGACCTCATCAGCAAGATCTTTTTCCTCTTGTAAGAGTACTTTTGCAAGATTGATGTTGTCCCGTGATTCGATTGATAATCCTATTTTTGGCATTGAGGCATCATTGTGGATATATAGGCTGAATTTGTCACCCAAAAGAGCCATAAGTGCAGGGGAGAATTTCAGGCCCATTAGATCGGAAAAAGTCTTGAAATTAAGTGGTTTGTTTTGAGCATCTGTCACGATGAATTCAATTGGAGCTGTGTAATTTCCCAAGGAGACTTTTCGCATGTATTGTTCTAGGGTAGCTTTGATTTTTTTTGGGTCAAAATCAGATGTTTCTAATCGGAGATAATTAGGGCTTGTTTGTGAGTAAGATAGGGTTACTGGTTGCTCTGGTTCTTTGTTTTGGTTTTGTATTTCTGGTTTTGCAGTATTTTTTATGAGGGGCAAAGTGATTTTATCAAAAGGGTTGAAATTATTATCGCGATAATAGCTAAGGCCGATCCAGCTCAAGAGAATAAGAAGGATTGAGGAGAAAATAGAAAAAAAGATCAGGCGCCAACTACGATGAGTAATAGAGTACTCTTTTACCATCGATGGAGTCGGTTTTAATTTGGAAGAAGTAGTAGGTATTTCTGGTTCAAATCTTTTCTGTGCTCGTGTGACTGTCATTGGATCATTATTTTCAACAGATTTTGTTCTTTTTGCGATATTTGCTATCAAGTCATCTGGTTGAAGTTTGTCATCCGTGACAATAATTCCGCTTAGGGGATTTTTGTCGGCCAAATTAGAGAGTGGGCTGTTGCTTTGTTTATGAGGCAAGGGAGTTTGATTGGGTTGGTCGCTTTTTTCTTCACCCACAATCATTTTATGGTTGATGCCGGGAAGCTTCAGGTCTTCTTGCATTGTATATATCGGTGCCTCATCAACATTAAAAGCTGAAGGTATCGCCTGATCTTCGAAATTATTTTTTTTTGCTGATTGATCTGGAGAAACTTTTTTTGTAAAACCGAACATTTTTTTATTCTATCCCTAGCCACTTTATTCAGAAGGTTATATTTGTGGTCAGTGGACTTTTTTTAAATTTATTTATATACAAAGGGGATGATTATTGTGGGATTGAAAAAAGAATAAAATAGAAGCGGAAATCATCCGCTTCTATTATAAAACATAATTCAATTTTTGACCAATTTATTATTCCGCTTGATTTGCCAGTCTTGCTGAAAGATTAATCCGGCCTTGTGAGTCGATTTCTTTGACCTTGACTTTCACAATATCTCCGACGCTCAGAACATCTTCCACTTTCTCAATCCGTCTCTCAGCAATTTCAGAAATATGAATTAGTCCTTCTTGTCCTGGGAGGATTTCCGCAAAGGCGCCAAAGGCCATGATGCGGGTCACTTTGGCATTAAAGATTTCTCCTGCTTTGACTTCGTGGGTGAGATTGTCAATCCATTCCTTGGCTTTTCCGGCAGAAACTTGGTCAGGCGAAGTGATGAAAATCATACCGCTGTCTTCAATGTCGATTTGCACGCCAGTCTGATCAATGATTTCATTGATGATCTTGCCACCAGTTCCAATGACATTTCTGATTTTCTCTGGATTGATCTGCATTGTGATGATTCTTGGGGCATATTGGGACATCTCGGTGCGTGGTGCTGGCAGAACATCGGTAATTTTTTTCAAAATCTCCAGACGATTTTGGTGAGATTGGGTCAGAACCGCAGCGAGCATTTCCAGTGTGACTCCGTCAACTTTCACATCCATCTGCATCGCTGTGATGCCTTTTTCCGTTCCAGCTACCTTGAAGTCCATATCACCGTAGTGATCTTCCAAGCCTTGAATGTCAGTAAGAATCTTGAATTTATTATTTTCTCCGACAATAATTCCCATAGCAATTCCGGAAACTGGGCGCTTGATCGGCACGCCAGCATCCATCAGCGATAGTGTCGAACCGCAAGTGGAAGCCATGGAAGATGATCCATTGGAGGAAAGAATTTCAGAAACTAAAAGAATGGTATATGGAAATTCCTCTTTGGATGGTAAAACTGGAACGAGCGCTTTTTCGGCCAGCGCGCCATGTCCCACTTCTCGTCTTCCCGGTCCTCGCATTGGACGGACTTCTCCGACTGAATATGGCGGAAAATTGTAGTGATGGATGTAGCGTTTTTTCATGTCTACCTCCATCGTATCGATAATCTGCTGGTCACCAGGCGAACCGAGTGTCGTGACTGTGAGGGCTTGGGTTTCTCCGCGGGTGAATAGTCCGGTTCCATGAGTCCGTGGCAAGAGGCCTGTTCGACATTCAATATGGCGGATTTCATCTAGTTTTCGTGAATCCGGGCGCAATTCTTTTTCGAGAATATTTTTATGTACGATTTCATCGGATACCTCCTCAAAGACAATTTCAGCTACTTCTTTCAATTTCGCTTCTTCTTCTGGAAAAGTTGCTTTGATGTAGTCCTTGACTTTGTCATTGATCGCACTCATCTTTTCCTCGATTACTTTCTTGTCTTTGTCATACAATGCTTCAGCTAGATTTTCAGTCATTAAAATTTCTTTGACTTTAGCTTCAAATTCGGGTGTTCCAGCCACAAGCGTTGGCACATTTTTTTCTTTCCCTATTTCCTTTTGAATTTCTAAAATGAAACCGACAATCTTTTTGATTGCTTCTTGTCCAAAAGTAAAGGCTTTGAGCATTTCTTCTTCAGAAATTTCCATTGCGCCACTTTCTATCATATTGACTTTGTCAGCACTGCCGGAAATCAAAAGATCAAGTTCGCCTTCAGCTAATTCTCCATTGCTGACTGGATTAAGCACAAACTCCCCACCGGCTTTTCCGACGCGTACAGCAGCGACTGGACCATTCCAAGGAATATTTGATATGGCGAGAGCAGTCGAAGCAGCGATGATAGCAATCGTATCAGGGTCGTTTTCTCCATCATAAGAAAGTACGGTCACAATTACTTGCACGTCATTTCGCATCCGGTGGTTGAAAAGTGGACGGATTGTTCGGTCGACGGCGCGTCCGGAAAGGACGGCGTCATCGGATGGGCGGCCTTCACGTTTGATAAAACGCGAGCCTTTGATTTTCCCGGCGGCATAATAGCGTTCTTCGAAATCTACCATCAAAGGGAAATATCCACAGACGCGGGATGCGCCTTTACTCATGACAGCCGTCGCAAGTACGACTGTGTCGCCATAACGCACTGTGACGGCGCCATTAGCTTGTCCGGCTAAAAGGCCGTTTTCGATTTCCAAGATACGTCCCCCAATTTGGAGAGACCATTTCTTTTGATCCATTTAGTTGTGTGAAGTCGCATCTGGCACTAAGTTTAGCGAAAAAAACATGTCGTATGACGATGATTTACGAATTAGGAACTGCAAATTTTTGCAAACCCTAATTCATAAATCCCCATACTTTGGCTAATTTATGCCTAAAATGAGACTTATTTTTAATTATTTAACTTTTCAAGTCTAGCCTATTTTTGGGTTTTTGGCAAGTTTTTGCCTGTTTTGGAAAACAAAAAACCTCCAATGGAGGTTTTTTAGTTTCTGGTTTTCTTAAAGCGAAACGTTCATAATTTTAATTTCCGGCTTTTGTGGCGTATTATCAATTCTGGAAAAAGCGAGATAGCCAGGAACAATAAGATTTAGCGGTGAAATAATCATTAGAATTCCCAGCCATTCTGGTTTTCGCAATATCTTGGAAATTCCCATCCAAACCAGTACATAAGTGACAAGATTAGCCACAGGAATGAAAAACCAAATAATCCACCAAGTGGGTTTTTTGGCAATTTCCAGCGCCAAGAGCATATCAAGAATTGGAATCCAAGCAAACCAAGCATTTCCCGTGTTAGTTTTCCTGGCAATTTTTAAAAGGCAAATTGACATATAGACATAGCACAAAGAAAAAAAGATAAACAGAAAGATGAATAGTCCGCCTACAATTGGCAATATTGACTCATTTGGTATGTTTATTTGATTCATATTGTTAAATCAAAAACTTTTTCTTATTTTCGCTCAAATTAATGAAAGCGTCCAGTTCTTCAACCAGCTTGTTGCTGGTCGATTCCATAAAAGCGATGCCTTCGACGCGACAACCAGTGGTGGATTGGATATATTTGACCAAAGGAATGTAATCTCCATCGCCGGAAACCAAAACAATTGCATCAAGGGTTTTGGACATTTTAATGGCGTCCACGGCAATTCCCACGTCCCAATCCCCCTTTTTGGCTCCGCCG
Organism: Parcubacteria group bacterium; assembly: GCA_041659505.1. Taxonomy (NCBI): domain Bacteria; species Parcubacteria group bacterium. The sequence goes on from JBAZYF010000001.1 coordinate 452,651, forward strand.
GGAAAGATTTGCAAATCTTTGGTTTTGACCTCATAGCCGACTTTTTCCAAGGCGTCAAAAAACTTTTCTTCTTGGCCTTCGAGAGTCTTGATTCCATAAGCGATGGCGCGGATCAGTTTCCGGTCACCGACGGCTTCTTTCAGGACTTGACCGAAATTGACTTTTTTTTGATGAAGCACTTTCGCGCTGTAATAGAGGTTTTGGATGTCGACCAAAACACCGATGCGTTGTTCTTTGTAGATACTCATAATGTTTTTTGTTATTTTAACCTAAAAAGCAAAATGATAATCATTTTGCTTTTAGTAATTTTAGCCTTTGAGTTCCAATTTCTTGATCAAGGCTTTATAGTTTTTCTCGTTAGTTTTTTTCAAGTAGTCGAGAAGTCTTTTTCGTTTTGAGACCATTTTTAGGAGGCCTCTGCGAGAATGAAAGTCTTTAGCGTTTTTCTTGAGGTGCGCGGTCAATTTCTTGATCTGTTCGGTGAAAAGAGCAACTTGGTATTCCGGAGAACCCGTGTCTTTTTCGTGTCTTTTGACATCGCTTGTTACCTTTGCTTTTTGCTTGCCTGTAAGAGCCATAGCATTTTTGAGGCAAAACAGAGGTTGCGGCTACGCGTCAACTGCTGTTTGCTAATAATATGATTATATTTGAACGATATACTATAATTAGAGTTTTGGCAAGGGAGCGGCGTAATTTTCTGATTTATCTCAAATTTTGTTCCTGTGCTACAATGGTTAGATAATAGAAAAAACTATGACAACATTATTAGAAAATCTAAATCTTTCCCAACGTGAAGCGGTAGAAACGACCGAGGGGCCGGTTTTGGTGATTGCCGGCGCCGGTTCAGGGAAAACACGGGCGTTGACTTTTCGCACTGCATACCTTATTTGTGAAAAAGGCGTGCGACCAGGACAGATTTTGGCGGTCACTTTTACTAACAAAGCGGCCAAAGAAATGCAAGAGCGGATCGCGCAATTGCTATCCGAATATGGTTTTAAGGGAAAATTGCCTCTCATCGGCACTTTTCATTCGATCTGCGCGAGACTACTGCGCGCGGAAATTGGCAAGATTGGCTATGAAAGCAATTTTAATATCTTTGACGCCCAAGATCAGCAGAGTCTTATCAAAAAAACGATGAAGGAGTTGGGCGTTGATCCGACGCAATTTCGTCCACAAAGTATCTTAGGCGCAATTTCTAAGGCTAAAAATGAACTGATTGATGCTGAAATGTTTCAAAAGGCCGTTGGCGGTTATTGGGAGGAAATTGTTTCGAAAGTCTACACAGCCTATCAAGAACGGCTAAAAAAGAATAACGCGCTGGATTTTGATGACATTTTAATGCTTTTGGTCAGGATTTTTCGGACATATCCAGAAGTATTAGAAAAATATCAAAATATTTTCCGCTATGTCATGGTAGATGAATATCAAGATACAAACCATGCGCAATACGTTCTCATTAAAATGCTGGCGGACAAACACAAAAATATTTGTGTCGTGGGAGATGATTGGCAGGGGATTTATTCCTGGCGCGGAGCCAATATCCAAAATATTCTTGATTTTGAAAAAGACTATCCAGCTGCCAAGGTGGTGAAACTGGAGCAGAATTATCGCTCGACCCAGCAGATTTTGGACGCGGCCTATGGGGTGATTTCCAAAAACATCAATCGCAAGGACAAGAAAATTTGGACGGAAAATAAGACCGGCCATCTTTTAGCGTCATATGAAGCTGAGGATGAGAGTGATGAAGCGCAATTTATTGTTTCAGAAGCAATTTCTCTTCGCAATAAGGGCGTGAAATTAAACAACATCGTCGTGCTCTATCGGACGAATGCGCAATCACGGATCATTGAGGAAGCGCTTTTGGGCGAATCAATTCCGTACCGCATTATTGGCGGACTGAAATTCTATCAACGAAAGGAAATCAAAGATATTATCGCCTATTTGCGTCTGATTGAAAATTTTAATGATGAGATTTCTCTTGAGCGGATCATTAATGAGCCAAAAAGGGGCATTGGAGAAAAGACGGTGGAGAAATGGGTTTCTTTTGCAAAGATAAATAGTCTTGATCTAATCGCAGCTGGTTTGGAAGTTTCAGTTCAGGACAAAGCAACTGGAACTAAAATCATTAAGACTAAATTGGATAGCATCGCCAAATTTTGTGAGTTCACAAAAAGAATGCGAGAAGTGAAAAATAAGCTGACTTTAGCTGACTTTATTCAGAAAGTCTTTTCCGAAAGTGGCTATGAGAGACAATTGACGGATGGAACAGATGAAGGGCAGATGCGGGTAGAAAATGTGCGAGAGCTGCTCACAGTAGCGAAGAAATATGACAAGTTCGTGGATGGTGAAGGTTTGCGGCTGTTTCTGGAAGAGGTGGCGCTTGTCGCGGATACGGATAATATTGATCAATCCAGCGAAGCGGTGCATCTAATGACATTGCACAGCGCTAAGGGTTTGGAATTTCAATACGTTTTCATTATCGGCTTGGAGGAGGGGATTTTGCCTCATTCGCGCAGTATGCTCAGTGAAATTGAGATGGAAGAAGAACGGCGATTGATGTATGTCGGAATTACGCGGGCAAAAGAAAAGGTCTATCTGCTTTTTACCAAGATGCGTACAATTTATGGTTCAACGCAAATCAACGCGCCATCACGTTTTTTGGATGATATCCCGGCGGAACTGGTGGAAAATGCCGAAAATTCAATAATTAATGCATGCGTTGAAAAATACGCTTCTAGCAGAAAAAAGACTATTCTTACGGATATGAAAATTTGCTACAAAGGCGGTGAGCGGATTAGTCACGAAAAATTTGGTGAAGGTCTGGTGATTTCTTCTCAGGGAAATATTATTACAGTTGCATTCAGGTCTGTTGGACTTAAGAAACTAGATGTTTCTTTGGCGCCGATTAAAAAATTAGCTTAGCTTTAATTATATCCCCTTCGCCCCTCGGGAGAAGGTGGCTGAAGGCCGGATGAGGGCAAGGGCTTTTGGTAAAATTATTACTATCCTACGCAGAACATTTCTATCTTTTGCTATCACCCTTGCCCTCACCTGTCACGTGCTCGTGACATCCTCTCCCGGAGGGAGAAGAGGCTCAGAATACAAAAAACGTCCCAATTAGATGGGACGTTTTTATTTTATATCAAGAAATATTATCGAATAAATCCTTTAATCACCCGACTATTCTTAGCCACGACGCGGGTAGATTTTTTGGCCCAACCCTTATAGTTCATTTCCGAAACGGTAAACGTGTCCGATCCGACGCTGGTGACAAGTGCGACATGTCCCCACCAAGACTCAGATGAAACCATGATTGATCCGACAGTCGGAGTTTTGCCAGTTGCATAGCCGGCGGCCTTAGCATGATAGAGCCAGGTTCCCGCATTGCCACCCCAAGGAATATTTCTTTTTTGAGCGACGTACCAGGTGCAATAGCCATAAGGAAAGCTGTGTCCGCTTCCTCCAGCACCGCTGAGTGTTTTTCCGGCTGATTCAAATGATTCATAGGTGCGCGGAGCAATTCCTAGGCTAGTTGCGGTTTCAGTGGGTTTGGGCTTGGGAATTTCTCTTTGTCCGTCTGGAATAGTGATGGTGTCGCCTACTTTCAGTTCCCCATCAAGATGCAGGGAATTAAAAGCAATGATTTTATCTTTGTCCGCCTTAAATTCCTTGGCAATACTATTGATATCATCGCCATTTTTGACTGTATAGGAGAGTCCGGAAACAGGAAGGATGAATATTTTGTCTCCCGGCATGATGGAATCGACATCATCAATCGCATTAGCCCAAAGGAGCGTATTGATTGTGACATTGTTAGCTGAGGCGATCGATCCCATCGTATCACCATTTTTGACTTCATAAATTACCACGCCGCCATCTTCTTCTGGGTCTTTGAGGACGGGGCTGTTTTCACAAACCAATGAGTTTCCTTGCATAAGTACCGGGTCATTTTCGTCGTCGGCTGGTTTCAGTGTCAGATCAGGAACTTTAGACGCCTCGGAAAGCGGAGCAAGCGCCAAAGAAGTTTTTTTGTTGGCGGTCAAAAACATCTTGTCTTCCAGTGGGCTGGCATAATTGTCGGTGTTGCCAGTTTCCAGGTAGCCAAAAAGGAATCCGCTGGAGTTTTGTCCGGCAGAAAGATTAGTGGCGGAAACAAGAAGTGCACTGGAGGCAACGACAACAAAAGAAGAATAATTGCGGAAAATATGCAAAAGTTTCACCGTGCGGCGTCTTTTGATGAAAATCACCACCCTTTTTTGGAATAAAAAAAGGCTAGTGAGAAAGTCTTTAAATTTTTTCTTACGGAAGATAATGGGAGAAGTTTTTTGAATTAGATTACTAATACAATTAACCTTTCTTTTAGTTTTAGCAAGAATCTTGCCCGTTCCTCGTCTGATTATCGGACAAACCTTGATCCTAAAACCCTAATTTTTACCTGCTAGACAGTATAGCTCAGGCGAGTATTTTTGTCAATCGGGTTTTTGGTGTAGAATTGGACTATGGATATCCACGAACTTGAAGTCCAATTTTTGGAACATTTGGAAATTGAGAGGGGTCGCTCGCAAAAAACGATCGAAAACTATGACCACTATCTCAGGCGCTTTTTGGATTGGGCTGAGATCTCTCGACCCGAGCAAGTCACAGCCGAAATGGTGCGAAATTTTCGGATTTATCTTAATCGCTACGAAGATGCGAAGGGGAAAAAGCTGAAAAAAATTACGCAAGGCTATTATGTGATTGCCATCCGCAATTTTCTCAAGTTTCTCTCCAAAAGAGATATCAAGTCGCTTCAGGCGGAAAAAATTGAAACGGGAAAAGCCCCGACGCGGGAAGTAGATTTTTTGGAAATGGAGGAAGTGGAGCGAATTTTAGCGCAGGCGAATGGGCAAGATCTCAAGAATCTGCGTGATCGGGCGATTTTGGAACTGCTTTTTTCGGCCGGTCTTCGGGTGTCCGAGTTGACGGATATAAATAGAGAAAAAATTGACCTGAAAGGGCGAGAGTTGAGCGTGCGAGGCAAAGGCGACAAAGTACGGGTAGTTTTTATTTCCGACTCCGCCGCTCAAGCGATAAGTAAATACCTAGACAAGCGCACGGATGTTGATCCAGCACTGTTTGTCCGGGATTTTCAGGGACTTATGAAATTTGAAGCTAAAAATAGCAAAAAAACTGGGGATAACTTGCGACTAACTCCCCGATCAGTCCAAAGAATCGTCAAATACTACGCAACTAAGGCCGGAATCGTGAAAGATGTCCATCCGCACACTCTCCGCCATTCCTTCGCCACAGATCTCCTCATCAACGGCGCCGATATCCGCTCAGTCCAAGCCATGTTAGGACATTCTTCTATCACAACAACCCAGGTTTATACCCATGTTACTAACAAGCAACTTAAAGAAGTACACCAGGCGTTTCATTCCAGGAGAAAAAGATAGGCTTAAAAAGAAAAAATCGCCAATCAGACTGGCGATTTTTTCTTTACGGGATAACTAGGTTAATTTTGTGGGACCAGCCCCGCCTCGGCGGGACGACCAAGAAATTGTTGTGGGACCAGCTGGATTCGAACCAGCGACCAAGAGATTATGAGTCCCGTGCTCTACCACTGAGCTATGGTCCCGAATTTACGAACTAAATCTAGTCTAGCCTTTGTTCGTGATTATGTCTAGGTATATCGCTCATAAAACCCTGTTTTAACTTTATTTCTGGCAAATGATCCCACAGCGCTTCAAAAATAAGTTTCAAGGTGTTGTATATTTCCGAACTCTCAATGATGACCGCTAGGGTTTCCTTAGCGGAGATGAGGGATATTTTTGAGTGGCCGTAAATATCTATTTCTATGGAAAAAGGATATTTACTTTTATCGATTAATTTTGTGGAGCGCAATTCTTTTTGGTCGTTTTCATGGAGCATTCCATGGGTGTAGTCTGTTTTTGGTAGGATTGCTCGCACTCGAATGCCCTTTTTTATTCTCTTTTTAATAAACGTGCCCATCCATTCTTGCCCGACAATCTTTACGATATCTTCCGATCCAAAAGCCGAGAATCCGCCAGAATATCTCAAAGTATCCAAGTAGACTTCTTTTATACCTTCGACTCCCTCATAGAATCGGATTTTTGGTTTGACGCCGGAAATGTTGTAGAGAGAGCGAAATTGCGGTAAGGCTTCTAGAAAGATCGCTTCTTTCCGTTCGAAATCCTTTTTGAGCTTTTCTGGATCTTCAGCGATGAAAAATCTTCTTTTTCCTTTTGTTGACTCAAAAATCAGCCCCTTGTTTTTGAGATCCAGCAGGATATCATAGCAAGTGGTCCTTTTAATGAGGGCTTTTTTGGCGATTTGAATGGTCGTTCCGGAGCCTAACTCTAATGATGCGAGATAGACACCAGCTTCATGGCTAGACAGTCCGATTTGTTCCAAAATAGCTTTTAGTTCCATATATTTAGTATAATGACGACAAAACCGTCATCTATTGCATTATAACAAAACTAGTAATAATAGTCAAATAATGCTTATTATAAGGAAAATAAAGCAAAAGAGCTTTTTCAACTATCGACAATGATTGACGCTATCTTTGACAATATGACGTTTTAGTAGTATAATTGGCTGTTAAGATGAATAGCCACGAAATGATGGGGCGAGTCTTAACAAAAACTTACCATTAACCAAAAAATTATGAAAATGATCTTGAATAATGGAACAGTTATCGGTAATGCACCGATAATGTCAGAAAAAACCAGGGAATATCTCAATCAATTCTGGCACTTTCCTTCTAATGAAGAAGCGGAGAAGGAAAAAGAGAAATATTATACCTTTGATTACAAAAGAGAGATTCACAGAAGAACCGATCAAACAGAAAACGAAATTAAGCCCTAAATTCTAGCCGAGGACAGAAAAAGCTTCTGTCTTCCTTAGAGTTTATCTAAATTCGCAGATGGCTCAAAAGCTCATTAAAAAATCAATAATAATGCCGCTTGTATCGGCGGGGTAGAAATTGAGCAAGGAGAGAAAATGAAAATAATTCTGCTAATTGAAGACAAGCCGGAAGAAATGGCTAAAGCTAAATTGATTTTGTCAGAAAAAGGTTGTCGGTTCGTTTCGGCCGACAATCTAGACGATGCCATGCGGGTTTGGTCAAAACTTGGAAACAAGATTTACGGAATCTTGACCGATCTCCATTTCCCAGAAAGAATTGGAGAAAAAGAAACAGCTTGTGGATTTGCGGTGGTCACTCGCGCAGTGCGGATGGGAATTCCAGTTTCCATTTGTACTGATGTTAATCACCATTTCTGCGGATATCTTAAATATTTTATGGAAGATATTGAAATGCTGACCCACCAAAATGTTCCATATACCATGGACAATAAAAATTGGCAACAAGCGGTTCAGAAACTAATCGAACAATTCAAGGAGGATTGATATGCAAAAATTGATGATTATTGGTGGAGATATTTTGGGCGAAACACTTAAGGTGGTCTTGGCTGACTACTTTGATGAAGTGATTGTCGTGGACCACAAACAAGCATTGGAAACTTTTTTCCTTGAGGATCCTACTCATGTGCTTATTTCTGACACGCTCGGTTCTCCTGGAGATGCGCAGGTAATGAAAGATATCCGTGGCGCGAACGTATCTAGCCGGATTGTTTGCTATGGTTTCGGTGGAAATGTGGATATTAAGCTTCCAATTAAAAAAGAGGAACTCATCAGTGTTCTAATGGGCGAAAAGGAGTAAAAATGAAAATTCTGTATATCGACGACGATGCTGAATTGCGTTATCATTTCAAATCCATGCTGGAGGAGCATAGAGGCCACGCTGTCGAAGTGGCTTCTAGCGGGGACGAGGGCACTAACATGATTGCAGGCAGTGCTTTTGATTTAGTTATTACTGACATGCAAATGCCTGGAATGTCCGGGTTGGATGTTATCCGTTTTGTTAAGGATAGATATCCAGAAATAAAATTAATTCTCAAATCCAAAGGTTTCTTTAGGAAAGTCGCGGAAAAAGAAGGCGTTCCTTTTTATGCTATGATGGAGGGCACTAAATATTTATTGGATATGGTTGAAAACATGTCCAAAGTTCTTTAAACCACAAACCGACTTTGAGTCAAGTCGTAAAACATGGCTCTTTTTTTATTTTCAATAAAACAAAAAACAACTCATATTTTTGGGGAATATGAGCAAAATTTTGCTTTCAAGTGAAGTGAAAAAACTTTTTTGTGGGCGTGAGAGGACTCGAACCTCTGAAACCTCTACAATGTCAATGTAGCGCTCTAACCAACTGAGCTACACGCCCAAATTATTATATTTCCCCTTCTCCCTCCGGGAGAAGGTGGCTGAAAGCCGGATGAGGGTGCTTTGTGTAATATTATCCAACTTGTCTAGCCTACCTCAAAAAACCATTCCCGTCAAAACTATTCCTCAGTTTCAACTTCGATTGTTTTCATTGCTTCGCCACCTGTCAGTGCGGTTGCTTCTGCCCCGATTTCCTCTACTTTCTCCTCCACTACTTCTTTTACTTTCGGCGTGGCAATGACATAGAAAAATAGAACCCAAGCCACTTCGGAAAAAGCGCTGAAAATGGAATAAAAAAGAATGGCAGAGGGAATGAAAACGGCAAGACCCAACGCAAGAGCAATGATTGCACCGGTATTTTTGAAGGCGAAAAATAAAGCCAATCCGATGAGGCCAAAAATAATAAGAACGATGAGGGCAATCGCGATGAGAACAAAAAAGGAAAGAATACCAAGAGGAATGAAAAGCAGTGACATGATGATGCTAGCGAGAATATTTTTCTTGAAAAGCGCATAAGCATTTTCCACGGCGAGCCACGGTTTCAAATCAGCCAGTACGACATAAAAACAGGCATAGGTTTGGATATACTTGGCGAGGATTAGCAAAGGAATGAGGATTGCGACAGCCAAAATTGCCAGTATTGTAGCGATAATATAGGATTTTGCGACAAACAGGATTGCGATGGGGACAAAAAGTATAATAAAACAAACGGCGACGACTAATCCGGAGAAAAAAAATATAGAGAATATGGGCCAAAAATATTTCTTACCATCCCGGAACCCTATTTTGAAACTATTTGGCTCATTTTTCAAGATTTTTTGGGTTGATTTAACCAGTGCTCCTCTGCCGATAAAATTTAAAACCAGAAAAATTAGGCAAAGCAAAATTAGGATCATAAGGCCAATGGCCAGTAGAGCAGAATGTTTCGCAATAAATTCTTGCAAGTGAAATTTTTCTGTGAAAGTTTGCCAATCTTGACTTGATTTTTCATCACCGGAAGAAAAGTAGTTGAAATTTACTCCTCCGGAAGCGAGCATGAAAAGACCAAACCACCACAAAAAGCGGTTATTCCAAGTGATCTTCCACGCGTCGCGGAAAATTTTTAGGTAATCGATGTTTGGCATAGATTTGTATTTTATGACTTACGCATCTACTTCAAAGACAACTGTCATCCTGAGCGAAGTCCGTACTCGGACGAAGTCGAAGGATCTGTCATTGATAACCGTAGTTTATGTAATTTGTAGTAATACTGACGATAGCCAGAGGTAGATCCTTCGGCTTCGCTCAGGATGACAATTTCTAGATATTCTTAACTTCCACAGCTTCAATTTTTTCCTGCGTAGTTTCTGTGGCCATTTCAACTGGTTCAATGATAATAGCTTCGTCCTCGTTCTTTTTTGCTGGTGCAATTCCCATAATCGCATTGAACTCAGCTTGTTCAATTGTTTCTTTCTCAAGAAGAACGTTGGAAATTTTATCCAAAAGCTCTTTCTTTTCAATGAGGATTTTCTCCGCGACCTTGTAGGCATCGGCGATAAATTTGGTGACTTGGTTGTCAATTTCTCGGGCGGTTTCTTCAGAATAATTCTTTTCTTCGTGCATTTCCTTGCCTAAAAAGACCATTTCTTCCTTGTGGCCAAAAGTGCGCGGTCCCAGATCGCTCATTCCATAACGCGTGACCAAATTTCTCGCAATCGCGGTTGCTCGCTCCAAATCATTGGAAGCCCCGGTCGTAATGTCGCCAAAAGTCAATCTTTCACTGAGGTATCCACCCAAAAAGACGGAAAGCTCATCGATGAAATAATTGCGGGATTGTAGAGTTTTGTCTTTGGTTGGTGCGTTTAGGGTATAGCCACCAGCATGACCGCGGGAAATGATGGAAATTTTTTGAACGGGATCGGCGTGTTTCAGCGTGGCAGCAATCAGTGCGTGTCCCGCTTCGTGATAGGCGATGATTTTTTTTTCATCTTCATCAATGCGGCGACTCTTCCTTTCTGGCCCAAGGATGACTTTCTCGATCGATTCCGCAAGCTCGTTCATGCCGATAGTTTTCATGCCTCTTCTAGCAGCCAGAATTGCAGCTTCATTAAGTAGATTAGCCAGGTCAGCTCCGGAAAATCCCGGTGTTCGTTGAGCAATAACGCGTAGATCAATATCTTTTACCAAAGGTTTATTTTTAGAATGAATCTTGAGAATCGCTGTGCGTTCTTCAATGTCTGGCAAATCCATAACCACGCGACGATCAAAGCGTCCTGGCCGAAGGAGCGCCGGATCAAGCACGTCAGGGCGGTTAGTAGCGGCAATGACAATTACATTAGTATTAGTATCAAAACCATCCATCTCCACCAGAATTTGATTCAAAGTTTGTTCCCGTTCGTCATGTCCCCCGCCTAAGCCTGCTCCACGATGGCGTCCAACGGCATCAATTTCATCAATGAAAACAATAGCCGGTGAATTTTTCTTGGCTTGTTTGAATAGGTCACGCACACGAGATGCTCCCACTCCGACAAACATTTCTACGAATTCCGAACCGGAGATATTGAAAAATGGTACATTGGCTTCTCCAGCAACTGCTTTGGCAATCAAAGTTTTGCCTGTTCCAGGAGAACCGAGGAGAAGCACACCTTTAGGAATCTTAGCGCCAAGGCTCAAAAATTTCTTGGGAGTTTTCAAAAATTCTACAATTTCATAGAGTTCTTCCTTGGCTTCCTTGGCTCCGGCGACATCGGCGAAAATGACACGGTTTTTTTTGTCTTTCGGGTCCGATACGCGCGCCTTGGATGTTCCAAACGACAATGCTTGATTATTCCCTCTTTGCGCTTGGCGGAGCATAAACCAAATGAAGCCGGCAATAAGTAGGAACGGCAAAAGAAAAGGCAAGATTGTTCCCAACCAAAGGCTGGCGGAACTTTCGCCTTTGACGACAATATTCACTGCATCAAGTTTTGCCGGGTCAACCCCATAATTTTTAAAAGTTTCCGTCAGCCCCGCTTCTTTTTCTTTGGTTGATTTCTCTGTCGTTCCGTCAGTCATGATGATGGCGAGGTCGCTGTCAGTCACATCGATCTCTTTGATTTTTTGATCATTGATTTGAGAGACGAGCGTGGAAAGTGAAATGTCCGTCGGTTTTTTCTCGGGGTTATTGAGTAAAATTAGGATACCGGAAATAAAGAGAAAGAAAAGTAGTGCGTAGCTAATATTGCGTAGGAGATTTTTCATATGTTTTATTATGTAAAAAATTAAATAAGTTCTAAGTTAATTTTATCACCTCTGCGGGTCATTTTCAATCCCCCACTGGAGACGATTTGGTTTTTGTTTTTTGTACTCCGGATGGCCTTCAAGATTTCTTCAATCTGTGAATAGTTCTCGTGAGCGTCGGCCGGTTTTTTTAGCGCTATTGTTTTTAGTAGAATTCTCTTTTGAATCGCTTCTGGCATTGCTAGTATTTTTTTCACACTCAGCACTTTGTTTTCTTCCCACGCTTTTTCTGTCAGTTCTTCGATTACCGCATAATCCTCCGAAAAAGTCCGGGCACTTTTGGCGAGCAATTGTCGCAAATTAGGATTGTAATTTTTTTCCAGATAGGGAATTAATTTATTCCTAATCTTATTTCTCAGATAAATTGATTCTCTGTTTGTCTTGTCGATGCGGTAACTTAATTTATTTTCTTTCAAATATGCAATAATTTCTTTGCGCGTCATCTCGAGCAGCGGTCGGATAATATTTCCGTTTTTCGCACTCATTGCTGAAAGTCCAGCGAGTCCTGTTCCGCGGATCAGTCGCATCAGCACCGTTTCCGCTTGATCATCAGCGTTGTGCGCGACCGCGATCAGATCAAATTTATTTTCTTTGCGCAATCTTTCAAAAAAAGTATACCGCACATCGCGCAAATATTCTTCTGATTGATTTTTCTCTTCAATCTTGGCGTCAAGAATATCCAGTGATAAGTTATATTTTTCGGCTAGCTTTTCTACAAACTCTTCATCCTGGTTACTATCTTTCCCTCGCAGATGATAATTGACGTGAGCAATGGATAATTCTAAATTATATTTTTTTTGTAGTTTGGAAAATACATCAAGAAGCACTGTTGAGTCCGGTCCGCCGGAAACTCCCAAAACAATTTTAGCTTCTCTTTCTAAAAGAGAGTTTATAGAAATAAAGTTTTGGATTTTTTTGATCAGATTAGGCATCATCGTGTGAGCAAACAGGCTGCCGGATCTTAGCTATGAGAGTTTGAATCCCTCCGTTTTTAAAATTTCTACAATTTCATTAACAGCCTCTTCTAGCATATCTTGTTTATTAGTGACTATAAAATCATAATAAGACATTTCATTTTTTATTTCAGTTGCAGCGTTGACTAGCCTATCAGCTAACTCTTCTTCGGTGATAGATGGCTCTCTATTAAGGATTCGCTTCCTTATATTTTCTATTAAATCGGGTTTAATAAAGATTGTTGTTGCGTTATAATTTTCTTTGAAATATTTCGTTCCTACAATGTCTGGATTGGCGATTATATTAAAGCCACCGACTATTTTTTTATCCAAGTCTGGCTTGTAGCTTCCATAATATACTCCTCTATTTTTTACGTAAGTATGCTCGATAATGTTTTTATTAATGATTTCATCTTTAAACTTTTCTTCGGACAAAAAATAATAGTCAATGGCTTCTTGCTCCCCAATTCTCATTGATCGCGTAGTCGCGGCAACCAGACGCTTAAAAATAGGAAAACGCTTAACGATTTCATTTGTTAGGGTGCTTTCTCCGCATCCAGTTGGGCCGGAGATAATTAGTACTCGTTTATGCATATTTATTCTTTCTCTTTTTTCTCCTTCTTAACCTTCTTCACTTTTTTCTCAGCTGGTTTCTCTGCGTCTTCTTTTGCTTCTTCAGTTTTTTCGATTTTTTCTTTCTTGGATTTCTTCTCTACCTTTTCTGTATCAGCATCAACTTCTTCCGCCTTTTCTTTTTTAACTTTCTTCTCCTTTTCCGGCTTATCAATAAGTGTCAGTCCCATACGGTGTTCGCGTGGTTCGATAGAAAGAATTTTCCAGCTGTAATCCTCCCCAGTCTTGATCAGATCGCCAAGACTTTTCCCTGGATGTGTATCGAGCATTTCGCTGATGTGTGCCAGGCCGTGGATATCATTGTCGAGATAGACAAAAGCGCCAAAGTGATTGATTTTGTGAACTTTTCCTGTCACGATGTCCCCCACCTTATATTTATTCGTCGCTTCGCTCCATGGGTCAGCCTGCAGTGCGCGAATGGAAAGCGAAATTTTATCATTATCAATACCGATAATTTTAGCCTCAACCTTATCTCCTACTTTTACGATTGTGCGTGGGTTTTCGATCAATTGCCAAGCCAGTTCTGAAATATGTACCAAGCCTTCGACTTTTTCTCTTTCATTGATCTCGCCGTCATCGTTTCTTGGAGAGAATTTTACGAACGCACCAAAATCCACCACTCCGGAAATTTCACCGGAAATCACATCACCAACTTTGAAATTGGAAATAGTTTCCTTATCGCGGTCGCTTTGCGCCGCTTTTTCACTGGCAATCAATTTTTCGGCTTCACGATCAATGTCCAAAACACAAACTTCCAATTCTTTTCCGACCAGTTTTTTGAGCAAGTTTAGAATCTTATTTTTATCTCCATCTTCAACGCGAGGATAGTTTTTGCTAGAAAGTTGTGACACAGGCAAAAATCCGGCAATCCCATTGATTTCGATAAGCAGTCCGCCTTTATTAGCGCTGATAACTTTCGTCTTGACCTTATCCCCTGCGTCTCGTTTCTTTTCGATATCCTCCCATGCTTTTTCATAGGAAGCTTCGCGGATGGAAAGTTCGATGTAACCCTCTTCATTTTCCAAATCAGTCACAGTAGCAGAAACCTTATCGCCCAATTTTAGTTTTCCAGAGCCCATGCCATCCTTAATTTCTTTGCCCAAAACCAATCCTGTTCCGAATGGTCCGAGATCCAGATAGATTTCGCTGGAAGAAACTTCTAAAACTGTTCCAATAACAGTGTTGCCCACTATTGGAAACTCAATCGGGTTGTCCAAAAGTAATTGTTCCATAAAAGAAACTTTCTTTTCTTCCGGCGCAGTTTTTTCGTCTGCCGGCGCAGTCGTGACAGGAGCACTAATTTTTTCATCACTCAATTTATCCACTTCATCAGCAAGACTAGCCAATATATCGTTCATTTGATTAAATTTTTTGCAACTGACATCAGGGCTGCAAGATAATGATTATGAATGTCTTAAATCTTTATAATAAATAAAAAATTTCCAAACAGTGTGGAAATTATTAAGAGTGCGCCCCTAAAGGCTAGAAAGTCAGGAATTAAAGCATTCCCCTATTCATTTTTCTTAATAATTAACGTAAATTGAGTATACTCCACCTTTTTTGTTTTGGCAAGTCTCGTGGTGAGTTATTAGCATACGCAGAATGTTTTGCGTATGCTAATAATTGAGCGACCAGATTATTCAACAGAAATGATCCGTCTGGTCAGGCCTCGGAATGATTTTCTCCCGTGGCCTTGATTTGAGAATTTCCTGGATCTTTGTCCAGAGGCTTGTGCGGGTTGTAAAGTGTTGGAATCCTAAATCCGCGTATATAGACATATGATCAAATGTGCTATGGTTCCAGACGATAATCGTTTGGTTTTTCATTGTTTCGGGAACCGCTTTTGCTTTTGATATCCCAGCGCCCAGATTGTTACCAATAACAACAAGATTAAAATCTTGATCCTTAAGGATCCACTCGATGTTGTGGCACAGATCGCCACTAGCCTGACGGTATACATTATCCGATCCCAACTGAAACTCCGTCGTCGCATTGATGCTTGTAGCAGTTGGGTTGAACTCAACAAGAAACTGCAAGTCTTCATCAAGGTATAATACGCGTAGTTGTTCCATAAGCACCCCCCTCTGTTGTTGTTAAAAGATATTTTATTGCTGATTAAGCTTTAGTATGTACTAGCTATAATTAAGCGCATTAATGACAAAAAGTCAAATTTATCTGTGTTTGTGCTCTCGTCAAGAATCGAACTTGAATCTAAGGCTTAGGAGTCCCTTGTTCTATCCGTTGAACTACGAGAGCTATCTTTGTGGACGATACTGGGTTCGAACCAGTGACCTCACGAATGTGAATCGTGCGCTCTAACCAACTGAGCTAATCGTCCAAAATTTTCTCTTTCAATAATAATTACAATTGTGGACCTGAGGAGGATCGAACTCCTTGCCTCTCGCATGCCATGCGAACGCTCTACCAATTGAGCTACAGGCCCTATTTCGCTATTTTTAGTATTAAGCCAAAACAAAATATTGCCTACTAATCATAACAGTTAATGCGAGATAGTCAATTTAATGTGTAATTTGAATTCAATTTGCGGTTATAGACAAAAAATACTACACTATCAGTAATTATCCGGGCTACTATTATGATGAATTTAACTGAAAAGCTTGCAAATATCTGGAAAATAATCAAAAACCAGCCAAAAGATATTTGGTTTTTCTATTTGTTTTTATTGACTTTTACGCTTGGAGTAAGAAAGGTAGTATTATACTTTCCAGTCAAAAGAACTTTCAATGAGTATGCCGGAGTGTATGTTTACGCTTCCGACATATTTCTATGTTCCACGATCCTAGTTTGGATCATGACTATATTATATAATAAAATAACAAAAACGTCAAGTAGAAATTATGCCTCAGCAGGACTTATCCACAAGATAGATCATGCAGAAAGTGTGGATAACTCGCCTACTCATAATTTATCCACAGGAGAAAAAGGGCTAATTAAAGCCACTATTTACTATTTTCGAGCAATGCTATTAGGATTGATCATAATTTCGCTATTTGACCACTATTTGTGGGATATTTGGCAGGGGCAGGTTTTATTTTGGTTGGTTTGTGGGATTTTAGTCGGTATTGCATCTTTGAATTGTTCCACGTGGAACAATTCAAAATACGCCAACACCAAAAAATGTTCCACGTGGAACAATTTAAAGCAGTTTAGTATTTTTTTAATTCCCCTTGCTCTGGTCGTTTGGTCGTTTATTTCTATTGCTTGGTCTGAAAATCAGTTAATTGGTTTTTATCGATCCGCTAGATTTCTGGAGTTATATGGATTATTTGTTTATGTTCCTTTCCGTTTTATGCCCTACTTGATTAATTGTTCCACGTGGAACAATTCTATGGTTGAGAATTCTGAAATTGTTCCACGTGGAACAATTAATATCTTTGGCGCATTTTTCCTCATCGTTATATTCTTAGGAGTGGCGCAGTCCTTAATTGGAATCGCTCAATTTATCGTTCAGCACTCACTGGGACTGTTTTGGCTCAAGGAAAGCCTGATTGGGCAAGATATCCTTGGTGTGGCAAAGATTATCGTTAATCATCAAGTTTTAATTCGCAGTTATGGCTTATTTCCGCACCCCAATATTCTGGGTGGTTTTTTGTTTTTTACTATTGTTGTTACTTTGCTTTATCAAAAATTGTTCCACCCTGAAGAATCTACAATTGTTCCACGTGGAACAATTGTAGATCACGGGGCAGACGCGGAACAAATAAAAGAACATGATAATGTAAAATGTTCCACGTGGAACAATTTTAAGCAGGCGTGGAAAAATGTTCCACCTGCCTACCGGACAGGCAGGCGTGGAACAATTTGGCTGAATTCTATCAAACTTGTTTTAGTGGTTCAAGTTATTGGTTTATTCCTTTCCTTTTCTAAATCGGCCATTTTCGCTTTAGTGGTTGCGCTTGTATATATAATTGTTCCACGTGGAACAAATTTTAGAGAAAAGATTAAAAAATTGTTCCACGTGGAACAATTTAGGAATTTAGTAGTTTTAGTGGGGGTAGCTTTTTTGGTGCTGTATTTTACTGGAGTCCAGTTTTATGCCTTGTTTTTTAAATCGCTGGCAGAAAGGATGCTTTATTTGGGCATCTCAATTCAAATGATTAGCGCTAATCCTTTGATCGGCGTCGGAACCGGCCAATTCACCCTGGTTTCGGCGAGATTATTTCCCAATCTGGAAATATGGCAATATCAACCGGTGCATAATGTTTTTCTTCTGATTTGGTCAGAATGGGGGATTGTTGGGTTGGTTTTATTTATTGTGTTTTTGTGGAAATTGTTCCACGTGGAACAATCTTGAGAAAAGCCTCTTCTCCCTTCGGGAGAGGATGTCCGAAGGACAGGTGAGGGACGGGCTATAGAATAGATGCAGTTCAGAATAGAATTTACGCTGTCCAATTTGACAAATAGATTATTTTATTTTGTAATATTGAAATAAAAAAAGCCCCGAACTGAATGTTGTCAGTTCGGGGTTAATGTTACTCAATAGTCAGGTCTCCAATGTCTAATTTTTGAAACATTGAATTTTTTTTTCTTTCCGCAAGGAAAGAAATTATTGCCAATTTTTTCAATTGGCCTAACCCATGCGGGGCATACGTTATTTTGCCCTTGAAAGAAGCCCAGTTGAAACATTAATGGTTCAACTGGATCGAACCACACCTCGTTCCTTTCAAACACGAGGTAGTCTGGACCATATCCAGAAAACTTTTCTCCTGTGGTTAGGCGGATCATTCCGTCCACAGAAAACATGATCTCTAGTCCAGTTATTATCATATACCGCGATTTTATCGCAGTATTTATATCAGATGGTTCAATCTTACAAGTCCACCGGTGAAGGTGATCACAATCATCACTTTGTTTCTTTAGAATCTGCATATTTCCTCCTTCCCGATATTTATCTTTGGCCTCGGGTGCGGGCGATTCTGTTGTTTCAAATTTTTAATGAACTGAGCTACCTAACTATTTAGATAAACTCTAGGGAAAACAGAAGTTTTTTCTGTTTTCTACTAGAATTTACGGTTCAATCTCGCTTTCAGTTTGGTCATCTCGCCTGTGTATTTCTCTTTTGTAGTCAAATAGATAGTATTTTTCCTTTTCTTTCTCAGCATCTTCTTTGGAAGGAAAATGCCAGAACTGACTGAGGTAGTGGCGGGTTTTTTCTGACATCATTGGTGTATTGCCCACTATTACTCCAGTATTTAAGATCATTTTCATAGTTTTTGGGTTAATTATTAGTTCGTTAAGATTTTGCTTTTTTTTATTCTTTTATCTTAACAGCGTAGTATAGCAATTTTTTGGTGAAATGTCAATAATCACGTCAAGAAAATATGAAGTTTAATTAAAAAAGCCTATAATTACGCTATAATATTGACTATTATCGTGGTTATGCTATAATATAAATGTTGACATAATTGACGACAAAATAAGTATGCTTGAAAAAGAACTGCAAAATGCGGGTTTAAGTGAACGAGAGTCGAAGGTCTATTTGACTTGCCTTGAAATGGGGGAGACGAGCATCGCAAAATTGGCCAAAAAAGCTCAGATAAAGCGTACAACGGTCTATCTTTTGATTGAATCTTTGCAAGAAAAGGGTCTTATTGGTCTTATTAAGAAAGGCAATAAAACTTTGTATGTTTCGGAAGATCCGCGGAAAATTGCGGAAAAAATGGAACAAAGGAAATCAGCCATTGAAAAAATTCTGCCGGAACTGCTTTCGATGACGAATTTTACTAATATAAAGCCGCGGATAAAGTACTTCGAAGAAAAACGAGCCGTGGAAGATGTGTATCGAGACACGTTGCTTTATCCGGATCAAGAGATTCTTTCTTGGTTTCCAGCCTTGCTTATCCAGGATGACAAGGATTTTTTTAATGATTACTATATTAAAAAAAGACTAGAAAAAAAGATTTGGGTGCGTGCGTTTGCTCCAGATACGCCTGATATGCAAGAATACTTTCGGCGCGATAAAACAGAATTGCGCCAAACAAAACTCATTTCTCAAAACATCTTTAATATTGAAGTTGGAATTTTATTATATGGAAAAAGCAAGCTTGGGATTGTCTCGTATGATGAAGGTATGGGACTTATTATTGAAAGTCCGAAAATATATAAAAGCTTGAAAAATATCTTTGAACTAGCTTGGAGTTCATTGCCGGAAAATAAATAATACCAATCTAGTATAGAATAATCAAAAAAAGACACCTTGTGGTGTCTTTTTTAGTGTTTAAGTTGTGGATAACTTTATTTTTATAACCAAGATAAGCTAGATGAATTTAAAAAGATAATATTTCACGTCACCAAGTAAAAGGAAAAGATAGCTTGAGACATCAGAGACGTCTTTGCGGGAAGAAGAATATATTTCGTAGTAGGCCTTTTCAAATCGGTCAAGAATCCAATAAATTTTCTCGGCGTTTTCTTTATGAAAATACAGCGAAAAGCCTAAGAGTAAAATGGCCAATTCCACTGGATTTTCACCGCTGGAATTTTCTGGATCAAAATCTTTTCCTAGTTGAGAAAATTTCCCCCAGACTCTTTTGGCTTGATTTTCTGCAATCATCTCCACGCTTTCATGAAACTCGTCAATTTTTTCAGATGTGGTAAATGCACTGACATTTTCCTCATTAAAAAGAGAGAGGCGATTAATAATTGCTTTTGCCTCAGCTTCCGGGTCTGTCTGAGTGGAGTCTGCTTGGATGCTTAAATCAAATGAAATTAGGGAATATTTTTCCAGAAAGGAAAGCATGCTTCCCACTGTCCAATCTTCTTCGCTAGTCACAATTTCTTGCTGGCCCTTTTGTGCCTTTCGTCCTGCTACCTTGAGCTTTAGGGTTTTTACCATTTCCAACGCGATAAAATCAAAATCAGAGCCATATTCAAATTCGCCGTCCAGGTTAATAAAGATGTCATTTTGGCCAAAATTAACAACATCTTGATTGTCGATCAGGCGCAGATTTTTCAAAAAAATTCGAGCGGATGGTTGTTTACTTTTCGCTTGGGCGATAATTTCCCAAAGAATGATCGTCGCTCTGGATCCGGATTCAACGGTCAGCCAATTAATTTTGTCATTTTTGTTTATAGTGTGAATATTAGTGGCTTAGAGATTCCCAGATGGCTAGGAATATTCCCCTTAGAGTATTAAATACTTTTGTGTTCTCGATAATGACGCCGACGTTTTCCTCAGCGGGCATGATGGCTAGCTTATTTTTACCATAAAGCGCTATCTCTGCTTCAATCGGAAACTGATTTTCCTTAACAAGCCTAATGGCGGAACTGATATGGATTCCATCTGATTTATTTTCGGGAACGATTATTTTCCAAGTGGGTTTTTCTTGTGACGGATTATCTTCGAATAACCCGGCGTTAGCTCCTTCTGCCGCCCAAATCAAAGCTTCTTGGTCGTCATGATTGAGAATATCTTTTCGAATGTCTTTGATTCCTTCTTCATTTTCAAAATAACTGATGAATGTTTTTTGCGGTGACGCCGAAGTGAGCACGAGCAATTGGGGCATAATCTTCTCCAAAACGCTTTGCTTTTCTTTCAGGCTTTCTTCGATTTTCTTGGGGTTTTGGGCGGAATATAGTATCTTCTTTTGCCCAATGACGATTCGCAGTAGTCCTTGGCTTTTGAGTGATTTGATGATGCCGTAGACCGTCGTTCTTTTCACTCCTGATTTGGCAGTAATTTGTTGCATCGTGGCTTCACCAAGCCCTAATAGAGCCAAATAGACCCTTGATTCCCGGCTGTTTAGGCCTAATTTTTCCAGTTCTTTGGTTAGCATATTTACTTTGTTTAGGCGATTATTTGAATTATAGCTATTTTTGACTTTTCTGTCAATCGAAAATAGTGACGACGAAACGGTTGACAGAATTTAAAAGGTGTGCTATGCTCGGGAGAAGCTATATATGACGACGCAATTGGCGTCATAAATATAGCTAATAGTACACTAACAATCAAATAATGAAAAAGGAGAAGATTATGAAGATAGCGATGTTAAAGGCAGTGAAAAAGGTTTTTATCGCTTTAACACTTGAGAGCTGGGAACTTGCAGAGATTCTTGAGGTTGGTTTCAATGGCGAGATTTATTATTATGATTTACTGGAAGAGCAAAAGCCCCCACATGCCATCTTAGAAGACTTTAATAACTGTGGAGAAAATTCAGTTATTATTGTCAGAGCCGATAGATGCACTTGTTCTCAAAAAAAAGGGGATAACCGATATTATAAATATCTTCATAATCCGGAAGGTCCGGATGAAGTCCATCAGTGTAATGAGGCTGGTTTTCAATGGAAAAAAGTTCGCAAGGATATTGATAGATATCCAAAGCAGCAGTCTTTGTTTCCCATTGAAATTCCAGAAGGATTTAAAAAAATTTATCCGCCTGAAAGATAGGCTCGCTGTCAAATTCAAAAACCACTTACCGCAAGCCGTATTTTGACAATAAAATACGGCTTGCATCGAATATTGAACTAAAAAAAGGAGATTGAAAAATGGCAAATACAATACATCCAGCAGAAAATCAGAAATTTATCGAAAGATTTGGCGACATAAAAATCAGTGATGACTTGAAGGCGCAAATCCTGATGTATGTCGACAGAGACAGCTTGGTTATTGCTAATGAACATATCGCTGTTTTATTATCAGAACGCAGCGAATATGGTCGCGGTGTCGGTTATTGGGATCAGGTGCACGTTTTTTGTTGCCACAAAAGGATAGTCAAAGAATGGAACTGGCGGCACAAAGATTATCAGCATCTCGATCAGAAGCATCTCGCTGTCAATGGTATCGGTGCGATCAAGGCGACCAACAATAATGAAAACCAGGTTATCATACAGGTCGAGCTCTTGAATAATAGCGGGAGTCGTAGTGTGAATTTCGAATTCAACTTCGGCGAAAATGATTCACCATTCAGGAAAAACGAGAAAATCATCCAGATAAAGAAGGTCAACCCGACCGAAGAGTATGCGCGAAAAAAGATGGAAGAAAAACTTAAGTATGCCATCGATCCGGAAGATATTCGGAAGTTTGCGGAAAAAAACGGAATCGAACCGACGGAAGCTGATTTTCGCCAGATGATGAGAAATAATTTGCAGCTTGGTCTTATTGAATATTTTCAAAAAGCTCAGGAGGCGGAAAAAGCTTGCGGGCTTGAAATGACAATGGACGACTACATGTTTTTTGTGTGCAAGAATCTGGGCCGCAGAGATACGAAGCCAATCGTGGACATTAAAACAGTAGATTCTTTCGCCAAGTTTTCGGAAAGTGATTTTCAGAAAATTATTGACTTGTGCATAGCTACAAATGGCGAACGCGGCATGCGGGTTGCTGTGGAAATGGTTGATTATGGGAAGCTGGACAAAAGCACTTTCCATCGGATTGCCAGCGCCTACATAGAACGCTGCCCGAAAGAAGCTTTCCAGTTGTCTAAGGAAAAAAACTTCAAATTCTCTAAAGCAGAATATCGGAGGATTGTTAAGGAAATTCTCTCAGAAGGAGCCTCTCCCTGGAAAAATAATCTGTTTTTCTTGAGACAGGCGCAAGAAGTGGCAAATGCTGGTGGAATAAAAATTGCCAAGAAAGAATATAGGAAGTTTTTGATTGATTCAATTTTTGGATGCAGTAGGAAACCAAGATCGCCAAAAAAATATCCAAAAGAAGAACTGGAACAAATTCGAAAACTGACCGAGGAGGCAGGAATTGAAATAACTTGGTAATCGTTTTAAAGTGCAGAATTTCCGCAAGCCGTATTTTGACAACGAAATACGGCTTGCATCGAATACTAAATACTTAATTTAATGAGGAGGAATATTATGCAAAGCTTGGATCGTATGGCTGATGACAAGAGTCGTCTTGATGAAGAAGTTTTTGTTAAGATTTTTCAAAACAAAACGCATTGTCCGGAGGTTATAAGTCGAAATTTATTTGAGAAACTTCAAGAGACCGATCCTGATGCCAAAAAATATTTTTTGAGGTCTGGTGTTCTTTCTGCCTTACATCACAGCTCTTGGTGGAATCACGATCACGATCTTAGATCCATCGAGAATGTCGTTTGGT
Organism: Parcubacteria group bacterium; assembly: GCA_041659505.1. Lineage (NCBI taxonomy): Bacteria > Parcubacteria group bacterium. Next base: position 475,847 of record JBAZYF010000001.1, read on the forward strand.
TCTGCTTGGAACGAGAACTTTATGGAAAGACGCTTGAGGCGGCGATCGACCTCGTTACATCTAGAGAGGTAACAGATGAGATAAATCCTGAAAGTGTTGATTATCAGGAGGTGTGTCATACTATCGGGCATTTCTATGAGCATATGTATGATACGGGAAGGATAGATTTGGTCAATAAATTAAATTCTTATACTGTCAAGATAATGATTTCAGCTAAGTCGACGGAATATGGAGGTGGAAATTATTTAAACAATGTTTGCACCTCTCCTATAACCAATATTATTTGTGATACCGGTGAAAATCCTTTTCCTTTTAAAGGATCAGCTTTTGACAACGAAGAATTTTTGGAATTGATCAAGGCCGCCGACTCTTTTCATCGCTGTGCTTATGACGACCTCATGGAAATCAAGCGTTTTGATGAAGAAGCCAAAGTTCCCCCAGTAAGAATACTTGCTGAGCCAGAAAATATGGTTGATGGTGTGTTCGTCGATGTCGACGGGACCTTGGTTGTTGGTGCGAATCAACTCAATCAATTTGTTGTCGATTTGCTTAAGAAATACAAAGAATCAGGAAAGGCGGTAACGGTGTTTACTGCTGGTAATATCTACAGTCAGAAAACGCGATTAGAACGACTTGGCCTCACGGAAATTATTGGTGAATTTGAAGTTAGAGCAAAGAGTGATTTTACTGGGCAGAAACTTGAGATCGTCATCGACGATTTTACGCCAAAGAAGCTCAGGGATATGTTCGGCATCTTCATTGGAGAGCACATCCTGCCCTAGTCTGATGCAATAATATACTTATTGGTAGAACGGATCAAAGTAAGAGGAGTTAATAATTTCAACTTAAAGCCTGTCCAAGGATGGAAACCTTGCAGGCATTTTTTATTTGCTAAAAAAGACACCACGCGGTGTCTTTTAAAGTTCCTAAGTTGTGGATAAGTCTATAATACGGTTATTGCGCTAACTTTATCCCCAGCTTGCGGTCTCATAACTCTTACTCCTTGCGTGGCGCGGCCGAGGGTGGAGACGCTGGCGAGGGCGATGCGGATGATTTGACCTTTGTCGGAAGTGAGGATGAGATCAGCATCAAGATTATCAACATTGATGACGCTGGCGCCGACTAATTTTCCGGTTTTGGTTGTGACTGCCGCTGTCTTGATGCCGGAACCGCCACGTTTTTGTAATTTGTAGTATTTGATGTCCGATCTTTTGCCATAACCATTTTCGGTGATGACGAGCAGTTGGTTGCCTTTTTGACCTTTGAAAAAGACATCCATTCCCACGACGAGATCATCTTTTTTGAGTTTGATGCCGCGCACGCCTGTGGCGGAGCGTCCCATTGAGCGGACATCGGATTCTTTGTAGTGAATGGCTTGGCCGAGAGAAGTGGTGATGACGATTTCATCAGTGCCAGTTGTCGCATTGACCCAACGGAGGGCGTCGCCCTTGTCTAGTTTGATGGCGATAAGGCCGGAACGACGGACATTTTCAAATTCTTCTAGCGTGGTTTTTTTGACTGTGCCCATTTCAGTTGCCATAAAAAGATATTTGTAGTTGTCGTCTTTATTGAAAGCAATGACGGAGGTCACTTTCTCTTCGCCAGACAGTTGAAGGAAGTTGACGATAGATTGACCTTTGGAGATGCGGGATGATTCGGGGATTTCATAGGCTTTAGTTTGGAAAACTTTTCCGCTGTTGGTGAAAAAGAGCAGATTGTCATGCGTCATGATACCAAGCAGTTTTTCAATCTCGTCGCCTTCTTTGGTGCTGGCGCCGATTACGCCTTTGCCACCACGTTTTTGGACCTTATAGACAGTCGGATTCATCCTTTTGATGTAGCCTTCTTTGGAAATGGTGATAATGGCTTCTTCATTGGGGACTAAATCTTCTTGTTTAAATTCGGAAACGCCGGATTTGATAATGCGAGTCATACGCTCGTCGCCATATTTTTCTTTGACGCGGTCGAGTTCGCTTTTGACAATGCCGAGGATTTTCTTTTCGCTCTTGAGAATCGCTTCCAGTTCTGCAATAATGCGTAGTTTTTCGGCCAGTTCGTCTTCAATTTTCTTTCTTTCGAGTCCAGCCAGAGTTTGCAAACGCATTTCAAGAATGGCTGTGGTCTGTCGATCGGAAAATTTGAACTTACGCATCAAATTGGCATGCGCTTCTTCTTTGGTTTTGGATTTACGGATCGTTTCGATGACGGCGTCGATGTGATCGAGCGCTTTTTTCAAGCCATCGAGGATATGAGCGCGATCTTTGGCTTTTTCCAGATCAAATTTGGTGCGGCGGGTGATGACTTCTTTGCGATGAATGATGTAATATTCAAAAATTGATTTCAAATTGAGCACAGTCGGCTCAATGCCATTGACCAAAGCGAGCATATTGACGTTGAAATTTTTCTGGAGGTCAGTGAGGTCGTAAAGTTTATTGAGGACTTTCTGTGGATAAGCATCTTTTTTGAGTTCAATGACCAAGCGCACGCCGTCTTTATCAGACTCGTCGCGGATGTCGCGGATGCCGACAATCTTGCCTTCTTTCACCAAATCTGCCATCCGTTCGATCATGGTAGACTTGTTGGTAGCATAAGTCATCTCCGTCACGATGATTTGGAATGCACCGGCTTTGGTTTCATTGATTTCCGCTTTAGCGCGAGTGAGAATTTTTCCACGGCCGGTCTTATAGGCCTCAATGATGTCTTTTTTATTATAAATAATACCTCCAGTTGGGAAATCGGGTCCTTTGACGAATTCGCAAAGATCTTCGACGGAGGCGTCTGGGTTATCAATCAAGTGATCGATGCCTTCAATCAGTTCAACAATATTGTGCGGTGGGATGTTGGTAGCCATACCGACGGCGATGCCCATTGAACCATTGAGTAGCAGTTGAGGCAAATTGGAAGGTAAAACAGAAGGTTCTTTGTGCTGACCATCAAAGTTTGGCACAAAATCAACCGTATTTTTTTCAATGTCAGTGAGCATCTCTTCGGCAATGGCGGAAAGCTTGGCTTCCGTATAACGATAAGCCGCCGCTGAGTCGCCGTCCATCGAACCGAAGTTTCCTTGACCTTTGACCAGCGGGTAACGCAGAGAAAAATCCTGCGCCATTCTAACCATCGAGTCATAGACGGCAACGTCGCCGTGTGGGTGATATTTTCCCAACACTTCTCCAACTACAGTGGCAGATTTGCGGAATTTGGCGTTAGCTCGCAGGCCTGTGTTCCACATCGAGTAGAGAATTCGGCGGTGCACCGGCTTCATTCCATCGCGGACATCCGGAAGGGCGCGGGAAACGATGACGCTCATGGCATAATCCAGGTAGGATTGTTGGATTTCTTCAGTTATTTCTCTGGCCTGGATATTTTCCAGTTCAATTTTCATTTCCATAATGGTTTTTTCTATTTAAGACTTATGCTTTTCACCTCACAACCTTATTCTTTAGAAAATACGGCTGATTCAGTCAAGCGTGTAAATTCTACTATTGTTTGATTACGTCAGGCAAAGGTCTTGTGTTGTTTAGTGGTGGTTGATTTTCGTCTTTTGGCAATGGTGTTTCGTCGGTAGGTTCTGGTTGTGTGGTTTTTTCCGTTAGCGGCGATGTTTCTATATTTTTTTCTTCATCTGTCGGAAGCGCTTTATCGTTTTGGTCGGGGGAGGTTTTTTCTAGATTGGTGTTTATGTCATAGATGGATTTTCTCACGTCTTCAGTCGCATCTTTGAGGGATTTTTTTTGTGTTTGCAGATCTTCAAAAACATTTTGTTTTTTTATGGTGGACTTTCTGATGGAATTGGATAGGGAAAAAGACCAGAGTATCAGGATGAAAATCATCGAAATCGCCACAGCCGCATAAGTGTAGCGCAGTTTAATATGTTCCGGTTTACGCCGGATTTCTTCCAATTTTCTTTGGAGATTCATTGTTTGTAGTGACTTACGCTTACCCTAAAAACAACCTTCAAGCCGCGTGGCCTCTTTGATTTTTTTTGAGTATTGTTAAGCTTGAGCTGTTTAGGAGGTCATCTTGCTAGTACTGGCTAAAGATAAGCTTATTTTTAGGGTAAACGCAAGTCACAGATATGGGATTATTCAATACCCATAACTATGATTTCCATGTTCTTTCCTTCCATATCTTTACTTTTCAGGTTCAATTTTGATGGCCTATCTTTCACGCAATAGCCCATTTCGGAACAGAATTTCGTCTCATCTTCAATATTTTCCGTGGTTCCTTTCAGTTTGAAGTGGATCGGAATGACAATATTTGGTTCGATTTTTTTGATAGTTTCGATGGCTTTTTTGTAGTCAATGGTATAGTTTCCGCCAATTGGGACAAAAAGTACATTGACTGTGCCGATTTTTTCAAGTTGTTTTTCCGTCAGGTCGGTGCCCAGGTCTCCTAGATGACAGAGTTTCAATTCTTCTCCATCGATGATGAAAATTGTATTCTGGCCTCGCTCGGTGCCTTGCTTGTCGTCATGAAAAGAGGGGATGCCGATGACGTTCACACCTCTAACGGAATATTCGCCGGGCAGATCGATGACACGCGGTTCGCCTTTCAGTGCTTCGACGTTATTGTGGTCAGGATGATCATGGGAAACCAAGACAAAATCCGCTTGTCCTTGGGGCGGACGCAGGCCGATGGATTTATCAAAAGGGTCGATAAAAAGCACTACTTCGTTTTGGCCACGTCCGGCGGGTTTCAAAGAAATCTTGAAGCAAGAGTGTCCGTAGTATTGGATATTCATAGGATATTTTGGCTAAAAATTAGTAAAACATTTTGCGCAAAAACACGCAAAATCTAGACCAAGTCAAGTTCGCATAGATATATTAGCACGAGAAGAAATGGCTGTCGAGGGAAAAAATAAAAAAAGCCATGCTTGGAGACATGGCTTTGTTTTTTTATTATTGTTGGGCAAGAGCAGATTCGCTGATCTGATTGCCCGAAAAAACTACTTATACCTTCTTTTCGTTTTTTATCAGTTTATCGAGGAGTATCTTTTGCAAATCATCCAGATTGAGATCCTCCCATTTCTCCCAACCATCATAGTCGGCGAAGGTATTTTTCCAGCAATAGTAGTGTCTTGTGGTTTGATATTTTTCTTCCTCGCAAATCACGTACTTGTCTATTAGGAACATGAAATTATTTTCCCCTTCCTTCTTGCCCTTTGCTATAATTTTTCCCTTATAGACTCTTGTCCGTCGCTGGTATGGAAATTCTGCGAAATACACACATTCATTATTGATGTCAATAACATGCATTTTGCGAAATTTTTCCCTATCGCCAGTTTCAGCGACGGTGTAATAGTGTTTTCCTGTGTTAACAAGCTTCATCTCACCATCCTTAACGAGTAATCCTGTTTCACTGTAATCTGATTTTTGGTAGATATCAATTCTGCCAATTTCATCGACTTTCCTGGTGTCAATTCGATATCCAGCTTGTTTTAATTCTTGTCGCTCTCTGATTATTGATGCGAAAATTCCTTCTAACATGATTCTCTCCTTCTCCGATATAACCCTCGGTAGCGGGGTATTTGGTATTTTAAGTAACTGCGAGTTATCTGACATCAGATAAGCTCTAGGGAAGACAGAAGCTTTTTCTGTCTTTGGCTAGAATTCATATGACAGGGTTACTATTTTTTTCGTTAAACTCTCTTTGCCATTCTCTTTTATAATCAATGACATAGTATTTCTCTTTCTCTTTGTCGGTTTCTGCTTTGGAGGGAAATGTCCAAAGTCCGCTGAGTTGTTTTCTGCTTTTATCCGACATATCCGGGGCGTTATCAATGATCGTTCCATTATTTAGGCGCATTTGCATAGATTTTGGCTTATTGATTAGTTTTGCTAAGATTAGCCCTTTTTCTCTCTGGCTATTTATCTTAACTACGCAGTATACCGCAAATTTAGCAAATCGTCAATAATATCGACGAAAACCGGCAAAGTCTGTTTTGCCAAGATTGATAATATAGGCTTAAAAATAGTATAATATTGACAAAATCAGCCAATCTGCTATATTGAATATGTAGTCGAAAAAGTCGACAAAAAACAAAAATATGCTACTTTCTACCCTAAAACAAGTCGGTTTGAGTGAGAAACAAGCCAAAATATATCTGGCGGCGTTGGAATTGGGCGAGACGACCGTCAAAGAAATCGCGAAAAAGGCCGAAATAAAGCGCACAACGATTTATGATTTGCTTTCGGAGCTTTTGGAGAGCGGGATTATGAAGCAAACCGTGCGTGGTGTGAAAAAAAGATTTATTGCGGCTAGTCCGGAAGATTTGCAAGTGTTGATCCAAAAACGCGCCGTGCTGTTGGCACAGATCATGCCAAACTTGGATTCAATGAGTAATGTGGACAAGGTTCGGCCAAAAGTCAGGTTCTATGAAGGACGTGCGGGATTGGCAGAAGTTTATGCTGACACACTGAAACATTCAGGCGAAATTTTGGCTTTTGCTTCGGATGATGTGGCAAAAGTGCTTGGTCTGGACTGGGCGGGGCAATATATCCGGCAACGAATGAAGAAAAAAATCTACTATAAAGGCATCGTTGCGCGGTCGGCGCTCATCGAAAAAGAATTCGCTACCAAAAATCAAGAGCAGTTGCGTTCGATCAAGATGATTGATAGTCATAAATATCCTTTTTCCAATGAAGTAATGATTTATGGTCACCAAAAAATTGCCATCATCTCAGCTAAAGACGCAATGGGCATCATTATTGAAAGCGCGGAAATCTTTCTGACGCAAAAATCCATCTTTGAACTTTTGTGGGATTTATTGCCGGAGATTAAGATTTAGGTTTTTATTATTATTATTATTGAAGTGCTAGACGCAGCACTGCTGCGTCTCTACGGGAATAGATCAAATAAAAAAAGCCATGTTTAGAGACTTGGCTTGAAGTCTTTTTGTCTATACCTCCTTTTTGAGTATTTTGGCCAGATGGCGGCCAAGGCCGTGCGAAAGATTTCGCGTGATGATCGCAATAACAGCGTGTTTCAGGCTATTTTTTCGCATATTGTTATATGCTTTGCGAGCATCCTCTTCGGAACCATTTCTGATTTTATCGAAGAGTTCATCGTCCACTTTGCATCACCTCCTTTTCGAGTAAATGTACGACTACTGGTGAATATTTTGTCTCAACCAGTTCGATGTATTTTTTATCTTTTGTTAGGAGGTAAAGAAAGTACATCGATCGGGCAGTTGGGCGGATGGACAAAGTTTCCTCCGCCAGTTTGATCGCCTCCCTTTCCTCGTCCACTAAAAGCAAATAGCTGGAAAGATTCTCTTTGGTAGCAATCATTCCGGGGCAAATCTTTTCCGCTTCGGCTAGAATCCTTATTTTGCGATAGGGATTTTTTTCCAGCCAAGCCATGGAAATTAGCCTTGAGGCTGTAACTGCTTCCCAAAAAGGAAGCGCTTTAATCTTTGGGTGAGAAACGTCCCTTTCGAACGGAATAGAGAGCGGTTCAAATTGTTTTCCATCAACAACAAGGACGCTATGTGGTTCTTCATACATCAGGAGTTCTTCGAAAAAAGAATCCGGTTGATCGGGATCTTTTTTGAGTATATCCAGGAGGATATTACAGAAAAAATCCTCCAACACCTCACCAAGCATAAGTTTAACTTCCGGAAATTCTTTTTCCACAACTGCTCCGGCTTGAGCCACTTTTCCCAGGCAGCCGCGTCCATCCAATTCCAGATTGTAGGTTGCAATCTGAAGTTGGCTGATGTTTTGATCGGTTGAAAAATAAAATGGAAAATTTCGTAACAAGGAAACCGCATCCTTATGATTTCCGCAGTATTTTTCTGCAATTTGTCGATGTGCTATTTCTCGCACCTTGTTGACCTTATTTAGCATATTTACACCTCTCTCGGGTTGGATTTTTCAGGAACTTCAAAGCGATACGGCGCTTTGACTTGGTAGTATACACTATTTTATGAATTTGTCCAGTCAAAAAGTTGACTCTATAAACTTTCAAAATATTCAAAAGCTTAATTGAGCGAGCAATCAGATTCGCTGATCTGGTTGCCCGTGAATTTCTTCTTAATGGTAATGCCAATCGACGTCTTCAAATACTACCCACCGCCCGATTCTATTTCTGACATCAATTTCTTCTGACAAAATAAATGTCTCACCCTCCTTTTTCATTATTTTTCTTCGAAAGCGGAGGCCAGATCCGTAATATACAAATCCCCCTCTAATCTTAACTTTCTCGGATTGGTCTATTGCCCGCAGACGTTCATAAGCTGTAATATTGCCATTGCCATCGTCGTATGGCGACAGTCCATATCCAGTATGGCTTAAAAGTGCCTTCCCATTAATCGCAGGTACTTTAATTTCACAAACAAACACTTTTTTTTATTATCTATTTTCATAGTGCTTCTCCTTTTTTTGAAAGTACTTGCTTTCTATAAAATTGCAAACCATTTTGCAATCTTAATTGAAAGGGCAATCAGATTCGCTGATCTGGTTGCCCGGAAACTCTACTGCTTATTTGAGCCTTGCTTTACGACTTGGCTCGAAGTCGCTGTGGGTCTGGGGCTAAAATTTTTGCCCTTCCCGCCCGATCCTGTATTCGCGCCTGCCATTACTTTCACCCCCTTTCTTCTGTAATGTGTCGTTTTCAAACTTCGAATTCTTTTTCACCTTCAAAGCGTATGAAAAACTTTCCATCTGCTTTTCTTGCAGACATTAATCTCGTCGGCATCCTCGATCCAACCACTCCCTCGTGGGTAGTTCGATATAGGCATTGACCATATCGACTCCCAATAACGCAAGGGTCACCCGACAAATCTACGACAATAGCGTATCTTGTCGAATAATCAGTTGTTGATCCGCCACACCGACCACTACTGCAATCAGCGGACCAGGACTGTTTCGCGACGACCATTATATCACCTTCAAGATTTATCTGGTACATCCCGCCGTTGTCGGTGGCTCCGAACAAACCCCTGGCAAATGCTGCGATTGTGGCATTGGCCATTTTTTCTACAGTATTTTCCAGCTCTGCTAGTCTTACTTTTTCCGAATTTTCCATTTTTATTTCTCCTCGTATTTAGTTTTTAAATAACCGAGTTATCTAATAATTTAGATAAACTCTAGGGAAGACAGAAACTTTTTCTGTCCTCGGCTAGAATTTAGGGCTTGATTTCGCTTTCGAGCTGGTCGTTTCTTCTGTGGATCTCTCGTTTGTAATCAAAGGTATAATATTTCTCTTTTTCTTTTTCGGCTTCCGCTTTCGAAGGAAAGTGCCAGAGACTGCTTAGTTGTTTGCGAACCTTTTCGGACATATCGGGGGCGTTGCTGATGATTTTTCCATTGTTGAGTAGCATTTGCATATATTTATTGGCTTAATGATTAGGTTTGTCAGGACTTTCTGGTGTCTTTTTGGTTATTCATCCTAACAACGTAGTATACACCGATTTTAACTAATCGTCAATAAATATGCCTAAAAATAGAGGAAATAATGAGCTAAAAATAGTTAAAAAAAGCTTAAAAAAAGCCAATAAACACTTGTGGCCTTAAATAGTTGTCAAAAACGTTGACTATAGTGCTAAATCGTGCTAGAATTGGGTCATAAGCAATAAATAGGGCTATTATGGAACATTTGATCGAACCGCTAAAAAATCTAGGTTTAAGCGAAAAAGAGGTGCTGGTATATTTGGCACTGCTTCAAATCGGCTCGGCGACGCCCTATCAAATTGCCAAAAAATCGGGGATTAAGCGGCCAACGGCCTATGTGATTGCAGAAGAATTAGTGGCAAAGGGCTTGATCGTGCATATTCCTGGGGAGGAAAAGAAGCGCTATATTGCCAAAAACCCCGATGCTTTCTTTGAGGAGAAAGAGGAGCAGTTGGCAGCGGCGCGGAAGATTTTGCCTGAACTGCGCTCTTACCAGAAAAACGTGGCAGAAAAATCGAGTATTTTGTATTTTGAGGGGATCGATGGCTTGCATCAGGCTTATGCGTATCGCCAGAAAGAACTGCACGGCAAGGAAATTGTGGGCTTTTTTGCTTCCAATGAGGATTCAACCTCTGAAGTGACGGAATATTTCGTGGAATGGAATGAATATCGCGCCAAACATAACACGCCGGTGCGCGGAATTACGGTGGATGCGCCGGATCTTTTGCCTTATGCTAAGTTTTTTGGAGAGGGGGCGGGTGCGATGAATTTGAAATTTTTGCCACGTGATGTCTATGGCTCGAAGATTTCTATCGAGTCTTGTGATAATCAGTTTGTGCGGATTTTTCTGTTTGAGAGCGTGGAGACGCTGATTATTGAGTCGCCGAAATTCGCGGTGGCCGTGAAGGAGATTTTTGAATTGGTTTGGAAATCGGTAGAAGGTAGGTTTGATAAGCCGGCGACATGGGTGGGGTAGGAATATTCGCTATTTCGGAAATATTTTGCTAGAATGGTGAATATGAAAAAGGAAAAATTGGTCAAATTTGATGTGCCTGTGCATATTCTTTCGGTGATGAAAAAGCTGGAAGAGGCGGGATTTGAAGCGAATGTCGTGGGCGGATGCGTGCGGGATTTGCTATTGGGCGCGGAGCCGAAAGACTGGGATGTGGCGACCAATGCCAGGCCAGAAGAGGTGCAAGAGCTGTTTCCGGATAGCGTCTATGAAAATGAGTTTGGGACGGTGGGGGTTAAAATCAGAACCGATTCGAAACTACGAAACGAATCCGAATCTACGAAAACTACTAAAGGGGATATTGGTGTAGTTGTGGAAGTGGTTGAAGTGACGACGTATCGGATCGAGTCGAAATATTCCGACAAACGGCATCCGGATGAGGTGAAATTTGCTAAGACATTGGAAGAGGATTTGTCTAGGCGTGATTTTACGATTAATGCGTTGGCAATAAATTTCAAGAAACTCTCCTACGCTAAAGCTTCGGCGGGCAAGCAAGAGAAAAGAAACCCTCCTACGCTAAAGCTTCGGCAGGCAGGCAAGAAACAAACAGGCCTTGTCGAAAAAGTGACCGGTGCTGAATTTAAAATAGTGGATTTATTTTCAGGGATAGAGGATTTGGAAAATAAATTGATCCGGGCGGTGGGGGATGCTAACGCGCGATTTGATGAAGATGCTTTGCGGATGATGCGGGCGATTCGGTTTTCGGTGACGCTGGGTTTTGCGATTGAGGAAAAAACTTTTGCGGCAATTCAAAAGAATGCAGAGAATCTGAAACATATTTCACCGGAGCGGATCCGGGATGAATTTGCAAAAATTATTTTATCATCAACGCCGGCGCGAGGTATTGAACTTTTGCAAGAAACAGGAATTTTAAAAATAATTTTGCCAGAAGTTGAAAGCGGCATTGGTGTGACACAAAGTCATCATCATTATTATGGACCGTATAATACGGTCTACAAGCATCTGGTGGCGTCTTTGGAAAAATGTCCGTCGCCAAAATTGGAAGTGCGGTTGGCGGCACTGCTCCACGATGTGGGAAAACCAAAATCGAAAAGAGGCGAAGGAGAAAATGCGACGTTTTATAACCATGAATATATCGGCGAGCGGATGACGAAAAATATTTTAGAACGTCTACGATTTTCGCGGCGTGTGATTGATAAAGTGACACTACTCGTGCGCAATCATATGTTTTATTACAACGTCGATGAAGTCGGTGAGTCTGGTGTGCGGCGTGTGGTGCAAAAGGTTGGCTTGGAAAATATTATGGATCTGATCGATGTAAGAATTTCTGATAGGCTGGGGAGCGGTGTGCCAAAAGCCGTGCCCTATAAATTGCGACATTTTCAGTTTATGGTAGAAAAAGTTTCGCATGATCCGATTTCCGTGAAACAACTGAAATTGAATGGCAATGATTTAATGTCCGAATTGGGCGTAGAACCAGGACCAAAAATCGGGGCGATTTTGGCTGTGCTACTTTCGCAGGTGATTGATGATCCTGCGCGGAATGTTAAAGAAAAACTGATCGTGCTGGCGAAGGAGTTGGCGAAAAGTAAGGTGGAGGATTTGCGTAAGATGGCGGAAGAGAAAATTAAGAAGGAACAAAAAAAGGAAGAAGAGTTGATCAAGAAAAAACACAAGGTTTCATAAGAAGTATAGTGATGAAATTATGGAAAACATTGTCTTTGAGGGAAAGGATAATATTTTGGAAAAAGTTGATCTGGATGAGTTCAGGAAAAAAATGATGGATGAAATTCATCAAGTTGAAGATGAAATGGATGAAAATGGTGCAAGTACTAAAGAGTTACGAGAAAAGAGGCAGAGGATGATGTCTGAATTCGTGGAAAATCTGAAAATAGAAAAAGAAAAGTTTAAATTAGTTTTTGAAACAGAAAAAGGATCAGTCTATTTTGTTTCAAAAGATGGGCAGTCCTGGAGGTTTAAGAGAGATGAAGATGGAAAGATCAATGATCAGCCGATAGTAAATAAGATATTTTTTGTTTCCGACGAGGAGGCAGAGCGGATACTTGAATTTAAGAGAGCTGACCCAAACTGGCAAGAGAATATAATCGGTTTTGAGATTAGGCAATCTGAATTTAAGGAGGGAGTTAGGCCTGTTGAGATGGGAATTAAAAGCAGTCATCAGAAGCTATTTTTTGAAGAAGGCGGGGGAAAGATTAAACTGGCAAAAGTGGTATTTGTCCATAATAATGAAGAAGATGATCAGTTCGCTGCGGGAATCCATATTGGACATGCTGTCTCTAGGATTTGGAAAAAATAAAATAAAAAACAATGGCATCTCAAATCGCGCATATCGTTTATGCGAAAAAATATTTCGACAAGATCGAGAATGGAAAAACTGACGAGGCTTTTTTGGATGAAGAAAAAATAAACCATAATCATAAGATCAATCGGGATGAGTTTTTGTTGGGTTCGGTTTTCCCGGATATCCGGATGATCGAGCCGAGCATCAAACGTAAGGATACTCATCTTAAATTTGAACCGCTCGATCTGAATTTCTCCGGACTGACTTCGTTTGAGGCTGGTTGGAAATTTCATCTTTATTGCGACATGCGGCGGGAAGAAATTCTCAATCAGAACGGATTTTATGAACTAGAAAAGACTGGCGGATTATTCGGTCGTCCGGCGAAATTATTGGAAGATATCTTGCTTTATGATGTCTATAACAACTGGGAAAAACTGGCTAATTATTTTCGTAATCCGCCGTTAGTTTCTCCTGACATCAAAGTTGATCGAAAAACATTTGGGCTGTGGTATGCGATTTTGGCAAAGTATGTTGAAGAAAAAGTAACCATAAAATCAATCAGTATTTTTTTGAGCAAGCAACCGAAACTGGCAGAAAATTCTGAGGAGATTGTTGCGCTGGTAGATGAGTTGGGAAAAAATAAAATAGTAGTTAAAAAATTATTGGCGGTGGTTGATAAAATTGTTTAATCAGACTATTGTTGATTGATCGGACTTGCACAACCGCCGAAAAGCTATCCTAAAAGCGACGTTTCCTCATTTTGGTGATTCTTCTGCTGGTTTACCAAAAGCTTTCTATGCCAAGAAAGATGCACGTGCGGACAACTTTTTGGCGATTGCGCAAGTCCTGATTTTCTAGGCATTTAATATGAAGTTTACTTGTGATAAGTTATGAAGAATAAAAAAAGCAAGAAAATATTAGATGTTGTAAATTATCCGGCGGATTTACGAAAATTGCCTAAGGGAAAATTGCCGAAGCTTTGCGAAGAAGTTCGTGATTATTTGATCGAAAGTGTGGCGCAGAGCGGGGGACATTTCGGATCGAATTTGGGCGTGGTGGAATTGACTGTGGCGTTGCATTATATTTTTGACACACCGAAAGATTTGCTCATTTGGGATGTTGGACATCAGGCCTATGCACACAAGATTCTCACCGGGAGAAAAGACCGGCTTTCTACGATCAGGAAAAAAGGAGGGTTAGCTCCCTTTCCCCGAAGAGAGGAAAGCGAATATGATACTTCGAACACGGGGCATACCAGCACATCAATTAGTCTTGCAACGGGAATGGCTGTTGCAAATCGTAATAAGAAAAAAGCGCCGCATGTTGTCGCTGTGATTGGCGATGGGGCTTTGGCTGGGGGAATGGCCTTTGAAGCGCTCAATCACGCGGGGGATATTAAGGCGGATATTTTGGTGGTGTTGAATGATAATAAGATGTCAATCTCACCCAACGTTGGAGGAATGGAAAAATATTTGACGCGGCTGATTTCTTCTCCGTCCTATGTTAATTTACGCGATAAAGGATTGGAAGTTTTAAAGGGCATGCCAACCGTACAAAAGCTAGTGCACAAAGCCGGCATCCAAGTGCGTGGGGTGATTACTCCTGGGACACTGTTTGAAGAATTGGGGTTTAAATATTATGGACCGATTGATGGGCATGACACAGAGATGCTTTTGGAAGTTTTGGAAAATTTGAAAAAACTGAAAGGGCCACGTTTTTTGCATGTGATCACAAAAAAAGGCAAGGGTTACGCTCCGGCGGAAAAAGATGTTTTTTCTTTGCATGCGACAACTCCTTTTGATCCTGCGACTGGGGAGAAAAATGGCTGCGCTAAAAATATCGCCTACACCGACGTTTTTGCCAATTGGATTTGCGAAAAAACGAAAAAAGATTCCAAGTTGCATGCAATCACGCCGGCAATGACCGGAGGATCGGGGCTTTTGAAATTTAGCGAGCAATTTCCCAATCGTTTTTTTGATGTGGGAATTGCCGAGCAACACGCGCTGACTTTTGCGGCGGGGCTTGCGCTTCAAGGAAAAAAACCGGTTGTGGCGATTTATTCTTCTTTTTTGCAACGAGGTTATGATCAGCTGATCCATGATATCGCTTTGCCTAAACTCGATGTGCTTTTAGCGATTGATCGCGCGGGAATCGTTGGGCCGGACGGGGCGACGCACGCGGGCAGTTTTGATCTGTCATTTTTGCGCATCGTTCCGAATATGATTGTGATGGCGCCATCCGATGAACATGAATGTTATGCAATGCTGGAAGTGGGCTATAATTATTCTGGACCGGCGGCGGTGCGTTATCCTAAGGGTGCTAATCTTTGCGGTTGTGGCGGGAAGAAAAGTCAGTCAATTGAAATTGGAAAAGCTAAGATTGTAAAAAAGGGAAAAAATGTGGCTATCTTAGCGTTTGGAACAATGGTGGGTCGGAGCAAGTATGCGGCGGAAAAAATTGACGGAACATTAGTTGATATGCGTTTCGTGAAACCACTGGACGAGGAACTATTGCGGGAATTATCCCAGACACATCAATATTTTGTAACAGTCGAGGATAATGTGATTATGGGTGGAGCGGGCAGTGCAGTGAATGAGTTTTTTGCGAAAGCCGGTCTTGGTGTTAAAATTAAAAACCTAGGATTGCCGGATGAGTTTCTCTCTCACGGAACACGAGGAGAAATTTTGGCGGAGGTGGAGTTGGATGAGAACGGGATATTCGAGGCAGTGGAGAAGTTTATAAAAGAGTAGAATTTTTATTTATAGCCCCTTCTCCATTAGGGAGAAGGTGGCCGAAGGCCGGATGAGGGAAAGGGCGTTAGATAAAATTATTACTTTCCTACGCAGAACATTTTTATTTTTTAGCATTACCCTTGCCCTCACCTGTCCTTCGGACATCCTCTCCCGAGGGGAGAGGAGTATATATTAAATTTACGAGCTAACCAAGAATTTTTTGTTTGTGTAGGTCTTAACTTTTTTTAAAATAATTTTATGAAAACAGACATCCAAATTGCCAAAGAATCGAAAATGGAACCGATTGAAAGTGTGGCGGAGAAAATCGGCGTCATAAAAAATGATCTGGAGTTGTATGGAGAATACAAAGCGAAGCTAAAACCAGCGCTGTGGGAGAAGATTAAAAATCAAAAAGACGGAAAATTAATTTTAGTCACAGCGATCAGTCCGACGCCGGCAGGCGAGGGAAAGACGACGACTTCAATTGGTCTCGCTATGGCGTTCAGTCGCCTCGGCAAAAAAACGATGTTGGCTTTGCGTGAGCCATCATTAGGACCGTGCATGGGCGTGAAGGGTGGTGCGGCGGGTGGGGGATATTCGCAAGTGATGCCGATGGAAGAAATTAACTTGCATTTCACAGGTGATTTGCATGCCATTACGACGGCCAACAATTTGCTCTCGGCCATTATTGATAATCATATTTTTCAAGGTAATGAATTGCAAATTGATGCGCGCCAAATTCTTTGGAAACGGGCGATGGATTTGAATGACCGGACGTTGCGAAACACGGTGGTTGGTTTGGGCGGAAAATCACAAGGTGTGCCACGGGAAGAAAATTTCAACATCACAGTTGCTTCAGAGATTATGGCAATTTTATGCCTCAGTGAAAATTTGGCTGACCTCAAAAAACGTTTGGGAAATATTTTGGTGGCTTACACATTTTCTGGTGAACCGGTTTATGCGCGTTCTCTCAACGTGGTCGGTGCACTCACTGCAATTTTGAAAGATGCCCTAAAACCAAATTTGGTGCAAACATTGGAACACACGCCGGCTATTATTCACGGCGGACCGTTTGCCAATATTGCGCACGGATGCAATAGTATCTTGGCGACACGCTATGGACTGAAACTGGGAGATTATCTCATCACCGAAGCAGGCTTTGGCGCGGATCTCGGAGCGGAGAAATTTTTCAATATCAAATGTCGCGTCGCAGGATTGAAACCGGATGCAGTAGTGATTGTGGCAACAGTGCGCGCGCTGAAATATTCTGGTGGGATGGAAAAGGAAACACTGGTGATGCCAAATTTGATTCATCTGAAAAAAGGTTTTGCTAATTTGGAAAAGCATGTCGAGAATTTGAAGAAATTCGGCGTGCCGGTCGTGGTTGCTGTGAACGTTTTTCCAACTGACACGCAAAAAGAATTAAAACTCTTGGAGCAAATGGTGAAAAAACTTGGTGCGTCCTATGCGCTCTCTCACGTTTGGGAAAAAGGCGGAGCGGGTGGAGAAGATTTGGCCAAAGTTGTTTTGGAAACGCTGGCCAAGAAAAAAGCGAATTTTAAAGTTCTCTACTCGGAGCAGTCACATATCAAAGTGAAGATCGAAACTATCGCGCAAAAAATTTATGGTGCAAAAAACGTGGAGTTCAGTGCCAAGGCGCAAAAGCAGATGGAAAAGCTGGAAAAAGAAAAATTGGACAAGTTGCCAATTTGTATTGCCAAAACCCAATATTCTTTTTCCGATGACCCAAAGCTCCTGGGAAGACCAAAAGGTTTTACGCTAAATATTCGCGAACTGCGAATTTCCAACGGCGCAGGATTTATTGTCGCGATTGCAGGAGAAATAATGACGATGCCGGGACTGCCAAAAGTGCCCGCGGCGGAAAAGATTGATGTTTCGGAAAGCGGGGAGATTGAGGGGTTGTTTTAGGGAAAATATTTTAGTGAGAGTTATTAAAAAACAGAAGCGCTGTTGATAGCGCTTCTATTTTTTATTGTCGGTTCAGTGTCTCCCTGCCTACCGGCAGGCAGGCTGACCTGAACCGTCTTGTTCTTGTTAAACTATGCAGATATAGCCAGTTGATTAGAAATAAGAGATTCAAGTCGGAGACTTGAACCGACGAGGGTTTTTATTTATTTCACAAATTCGTCAGCATTATTAGCTATTGCGCGCTCTCTTTTTAAAAATTGTGGAATATAGTTTTTATATTTTTTGAATAATTTTGGAGACAAAAAGCGAGCGCTTCTGATTATTTTTCTACAATTATTTTGCTCGCAGTTACATTTCATTTTCCAATTAGGATCGTCTTCTGTTGTAGAATAGTCGATTGTAAGTTGCTCAGATTTTTTGATATTTCTCATTGCGACGACGGTGACGTGACCTTTGAGTCCTACGTTTGGCGTACAGGAGTGATTGATATTAACCCAAGGGTTATTGTCAAGAGGGGCTAGCCAAATATTTTTTTCTATTGCTAGCCAATTTTGACCTTTCTGGGAATCTTTCGGCGAGTATGGACATTTTTCGAGTGTGCCCTTGACTATGAAAATAATTTCATTTTTTTTAATATCAGTCTTAGCAAAAAGACCGTTTCCGAGTTTTTTAGTTTTGGATGTGTAGACTTTAGACATCATTTAGCGCTTATTTACGATTCTTACTGATGTAATGGTATCACGTTTTATATATATTTAGAATCCCCTAATTCTTCCGGCAAATAACTCTGTTCACGACTATCCTCGAGCGGAGTATATTTATAGCCTTTGCCATAATTTAATTCTTTCATTAGTTTTGTTGGCGCGTTACGCAAATGAAGCGGGACGGGAAGATTGCCGAATTTTTCCACGTCTTTTTTGGCTTTGCTGTAGGCAGCGTAGGCAGTGATGTCCTTTTTGGATTTGGCGAGATAAATTACGCATTGGGCGAGGTGGACATTACATTCCGGGTAGCCCAGCTTGTGACAAGCGTCGAAAACGGCATTGGCGAGAAGGAGGGCAGTGTTATTGGCAAGGCCAATGTCTTCGCTGGCAAAACGTACGAGGCGTCGGGCGATATAGAGCGGATCTTCTCCGCCTTCAATCATCCGCGCCAGCCAATAGACGGAAGCGTCCGGGTTTCCGCCGCGCATTGATTTGTGCAGAGCGGAAATAATATTATAATGTTCTTCTCCAGACTTGTCATAGAGCAGATGCGATTTTTGCAAAACTTCTTTTACTAGTTTTGGAGTGATGTTTTCCGTCTGGTTGACGCAAGCTTCGAGAGTATTGAGCGCCATCCGCGCATCACCATTAGAAAGATTGGCAAGTAATTTTATTGTGTCAGAATCTATTTTAATTTTTTTTGTTGCTTTGATTTTTTCCAACGCCCTTTCAATTATTTTTTCCAAATCAGTCGGGGTCAGTTTTTCCAAAACAAAAACACGGGTGCGAGAAACTAAGGCGGAGTTGACTTCGAAGCTGGGATTCTCGGTCGTTGCTCCAATCAGTGTGATCGTGCCGTTTTCGACATGAGGGAGAAGCGCATCTTGCTGGGCTTTATTCCAACGATGAATTTCGTCTATAAATAAAATCGTTTTTTTATTTTGCAGTTTATTCTCTTGGGCTTTCGCAATAATTTCCAAAAGGATTTTTTTGCCAGAGGAAACAGCGCTGATTTTTAAGAATTCTGATTTGGTGGCGGTGGCAATGATGTGGGCGAGCGTGGTTTTTCCTGATCCGGGCGGACCCCAAAGGATCATCGACGGAATGGCGTCACTTTTAATAGCGCGAAAAAGATAGGAAGTTTTTCCAATGAGTTTTTCTTGGCCGAAAAAATCAGTGAGATTTTCCGGGCGAATAAGATCGGGGAGTGGGGTGGGCATGGGATTAAATTATTCTAATTACTAATTGACCTAATTATTCTAAATAAATCTGAGGAGTTTATTCTGAGGATATTATATCACTGAATTGGTGTGGTTGGCAAGGGTGGTTTTTGAGGTGTGCTATACTAGTATATAAATGGCGAATAAAAATGTTGTCTAAATGGTAAACTATGCGGACCAGGTTGCAAACCTGCTCCTGCGGTACGAAGATAATGACAAAAATAATCGACGGGAAAAAGATTGCGGAAGAAATTAAGGAGGAGCTGAAAAGTGATGTTTTGGCTTTGGGAGAAAAAGGGATTGTGCCAGGACTAGTTGTGATTTTGGCCGGGGAGGATAGTGCCTCGCAGGTGTATGTGAAAAATAAAGAACGCGTGGCGAAAGAGATTGGAATTAATTCTGAAGTTGTGAGAATGTCTGCGGAAACTTCGCAAGAAGAGTTGGAAAAAATAATTTTGCAATATAATGTGGATGAAAAGATTCACGGAATTTTGGTGCAATTACCGTTGCCGAAAAATATCGATGCGAAGAAAATAATTAATCTGATTGATCCGAAAAAAGATGTTGATTGTTTTCATCCGGAAAATGTGGGGCGTATGATGATTGGAGACGCGCGGTTTTTGCCTTGCACGCCGGCGGGAATTTTAGAGTTACTCGAGCGAAGTGAAATTTCGGTTGAAGGAAAAAATGTTACGATTGTGGGACGGAGTAATATTGTGGGAAAACCTCTCGCCGTGATGCTCATCAATCTTGGCGCGACAGTGACGGTTTGTAATTCTAAGACAAAAAACTTACAAAAGCTTTGCGCACAAGCGGATATTCTTATTTCAGCAACGGGACGCGCAGGGCTGATTTGCGCCGAGATGGTAAAGCAGGATGCGGTCGTGATTGATGTGGGAATCAATCGAAACGAGGAGGGAAAATTAGTCGGCGATGTTGATTATATTCGCGTTTGTGATAAAACTAGTTGCATTACTCCCGTTCCGGGCGGAGTTGGTCCGATGACGATAATGATGCTGATGCGAAATACAATAATAGCGGCGAAGAATCAAAAATGAATTCCTCCTCGCCCTCCGGGAGAGGATGTCACGAGCACGTGACAGGTGAGGGCAAGGGCTGTATATTATGAATAAACTATACTAATTTAGTTTTTATTTAGTACAACACCCTTTCCCTCATCCGGCCTTCGGCCACCTTCTCCCTAATGGAGAAGGGGATATAAATTTAATTTGTTGTAAAATTAAGTTAAACCTATGCAAATCGAAGTCAAAAATGTCGAAGGTAATCCGGTGAATAATTTGCGCCGACTGGGATATTCATTCCAAAGGCACGAAGGTGATGAAATGAGTTTTGTGCGGCCACTGGCTTCGGCTGGTTATCCACGGTTCCATATGTATGTGAAAATGAATGGGGCGGATATGCTGATCAATATCCATCTGGATGTGAAAAAAGAAACTTATGGCGAGAATACCCGGCATCATGGGGAATATGGTAATGATGGAGCACTGAAAGAGGAGGTAAGACGGCTCAAGGCGCTTTTGGAATAAAATGTGTGTCATCCCCGAGAAGTCGGGGATCCAGGCACCTCAGGTTTAAAATAAAGAAAAAACGAATTATTAAAATTCAAGACTTACTAAAATAGAGAATTTATCAGACTAGTGGCTCGGTTTTCTAGAGTTTAAAACTAGTGGCACCTGGATTCCCGCCTTCGCGGGAATGACAAGATGGATATTTGCCAAAAAAGATATAACACCGTATGATAAATTGGTGCATATATCGGGCACGTGGCGGAATTGGTATACGCGCATGCTTCAGGAGCATGTGGACGTAAGTCCTTGAGAGTTCGAGTCTCTCCGCGCCCACAGAAAAGGAAAAACAAATATGCCCAGATGGCGGAATTGGTATACGCGCCAGTCTTAGGAACTGGTTCTCGCAAGGGATTGGAGGTTCGAGTCCTCTTCTGGGCACAAATAAGATACGCGTCCCGCCAGGGCGGGATTCTCGCAAGGGATTGGAGGTTCGAGTCCTCTTCTGGGCACAAGTGTTATGCAAAAAATAATCATCACAAAAGACAGCTCGGGCGAGCGATTAGATAAATTCCTCAGTAGTGGGGAGTTTTTTGATGGGAAAATTACGCGCAGTGAAATCTCTCGGCAGATCAAGGCGGAGAAAATTTTAGTCAATAGAAATAAAGTCAAATCTGGCTATGTGCTCAAGAATAATGATGTGATCACTTTTGATTTTGAATTTAGCGAAGAGAAAATAATTTTGCCAAAAGAGAAAAAAGAATTGCCGATTATTTTTTCGGATGAAAATATTATCGTGATTGACAAACCAGCCGGGATGCAGGTGCATCCGGACGATACAAGAAAAGAGGACACGCTAGTGAATTATCTTGTTGCCCAATTTCCTGAAATTGAAAGTGTCCGTGAGAATACTAAAGAAGGAAAGTTGCGTCCGGGGATTGTGCATCGGTTGGATAAGGATACGAGCGGAGTGATTGTGGTCGCAAGAAATATGGAAACATTCTTGGAGTTGAAACGTCAATTTCAAGACAAGGAGGTCGTGAAAAAATATCAAGCGATTGTCTATGGCGTGCCAGATCCAGCAGAGGGCGTGATTGAAAAACCATTGGCGCGTTCGGCGGATTATCGCCGGCAAGTGGTGGCAGGACACAAAACAAGGACAAAAATTCGCGAGGCAATGACGAGATATCGAACTTTGAAGACGTCCAAAGATGGGTTTGCTCTTTTGGAGCTTTCGCCCAAAACCGGCCGGATGCATCAGATCCGCGTACACTTAACTTCCATCGGACACCCGATTGTGGGGGATAAGAAGTATTTTTTGCGCGGGATTGCCCGTCTTGATTCTGCCAGAAGGCAGCTCCTGCACGCCGAGTCGATCGAATTTACCCTTTTTGGCAATACTTATGCATTTAGCTCTCCCTTACCCGAGGATTTTTTGAATTTTGGCCATTTCCTTGACTAAAAGGGGGAAAAGAGATAGTATGAAAAAGCGAAAAATTACACCACCAGGTGTGATTTTCAGGGAAGGATAAGAGGCTTTTGGGGCCTATTTTAATTTTAAGTAATAATTTGCTATAATAATCGTATGGAAAAGAAGATCATTGAATTCAACAAATCTCAGCGAGCACTGAAAAGCGAGCAAGAATTTCACAGTGGAGATGTGGTTAAGGTATTTCTCAGAATTAAGGAAGGCGCCAAGGAGCGTACTCAAATTTTTGAAGGTCTGGTTATCGCTGTCAAAGGTGGACAAAGCTCTTCTCCAACAATCACTGTGCGAAAAGTAACGCATGATGTCGGCGTGGAAATGATTGTCCCGGTTGGCTCGAAGAATGTGGAAAAGATCGAACTTGTGAAGCGGGCCAAAGTGCGCCGTGCAAAACTGTATTATATCCGAACGCTCACGACAAAGCAGAGTCGTATGAAATACAAGGATATCAAGGATGTGAACAAGAAAGATAAGCCAAAAGTTGAGACTGTCAAAGCGGAAGTGGCATCTGAAAAAGTGGAAGAAAAAGCTGTGGAAAAAGTTGAAGAAAAAAAAGCGGAGTAATTTTCGCGCCTTCGTGGTGGAATTGGTATACACACATGCTTGAGGTGCATGGGTCGCAAGGCCGTGCGGGTTCGAGTCCCGCCGAAGGCACCGATAGTATGCGCGGATCCTTAGCTCAATGGCTAGAGCACCTCGTTTACACCGAGGGGGTTATAGGTTCGAGTCCTATAGGGTCCACAGTGCCGAGTTAGCTCAGTGGTAGAGCAGAGGACTGGTTTTCGGTCCGCTCTGAAGTAATTCAGGGATGAAAATTGGATGAATTCGAGGAAGCCTAAAACTAATTTTATTAGAAACGGTAATCTCGAGCTAAGCTTCAAAGGGCCTCAGGTTTTGAAGAAAGTGTAGAGACTAGCAAGTGAGTCCCAACAATAATCTTGCATTAGCGTCCAATATCCTATTTTGCTAAGTTGGCAAAAGGATAATGAAATAGTCCGATCCTTGGGGAAACTCAAGAAAAATAACAAGGAAAATCCTTGTGTCCCCGGTTCAATCCCGGGACTCGGCACAGATTGCATAAAATTGAAAGTCCGTTCGCGGGCTTTCCTGTCGTAGCTATGCTGCGGCGGGACGAAGCCAGCTTTCGCTCGACTTCTGCGGGTTTTACCACGCCGAAGCCGAGCTTCAGCTTGGCGAAGGCGGGTGTCGTATAGTGGCTATTATATCAGCCTTCCAAGCTGAGGAGGGGGGTTCGATTCCCCCTACCCGCTCAGATAAAATAGAAATCTCCCCAGAAAGGAGGTTTTTATTTTTTATGCTAGAATAGCATTAGCTATTAACTATGAATTAATATGGATAAAAAAGAGATATGCGTATTGCCTGGGACTGGCCAAATTGTAAAAAACTATGGATATGATGGTTTGGATATTTGGATAACTGGTCAAATAGAAGTCATCCCTGACGCTAAAGTTTTTATTGGGCATAGCTTGGGTGCAAGTTTTATTTTAAAATCAAAAGTTAACAGCGCCAGTAAATTTATATTTATCAATCCCTTAGTTAAAAAGAGAAACTTTTTTATGCATTTCATAAACTGGATAAGATTTCTTGTTTTTGAAGGGTTTAAGGTTAAAAAAGCGGTTCCCGCGAAATATTGGGGGCACACTTTTAGGCAAGTGGTAGTTTTGCTAAGAGTTGACGTTCTTAAACAACTGAAACAGATTCCAAAGGAAAATATAATTATAATTCGAGGAAAATTTGATAATTATTTTTGTGATAGAGAAAATTTTGAAATATTAAAGGCAAATAATTTTAGTTTACTTGAGGTTGACGCCGGGCATGATTGGAATGCAAATGTTGCGAAAGCTGTGGCGAGTATTATTGAAAGTTGGAAATAATAGTAATAATAAATTTAAAGTCTAAGTTTAAAATTGTTACGTAAAAAAGACAATACAAAAAGCCCCAAAATATCTTGGAGCTTTTTGTGTTTTATGGTCTAATATTGGCCAAATTTTGACCTTCGACGCATCTGTGCTATGGTGGAAAGGAAATGGGGGTGATTATCTCCAGAACTAAGAACTTTTTGACAGGAGATATGAAGAACTACACACTTTGGTATTATTGCAAAGAAGTCTTTTTGGGTGTCATGACCGCAATTTTCATGTTTGTTTTTGGCGCGGCCATTGCTACTTTTTTTATCTATAAATATCAAACACCTAGCGTAGCAGAAATATCCAGTTTTCGTCCGCCGCAAACTTCAATTATCTATGATCGCACGGGGAAAACTGTGCTTTATGAGATTCACGGTGAGGAGAACCGCAAAGTACTCTCTCATGCTGAGATTCCGGATGTGGTGCGGATTGCGACAATTGCGACGGAGGATAAGAATTTCTATTCCCATTTTGGAGTAGATATTTTGTCGATCTTGCGCGCGATGAAAGTCAATGCTAAAAACGGCGAGGTTTCTCAAGGCGGCTCAACCATCACGCAACAACTGGCGCGCAATGTTTATCTGACGCGGGAAAAAACTTTGCGCCGGAAATTTATGGAGACGCTGATCGCTTTTAAGATTGAGAAAAATTTTACTAAAGAGGAAATACTAGACCGCTATCTCAACCAAGTCCCTTATGGTTCTAATGCGTATGGGATCGAAGCGGCCGCCGAAGTTTTTTTGGGGAAATCAGCAAAGGAGCTTAATCTCTCCGAAGCGGTTTTTCTTTCTGCGTTGCCTAAAGCACCGACCTACTATTCGCCGTATGGAGATAATATCAGTGAATTGACCGCGCGCTATCGGGGTATTTTGGATCAAATGGCTCAACAGAAATCAGCCGATCCGGTGGAGATTGAGCAGGCGAGAAAAACTAATATCTTAGCGAAAATTGAACCTTTTCGTGAACCGATTTTAGCGCCGCATTTTGTTTTTTATGTGACTAGCCAATTGGAAGAAAAATATGGTCGGGACTTTTTGGAGCGTGGCGGGTTGAAAATTATTACTACTCTGGATTATGACTTGCAAAGAATCGGGGAAAAAGTGGTAGCTGACGGGGCGAAAAGAAATCTGAGTTATGGCGCAGAAAATGCATCACTGGTGGCGGTTGATCCAAAAAGCGGAGAAGTTTTGACAATGGTCGGCAGCCGTAATTTTTTTGACCAATCAATCGATGGTCAGGTGAATGTGGCAGTACGACTGCGTCAGCCTGGATCTTCATTCAAGCCAATTGTCTATGCGACGGCCTTTGAAAAAGGTTATCAGCCGGAAACATTAATCCTAGACGCTCCGACTAATTTTGGACCGGATGGCGGAGGCATTAGTTACATCCCGCAAAACTATGACGGAAAATTTCACGGCGTGTTGCCGATGCGAAAAACATTAGCAATGTCACTGAATATTCCCGCCATCAAAACACTTTCTTTGGTCGGGATTGATAGCGCGATTGATATGGCGCATCGTCTCGGCATTACCACTTTAAATGATAGAAATCGCTATGGACTATCTTTAGCGATCGGTGGGGCGGAAGTAAAATTGGTCGACATGGTTGGTGTTTTTGGAGTATTTGCGACGGAGGGAAAAAAATATCCACTGCACTCTATCTTAGAAATCGTGGATAATAACGGTCAATCATATTTTGATAAAGCTCAAAGTAAGCAAGTGATTGATGTGGAGGTAGCTAGGAAGATCGACTCTATCCTTTCAGATAATGATGCGCGCTCGGCAACATTTGGCGCGAGGAGCCCACTTTTTATTCCCGGGCGTACGGTTGCAGCTAAAACGGGAACATCGCAAGATTTTCGCGATGCTTGGACGGTTGGATTCACGCCGTCTATTGCTGTCGGAGTTTGGGCGGGTAACAATGACTCGCGTCCGATGCACGCTGGCGCGGATGGCGTCTTTGTGGCCGCTCCGATCTGGCGCAGTTTCATGGATCTGGTACTTTCACGCTATCCCAACGAGGGCTTTACTGCCTATAGTGTTATTCATAAAGACGAAAAAGTGGTTTTAAGTGAAGAAGAGCTGAAAAAACTTGAAGAGCAGAAAAAGCAAGAAGAGAAAGACAAGAAAAAAGCGGGAAAGAAGAAAAAGAAATAAAAAACTCCTCCTCGCCCTTCGGGAGAGGATGTCACGAGCACGTGACAGGTGAGGGCAAGGGTTATATGTTAAGAGTAATCTAAACAAAGCTAGTTTTTTCTCAATATATAACCCTTTCCCTCATCCGGCCTTCGGCCACCTTCTCCCGAAGGGCGAAGGGGATATTAGCAGAGCCCTTCCTGGGGCTTTTTTGATTTGCAGGGCTTATTTAAGCCAATAAGACGCAAATGGCTAAAATGCGATGGCTTATTAGAGCCAAAATAGCGCCATAATGCTTGACTTTTTGGGCATTATTTGCTAAGATTGTAGGTCAGTCTGAAAAGGGGAACTAGATCCCTGACTGGCAATTAACAATTAAAGTTTATGTATGCGTATTAGCACGAAATTGGCCATTCTAGCTGGTTTTGCTGTCATCCTAAGTTTTGGAACGATGGTAGAAACGGTGAAGGCTGATGAGTCTAATCAAACAAAAATAAACTTCAATATCGTAGAAAATATCTTGACTATCGGACAAACAAATGTCTGTATGGCCGAGGAACTTGCTCCAACTGCGGAAGTTATGGCAGAAAAGAAGGTGGAGGAAGTAAAAAAGGAAGAAAATGTAATTGAAACTAAAAAAGTACCTAATAATAGCAATCTTCCAGAAGGGAAATTCATTATCAATGCTTCAGCGTATACTGCTGCGGCAGATGAGTGTGGCAAAAGCGATGGAATTACCGCTTCGGGAAAAAAGGTAAAGGAAAATGAGACAATCGCTTGTCCAAAAAACTTTGCTTTTGGAACAAAGGTCAACATCGAAGGCTATGGGACTTACATCTGCCAAGATCGCGGAGGTGCGATTAAGGGGAATAAGATTGATATCTACATGGAAACAAAAGCGCAAGCGTTTGCTTTCGGTAGACGAAACTTAGTCGCCCAGATTGTGACTGAATAGTTAAAAAGAGCACTCCGAGTAATCGGGGTGCTTTTTTTATGCAAATTTTCAAATAAAAAAACCTTTCTGCTATGTTTAGCAAAAAGGTTTGGAGTGGTGGGATTTTCTGGGGATAGGTTAAGAATTTTAGTGAGGCGCGGCGTCTAAATAAATCAGGCGACTTTTTGGAAAAGTACGGAATGAATTTTGATTCCATTAACATCATCTTCCGGGCAATTTTCCATGTAGTCAATTACTTTTAAGGCGGGAAATTCAGCGATGAGTTTTTCGATTGTGAAACAGCGCATATAATGCTTTCCCCACAGACAGAAGTCTTTACCTTTTGGAACCTTGAATTTTTCCGGCAATGGATCGGCGAATTGGGAGCTGATTAGATATCCGCCATATCTGAGACAGCTTAAGATGTTATCTTTGTATGCTGGAAGGTATGCTCTGCGGATATGATCCATTACAGACCAATCAATTACAAGACTAAATGCAAGATCTAATTTCAAGTGGCTATCAAGAAGGGCTGTGGGTAAAGTAAAGTCTAAATTTTCAAGGTAAAATCTTGGATAGCCACCAATAGTTTCGCAACAATTTCTCAGTGCGTTTTCGGAGATATCAATCCCCAGTAGTGGAATATTTTTTTCTAGAAAATATTTGGCATTGCGCCCGTCAGCTCCAATGCCGATATCCAGAACATTTCCGTAATAAATTCTTTTTACATGTTTTTCAAAAAGGGCAACCATCGATGGGCTGGGAGTTGTTCCCCAACCATATCCTCGCTCCAGCCGTGTCGCTGGATCCTGATACGCTTCGTCGTAAAAATCCTTTTCGATTTTAAGGTGCTTTGGTTTCATTTTGACCTCCTTTGGTTAATTTTCTTTCATCTCAAATTTCAAAACTTTTTTGAAACCTGGGAAAAGAAGGCGAGCAGGATGCGATGATCTGCGGGCTCGCCTTGAAACCTAAAGAAAGAACAATTTCAGGAGAATTAGAAAATATCTTCCCCAAGTAGTATCTCTTTTTAAAAGTTATTTCTACTCGATTACTCAGCCTTTAACGAACAAATCAAACGCGGTATTTCCTTCCTTAAAAAATCACTTATGCTGGAAGGATCTGCGGACAAGTTACACCCGGCCGCTTGCTGCAATGCCCGAATGTTGGGATTGCTACTTGAAGCAACCATGATCGCTTCAGGGAATTTTTCCCTTGCCAATTTAATAAGATCAATGCTGATTCCATCCGGAAGATTAAAGTCCCAAATGATTAGTTGGAATTTATGTTGTATGATTATACATGATGCCTGTAGTAGAGTTGTCGCCCAATAGACATCACAACCAAATTCTTCGCAAGTAAATCCAATGTTTTCACCTGTTGCAAGATGATCTTCGACTATTAATACTTTTATCATTTTATTGTCCTTTTTATAATGTACAATTTTTATCTCCCCAAGAATCCATTTCTTAGTTTGACTCTGGAGCATAGCAGATAAAACAACACGTGTCAACAAAATATTGTTGACGACAATAAGAAATTGATGTATAATGGGTCTAGGATAAGCGAAATTGGGCTTGGGGTGTCGCTTTATGGTTGACGGGGTAAAAAGCTTAAAATTCACTGCATTGTCGGTTCAGTGTCTCCTGACCTGAACTACCTAGTTCTTATTTGGATTTGTGGTGAAAAGTTAGCTGGTTAGAAATAAAAGGTTCAAGTCAGAGACTTGAACCAACGCTGGATGTAATTATTAACAAAAATCAATCTTATGGAACAAGAACTATTAGCTTTGGGGCTGACTTGGAATGAGGTGAAAGTATACAAAAGCCTAATGAAACTGGGCGAGACACAAGTGGGTG
Source organism: Parcubacteria group bacterium (assembly GCA_041659505.1). NCBI lineage: Bacteria > Parcubacteria group bacterium. Next base: position 504,967 of record JBAZYF010000001.1, read on the forward strand.
GCGTGATTGCTGATCTCAAAATTCATCGTCAGATTGCCTATAACGCCCTTGACGCGCTCGAAAAGCGCGGGATGGTGGCGAAGACGATGAAAAATAAGTTTCAGCACTATAAAATTGTGGATCCGGAAGTGATTGTGGAAAATGTGAGAAAGCAGGAAGCCTTAGCAGAAAGGTTAGCGCGGACCATCAAGCACGAGATGAAAAAAAGCCGGCACGAGAACGAGATTAACATCTATTCTGGCCAAGCCGGTGCGCAAAAATTTTATACATATGTCTATAAAAAAATGCCCAAAGGAGCGGAGACGTATATTATGGGCGTATCTGTGAAAGGACATTTGAACTCTTTAGGGGAAGATTTTATTCGAGGGACATATAATAAGCTAAAAACTGAAAAGCAAATAGTTGGAAAGCTGGTGATGGGTGAGAGTGAGCGCAATGATAATGAAGAATTTGGTGAAAAAACCAATCCGAAATTGCGAGAGTCTCGCTATTTGCCATATGAAAATAGCAATCCAGTGTCCACGACAATTTGGCCGGACAGAATCACTTTCATGGCGACAGGCAAAGATATCTTTCTCATCGAAATCATCAATCAAGAATTTCGTGATTCCTATAAGGCTCATTTTGATATGCTTTGGAAGATGGCGAAGAAATAGAGCGTTATAATTGACTTTAGGGCTTGAGCTTGGTAGTATTTACCTGTGGTCAAAAATTGGTCCGGTGGCCGAGCAGTTAGGCAAGGGTCTGCAAAACCCTGTACAGCAGTGCGAATCTGCTCCGGACCTCAAATTTCCATAAAATTTACTATTGTGGTATACTTATAAGGTGATATTAATCAACGAGTATACCATTATGAGAAAAAGAAGTTGGACAGAAAATGAATTGAAAAAAGCAGTTAAATTATCCACAAGCGTTAGACAGGTTTTGAAAAGATTGAAACTAAAAGAAGCTGGTGGAAATTATTCCCAAATAAAAAAGTTTTTAGCTGAATATAAAATAAACACGGAGCATTTTACGGGAAAGGGCTGGAACAAGGGGATGCGGGGAATTGGAAAGCCGCGAAGAAAATTAGAAGAGATTTTAAAGAAAAACACCGACTTTCAAAGTTTTAAGCTAAAGAAAAGATTATTTTTTGCAAAATTAAAGCCAAAGCGTTGTGAGGAATGCGGCTGGCATAAAGTATCTGATGATGGACGATTACCGCTAGAACTTGATCACATTAATGGTGACAGTAAAGACAATCGATTGGAAAACTTGCGCGTGCTATGTCCCAATTGTCATAGCCTAAAACCAACACACAGAGGACGGAATCGAAAAAAATAATTTTGGGCGAGTGGTGAAATGGTATACACTCGACACTTAAAATGTCGCGGAGCTTGCTCCATGAGGGTTCGAGTCCCTCCTCGCCCACAGTAAATTTAGCATCAAAAAATCGCCACTGAGGCGATTTATTTTTTCTCTTCTTGTTCAATTTTTGCAATAATTTTCGGAATCCGTTTGAAATCTTTGATGAGCGTTTCGCGCATTCCGCCATTATAGAGCGCCGCCGCAGGATGATAAAGTGTGTAGAAAATCTGCTTGCCCATACCTTCGATGTCTTTTCTCATCGCTTTGCCGTGAACTTCGGAAATCTTAAAACCAGGCAAAAATCTTTCCATCGAATGGCGGCCAAGCGTGACGATTAGTTTGGGCTGGATAATTTTTATTTGTTCCAAAAGCCAGGGCCAGCAAGCAGCGACTTCTTCGGGGAGCGGGTCGCGATTTTCCGGTGGGCGGCATTTGCAGACATTGGCGATGTAGACGTCTTCGCGTTTAAGCTTGATTGTCTCGAGCATTTCATTGAGAAATTTTCCGGCGGCACCGACAAAAGGCACTCCGGTTTCATCTTCTTTTCTTCCGGGTGCTTCACCGATAAACATAATTTTCGCATCGGCATTTCCTGCGCCGGGAACGACCTGGGTGCAACCTTTTCTTAGCGCGCACTGGGAACAGGCGAGCATTGCTGCGTTTAGTTTTTCGAGTTTGGATTGGTTTGACATGGAAGAAATGTAAAATGTAAAAATCAAAAATCAAAATGACAAATCAAAATAAAAAATTCGGAATTTAAGCATTTTGAATTTCACATTGTCATTTTGATATTTGCATTTTGATTTTTAATTTATTTCAAATCATGAATTCTCAATAGTTTAAAATTATCATTTTCAGTATTCCACACCGCAAACGTCGGTGGATAGATTTCTCCCGCAACATTGCCAGGATTGAGCACTGTACATTTTATCGATCCTTGGTCCGCCGTAGTTTCAACGGAGGAGACCCAAGGTTTATGCGTGTGACCATGAAAAACAAAAGCATATTTTCCAGTTTCCGCTAATCTTCTGGCTTCACGGGGAAAATGGACAAAGGCAATTTGCTTATTCTCAATTATAGTTTCGCCGAAATTTTTGAATAAAAAAGTCTGGCGATATTTTTCTACTGATTCAAGCTCGCGCAGTTCGGTGTAATCGGCATTACCGAAAGTGTAATAAATAACGCCTGCAAAATTATCATTCATGAGATCAAGCACTTCTTTTGAGGCTAAGTCTCCGCAACAAATGAGCGTGGTAATTTTTTGTTCGGCGCAATAACGCAAAACTTTTTCCAAGTTGACTTCGTTATTGTGAATGTCGGAGGTGATGGCGATTTGCATATTATTTTTTTATTTTCTATTATCCAACATTCTCCAATTAAGTTCAAAGATGGTTTTTAGGGTAATGTAGATTTTTTCACTTTCAATGATGAGGCCTAGGTTTTCCTTGAAGGACATAATGCCGATTTTTCTTTTGCCATAGAGGTTTATCTCAACTTCCAGGCATAGTTCACGGGAATCATAGAGGCGGGTTTCTCGCAGGTGCTTTTTATCCTCCGCCTGAATCTTTTGCACAACTCCCAGATTTTGTCCAATAGCGCGCATCCAAATTTTTTTCTCAATTCTTTTTTTGAGATAATAATCCCACATATAATTTTCATCAAAATAGGTGAAGACGTCCGTCGTGCCCCACATCAGGATTTCTTGTCCGGGATAATTTAGGGTGTCTTGATAGACATTTTTGATTCCTTCACTACCTTCAAAATACTTCACGTCCGGTTTTTTGTCGATGCAGCTGGCCAGCGAGAGTAGTTGCGGAAGAATTCCCTTGAGCACGGTTTTCTTTTCTTCCAGCTGATTTTCCAAAATTCTCGGATCCTCGGCATAATAGAGCGTGCGTTTTTTTCTTTTTGTTGTTCCGATGAGACCCTTGGCTTTTAGTGCTTCGATTACATCATAGACGGTTGTGCGTTTGATCTTGGATTTGCGAGAAATTTGCTCGACAGTCGTTTCGCCCAATTCTAAAAGCTCGACATAAACATCAGCTTCACGCTCCGAGAGGTTGAGTTTTTCCAGTTGCTTTTTGAGAATAGCCATGGTAAAAGATATTTTGTCGGCGAAAGGGTCGTTTTGGATAGGTTAGCATAGAGACTAGAATTTGTCTATATTTAGGTAAAAAATAGCTTAGATTGTGTCTAGTATAGTAATTTTATTAAAAAATGACATAAAATCTTTTAAATAGTATAGGCTGTAATTTCACAGATATCGAAGGTTGTTTGACAATTTAATTCACTTGGATGCACTTAAAAAGTGTAGAAGGAGGTGTTTATGGAATTAAATGAGTTGCTAATAATAGGTTTGTTTTTTGTAATCGGCGCTGTTTTTTTGGCATATTTCACTTTCATATTGCAAAAAATAAAAAAATGGATACAAAATAATAAAAAATAAATGAGCGAAGGTGTGAAAGGAGGTTTTATGTTTAGGAACATCGAGAAGTTCTTTGAAAAAAAGCTTAGATGCCGAGCATCTAAGGTGGAGGGGGTGAGCTGCCCCAAATGCAGCTCTTTTAACTTGGAGTTAAAAAGAAGAGAATTTTTAGAGAGAGGTAGTTACGGAGGAGCAGTTTTTCATTTGGAGTATAAGTGCCTTGATTGCGAAACGGAATTGGAGACTACTCGTGAACTGTTGATGACACTTCGTTAGAAATAGGTCGAGGCATGAAAGTTTTTAACAAAGCTTTCCTGTTTTTTATTGCGAATAAAAAAACCAGTCAAAGCGGGACTGGCACCGGTTATTTTTTCAGGTGTTTTGCTTGGGGGCAGTTGATGCAAGAGAAATAATAAATCTTGTTTTTGCTTGCGAAAATTGCACAGCTTCCAATGAAAGTGCAACCGCCGCTTTGATGAAGGGCTACTTCTCTAGGGTGAAGTTCGCGAGACAGTTTGGTCATAATAATCTCATTTCCCGATTCAGTGCGGACGTATTTTTTTAGCCGCCGGAGCTCACTCATTTCTCGTTTCTTGGCATACGCTTTCAGTATATCTTTATATGTAGGCATAGGGACTGGCTTTCGGCGAACTGCAGGAACTGATTTTTGCCGTTTTTGGTCAAATATTTTCCAATCCATCCAGGATTCAGCGGGAATACCATAAAGTGATTTTAGCCAATTTCTTACTTTTTTAAAATTACTACTTTCAAATAATTCTTTTTCCTCCTTTGATAGCATATCGTAGTAATCTGTGTCCGACAGCTTATCTTTCCGATTGTTTAAATCACTGCCAGTTGCATTGTTCATGCGCATCCCTCCTTAAATTAATGTTATTTTTTGGTAAAGAGCCGGTCTTTTGTTGGACTGATCTGAAAAAATTTAGCCTCTGAATTTTTTGAGGAGCTTAATATCTTCTATTACTCTATCATGATCAGTTTCTAAAATCATATCAGTATTATTTTCTTTGGCGAATGTGACAATATTTTGAAATGCGGCTTCGCCAATTTTGCCTTCGCCAATATGGGCGTGGCGGTCACGCTTGGAATCGAAATCAGTCAAGCTGTCGTTGGCGTGGAAAAGTTTAATTTTTTTCAAACCCAATTCTTGGTCGATCCGCGTAAGGGTTTTCTCAAAATCTCGCCAGTCATAACCGGAAGCAAAAGAGTGTTGAGTGTCGAGGCAAATTCCGGCTATGGCTTTACTTTTTACTCCATCAATTATAGTTTTGAGATCAGCGAGCGAACTGCCGATAATTTCTCCCGCGCCGGCGCTGTTTTCCAAAAGAAGTTTAGTTTTTCCGGAATAATTTTCCAAAGTTTTTTTGAGCATCTCAATTACTTTTTGGATCGACTCGTCGTGAGTCATGCCTTTGGCTGATCCGAGGTGGGTCATGACATATTTCGCACCGATGAGGCTTCCGCGCTCCAGTTCGTCGCGAACGATTGGGACTGAGCCGTAGCGGATTTTGTTATCCAATGAAGCGAAGTTGATATAGTATGGCGTGTGGATGTAGGTGGCAAGAATTTTGAATTTTGAATTTTGAATTTTGAACTGCGCGCAGATTTCCGGCGTCAGTTCTGGCGCTTTGCCACCGCGCGGGGAGCGGGTGAAAATTTGCATCACTTCACAACCTAAATCAGCGGCTCGTTCGGGAGCATTGATTATTCCGCCAGCGATGGAGACGTGAGCGCCTATGTTCATAATAGTTAATTGGACTATTTTTAGTGTAGTTTTATTTTAGCACAAAAATTAATTATGTTCAGATAGTGTTTTCTTTGTGTCATTCCCGCGGAGGCGGGAATCCAGGCACCTCAGGCTTAAAATAAAGATAAAACGAATTATTGAAATTCAAGACTAGCTGAAATTGAGAGCTTGCTGGACTTGTATTTCGATTTTCCAGAGTTGGTAACTAGTGGAAACTGGATTCCCGCCTTGCTCCACCGCTAAAGCTAAGGCGGCACGCGGTCGCGGGAATGACACACCTATTACTCAATCTTCCACCCATTTTCCGTCTCAACAATTTTACCTTTGATTTCAAAGCCGGAGGCTAGTTCGTGGCCGCCGCCGCCGAATTGGGCGGCGAGGGTTGAAACGTTGACGCCTTTGTATTTTTCACTTCGCAGGCTTCCTTTGATGATTCCGTCATCACGCTCGGAAAGGACGAGGGAAAATTTTGTGCCAGGAACGGTGTTGAGAATTGTTGCAACTTGGGCGATGTCTTCGGTAGTCGCGCCAAACTCCTTGATGTCCGCTTTGGTGAGGACTGACGTGATCATCCCGTTTTCTTGGTTGATGCGTGCGCGTTCAAAGGCGCGACCCCAAAGTTTTAAAGTGGAAATTTTTTTGCTGTTGAAAGTGGCGTTGATAATCTTTCCCATCGGCGCGCCTTTTTTCATCAGTTCCGAGATGATACCGAGTACGTGAGAAGTGGTATTAGAATGCTGGAGGACGCCAGTGTCGGCAATAATGCCAAGCATCAGGAACGTAGAAGTTTCCCGGGTGATGGGAAGATTGTTAGCAATAAAAAATTCATAGACCATTTCGCAGACTGAGGAAAAAGCGGGATCAACTATTGTTATGTCACATTTGATCGTGATGTCTGGATGATGGTCGATGATAGCAGTGACCTGATCGGGAGATATTTTCGGCAGAACTTTTTCAAAACCGCGCTCGACACTGTCAGTCGCAATGATTAATTTATATTTCGCAAGGTCAAGATTGTCAGGGTGGATAAAAGTAATTGAAGAAAAAGGGCTGAGATATTCCGGCAATGGATCAAAACAAACGACGTCGACATTTTTCCCCAAGGATTCGATATATGCTTTCAAAGCCAAAGCAGACCCGACCGTGTCTCCGTCAGGTCGGGTGTGGGCAAAGAGCAAAATATTTTCCGATCCGCGGATCGTATAATTCAAAGTATGAAATTCTTTGGTAAATTTGGGCATAAAGAAAAAGTAGCCTCCTCGCCCTTAGGGAGCGGATGTCACGAGCACGTGACAGGTGAGGGAAAGAGCCATGCATCAAGGATGGTCTTTGCAAAGCAGGTTTTTTCCTAGTATGACGCCCTTGCCCTCATCCGGCCTTCGGCCACCTTCTCCCGAGGGGAGAAGGGGATATAAATAAAGTTTTGTGATTTTAGAGTTCTTTCAGCAGTTTTTCAATCTTGTCCGCTTCGCTTTCAGTAAAATCGCTACGAAATTCCAGGCGAGGCAAGGGTTTGATGCGCAGTCGCTTATTAAGACCAAGTTGAATATTATGGCGTTCTTTTTCCAACGTTTTTAAGGCATAGGGAAACTCGCTTTCCGGAAAAACACTGATGAACACTCGAGTATAGCGGACATCAGGAGAAGTGTCAACTTTGGCAATTGTCAAAAGAACTCCGCTTTTTAGCGAGAGATCTTTGAGGATTATCTCATTGACATATTTTCTTACGAGTTCATTGATTTTGGGAATGCGATTGGCAGCCATAGACTTATAATACTTTTTTCTTCATATCCTCCTTGAAAGAAATCAAAATATCATCAACTTTAATTTTCGTTTCTCCGAGGAATGTGATGCCGCACTCGTTGGGTGCTTTGCAATCATTGACGTCAACTTTGTTGGCTTGCAGATTTCCCATCTTGCCTTTGCCAATAACCACGTCGTCTCTCTCTACTTCCAAAGAAGAGTTTTTTTCGATGCGGCCTGAGGTGACGCGTCCGCCGATGATCATATCTTTCTTGCCGGTTTTAAAGATCGCCAAAACCTTCATCTTGCCAAAATCTTCCCTTTCAAATTCATCGGGGAGCATCGCGACGAGGCGCGCTTTGATGTCATCGATCAGTTCATAGATGATTTTGTAATTTTTCACTTCTACTTTGCTAGCTTCGGCCATTCTTTTGGCGACTGGAGTAAATTCAACATTGAAGCCAAAAATAACCGATTTAGAACTACTAGCAAAACGGACATCGGATTCGGTGATATTTCCCACGCCTGTGCCGACATAGTCGATGGCGACTTTGTCATTTTTAATCTCTCCTAGGATTTGCTGGATCGCTTCCAGGGAGCCATGGACATCAGATTTGATGATGACATTTAATTTGGCAACATTGCCACTAGCAATGCTGGAATAAATTTTTTCTGTGTTGAGATTGGTTCCACTTTCGGCGTGGGAGAAAATCTTGGCTTCGCTGAGTTTGGCTTGCCCGATCGATTTTGAGGCGACGACTTGCAAGATATCATTAGAATTGGGCGTGGCATGGAGGCCGATGAGACTGACTGGTGTGCCTGGCAGGGCTTGTGTAATTCTTTTTCCGGTAAAGTCTTCCAGACGTCTGACGCGGCCAAAGGTATTTCCTGCAATCACGTCCTGACCTTCCTTAAGAGTACCGGTTTTGACTAAAATTGTGGAAACGGGACCTTTATGCGGATCGAGATGTGCTTCAAGTACAATGCCGAGCGCTGTGCGTTCGTGGTTAGCTTTAAAATCTTCTACTTCAGAGATAAGCAGGATATTATCCAAAAGATCATCAATGCCGATATTTTGCTTGGCGCTGATTTTGGAAGAGAGGACCTGTCCGCCCCATTCTTCGAGCAAGATGCCATTTTCGGCCAGTTCTTGTTTGACTCTTTGGACATTTACACCAGGCTTATCAATTTTATTAATTGCAACAACGACAGGAATTTTTTTGGCTAAAAGATATTCAATGACCTCTTTGGTCTGCGGCCTGACTCCATCATCAGCGGCAACGACCAAAACAGCAATATCTGCGAGACTGACTCCGCGTTCCCGCATCGCGGAAAAAGCGGCGTGACCGGGAGTGTCGATAAACGTGATCAGTTGGCCTTTTTTCTTGACTTGGTAGGCGCTGATGTGTTGGGTAATTCCTCCGGATTCCTTCATTGCAACGCTAGTTTTACGGATGGTGTCGAGCAAAGTGGTCTTTCCGTGATCAACGTGGCCTAAGATTGTGACGACTGGCGGACGTGATTTGAGATTTTCTCCTGAGGAAACCTCACTTTTGCAGATTTCCAACAGTTTTTCCAAAGTCATGGCGTCTCCGGCATCGAGTACTTCTTCGGAGGCGTCAAAACCAAGGTCGCTGGCGATAATGGAAGCGGTCTCAAAGTCAATTTTTTCGTTAATCGTAGCAAAAATACCGTTTTTGATCAGTTCGGTAATGACTATATTCACTGGCAGTGCCAAAAGCTCACTAAATTTTTTGACAGTGACCGATGGCGGAAGGATGACTTTTTTTCTAATGACTTCTGGTTCGGGCATGATATTTTACGATTAGGGTTATTTAGTTTGAGACTTACTCATTTGCCAAAAAATTATTCTCAAAAGCACGGTTTCCTCATTTTTACCGGTCCTTGCTGGTTTACCGGAGGCCTGGGATGCTAAAAGAGATGGGCGTGCGAACAACTTTTTAACAAATACGTAAGTCCTACATCTTTTAATTTTGTGAATATTAAAGCCTTTTGTAGGGTTATTTTTTCTTCCTGTCTTCAACTAAAAGCGCGGTTTCGATGGCCTTCTTTTCTTCTTCGGTCAGAGGGAAATTTGGCGATTCTCCATTCGTAATGGCCTTGGAATAAACCCTCGTGCCTTCTTTGGTGTAGAGAGCGGTAATAGTGATGCCGTTATTTTTTCCGTTCAGAAGCGCAATAGAAAAACTTTGATTTCCGCCGACATCTTTGAATGGATTGAAGCGGATAGCGGAAATCTTGTGGATGCCACGCATCGCCAAATTATTGATCTCATTGGAAATGGTGTAGAGCTCTTGGATGTCTTTGTCGAGCACTTTCAGATTTTTGGCTTGTTCTAGGAATATTTCTTCCAGGTTTTTGACTTTTTCGCCTTTGAAAAATTCTCGATTGGTGGCTTGAAGCTTTCGTAGAGTCAGATGTAGAAAAATGTTCCAAATCAGCACAACTAATAAAAAAAGAGAGAAAAGCGCCAAAAAAAGCAATAAATGTGTTTCGATTAGGATTTTGATGGTTGCCATACCTTGATACGACGTAGCTATAGCGTAGTCTATTTTATGCTTAAAATAAAGAATCTCTCCTATCCAGGTTAGCATTAAAAATGAGTTATGTAAAGCTTAAAATAGAAGTTGAATTCCTAATGTTTTAGAGGTATAGCTTTTAGCAATTGGGATGCGGTTGTTGTTTTTTGAATTTTATTGTAAAATGAAAGAGTGTAAAGGACTTGAAAGATATTTTGAAAAGCAAATGGAAAAACAAAAAAAAATAAGCATGGATGGTGATACCAGTATAATAGGGAATCCTTCTCTTGAGATGAAGTTTATCAATCCACAAGCGATTATTGACACGATTGAAATTACTGAAGGAATGACCATAGGGGATTTTGGCTGTGGAACAGGCTACTTTTCATTCCCTCTTGCAAAAAAAGTTGGGCAAAGCGGAATCGTGTACGCCGTCGATATTTTGAAGGAAAAATTGGAAGTAGTCGAATCAGAGGCAAAGATATTGGGGCTTGACAATATTATTGTCAAAAGAGCCAATCTTGAACTGATCGGTGGATCAAATCTGGAAGGGGAGAGTCTGGATTGGGTTTGTTTAGTCAATATGCTTTTTCAAAATAAAAATAAAAGTTTAGTCATTGAGGAAGCTGTAAGAGTTTTGAAAAAAGGTGGGAGGATGCTGGTTGTTGAATGGAGTGGGGATAATCATTTTGGTCCGGAAAAAAAGATGCGTGTAACGCAAGACGAAATTTCTAAATTAGCCTTAAATGCTGGATTGAGTTTTTTGCAAGAGATTAAAATTAGTAATTTTCATTACGGTATAATTTTAGGAAAATAATATGAAAAACAAGATTAGAGCCTTCTCAGCTTTGCTTGCTGTAGTGTCTGTACTATTTGTTTCTGGTTGTGGTTGTGCTCCGGTAGTTAAAAAATATAAAGTCAATTTGGAAGTGTGGGGCGTGGTAGATGATAGCGATGCTTATGTGGAAATTTTTAAGAATTATCATGATATAAATCCCAACGTGGGAACCATCACTTACAAAAAGCAGCGGATCGAGACTTACCAGCAGGATTTGCTCGATGCTTTGGCTTCCGGCAAGGGTCCAGATATCTTTCTTATTCAAAACAATTGGTTACCGATGTTTGCTAATAAGATAGTTGCGGCGCCGAAGGAGATTCTTACCGAACAGAGATTTCGTTCTAATTTTGTCGACGTTGTCGCTGACGATTTTGTTTCCAATGGCGACGTGTTTGCTGCTCCACTTTCAGCTAATTCACTCGCACTTTACTATAATAAGGATCTGTTTAATGCAGCAGGGATCGTTGCTCCTCCAAAAACTTGGGATGAATTTTTGAGCGACACGGAGAAAATAACTAAAATCAATTCCAATGGAGAGATTAGCCCTTCCGGTGCGTCACTAGGAACAAATTCCGGAAATATTAATCGAGCGACTGATATTTTGGGGATGTTGATGTTGCAAAGCAAGGCTTCGATGCGAGATGCAAGTGGAAGGGTGAATTTTGGCAGGGATCAGAGTGCTATAAAGGCACTGGAATTCTACACCAATTTTGCTAAGAGTTCAGCGCCAAATTATTCCTGGAATTCGCGGATGCATTATTCAATCGACGCTTTCTCCGAAGGGACTCTTGCTATGATGTTTAATTATTCTTGGCAAATACCAATAATCAGAAGCAAAGCACCAAAATTAAATTTTGCCGTTGCGTCTGTTCCACAGATGTCCCTTGGGTCGCCGGTCAATTATGCTAACTATTGGGGTTATGCGGTTACGGGAAATAAAATTATCGTCAATGATCCAAAAAGTAAGCTGCTACCGGTTACGAATGATATGCGAGTAACTGAGGCGTGGAAACTTTTAACTTATTTAACAACAAAGGAGGGGATTCCGGCCGTTGCATCATCTTCGGGGATAAGCGTGGTGAAAAAACCAGTCGGAAATTTTGATCCGGCAGCGAATTATCTCGAGAGAACCAAACAGCCAGCAGCAAGAAGGGACTTGATTGATACACAGAGGAGTGATGTTGATCTCGGTGTTTTTGCTCAGGGCAATTTGATCGCCAAGAGTTGGGTAGAAAATGACCCCGTAGCAATCGAAGGTTTTTTTGATGAAATGATAGATAATATCAATCATGGAGCGATGAGTGTGGCAGATGCGATTTCTGTAACGGCTGACCGGATTCAAAGATCTGAACTGAAGTAATCAGACGATCTGTTTCTGATGCTTTTTGTTTTTTTGAGTGCGGGATGTTTATAAATTTATGATAAAAATTAAGTCATTAAAAATGCCCTCATCCACTTTGTGAATGCAAATAAAAAGTGGTGGGAACAAATAAAATGCAAAAGAAAAAATATTTGATCATATTATTGGTCCTCGTGTGCGGTTTGCTATTTGTGAATAATGTTTTTGCCGAATCAACCGGAGGTTCTGTCACAACTTCCTTTCCCAATCCGATTACCTCCAACTCGATTGCCGATGTTTTAAATGGACTGATGAAGGCACTTTATGGCCTGGTAGTAACCTTGGCAATCATCTTTATTGTTATCGGCGGAATTCTTTATATGATGTCCGCAGGTGATCCGGGAATGATTACGCGTGCTAAGAATTGTTGGTTGTTTTCTGTTATTGGTCTTGCTATCGTAATCGCCGCACCAACTTTTCTTAAGCAAGTCGAATCAATCTTGGGAGGAAGTTTAACTGACGAAAATGGCCAGCTTAAAAATGCATTGACAATTGGACAGATTGCTACCAATATTCTTAACTTCCTCTTGTCGGTTACGGGAATCATTGCTATAATCAGTTTAGTTATTGCGGGAGTGATGTATATGACCGCTTATGGTGATAGTACAAGAATAGAGACTGCCAAAAAAACGGGAACATGGGCGCTTGTGGGAATTATTGTTGCGCTGGTTTCTTTGATTGCTGTTCAGCAAATTGCTAAATTGATCACAGGATAGACTCTACGAATTACGAATTTGTACGAATGTACGAATAAATACAGGGGGTTTTTATGATTACTATTAAGCTCGCAACAACAGATTAGTACATTTATAGGAATTCGTAATTCGTAGTCAGATAAAAAATAAAAATAGAAGGAGGTGTTTCAATGAAAAATACAATTAAAAGATTAGCTTACGGAGCATCAGTGACAGCCCTAACGTTACCAGTAATGGCCTTGGGCTATGGGACTTTTGATCCGACGGCTGGTGGCGGGACAGGTCTTCCTCAGCAGTCCATCATGGGAATCATCACGAATATTATGAAGTGGCTGCTTACTGCGATCGGAATCGCTGGAGTGATTGGATTTGCGATTGCTGGAATCCTTTATTTGACAGCTGCGGGAAATGAGGATCAGATCAAAAAGGCTAAAGGTGCTATGGTCGCCTCCATCATCGGAGTGATTGTGGCTTTGGTCGGAGTGGTGGCGCTTAACGCAGCCAGCGGATTGCTTGGCGGAAGTCAGTTCTGATCTATTTTTTATCATTGACTCAATTTTTGAGTTAATATAGAAAAAGGCGTGTTGAGATAAGGAATTCTAATCTTAACATAAAAAATATCTGGTTAATGGGGATAAGCGACTTTTCTTATTGACTTAAAAACAACCCTGGTTAGCCAGGGTTGTTTTTATATTTTAATTTTTTGTGGTATAATTCTGATGCAATGGTTATGTTTAATTTAATTTTTAATCGAAATAAAAATGCAAAAAATAAAAACAATACTGAAGAAAGTTTTTCCAGCTGTGGGAGTAAGTTTGACCTTGCTATTTCTTTGGGCGCAGGATGCTTTTGCTGTTTGGGATCCTACTAGCTTGGTTGGTACTGGGCTGCCTAGTGCTCCGATATATTATATCATTGTTGGGATTTTGGATTGGCTTTTAACTATTGTTGGCGTGATTGGCGTGATTGGTTTTGTCATTGCCGGACTGATGTATTTGACCTCAGCGGGACAGGAAGATCAAATTAAGACGGCCAAAAAAGCGATGCTAGCTTCAATCGTTGGAGTACTTGTGGCTATTTGTGGCGTAGTAGTTATGTATGCAGTAAACTCGATGCTTAATGCGGAGAGTCTATTTTAAGTTTAAAAAAATGAAAAAAAATAAAAAAATATTTATAATTCTATCAGCAGCCGTTTTTTTTAGTTTTCTGATAGTTGAAAAATCACAAGCAGCAACTTGTTGGACGGGAAGTTGCAAAGCAGCTTGCTCAAGCACAGAGCAAATATCTACTGTTCCAGGCGATGGTTGTGGAGATGGGGAAGTTTGTTGTGTCCCAAAATCGGCGGATGTGACAAATCCTTGCGTGGGCCTCGCGGATGGCATTTTTTGCACAACGGAGAGCGGTAAGGCTGGTACTTGCCAGGGCGGGTTTTGTAGTGCAGACAGCAATGATGACGACGACGATGATGATGATTACAATAGCACATCAACTAGTGGTTGGAATTCATCTAACCTGACACAGTTTGGTCTGCCCGATGCGGGCGGTACTGGCGATGCGGGTTATGTAATTTACGCAGTTTTGGATTGGTTGCTTGCAGTGGTAGGTGCTGTGGCGATAATCGCATTGGTTGTTTCTGGCATCCAATATTTCATGGTGGCAACAGATGAAAAAATGATGGAGCGGGCGAAAAAAACTATGACAGCAGCAATTATCGGTCTAATCGTGGCATTGTCTGGATTGGTCGCGATTTATGCCATAGATTTAATGCTTCGCGCGGACTCTTTATTTTAAAAATTTTAAAGATTAAAAATGGATATGCAAAATAATAAAAAAAAATTACTCTTATTTTCTGTAGTAATCTTTGCAGTTGGGTTTTTTATGGCAGGCAACGCTCAGGCGGAGAGTTGTATATGCGGCAGTGCCACGAGTTCGTCATATTCGACCGCACCAACAAGCAACCTTTGCCAAACAGGCACTAATTCTTCAGTTACTCCAGATAGTGGCTATTGGAATTGGAGCTGTGGGGAAACTTGCGATACTGTTAGTTGTCAGGCTCGTCAATCAGTTGATTTAACTACTTGTATTTGCGGCAGTTCTAATGGGCAATCATTTGATGCTGCTCCGACAAGCAATCTTTGCAATACGGGGACGGCATCTTCTGTCACTGGAACAGGGCCTTGGAATTGGAGCTGTGGAGAGAGTTGTGGTACAGCAACTTGTTCGGCGAATAAGACTGGTGATTCAACAACAAATGGAACTGGTATTACTTTTCCGACAAACACGGGACTGCCAACAAATTCCGGATTGGTCAAGGGAATTTTTACGAATGTGGCTAATTGGCTTCTAAGTATTATTGGTATTATTGCTATTATTAGTTTCGTGATTTCCGGAGTCCAATATTTTTTAGTAGCGACAGATGAGAAAATGCTGGAAACCGCTAAGAAAACGATGATGACTTCGATCATTGGAATTGTGGTGGCTTTATTTGGCTATATCGCAATAAAAACAGTAGAGATGCTTTTAAAAGGTTAGCTGTATTGTATAAAAAAAGACAATTTTAAAGGGCAGCTCAGTTGAGTTGCCCTTTTTATCACCTCCTTTCGATGAAGTCGTGATTTTTGTTATTTTCTTGTGAGTATCACCTCCTTTGTTCCTGGAGGTGGAGAGAAACATTGTTTTGTTTCTCTTAGCACGATCACTGTGCCATTTGTGATGCGTGCCTTATCTTCCCAGATCTCACGTACTGTTGTGCCCAGAGGGAAAACATTCCAGCCCCCTACTTGGATTACCTCAGAGAAGGGCGGTGTGCCGGTGGCTGGTATTACATACCGGTCAATTTTTCCGGTACCGGTAGCTGGCTGAGTGGGGCTTTTATTTTTTTTCTGCATCTCAACTTGGAGATGCATTTCTTCCAGTTTCTGTTTTCTAGCTGCCTCATCAGCATCATGTTTTGTCTTGGCCGCTGCAGCTGCATCGGCCTTGGCCTTCTCGCCAGTGATAAAATCCAGGGTATTATCCAAAACTTTTTCCCCAGCATCTTTGATTTTCTGAGATACCGGAGGGGGTGTTAATTGCTTTGGATATCTGGTTTGGATTCTGTTGATAACATCAGTGCCAAGCCAGGGTATTAATACGATAACACCCAGTGAGCAAAAAACAAATCGGATAATCTTGTTTTTGGCCCCTAATCCAAAAGCAAATAAAGCAAAGGATAAGCAGCCAATTAATTTATTTATGGGATCAGTAAGTCGATCCCCCAAAAACGTAAGGTCTGGATTGATCATGGCTTGAGTGAAAAGATAAATTTCCGCCACAATCGCAAATCCCATAGTGAAACCCAAAAAACCTTTTACTCTGCTTCCTGCTGCTGCTCTCTGATATCCCGAGAAACTCATTATTGCAAGAATCGGGAGACCGGCAGTAATCCAAGAGAATACGCCGTCTACCTTACCATAAATAACAACAAGCGATCCAATGAAAGCCGCTAAAAAGAATAGCGGCAATCTCTTGCTTTGCGAGTTCTCTCTGTAGGTCAAATATGCAATAATCAATTCCAGAATTGCCAGAAATTTCCAGAAGAACCATCCGCCACCCGGTGTTAAAGATTGTGTTTGTCCGGGTTGTGCCGAGATGGGTTGCGCGGTTGGGGTTGGGTCTGAAATCATGCTGGACCAAATCGACCAGCAAATAAAAATAGTGATTCCTATCCCTAGCCAGATGAATAAATTTCTATGAGCTCTTGCCCATGTGGTGATCCTATTAAACATTTGAGCCTCCTTTATTTAAGAACTTCATACACAATTTTTGATAAGGCAGTAATAATTGCGATCAGTCCGGTGAAAAAAAGACAAATGGACAAAAACTTATTTCCATGCATCCATTTGACAGTCTTTTTTATTCCGCCTGTTTTCACCAGCAGATCCCTACCAATCGCGATCGCCTTTTGACGCTGATAAATTTGATCAGCCGTCCCAGGAAGATAAGCTTCTTCGATCAATTGAAGAAAAAAATCGTCACAGGGATTGCGAAGGGTCGTTTGCGCAAAAACGAATCGCGCGTTGGTCTCATTTTTTGAAGTAAGTTTTCCACTTTGCTCCAAAAATTCCTTCGTCATCTCCATCAGTCTGACCCGATACTTTCCAGCATCAAATCCGTCAGCAATAAATCTTTTCCGGAATTCCTCTTCCACAATCAGAATAATTCGATTGCTACATGAGGATAACCCAAGATTTCTCCATGTCTCATCCTCGCCGGTTAGTTCCTCCGGGATGAGTGATAAAACCCAGTCCGGAACTCGTCCTTCATTTGGACTTCCCGGTTCTGGTTTCTTGCTTATGCCCATCAACATAGCCATGATAATGGCGAAGTTCTGAACCTTTTCCCAAGTCAGCCACGCGCTTTTTACTTTCTCGGTGGCAGTGGGAACTGCGGCTTCTGTTGCTTTGGGCCTTTCTTCGGGCTTGGGCGCTTCCTCTGTCTTGGGTGTTGTTTTTGGGGTATTTTTCTGATTTCTTGCCATTGTAATCCTCCGTTTCCGTCTTGTCGGCGTAAAAAATTGATATATAAAATTGTCAAGGAGCCGACCATTCGGCTCTTGGTTTTGACCTTGAGTCGAGTCGACGCTCTGTTGCGTTGACCTTATATACTAGCACAAAATGAGAAAAAAGTCAATTTGGGTTTGAACGTATAATTGGATAAGGCTTTATATAAGCCATAAAATTTTGGGGGATTTGGGATGAAGAGTTGATTTGAGGCTATTTTAGGCTAAATATTTGGAAAAATGTGCCAAAAAGGTGAAAAATGTAATAAATGGCTTAAAATAGCCAAAATGTAGTTAACCCGCCTATTTGCAGCGTAGTTCATTCAATTGGTCAGTTAAAAAACTTAATTTGACAAAATGTAAGCTTCTAGTCTATAATATGAGTGTTGATAGGGAAGGAAGATTCAGGTTCGCGAAAGCGGGCTTTTTATTTAAGCTTCAAGCTGCAAATCAATAAAAAACTGGTGTCATGCCGGACTTGATCCGGCATCTATGATGATACGAATCGGAGATCCTGAATCAAGTTCAGGATGACATGAAAAATTTGTAATTTGTAGAAATTAAACTAGCTTTAATTAATCATTAAATAATAAATGTATGCGAAAACTGGGACAAATTCGAAAACCGAGAAAGGCAGCCGAAGAGGAAGAAGCACCGCGAGGCGCGGGTGATTTTGGTAGTGCGATTTCAGCTCTTTGCGAAGAGAAGGGAATCTCAAAAGAGAAAGTGATTGAGACAATTGCGGCGGCCTTAGCGGCAGCTTACAAAAAAGACTATGGCAAAAAAGGCCAGAACATCCGGGCGGAATTTGATGAGGTGAGTGGCGGAGCGAAATTTTATCTCGTGAAAGAGGTGGTTGATGAAACGACACGGGAGTTTGTGGAGGAGAAAGAAGAAGGTGAAGTTGAAGAGAAACGAAGCTATGAGACGAGACCCTCCTTCGCTGAAGCTACGGCGGACGAAGAAAAATTACCGCGTTTTAATCCGGAGCGCGATCTGACTTTGGAGCAGGCAAAGAAAATCAAGAAAAAAGCGGTGGTGGGGGATATTATTGAAACAGTTTTGCCGGAAGAAAAGGATTACGGTCGAGTGGCGGCGCAAACAGCCAAGCAAGTGATCATTCAAAGAATTCGCGAAGCGGAAAGAGATTCGATGTTTGAGGAATATAAGAATAAGGAAGGCGAAGTGATTTCCGGCGTTGTGCAACGGGTGGAAGGCCGGAATGTTTTCATTGATATCGGAAAATCAGTCGGCGTGCTTTTTCCTGGCGAACAGATCGAGCGGGAAAATTATCGCATCGGACAGCGCGTGAAAGTTTATCTGGCGAAAGTAGATGCAGGCACAAAAGGTCCTGGCATCACGCTTAGTCGGGTGCATCCGGAAATGGTGCGGAGACTTTTTGAATTGGAAGTGCCGGAAATTTTTGCCGGAACGGTGGAAATCAAAGCAATCGCGAGGGAAGCAGGTGAGCGCACGAAAGTGGCTGTTGCTTCGACAGAAGAAGGAATTGATCCGATCGGTTCTTGTGTGGGACAAAAAGGGACGAGAGTGCAAGCGATCATTGAAGAATTGGGCGGAGAAAAAATTGACATCATCCTTTGGAACGAAGACCAGGCGAAATTTATTTCCGCCGCGCTTAGCCCAGCCAAAGTTTTGCGCGTTGATCTCAATGATGTAGAGAAAAAAGCGACCGTTGTCGTACCAGAAGAGCAACTATCACTGGCGATCGGCAAGCGCGGACAAAATGTCCGTCTGGCCGCCAAGCTGACCGGTTGGAAGATTGATATTGCGGGAGTAAGCGCTGATGAAGATGGAAAAGAAATCAATAATCAAGAAACAGTGAACAGTGAACAGCAGGGGGAAGAGAAAAAAGAAGAATTTGTTGCGCCAGAAGTGGCGGAAGATAAGACAGAAGAGTAGATTCTTAAATTGTGTCATCCCCGCACCCGTTTCACGAGCATAAACTCCGGCGGGGATCCAGGCGCCTCAGGTGAAAAATAAAGAGAAAACGAATTATTAAAATTCAAGACTTAATGAAGCAGAACTCTTGCCAGACTTGCAATTCGGTTTTCCAGGGTTCATAAATTGTGGAACCTGGATTCCCGCCTGCGCGGGAATGACAAGGAGAGTAGTGTATTTTTCTGAAGCTCTCCGTCAAAGCAGAAATAATAAAATAATTATTAATAAAACGATGAAAAAATTAATTATTATTGGCCATAAGAATCCAGATACTGACACAGTTGTTTCTAGTTTGATTGCGGAACATTATTACAAGAATGTTTTAAAAATCGAAGCCAAGGCATATCGTGCGGGAGAGCTTAACAACGAGACGAAATTTGTTTTGGCGGAGTTTATGCTACAGGCGCCAGCGCTACTTAAGAAAGCCGGAGAGAAAGATGTTTTTGTCTTGGTTGATCATAATGAACTTAGCCAGACTGTGGATGGTTTGAACATCGGGCAAATTGAGCGGATCGTTGATCACCATAAGCTCAACCTGCAAACTGAAGCCCCGATTTTTTTGCGTACTGATCCGATCGGGAGTACTGCTTCGGTGCTGGCAAGAATGTACGGCGAAGCGGGAAAAAAAATTCCGACCAACATCGCAAAACTGATGCTGGCGGGAATCTTGTCTGATACTTTGAATTTAAATTCACCAACAACGACGGAGGTGGATAGAAAATTAGTGAAAGATTTGAACAAAATTGCCAAGCTGAATCTGAAGCAATTTGTGGCTGATTTATTTTCTGCCAAATCAAGTCTCAGGGGAATTTCTTTGGATATTTTGATCACACAAGATTATAAGGTATTTGAAATGGGTGCTAGTAAGGTCGGGATTGCTGCTTGGGAAACGACTAAACCGGAAAGTGTTTTGGTGGAGAAGGAAAAAATATTAGAACTGCTTGCGAAAAAGAAGCAACAGGAAAAACTAGATTACATCGTGTTTATGCTGGTGGATATCATTGCGCAAAACAGTACGCTGTTTATTGTCAGTGAAAAAGAACAGGTGCTTTTGGAAAAAGTTTTTGCTGGAAAAATTTCTGGCAACGAGATGTTTTTACCGGGAGTGGTTTCACGAAAAAAACAGATCGTGCCGCCATTGACTGAGAGCCTAAATAAATAATAATTTTAAAGTTTCTATGATAAAGCAACTACCTAAATCAAGAATCGAAGTGGAGCTGACTGTGGAGTGGTCGGAGTGGGAAAAGTATATCGCACCAGCTGTTTCTGAAATTTCCGCGGAGTTTAAGTTTCCCGGATTTCGTCCAGGGAAAGCGCCAAGAAATCTTGTCGAGCAAAAAGTGGGCAAAGAAATGATCCTTTCTCACGCGGCGGAAAAAGCGATCAGCAAGAGTTATTCTGATTTTGTTATCAAAGAGAAATTGGCAGTGCTTGGCAGTCCGCAAGTGGAGATTGATAAGATCGTCGAAAATGAGCCGCTTGTTTTCAAAGCAACTGTGGCGGTGATGCCAAAAGTGACTGTCAAAGATGACTACAAAGTGGAGATTAAGAAGATTAATGCTGATTTTCAGAAAAAAACGGCCAAGGTTGGCGAAGAAGAAATTACCCTCGAACTGGAAAAGATTGCTAATAGTCGCGTAAAATTAGTTACGGTGCGGAGGCCGGCAGCGAAAAATGACAGTGTGGAGGTGGATTTCGCGGTGAGTATTGACGGGAAAGTGATCGAAGGTGGAGAGAGTAAGAATCACGCGCTGGTCATTGGCAAAGAAGTGTTTATTCCTGGCTTTGAGGATAATTTAATTGGAATGAACGAAAACGAAGAAAAAGAATTTGAACTTAGTTTTCCTGATAGTTATCACAAAAAAGAGCTAGCGGGAAAAGCGGCAAAATTCAATGTGAAGATGGATCTAGTACAAGAGAGACAGATCCCAGAAATTAATGATGAATTTGCCCTATCTTTAGGAAAATTCAAGAATCTTTCGGAACTGAAGAAAAATATCCAGGAAGGCTTGGAACACGAAAATGAACACAAATTGAAAGAAGAAAAGCACGGAAAATATTTGGATGCAATCGTGAAGAGTCTAGAAGGTGAATTGCCCGAGGCACTCGTCGCTGATGAACTCAATCGGATGGCGCAAGAGTTTGAGGGTCAGATCCAATCGACCGGTATGACACTAGACCACTACTTGGAACATCTGAAAAAAGATAAGGCAGAACTTCTGAAGGATTGGGAACCGCAGGCGGAAAAAAGGATTAAATCGGCCATGGCGCTGAAAGAAATTGCCAAAAATGAAGAGGTGAAAGTAGAATCAGCGGAAGTGGAAGCGGAAATGAACAAAACCGTGCAATACTACAAGAATGTCAAAGATTTTGAAAAGAATGTCGATATGCAGAGATTGTATAGTTATGTGAAGGGAACGTTGGAGAATGATAAGGTGTTTGAGATGCTGGAGAAACTATAATATTTTTTATAATTTACAATTTTCAATTACCAATTTTCAATAAATTTTCAAGTTCCAATTTGAAAATTGATCCATTGACAATTGAATGTAAATTGAAAATTGATTATTGAAAATTAATATGAACAACTTAACGAATCAGTATCTTATTCCAACCGTAATCGAAAAGACCAGCCAAGGTGAGAGGGCATATGATATTTATTCACGCCTGCTAAAAGATCGGATAATTTTTTTGGGTAGTTCGATCGATGACGTGTCGGCTAATATTATCATTGCACAACTTTTGTTTTTGGATTCGCAAAATTCCAAAGAAGATATCAAGCTCTATATCAATTCTCCCGGCGGATCAGTCACGGCGGCGCTCGCAATTTATGACACGATGCAATTTGTCAAAATTGACGTCTCAACGATCTGTGTGGGAATCGCGGCTAGTGCGGCGGCGCTGCTGCTCGCTAGTGGTGCGAAAGGAAAAAGGATTGCATTGCCAAACAGCGAAGTGATGATTCATCAAGTGATGGGTGGCGCGCAAGGCCAGGCGACAGACATCGACATCCACGCGAAACATATTTTGAAAACGAAAGATAAGTTGAATGAAATTTTGGCGACGCATACTGGTCAACCAATTGCCAAAGTGACGATTGACGCGGAACGAGATTTTTTCATGAGCGCAACTGAGGCGAAGAAGTATGGAATTGTGGATAAAATCATAAAATAAAGGAACCCTCCTCGCCCTCCGGGAGAGGATGTCACGAGCACGTGACAGGTGAGGGTAAGGGTTATACATTAGGAATAATCCAAGCTAGTTTAGTTTTTTCCTAACATTACACCCTTTCCCTCATCCGGCCTCCGGCCACCTTCTCCCGAAGGGCGAAGGAGATATAAAGAAAAACCCTCGAAACTTTAAAAGTTTCGAGGGTTTTTTGAGATAAAACTAAAAACTATTTTTTGTTTTCCAGAAACGGCAACAAACTTTCTCCGGTCATTTCTTTGGATTTTTTGATTCCGAAAAGATCAAGAATTGTTGGGGCAATATCGCTGAGGAGTCCGGATACTTCAAAATTTACGTCAATAGCCTCACTTTTTTTGCTAGAATGGTTTTGTGCGGTAACAAACCAGAGTGGAACTGGATTGGCGGAGTGTTCGGTATTTTTTTCTCCAGTTTTGAGGTTGATCATTTCTTCTACATTACCATGATCGGCCGTGATGAGTAGGCAGCCGTTTTTTTGGGTAATTTCTCGAATTAACTTGTCTAGGCATCTATCCACTGTCTCAATGGCGATGATAGCCGCCCGTTCATTCCCAGTGTGGCCGATCATATCGGGATTGGCATAATTAAGAACTATGAAATCATACTTTTGGGCCTGCACATATTCACAAACCTTGTCTGTCAATTCCTGCGCGCGCATTTCAGGTGCCTCGTCAAAGCGCGCGACATCTTTTGATGGAATAATGACGCGGTCTTCTAGCGGGAAGGGCTCTTCATTTCCACCATTGAAAAAATAGGTGACGTGGGCGAACTTTTCTGTTTCGGCGATTCTCAGTTGGGTTAATTTTTCTGCGGAGAGAATTTTTCCAAGACAGGATTCAACTTCGACAATAGGGAAAGCGATGTCATTTACTGGTAATCCAGTTTCGTATTGTACCATACTGACAAAATGAAGATTAGCTATCTTTCTTCTATTAAATTTATCAAAATCAGGAAGGGTAAAAGCTTTTGTGATTTGACGGGCGCGATCCTCGCGAAAATTAAAAAAAATCAAGGCATCGTTATCGGAAACCGTCGCAATCGGTTTTCCATCTTCAGTCACGACAGCTGGAACGATGTATTCATCAAAAACCTCTTGTTTGTAGGATTTTTTAAGATAGTCTAGGGGGTCAGTAATCTGTTCGCCCAGACCATCTGTCATGGCCGCATAGGCTAATTGGATGCGATCCCAGTTGTTATTGCGATCCATGCCATAATATCTACCTCCAATCGTGGCAATTTTTCCCACGCCGTAAATATTAATTCTCTTTTGCAGATCCGTAATACATTCTACTCCTGAAGTAGGGGCACAGTCTCTTCCGTCGGTAAAAATATGCAAATAGACGCGATCAAATTTTTGCTCATGCATCAGTTCTAAAAGTCCATAGAGATGGTCGACATTAGAATGGATGCCGCCTTTACCAAGGAGGCCCATAATGTGAACAGACGACTTATTTTTCTTGGCATGATCAATCGCACCCAGAAATGCCTTATTTTTGAAAAACTCGCCATTCTGTATGGACATCGTGATACGTGGCAAATTTTGATAGAGGGTTTGTCCTGTGCCAAGAGTGAGATGGCCCACTTCTGAATTGCCAGGTTCACCCCAGGGAATTCCGACTGAAATGCCAGAGGCCTGAAGAGCGATATGGGGATAGAGTTGATTTAGTCTTTCAATTGTGGGCAATTTTGCGGAAGCGATCGCGTTGCCTTTTGTTTGCTTACTAAGTCCCCATCCGTCCAGGATAACAAGTGTGATTGGTTTGAAGATATTCTGCATATTTTGTTTGTTAGCTTTAGATGATTACTAGTATATGTTAGCACTCTTGGCGTGTTTTGACAAAAATTGGCGGTTGTAATACCATTAGAGGGGTAGATAATTGTTTAAACAACTCTAGTTTATATTGATAAAGGGGAATATTCAGGGGTGGCGCCCTGGCTTTTCAAAAAGTATCTGTGGCAAATTACATTTATGATTTATCAATTGAATAGAAAAAAATATTATGGAAATGGGTTTAACGGTGCTAATCACCGGTATTTTATCTTTGGGAATCGGGTCAGTCCTGGGCTATTATGCCAGGCAGACAATTGCTAAGAAGCAACTTTCCACAGCGGAAGGCAAGGCCTTGAAGGTGGAGGAAATGGCAGAAAAAAAGGCACAGGAAATTGTGCTAGAGGCGAAAAATAAGGCGGTGAATATCCTAGAAGAAGCCAAGAAGAAAGAATTTGACAAAGAAGAGCAACTCCTCCGGACAGAGGCACGTTTGGATAAAAAAGAAGAAAGCTTGGAGGGAAAAATTCAGGATGTAGAAAAAGAGAAAGAATTGTTAGGTAAAAAGGCGGATGAGGTCAGGGAGATTCGAAAAGAAGCGGAAGAAGCTAGAAAACAAGAATTAAAAAGGCTGGAAAAGATCGCAGGGCTTTCAAAGGAAGCGGCTAAGAAAATTCTTTTGCAACTGACTGAAGAAGAAAGTCGAGAGCTTTTGGCCAAAAGGATCAAATCATTGGAAATTGAAGGACGTGATACTTTAGAAAAGAAAGCGCGTGATATTATGACTGGCGCAATCCAAAAATATGCTGGTTCGCATGCAGCTGATGTGACCACAAGCATTGTTGCAATTCCATCTGACGAAGTGAAGGGTCGGATTATCGGAAGAGAGGGACGAAATATCAAGGCCTTGGAGCGGCTTACGGGGATTGAAATTATTGTCGATGATACGCCGGAAGCGATTGTTATTTCTGGTTTTGATCCGATTCGCAGAGAAATTGCGCGAATTGCGATTGAACGGCTTATCTCTGACGGACGGATCCATCCAACCAAGATCGAGGAGGCAGTGGAATTTGCTAAGTTGGAAATTAATAATAAGATCCGTGAAGCCGGTGACGCTGCTGCTTATGACGTAGGAGTGGCTGGGCTTGATCCGAAACTGATCCATATCTTAGGACGTCTCAGATATCGGACTAGTTATGGCCAAAACGCACTGTTACATTCATTGGAAGTGGCCCATCTCTCTGGAGCATTGGCGGCGGAATTAGGCGCGGATGTGAGTTTGGCGAAAAAAGCGGGACTCTTGCATGACATCGGCAAAGCGATTGATCATGAGGTGCAAGGCACGCACGTAGAAATTGGCATCAAGATTTTGGAAAAATTCAAAATTGGCAAAGACATTATTGATGCGATGAAATCTCACCATGAAGATTATCCATTTGAAACACCAGAATCGATGATTATCTCAGCGGCCGATGCCATTTCCGCTTCACGTCCCGGAGCGAGAAAAGACACGCTGGAAAATTACCTCAAGCGCTTGGAAGAACTGGAAGCAGTGGCGACATCTTTCCCGGAAGTGGAAAAGACCTATGCCATCCAAGCCGGAAGAGAAATTCGCGTATTCGTGCGACCGGACAAAATTGATGATCTGGGTTCAATTAAATTGAGCCGAGCGATTGCCGATAAGATTGAAAAAGAGTTGAAGTATCCAGGTGAAATCAAAGTGAATGTGATTCGCGAAACACGCGTGGTGGAATATGCTCGTTAGTGTGTGGATAAATGCATTTGCTTTATTTAAAGCAATTGTAGTAAAATAGAAAGACAAGCAGATTCGATAAGAATTAAGGTACGCGCCAAAGTTTAATTTCCGAAAAATTAAAGGGCTTGGCGAAACTATTGAAAGGAGGTGATAATATGGCAGGCAATATCAATAAAGATGCTTTGGTAAGCGCAATCAGCGAAAAGACTGATTTGTCCAAGAAAGACATCGAAATGGTTTTGGAGACAATGATTGAAGTTATCACTAAATCTCTAAAAAGCGGAGATAAGGTAACAATGACCGGTTTTGGAACTTTCAAGGTTTCTAACCGTGCAGCGAGAGAAGGAATCAATCCTCAAACTAAAGCTAAGATCAAAATCCCAGCAATGACCGTTCCTAAATTTACAGCTGGAAAAGCTTTGAAAGAAGCTGTGAAATAAATTTAGTTTGAATATATTTTCTAGAAAATAAATTAGAAGATAGCAATAAAATCCCGCGCAAGCGGGATTTTATTATGCTTATTGACTAAAGGGCGGTTTACGGATATGATTTATAAGTCAGTAAAAACGGTATGTAGCTATATTATGGCCAAGCGGGCTTGCCCGCCGGAGCTTTAGCGTAGTCCTCCTTCGCGTGATACTAGCGGGCCTTGCCCGTCGTAGTCACGCTTCGGCGGGACGGAGACGGGGCGTTGTGTAATGGTAGCGCGCTTGGTTTGGGACCAAGTAGTCCGAGTTCGAGTCTCGGCGCCCCGACAGAGAAACAGAATGTTTTAGAGTTAAAAATAGTATGTTGTGCTATGTTTATGTCCTAGAGAGTAAGAAAAATAGAGATTTCTATAAAGGGTTTACCCAAGATATAAACAAAAGACTAAAGGAGCATAATTCTGGCTTAACCGAGTCAACGAAAAATCACAGACCATGGAAGCTAGTCTATTGTGAAATATTCCTAAATAAGCAGGATGCGATTAATCGAGAAAAGTATTTAAAGGGCAATTGGGGTAGGAAATTTCTCAAAGAAGTATTGAAAAATTATATAGAAAATAGATAAATTGTTTCCGGCGTGCCTGCGGCATTTGCTTGCGATATGGATAGTAAGTGCTCTCCGATGATAGCTAAGCTTAAGAAGATGTATCACTTATTAAGTTCGGTGGCAAATGCAGCAGGCGGGTATCGTATAGTGGCTAATATACGTCCTTGCCAAGGACGAGCGACGGGTTCGATTCCCGTTACCCGCTCAAAGATTCAAAAACGGCCTCCTTATGGGCTGTTTTTGTTTTATCTAAAGCAAAATCAGTCAGTTCTAACCTTGGGTTTTGAGCCTTTATGGTTTCTATGCCTTTTTCAATGATTTGGTACTGTTTTCTCAAAGTAATATCAAGGATTCCGTCTTTAAGGATAAAGCTTGAACCTAGCGATCGCAGTATTGTAGTCTTGGTTTTATAGTCTCCAGCGTTAAAATTCTCTTTTGCATACACTGCGAATTTGAAAGTTTTTTCCGTCAGTTCTAACCATTCGTCGGCTCGTTGACTTAAATTGTCCAAAGTCTGTTCAATTTCAGACTTTTCTTTTAAAAGGGATAGTTTTTGCGTCTTAAACTCTTCTTCGCTTAGGAGTTCTTTATCTCCGTTGGAAGGCGAGATGAAGACTTGCAATAGGTTATCAATTCTATTCTGGCAACTCTTAAGCGTCTTCTGCTGATTTTCAATCATAATATTTCTGTTGTTGACTTCAAATTCATTATCTCGACTTAGTACCTTTAACGCAAAACCTAAAAAGCTTTCTGGCAAAGCCACACTTTCCAATTTTTTGATGATCTGGTCATTGATTTTGTCAAAAGAGATGGGCTTTTGGTTGCAATGCGTGTCTAATTTCTTCCGAGTGCAACGGTGATAAAGAAAACTTTTTATGTTACCCGTGGATTTTATTCTTTTAGTCTTGATCTCTGTGGTGATGTGACAGCCACATTCACCACAGCGGATAGTGCCACGATAGGGCAGATCCTTATGCCTATTTTGTGGTTTCGTTTTAATCCCCAGTAGTCTTTGGACATGGTCAAATTCATCAGATCGTACCATGGGAGTATGTTTTCCTTGGTACGTTTTTCCCAAAAAATCATATTGACCGCAGTAGAAAGGATTGATGAAAATTTTGTATCCATGCGTTTCATGGAGTTTAAAATCTCCCTTTTTGGTCGTTCTTCTAAGCCCCCATTCATTGTTGGCAATGTCAACTATTTTAGAAACCGAATATTCTCCCGTTAACATCAAATCCCACATTTTGCGAACGATAGGAAATTTCTGATCATCAACATGTATAACTTTACTCCCTTGATCTCCACCTCTATCATTCAAATATCCAATCGGTGCTCGCCCAGGTCGCCATCCCTTCTCTGCCTTGGAAAGCATGCCTCGTTTAACATCTCGTCCAAGATCGATAATATATTGACTTGCCATTCCGAGTTCGACGGCCATCATCATCACATTATCAGCACTCCGATATTCTCGCCCAGGAGTTTGGATTGATTGGATTATTCCTTGTTGAAGCAACCATTGAATTTCGCCTCCGTCAACCGGATTTCTTGCAAGACGATTTATTTTCCAACAAAGTATTCCACTTGCTTTGCCCTTTTTTATTTCAGTCATCAATTTATTGAACTCTGGGCGACCTGGTTTTTTAGCGGATTGATTTTCTTGAAAAACGCCTTTAATTTCAAGATTAAGTTGCTTGGCAATTCTGCCAAGTTCCTTTTTTTGATCTTCGATTGATTGGATCTGGCGATCTTCTGAGTCAGTCGACTTTCGGAGATACATCAGATATTTTGGCTTGCTTTCCATGGTGTAATACAAAATTTAACACGCACCTAAAATCGATTATATAGCGCTCTTATTCTTTGTACACATATCAGAACGCTTTTTTATCGGCTTGTACACCGACCGAACCAGCTCGACTAAGTTTTCTGAAATTTCAAAAGCCTCTTTAAGTGAAATTTTTTCGCCCGTTTCTTTCTCGTAGAGTATTTGAAATTTTTTAGCGTCTGATTCGGTTATCATTTTGATTGTTATAATTTAGATTTTTTCTTACACCCATTACACCGATAGCGATTTTGCCTTTAGACAAAACATTCTATGGGTGTATGACTTTCTATTGAGATACATCGGGTGAATGATCGCTTTTACACCAAACAACATCATGTTTAGTGTCTTACACCTAAAAAAGAGTGCCTTCTGAAACACTTTGTTGCTCCGGTGTAGGAGGTGTAATACTTTTGCTAAAATAGCTGGCGTATATGGTCTCTACCTTGCTTTTTTCAAACAAGTAGCGGTTTCCGTTTTTTGTATGTCTCTTTTCAGATGAGAGATTGAAGTTTTTGATCGCACGTCCGACCATATTTGCCTTGTGTTTGTCGTTTTTTGCGTCACTGAAAATTTTTACATCACTTGTGTAATCGATGTATTGAGCAATTTCTTTCGGACTAAGTTCGATCATGTCTTTTCCTTCGAATTGTTCAATAACGGCAATGGCGACAGCTTCTTCAATTTCAGATGGTTCATATTCGGCGAATCCGTACCACGCAAGAAAGCGTTCTTTTGCTCCTTCAATTTCATCTGCCCAGCCAAATAGTTTAAAAATTGTTTCTATTGGAAGCCAAAGCTCCAGTTTGCGCCCGACGATGTCATTATTCTCACGGCTTTCTGATTTGCCAACAGTATAAAGTGAGCCAACTTCGCCGTAATTATTAACCAAGAATTTATAAATCATCCCTCGTATTTCTCGCCAGTTCTCGTTGTCGTCATCGGGATCGTGAAAATTCTTCTGACTTCTGATAAGTGGAATAACTAAACATCTATCTCTTAAGTCTTCTGGGAGTTCTTTTATGGATGCAAAAACTTTTGGTGAATAGGTTTCAAATTCTAAGATTTCTCTGCGACCTTTATTGACATTCATGATCCTTCTTTTGCCACCACCTTTTTTGTACGAATCAGCCAGTAAATCTAAAAGTCCGCTGTTATCCTTGGGGTTTATGGAATCTGCTTGATCGATTAGATATGTACCTCTTAAAGCATCAACTGTATCACCTAAGGCCGCCATCGTTGGGCGTGATTTTAAGGCGTTGAAGCAAACTTGTCTTAAGAAGTTAAGACATTGGCTTTTGCCCGATCCTTTGGGAGCTTTGATGTTGAGAAAAGGATATGCGTAAAAGATTGGGAAAAAGTAAGTTCCAGCTATCCAAGCCGATAAAAGGTGATAATCAATTTCTTTTTCCAGCTCAATGTATTTTTTGGCCAATCCCGTAATTTTATTCGCCATCTCTTTCGGATTGGGAATGGTGTTATTGGCGATTGTAAAATTCTCAACAAATTTTTGTAAAGCGTCCATACTCCAGCGATCTTCAATCCACATCAATTTTCGCTTTTGTAGTTCCAGAAAGTATGTCTCCGTTGTGTCGTTCTCATCCTCATCATTTTTAATCACGATTATGTCTTTGTCGGTAAGCATGATAGCCCTGTCTCTCATTATCAAGAAGACATTTTTTTCTTCCTCTACCGAAGCTCGGTAGCGAAATCCTAAGACCAAAAAATTATCTCTTATATCTAGTGATGGATGGAGAATTTTTTCTCCCATGCTTTCGATTTTATTTTCTTGTAGTTTCTCTGGCGGCTGTACAGTAACCATTTCTCCGTTTGGAAGAGTAATTTCGATGGTAGAATGTTCGTTGTTTTTTTCTTCCTCGATTTCTTTTTTAAGTTCTTCGAGCTTTTTCTCTGATTGTGTTTCCATATTATTGGAGCGACTTTATGGCGTTTTTGAAATCAACTCCATGAAGAAGCATATAAAATTTAATTACATCGCCCTTTTCGTGACATCCGAAGCAATAAAAAGTATTGGTTTCGGCGTAGAAATAAAGTGAGGGTGTTTTTTCGTTGTGAAACGGACATAGTGCGACGAAATTTTTACCCGATGATTTAAGTTCCAGCTTATCTCTGGCGAGTTCAATGACTGATCTCGACTTAGCGATTGCGATCATCTCTTGAAAATTTTCATATCGAGTGAATAATTTTTTTGTCGGACCTTCTACGATCGCAAGTTGTCTTTTGAGTTGAAAAATACGGTTTTCTATTTTGAGCAACTCTGGGATTCTAAGTTTTTCAAATAGAACATCGTAAAGCCACTGATCTTTTTCTGGAATGCCGACTAAATCTTTTTTAATTTCTGTTTTTAACCTTTCATATTCCTTTTTCCATTTCGAAATGTTTTCAGAAAGCATTTCTTTGCTTGGGCAAAAAGCCTCGACCAGCTCCTTGTCATTAAGCTTTGGTAGCGATCTTTTCCAGTGATTTTCTAGCTCGAGTGAGTGATAAAAAAATTCATCACTGTCAATGTAGTCTTGATTAGATTGGCTCTTAGACATTGTTTTCATGCTTTTAAAAATTAAAAAATCCTTACCGTATTATGGTAAGGATTGTAAATCAAAATTAAATTTAACGGCGTGACATTATGGGTCAATCCTAAATGTCACACTTCGTTGGGTTGCATAGTATATTACTAATCGTTTGGCCTATCTAGCTTTTTCATTGCAGAAAGAACCTCATCCTTGGTCATTGCTCTCGGTTGCGATACTTCTTTCTTTCGGCTAATAACTTTTCGAACGTATGCGAAACTTCCTTCTTGGCTTAGTCCTAATTCATCAGCTACCCTATAAGAGGTCAGTCCTTTTTTATGCAATTCAATTATTTTATCTTGCTTGTCACGAAAAATTTTAGAATGGATGGCTGGTAAGGGTAAATTATTTTTTCTGGCTGTTTCAAGTTGAGAGCGTTTTATATCTGTCCAATTGTCGTCAATCATTTTTTTCAGATCAGCCTTGGTTGCTTCTGGATAGACAAAAATCAAGGCCGAGAGATCTTTTTTGTTATAAAGAAAACCTTCAATATCGTATTCAAATCCAGGCCAAAAGAAAGCAGTATTCACCTGACAGCCATACCCTGTTGCCAATGAATCTGCCAATTCATATAGCGGTTTGTTTTTACCGAATAAGATAAATGAATGAAGATGGGTCGATGCTCTCCGTGGAATTTGAAATTTGTCTAAAAGTTTTTCGGAAAAGTCATTGCTGTATAGGTTGTTCCAAGAAAGAATCATGGCTAGTAAATCTGGATTGTTCTTGTGTAACTTTTTTAATCTTTCTATCTCAGATTTACTTTTTGGGTCTATGTGTGACTGTAAATTATTTTTTACTAAAAAACCTCTCTCGTTTTTTTGTGTTTTAAATCCATTTTTAGGAATGCCCAGTTTCTTTCTGAACAAGTGGATTTCGTCCATAAAATCAACTCTATCCGCCAGGTTTAGTATTTGTTCAATGTATTTATTTTCTGGGTTGTCTTTCGTTTTCATAATAAGTATATTTTCCCATTAGATGAGACAAAAATCAAGTTGCATTTTGCCTTATTTTGTTGTATTTTATATGTGATACCACAAGTTAATAAATACTGAGGCAAACCTCTGAGGTTTTTGTCCTATCACGCCCTTTAGCGGGCGGCTCGATGCACATGATAGGACACCTCGGTGTTTCTTGACTTGTGGTATCCGTCGGGTCGTCCACTCAAGCGGAACTTCTCGGCGATCTAATTGATTTAGGTCGCTTTTATGTTTAGCGAAAAAGTTGAATATCCAAAACTAAACGCAAGACAGAAAGAAATATACAACTTTCAAAAAGCTTCGGCCGTTTTTGCTGATTACGGGTATACAACTATCAAACTTTCAGACGACTGGATGGGCGCTGATTTTCTCGCGATCAGTTTCAATGGATCAAAGTATTTGAAAATCCAACTGAAAAGTCGACTGACTTTTGAAAAAAAATATCTAGGCAAAGATATTTTTGTTTGTTTTTATGATAAAAAAAGTGGCACATGGTATGTCTATGCTCATGACGAAATGCTAAATAGCTTCATCAGCGGAATTGAAAATAGCGACTCGTGGAAAATAAGCGGAGGATACAGCTTCCCGTATTTAAACGACAAGGCGCAAAAATGTCTTAGTCAATGTGCCCTAGGGTAGGATTGTACCTTTTTGTATTTACGGCTTACTTTATAAACTACTATTAAACAGCCTCAACCAAAATGAAAATCAAAAACACAATTAAAGAATTCTCAAATAAAATCGGAATCATTTTTCTAGTCATCTTTTTAGTCGCAATTGCGATAACGAGCATAACTAATATCAGTAAGGACAAACCGTCAGTTTTGCCCACTGTTATTCAAAAAAACAATCCCGAACGTCTGAAACAAAGGTTTCAAAAAATGACTGAACTTGAAACTAAAAAAGAATATGAAAAAATATACGACAGCTACTTATCGGCGGAATCAAAAAAGAAAGTCAAGAGAGGCATGTTCATAGAGCCGCCAAAAAATACTATTGTTGGAAATAAAGAAGTGCTTTATAAGAAATGGGAAATCAATGATGTGGTAATTAAGGGCAATACTGGATACGTAGACAATACAATCGCTTACTGTTTCAATGAGAGCTGCGACGATCGAAGCGAATCCAAGGTATATTCAGACTTTGTCTATGAAAACGATAATTGGTTTGATAATGGTTGGAGCCATATTTTAAAGCCAGTGATGTGTCTTAGGGACAGTGGATATGATATTCCAGAAGAATTTAAACGGTCAATCAGCTTGATAGTTCAACGACTTGAACAATCGGGCAGTGCTTCGGCAAAAAATAACGCCGAAGATATAAAGAAAATTTCAAACTGTCTTAACATTCAGTATGCCGATTCTGTCCAAGAAATGAACGAAGCCGAGGGATATTTCATATTTCTACCTTCGCAATCTTTAGGTGATTACACCATAAAGATATCGCCGAAGTATAGTACGAAAGATGATCTGTTGACTGCAATTTTATTATCCCACGAAATACAGCATGCCGTTGATTTTGTTTATGGGAATTACTCGGGAGCTGGACGAGACTGCTTCGATCTCGAAGCTCGAGCGTTTACTATGCAAAATAATATAATTTCTGCCATGAATAAGGAGGAAATAAATTCGTTAGTTACGAGAGCAGCGGTTGGAAATTCTACCGAAGCTACTCAAATTGTGGATTTATACATTATCATTCCAAAACTCAAAGGAAAGGATTATCACGAAAAAGCGTTGAATTTTGTAAAATCAGAGCCATTTTATCATGAACAATGCAAAAAATGAATTAGTTAGAAAGGCTGGACCCGACAAAGGGTCTTTTTCTATTCCTCGAACCCCTAGAACATCCCTAGGAGCACAAAAGGTCAAAAAGAGTGCAGATATATGGCCGAGAGTCAAAATATTCGCTTAGGATGAAATCGTGGCTTGAAAGACGAAAGGTTTCAAATGAAACCTTTATTTGTGTTTGCTTAAATATTTTAGGCGTGTACGAAATTATAAAAGCACTTTACAATAAGACTATGTAAATCGAACTTATGCCTGGAATACAAGGTCAAAATTTAGGAAATCAAAACGCATTCGGGAATTTGGGTGGAAAATCACTGAACGATCGAAAACTCGCAGCTGAAGTGAGGACTTTGGTATTAAAGAAAATCAAACAATTATTAGAAATTCCAGACTGCGAAAGGTCGGTAGAAGAATTTGAATTGTATCGAGCCGTTCTGATTAAGTTGGCGGGCTCAATTCTTCCTCGTTTAAATGAAGTCACTGGTGAGGATGGTGAAGGGCTGACGATCACTATTGCACCGGAGATTGCAGAAAAGAACGGGATTGTGGCAATGTCCTAAAACAAAAAAGGTTTAAAACAAAACATTCATTCGTGTTTGCTCAAATAAATTGAAAAGGTGTCCTTAACGGTATATTTGACCCTCTTGACTTCAAGGAGGGTCTTTTTGTTGTCCCTCGGAGTGCCATAATACTCCTGGTCGCTCAAATTAGCCAAAACAGTAGAAATGTATGATAAATAAGCCAAAATATCTCCTGGGGATGGTAATGGACTTCGAAGCACAAGCAAAAATGTCTTAGGCGAAACATTCCTTCTGTTTTTTATAAGACTCGACAACTAAGACTTTTTTGAATAGACTCAATATATAGTTTATTTTTTAAGGTCTAAATTTATGTCTGATGTAAACAAAAGAAATGCCGTTATTTACAAAATATTGACGGATTTTCTTGAGCGAACTGGAAAATACAATTTTTTGCCACCATTCAGCATTGAAGAAGTGGAAATTTTGTTCAATACTTCAATATGGGGGCACAGGGAAATCGTACTGACAATAATACTCGCAAGACTTTTTGATCCAAAATTTAAAGCATCAAAAAATTTCTATTCTTGTAATCCAAGATCGATTTTTGAAAAACCAATCAGGAAAGCATTAAGAGAGTATGGAGTACCTCATAGAAAATCAGGACCATTGAATGTTGCAAAGAACACAGAGAAAATTAATAAGGACTGGGCAGCAAACAAGCATGAAGAAAAAATTGCGATGACTGTTGTCGGGTTGGTTAAAAAAATTGAAGCCGTGCCATACGCAGAATTGGGAAAGTTTGCTTTAGCATATGTTGCGCGATACAAACAAGAGGCAAAAAGAATTAAGGAAATGGAAATAAAATTGGAACCAAAAGAAAACCCAATTTTTATTTCTAAATTGTGCATTGATCTCGTTAATTCTGTTCCTGATGGTGGCGCAATCCCGCAGATGATTTCAGGCTTACTTATGGAAGTAAAAAATCAAGACAGAAAATGTGCCGTTGAAGTTATCGGACACTTAGATAGTGTATCAGCCACAAATACTACTAGCAAAAAGCCTGGCGATATAGTTGAAAAAATAACTGGCGATTCTGAACTTATTTATGAAGTGACGACTAAGGGTTTCACAGATGACAGATTAATAGAATCCCATGAATCCGTAATGGTATATGATAAAAATATAAAGGATGTTTTTGTTATATGTAGACCGAAAGATATTCCAGAAACATTAACCACTGCAAGCAATTCGTACATTATGGCGACTACTCAATATAAAGAATTAGCTTACTATTTCATAAATATCTATGACTTCATCCAATCTTCGCTATTATTTTTAACTCCAAAAAGTAGGAGATTATTTTATAGCAAATTAGTTGATTATGTAAATGAAACAAATACTTCAGAAAAAGTAAAGAAGTTTTTCAAACAATGGCACACTGAAAATTTGTTATAGGTTAAAATCTTCCATTGAATCACTTAAGGCCGATGCAACAGCATGAGCTAAATCACATGGAACAGCATTTCCTATTTGATGGTATATTGAATTATCCTTTCCGAAAAATTTATAATCGTTGGGGAATGTTTGAATCAATGCCGCTTCTTTTGTTGTAATTCTTCTCAAGTGATTCGGAACACAAATGTCGTTTGTCTTTTTTCCGCTAGATAATAATTTATGGTACTTTTCAATCCAATTCTTCCCATCATTAAAAGCGTGATCTTCATCAATTATAGGTGTCCTGTTTCCTCCCATTGAAGCAGGAAGGGTGTTTGAGTGTCCCATTATATCAATAGGTCTCCCAGCTCCGTTAAAAAGCATCCCGGCATATGGCGACCTTCTCATTATGGGGTCACGAGCAAGAGTTATTTTCGCATTACATGTTTTTGGATTAACAGATGTCCCCATTGGCCCTAGTCCCTTTAATATGTCTATTACCCTAGGCGCGCTCCGTTTATATTTTTCGAGATATTCAACAAACCTTTTGGATTCTTTTTTTGAATTTTCTTTTTTAATGCCAACAAAAAACATCCTTTCTCTTTTTTGTGGTACTCCGAAATGTGTCGCATTGAGTAATACTAACTCGGCATCATAACCTAAATCCCATGCTCTCTTAAATAACATGTTTCGAACTGGTTGCCATTTATCTAGGACTGCGAGTGCTTTAACATTTTCTAGGACAAATGCTTTTGGATTAACTTTTTCAATAACATCCATAAAACTGAAAATTAGCTTGCTCCTTTCATCATTTGGATCCATTTTGCCTGCGACAGAAAACCCCTGACATGGAGGGCCACCAAATACAAGATCAATGTTTTTAAAATCTGAAAGTTGATCTATGTAATTTCTAATATCCCCGCATTCTATAATGCCGGTATGATTTGCAGAGTATGTGTTACAAGCATCTGAATCTATCTCATTTGCCCATACAACATTAAAACCAGCACGCGAAAAGCCAACATCCATTCCGCCAGCTCCAGTAAATAGTGATATTGATTTTCTTTTATTTTTTTTCATATTTAAATTCTTGATTATTCTAGATTATAGGAAATCACTCCTTTTACTAAACCTTCAACCTTAAAATCTTCTGTTGCTAAGAATGGTTCAAACTTTTCATTTATTGAAAATAGCCAAATGTGATCTTTTTCTTTTCTGATTTTTTTAATTAATGCTCCACCATTGTTTACGCAAACAACAATGTCGCCATTATCAAAATTATTGGTCTTTTTTGTAATAACTAGATCACCGTTATTTATTTTTGGATACATTGAATCTCCCTTTGCTTTTACTAAAAATGAATCTGCGGAAGAAACTAATTTTCTTGAGAGAGGTATTCTATCAACAGGGCTTCCATCAAGTATGCTTTCTCCTGGACCACAGTGGGCGAGTCCGTAAAGGTTTAAGAAGATAATTTTTTTATCGGGTGAATCAGCAATTATTTCATAATCTTGTGGATTATTAGGATTTCTTTTTAGAAATCCATTTTTTTCGAGTTGTAATATGTGGTGATGGACTAAGCTTGTAGAGGATACATCGAGTTTTTCTTGTAGCTCTCTAATTGTTAGGGGGTCATCGAAGTGCTCTTTAAGTAGTTCGAGTAGCTTTTTTTGTGTAGAATGTAGTGTTTTCATATTTTTATTATATCATGTGAATAAGATGTGCACAAGAACATCTTGACCTGTTCGGGTATTTGTTCTATACTCCCAATATAACACATTTTTAAGTTCTGTGTAAATATGACAAAAAAACTAGGAGATAAAAATAAAATCAACGCTATTACAGAGACAACGCGTTCAATAAACAATGAAACTAAACTGCTTCTTGCTGTCAAATCAGGCGGACGCTGTGAGTTTTTCGGCTGTAATGACTATCTTTTTTCAGATAAAATAACGAAAAAAAATATCAAATGGGGCGAGTTTGCTCACATTTATGCGTTTAAGGAAGATGGCCCAAGAGGAAACAAAAAATTACGACCAGATAATATCAACGACGTTGATAATTTGATGTTATTATGCCCATCATGTCATACAAAAATTGATAAAATGAAAAATTTACCCTTTTATACTGTAGAGATTTTGCGAAAACAAAAGAAAGAGCACGAAGACCGCATAAAATTAGTATCTGGATTTAAAAACACTAACAAGACTAAAGCTCTGGGTATGAGCGTAAGCATTGAAAATGAAGCAATCTGTGTGTCTGAAGATGAAATCACGGAAGCTTTAATGGCTGAAAGCCGATATCAATATCAAGAAAAGCCCAACATGATTGATTTTTCCAATGTTCCTTCTGAAAACACTCAGCTTTATTGGAAATCAAAATGTAAGGATATTAATATAATGACTGAGAAATTTTATGAGCAATTAAAAAGAGATGGCTTGGAGCATGTTTCAGTTTTTGCAATTGGTCCAATCCCATTGCTGGTATATTTGGGGTCAAAATTGGAAAACAAAATAAAGACTCAGCTTTTTCAGCGTCATCGAGACAGTGAAAGCTGGAAATGGAATGATGGCGTTGGCAAGGTCGGTTATAAGTTGAATATTATCAATGGAAAGGACAAAAGCAAAGTAGCTTTAGTGCTTTCTTTAAGCGGTAAAATACATCAAGCTCATCTGCCAAAAAAGATTGACGGGGGTTTTTATGTTTATGAAATTACACTTGATAACCAAGAACCAAATTTTTATTTTTTGAAATCAAAAGATGATCTAGACAGATTTGGCCACATATATTCCAAAACATTAAGTGAAATTAGAAATGGGCATCCAAAACTCAAAGAAATTCATTTATTTTCTGCCATACCAGCGCCAATCGCGGTTGTTTGTGGCAGAGCGTTGAATCGAAAGGCAGATACTTCATTCAAGATTTATAACCCAACAAATGGTGCCCAATTTAAATATGCTTTAAAAATTAATTAAAATAACATGAAAACACAAGAATACCTAGAAAAAGTTTTAAAACTTCAAACATTAGATGAAAAAAGCGAGGAAATTAAGGCTCTTCGTTCAGAGCGGGATAAGGTTGAGAATCTTCTAAGAACCCATTTTGAGGATGTTCCAATATCAATTCAATATGCTGGCTCTTACAAGAAAGGCACAATGATAAGGGAAAGTTATGATCTTGATATGACTTGTTATTTTAATAATGGGGATGATTCTGGCGGTGCGACACTAGAAGAAATATTTTCAAATGTTCAGCAGGCCCTTGCGTCCGAATATCATGTTTACCCAAAAAGATCAGCTTTAAGACTGCAAAGTAAGGATTCTGAAAATAGGGTTGATTTTCATATTGATGTTATTCCTGGGAGATTTGTTGATGGCGATAAGGGTGATGTCTATATTTTTCAAGCGGAAGGTGAAAAAGATAGATTGAAAACCAATCTTGAAAAGCATGTAAATCATATTACTGGGAGCAAATTAATTGACACAATTCGCCTTGTAAAGCTTTGGAAGGAATTGAATCAACTAGACGCCAAAACGTTTATTATAGAATTGTTGGTGATAAAGCTTCTGGAGGATACGACAGATAGCAATGGTTTAGATGTATGCTTTGAAAGTTTTTTAACTGAAGTTATAGAAAAAATCGACAATATAGCACTTGAAGATCCCGCAAACCCATCTGGCAATGATCTCTCTGGGATACTAAGTGAAGGTGTTAAGGCTGGCTTGAAATCTTTAGCAGAAAAGATTTTGATTTCAATTGAGAATGAAAGGTGGAAGGATATTTTTGGAGAAGTTGAGGAGGCTGATGATGAGGAAAAAAAACGAGCAATCAACGAGGCGAGACAATCTAATTCTGTTCCAATTAATCCTTGGTGTGTCCTATGAAACCTTGGTTTTTAGAAAATCCGACGCTACTTGATGAACTTAAAATTCTTATTGATTTAAAATATGCTACCCTAAACACTAGCATAGAGAACGCAGTTGTTTATATTCGAGGCACTTTATTTATTAAGAGTCTGGAGGGTAAAGAGCTGGGACGCTATAAAATAGAAATCATAATCCCAGACGATTATCCAAATTCAGCTCCGATCTTAAGAGAAACTGGGGATAAGTTTAATAAAGTTGCAGATAGGCACTTCAATGCGATAGATAACACCGCATGTCTGTTTTTCAGAGATGCTAAATACAAGTATTTCCCAAAAGGATCAAGCATAGTTGATTTTATAGAAGGGCCAATTAAGAACTTTTTTCTTTGGCAAATAGATTATGATTTAAATGGAGGCAAATCAAGCCTGGGAGGATTGGATCATGGTACTTTTGGATTAATTCAATTTTATAAAGAAGAACTGGGTGTAAACGATGAAGAATCGGTGTTTAGATTTCTAGTCCTTTTTGATAGCAAGGTTGTCCCGAGAGCTAAAAAATGCTTTTGCGGTAGTGGTAGCCTATTAAAAGATTGCCATATACAGAAGTTCAGAGCTTTAAAACAAAGCATACCCAGAAAAGACGCAAAAAAATCCCTAAATGAATTGAGGGATTATATGGATAGAATGCAGAGCCTAAAACAAAAATATGGAAAAGAGGCAGTAGACGGTGCAGTTAAGCAGATTAGAGGTTAAAACCAGCACTTCTCTCCATAAATCCAGTTCTAACCGCATTAACTAAGTAGCTCAGATAAAAATAGTCCCTATTTAGGGGGCTATTTTTTATACCCATAAAGACAGCTCAGATTTTTTGTGGTAATATTGAAATGTAATTTAATCATAATAAAAAAATATGGAGTTTTGGCAAACAAGTATAGTATATATATTAATTTTTGCAGTTGTACTTTCAAGTGCAATATGGGCTTATATTGATGCAAATAGAATTAATTCCGAAAAATATGAGGCTTGTGGCATAGGGACTAATAAACCCTTTTGGATAGCACTAATTATTTGTTTTTTATGGATACTTGCCTTTCCAATGTATCTTATTTGGAGACAAAAAATTATTGAAGGAAAATGTCCGCAAAAAAAAGAACTAGAAGTAAAATCAGAGAGCGAAATGCAGAATGAAAAAAAGGAAATAATTTTAAAGCCAACTGCCCTAGCTTTTATTTTAGGGATATCTATTCCGATAATTACCATGATAATGTTAGGCGAAATGAATTCTAGAGTTGTAATTGGTTTGGGAGGGTTCACCTTAACTCTCCCCTTGGCTGTTTTTTTATTTTGCTATTCAGTTTATAAATATCAAATAAAAAATGAGTTCACAATTATTAAGGGCATGATTCTGCTAATGTTTTTCATAATGATAATTAATCTTGAGTTCCCTCGTCTTATTAGTGACGGTTCTACTGGCGATATGTCTGGGATGATGTATTTTTTATGTTCTCCTTTTGCGTTTGTGTTCGGATTGATAATGGGGGTTTATATCATTAAAAGATTAAGATATTTAGAAAAAATTAAATATACTGCTGTTACATTTCATTCAGCAAAACAGTAGGGAAGAAATATTTTAAAATACCGCCAATCCTAAATTAATTTTTGATTCTACTCCAATTCAAATTTCTAAACAAATTCACTAGTAGAGATTCTAATCAATGCACTTCTCTTTAAATCCAGTCCAAATCGCTTGCACTTCCCCGCTCAATAAACAAAAAACTCTCCGTTGTGGAGAGTTTTTTGTTTATGTTACGGCTCCGATAAACATCGGGATGCCTATACGTTGTCTTTTATTTTCTCCTTTGATCTGGAGTGTTTTTCGCAGAGGCGCATCGCCCCGTTCTTTCTCGTGTTGCAATGCAGAGTTGGCTAGAGAGCTTACCCCGAGGTGGACCGTGTGTTTTCCAAATTTATCATTGATCTCGTCGATGCTATGGTAGAGCTTTTTCAAGCCCTTAGCACGCAGGACTTCGCAGAACAGATCGAGCTGTTTTGTGACATCTTCCTCGAGTTTGAAAAAGGCGATGCCGGTCGCGCGATATGAAAGGCTTTGATCAAATATCTGATCAAAATATTTTTCCACAACGTTGATGATTTCGCTGGGAATGGCCGTCGGGCGGGAAAATTGAATTTCCATTCCGGCATAGCGGAAGGATTGGAGCTTCAAGAAAAAAGTCGCATTGCGAGCGCGAAGATTATAGCGGCGTAATTTGATGCAAGCATTTTCAATATTTTTCGCTAACTGGGAAAAAATAAAATCGCGATCATTGGAAGGCGGAGTAAAAGTTCTCACTTTTTGGACTGAAGTATAGGTTGTTCGGCCAGTCACATCCAGAGGCAGAATAAATTTGCCATTAAGTTCTTGCCAGGTTTCAATCGTCGGTTTGGTGAATTTGCGCCTGACCCACTCTTCGTCTTTATGAGCAAATTCCAAAGCGGTATTTATTCTCTCATTTTTCAGGTAAGCACCGGTCTGTGGTCCGATGCCCCAAACATCTTCTGTTTCTTTTTGAGCGAGAAATTCGTGGATTTGATAGCCAGGAATGACGGTCAGTCCTGAGGGTTTTTTCCATTTGGAACCGATTTTGGCGATGGTTTTGTTCGGTCCTAGTCCGACTGAAAAAGTAAAGCCTAATTCTCGGTCCAGATCCTGCTTGATTTTTTCGGCAATTTTCGGGTAAGACATGCGCAAGGGTCGACGCAATCCAGTGATGTCGGCAAAACATTCGTCGATACTATATTCCTCAACTTCACTCGTGTAGCGCCGGACAATCTCAAAAAAACGCTTAGAAAGCAGGCTGTAGGTTTCATAATCAGACGGAAGGATAATCGCTTCGGGACAGATTTTTTTGATCTCAAAAATTCGCATCCCTCGTCTGACGCCACGCGCTTTGGCTTCATAGCTTAAGGATGCGGCAATTCCGCGTTCTCGGCCTGTTATCACTGGTTTGCCTTTTAGTGCGGGATCGCGCGATTGCTCACAGGAGGCAAAAAAAGCATCTCCGTCGATATGGATGATAGCTCGGTTGAAAGAATTGATGCTCAAGGTTTCGTTTGGCATCAGTTTAGTGGTATTTTCTGATGACGGAAATTACTACCGCAGAAATGATCAGTTCTTCTTTTGGAATGATCGGTTTGTATTTCTTGTTTGCTGGCATCAGAATTGTTTTGCCATTGAGCTTTTCCAAAAATTTCATCGTCCATTTTCCGTCTACTTCCGCGATGACAATGTCGCCATCTTTGGATGCTTTGCCCCTTTCGACTAAGACAATATCACCCGAGCGGATGCCCGCATCAATCATCGAGTCACCGCTGACGTTTAACATATAGGTGGCTTCTTTGTTGGAAATCAGAAATTCATCGATCGTTATCGTATCAACCAGTTCTTCTTCCGCCGGAGAAGGAAAGCCAGCGGTGATTGAACCCAAAATTTTGGTTTCGCCGAACAGTTTTTTGGGCAGTAATCTGCCTTTCTCATCTTTTGAAATCAGCTCAGCTTCGATCATTTTTTTCACCAGGCGGGTAACCGAGTTGATTGATTTGAACTTGCAAAGTCCCATTATTTCTCGATAGCTTGGCATCCGGCGATATTTTTTGTAGAATGAGAGTAGCTTTTGTTGGTAGTTTTTCATAGGGCTGTATTATTTGATGTCTAGCTTTATTATACGTGTACAAATGTACACTCGTCAAGTAGGGTGTCCCTAATCATCTAACAGAGCCTAAATATATGTGTGGAAGATTTTCAATCAGCACTCCTTGGAAAGATTTGGAGGAAAGATTTGCGCTAACCATTCCGGAGGGAATTTATAATCCACGCTATAATGCCGCTCCTAGTCAAAAGATGTTAGTTGTTTCGCAGGAAAAACCACACGAAGCGGAACTTTTTCAATGGGGTTTGATTCCGCACTGGGCCAAAGATACTAAGATTGGGCAAAAGCTGATCAACGCTCGAGCAGAAACAATCACGGAAAAGCCTTCATTCAAGGAGTCTTTCAAACTTAGGCGCTGTTTTGTGTTGGCAGATGGATTTTATGAGTGGGATAAAAAATCCAACAGTCATATCCCATATCTCATAATGCTAAAAGAGGGAGAGCCTTTTGCTTTTGCTGGTATCTATGACTATTGGCGCGATCCATCAGATCGAATGATCCGGTCCTTCTCAATCATAACGACCGAAGCGAATAGCCTAGTTTCTCGGATCCACGACCGGATGCCCGTGATTCTCACTAGGCAAGAAGAACGAGCGTGGCTTAATCCTGAATTAAAGCTGGATGATGCTAAACAAATGCTCATTCCTTATCCAGTAGAAGATATGCAAATGTATCAAATATCTACACTAATTAATAGCCCCAGAAATGATAGCGCCGCGGTAGTTGTTCCGGTCGGTTAATATGCCTAAGTTCTCATTGTGGTATAATTTAGATGTAAATAAAGAATAAAACTTATGTCATTTGAATTTAATTCAGCAATATCCGTTGAAAAAAAAGAAACACTGGATGATAAATGGTATGAAAGATTTAGCGCTTGCGGTTCTTTCGCTGATTATGAATATCTTGGCGGAGAAAAGTCAGTCAGGGAAAAGTCGAAAAACGATTTTATTCAAGGAAAGTGCGAAAATCCCACACTTGATTATCCCGATTTGGAAAAATTGGATATATCTCGAAGAGGACAAGACTTGCTTCAACTTAAAAGAGATATTTTAGAACAAGAAACAAATGAAACGATCAAACAAATATACCGTTGGAAAATAAACGAAAAAATTGCAGAGTTGAGAATGCTCGGGGAAACAAAAAGCGGAAACGATAGGAGATTTTTTCGTTATTCTAAATTTATCTACGGAAAGCCCGAGCAAGAAATAT
This sequence comes from Parcubacteria group bacterium, assembly GCA_041659505.1. NCBI lineage: Bacteria > Parcubacteria group bacterium. Next base: position 549,894 of record JBAZYF010000001.1, read on the forward strand.
TTGCATATACGATTAGTCAGATAAAAAAGGTTATTGATGGTAAAATAAATGATACAAGGGAAGGTGTCCGTGAAGCGGCAAAAAGATTGTCCAATGAATTATCAGATCCACTTTCAATAGAAAAACCCAAAATAACTGATTTAAAGGATTTTATAAAAGAAAGCTCGGAATCCAAAGAATTCACTAATACTGAATATAATGCTGAAGAAATAAAATACGCTTTTGAACAAGCTTTGGAAAAATATAAATTGACTGGTTGGAATGTGGTAGTCACGGAAAAAGGCACTGCCGTAAGTGTGAGTCAGGAAAATAAAAATGTTAATATTCCATCAAGCCGAAAAATGAAAGAAAATAAATTAAGGGCACTAATTGAGCATGAAATTGGAACGCATGTTTTGCGGAGAGAAAAAGGAGAAAAAACTAAACTAAAGCTTTTAGGACTAGGGCTAGATAGGTATTTGAAAGGTGAAGAGGGTATTGCTACCTATGAAGAGCAAAAAATTTTAGGAGCAAACGAGTTCGCTGGTTTTGATGGGCATTTGGCTATTGCTCTGGCTATGGGAATGGATGGTAAAAAACGAGATTTTAGAAAAGTTTATGAAATATTGAAAGATTATTATTTTATCAATTCTAAGAAAGAGGAATCAGAAGCAATAATACAAGCTGAAAACTCTGCCTGGAATCGTTGTGTTAGAACTTTCCGGGGAACTAGCTGTGGCTCTTGTGGGGCTTGTCTGACAAGGGATATCGTTTATAGGGAAGGAAATATAGGGACTTGGAATGTGGTGAAAAACAAGCCAGAGGAAGTTAAAAGATTTATGGTTGGAAAATATGATCCTGGAAATCAGAGACATATCTGGATTTTGGAACAATTGGGCATAACAGATAGCGATTTGGATGATTTAGAAAAAGAATTATCGTAGTTGTTCATTAAATTGAAAGAATTTTATTTATAAAGCAGTTTTTACTGCATTAATTAAAATGCTCAAAAATTAAAATGCAAAATGTTGTAGGGCACTAGCGCTTGCTTTTTCCCTTAGAATGGTGTATAATGAATGAGTAGTATAATAGCAGTTGGAAAGCGGGTGAGCCCGCTTTTTGCTTTATATTAAACAAAAATATGCCAAAACCGACACAAAAACAAAACAAATCAATTAAACAAGCTAAATCGGAAAAAACCGCTTGTTTTAGAGATGTTTTGTCAAAAATCACTGATTTTTTTGAAAATGCCAAAAAAAGCTTCAATCCAGGATTATTGACCAGATATCAATTAGAAACCCTAACCCTGATTTGTCTAATTGCCTTTACGGGTTATGTGGTCTTATTTAAGCAACATTATTCTGAAATGTTTTTGACCCAAGAAGTTCAAGTTCCCAAAAAAAGTCCTCAAGAAATTGAAAGGGAGCGGTTAAAAAAGGACCTGCGAGTGGTTGTCAAAGGTCATCCGATCGAAATGATGATTCCCTATATCGCCCAAAAAGATCGTAAAGTTGCCGCATATCTTATCGGTATCGCCAAAAAAGAAAGTAATTGGGGCGAAAGAAAGCCGGTGTTAGCGGGAGTGGATTGTTTTAATTATTGGGGTTTTCGGGCAGAGCGGGAAAGAATGGGCAGTGGCGGGCATACTTGTTTTGACAGTCCAAAAGATGCAGTGGATGCTGTTTCCATAAGAATCGCGCAGATTATCGAGCGTAATGATGCTGAATCAGCTAAAGATATGTTAGTTTGGAAATGCGGTTCGGATTGTTCGGCGACGGGCGGTCAAGCTGCGGCCAACAAGTGGGCACGGGACGTGGATTTTTATGCAGAAAAAGTTTTGAATTAAAAGCAGTAATTGAGAAGCGCCCGATGTGGGCGCTTTTTTGTCTCCCAAAAAAAGAACCTTATCCGCTCGAAAATCGTATAATTTATATAATAAGTAAAAATAAATTGTGACTTACGCATTTGCCAAAAACAATCTTTAAGTCGCGTGGTTTCCTTGAGTTTGTTTTTGACTGTCTTAGCCACCGAGAGTTAGTGTGATTTTCTCAGGTAAGCCCTGGCTATAGAAAAGCTTGCTTTTGGCAAACGCGTAAGTCCCGAAAAGATATGAACAGAGTAATTCATTTTGAGGTTCAGGCTGATGATGTGGCGCGAGCGAAAAAGTTCTATGAAAAAGCCTTTGGTTGGAAAATCACGCAAGCGATGACCAAGGAAAAAGGTGGAATGGACTATTGGATGCTCGACACGGGAACGGGGCCTGGTATCGGCGGTGGCCTATACGCACGACCCAAAAAAGAGGAGGAGCGGTTTTTCACCTTTGACGACACAATCTTAGTCGAAGATATCGACAAAGCCGTGGAGGCGGTCAAAGACAATGGTGGTATGATCACAAGGGAAAAATCAGAGCTGGCCGGCGTGGGTTGGTTTGCTAGCGCCAAAGATACCGAAGGCAATCGTTTTAGCCTGATGCAAGCGACAGATTGGAAGCCGATGTGATAAATTGCACGTCTTTCCGATAAGTCTGAAAAAATCAAAAGATCTCTTTTGGAGATTTTTTGATTTTTGAGGTATAATAGGGGGTGCTTAATGAAAATCAAATGGACTTTAATTTATACAAACCACGAGAAGAAATATCTGTCTGGAAGCGTCCGATTTCTTTTGGGTTTGTTGTGCTTGTGATGCTGATATTATCGTCTGGTGTGCTTTGGCTGGTGCATAAGAATAATAAAATTGTTTTTGATGAGAATGATTATCACGTAACTTTTCACAAAAGGCATAAGGTCGCGGTCGTGCTGGAAGCTCCGGAAAAAGAAGTCTGGCATTTTGTGCCCGGGGTGTTCTCGATGGAACAGATCAAGAAAAATGGTTGCGTGGTAGATGGATTTCTTTCCGGTTATGGCGACAAGACGGGAGATATTGCGGATATGCTTGATCGTTCGAAGTGCGTCTATCTGCATCGGGCGCTGGAAACGTGGCTACGACCGCCGAATTTTGAGAAGGCGAATGAAATTATGCATACTGTGACCAAGCGGCCGGTGGTTTATGGAATGTTTTTGGCTGAAGCGATTTCCACGCGCAGAGACTATGAGGATCCCGAGTGGGATCATAAATTTGAGTTCAAAAAAATGTGTCGCAATGGAAATTATAACCAATGGGAAAAAAATAGTTGCATCCCGTCTCTTGATGAGCCGGAATATCGCCGGTATCTGAAATCAATTACACACCGGGCGATGGATCTCGGGATTCAAAGTTTTATGTTCGGCCAGATGGAACTGCAAGACGAGCATCCTAATTTTGACGAAACGCAAGTGAAAATTGTGCTCGATGATATGCGGAGCTATGCCAAAGAGAAAAATCTGCAAATTGTCATTGGCGCGCAGACCAACGATATCACCGATGAAAGATATCTGCGTCTGTTTGATTATATCGAAGGCGGAGTGGGAATCGACAGCAATGGGATTGTGGAAAATCAACCCTGTTCGAGTAAGTTCTCTAGTTGTTGGGCGCTTTTGTGGGACAAGCAATATAGTGCAAAAGCTAATAATGTCCTGCTGCACCTTGATTGGAGCGGGCTGACCTGGGATGATATGGGCGTGTTTGCGCGGATGAATCAGGATTTACGTGTGAGCACGCTGGACGGGCTGTATCACAAATTTACCAAACAAAACATGGGCTTTCTGATGCCATTCCTCGCGGTGCTTAATCATGAAAACGAAGGCTGTTATGGCCCGAACAAGCATTTTTACACCCCGAGTAAGAAATATCGCTGTGATGACGAGGACAAGATCAATAAGATGATGCCAAATGTGTCTTTGGCGGGGAATTAAACTTGTTAGTTTTGGGCGCGAAGAAAGCTCGTTGAGCTTTCTTTTTTTATTTGCTAAGATGAAAGCAGAGTTGAGATAATATAAAACAAAACTATATGTTCGGAGATCCAAGCATGTCGGCAATTCCTAGCCCGGAGAAAAAAAGAATCAAATCGGAAAAAGAAATTTTAAGACCAGGTTTTTTAGAAGAACTGGATGGTCTTTCATCTTCCCAATTAGAGTTGCTGGCTAAAATTGCGATGGAAAGGCGAGATGAGAAAGTGCTGGACGAAGCAAGGGCGGAAGCTTTTCAATCTCTGGAAAAGCAAGGGATGGTTTCAAATTCACCAGAAGGGATTATGCTGGTTGATTTGGAAAAAATAAAAAGTATTACAAAATTACCAGCGAAGGAAAAAGAAACTTTTAAAAGATCATTGGGTCCGATTCAACTCGACAAAAAGTTTGGGGGGAAGAATTTTTTTAAGGCGCTCACACTGCTTTTTAATGATCAGAAAGTGCTTGCAAAAGAAGATTATGCTGTGGGAGAGCGAGAGCCAAAAGACCTATTCTATTCCCCTAAAAACAAAGAGGAGGCATTAGATGTGGAGAAAATAAAACAGAGTCAGTTCTATATGCTTTTGCCAGGCTTAGTGAAGGTCAATGATTGGGAAAATGTTGAAATTGGCAAAATTCCTTCAAACAAAAAAGATCCTAAAAATGGCTTGGATTATCGCGAAGCGTTACTTGCGGTACTTATTTATCATCCAAAATATAGCAATGGTCAGCGCAATGAAAAAGACGGTAAGCTATATGTCAAAAGAAGCGATCGAGAAGGGAAATATGGAAAAATATCAGCCGAATATCTGATGAAAGAGTATGGCACAATGGGTGGATATTCTGGAATTGAAGGTGGATCGTTACAGAATGGTCGGCTATTTGTGACGAAGAATCTGCCCAATTTAGTGGCGCGTAAAATGCTTTTGTCGGATGACTTTGAGGCGCACTGGGAAACTGCGACAACAGAAAAAGAAATTGGTAGCAAGAATTTTCGCCGAAAAGGAATGACGATGTTTAATGGCGTTGCGCATACTGTCAGTAGTAGATTTTCCACTAAAGATAATAGGTTCAAGGCCTATCATTTGGCGCCAGATGTTGGTGGCGTGGTTGAAGATAGAGACGGACAGAAAAAAATGGTGGCAACTTTTAATATTTTTCAAAAAGGAACCGCGAAGAAATCAGAGAAAGGATTTTATTTGGCGGGGACGTCAATGACAAAAGCGGTGGATTTGGATAAATTTTCCGAGAGGCAAAAAAATGAAAGCGAAGAGGAGTTTCAGGCGCGAATGGAAAAAGGCAATCCGGCTAAGTTTATGATGGGAGAGGAGAATTTTGAAGAATATCTGCGTGTGAGAGAAAAACTTTCTCAGGAGGCGGGCTTTAATTTGAATAAATTACCGATAGAAAAACAAAAGGCACTCTTTGAACTTATGGAAGAAGCAGAAGGTAATGGAAGCGAAGCGCGCTTGCTCAGTTTACTTGGAGAATACAAAGACGATTGTCTGCAGACGCTTTTAGTCTTCGGGGATGATTCATCTGGGCGGGAAAATATATTCAAAATTGGCGAAATTGATCCTAAATTGGCTTGGCCGATCTTTCGCAAGTTCAATCGGATTGCTGATTTGCTGGAGAACGCGAAAGAGAAAATCGCGCATTTTTGGCAAGATAATAATCAATCTGGAAAAGAACAGACGGAAGAAGTTCTTCAGGGGTATCGGAAAACGGCTGATGAATATCTACAAGAATTTTCCCAGTTGGCGGAGTTAAAAAGCCAGGAATTGTGGAAAGTGCGGGAGAGCGAACTAATGCCAAAAATTGACAATTTCTCGGAAAACGTTGTACTTTGGGCAAATTCTTTTCATGTAGCACAAAAAAGAAAAGAAAGTATTCCGGGGTCAAGTTTCAAGGGAGCGCTGAAGGAATATGAAAAGGCTGAAGGGAATTTTTGGGAACAGTATGGTGCAAAGCAAAGTGTTCTATCCGGAGCGGAAGTTAATTCGAACCATCATTTGAGAGATCAAATTATTTCTGGCTATCAAAAAGAGTATGAAGAAAGAATAGAGCTAGCTGGCGGATTGGTTAGTAGTTATCTGAAAAAAATAGAAACACCGGAAAGTAATCAAGCAATGAAAGTTTTCATCCTTCAGGTTGCTGGAAAGTTGGTGGCGCATTGCCGTTTTGACGAGGAAAAAGACGGGCAAGTTTATTTTGGATCGGCCTTTGTTACAAACTATGAGCAAAGAAACTCTATCGGGCGCTATTTCCTAAATGAAGCGCTGACCTCAATGGGTGAGAAATATCGCTTGCACGCCGATTGCATTCCGAGCGAAGCCATTTGCGGTCACTATATGTCTAAACAAAATTTTGTGGTAGACAGAATAACCGAAGATTATGCCAAATTTGGCGAGCCGTTTATTTTTCACATCACGCGTGAAAAAACTGCAGACATCAAAAAAACGTATTATCAATCAATTGCACGCGAGCAAATAATGGAAGAATATCACGCGGGAAATTTTTCCGAAAAAGATGGGCGAATAATTTTGCGTTTTCCAATTCAGAAAAAAGTTTCTCCGGGAATGTATCCCGAAGAGATGAAAAAGCAACTCACAGAACTGATTAATGAAAAAGGCTTTGTGATGACTGGGTACTTTTTTATTGCTAGTGATGAATCAGAGAAAGAAAGAATGGTTTATTGTGCACTGGAACGATTGGATGAATCCGGAAATGACTCTGTCGGCGGAACTGGCGTGATTGGTGAGAGTTCCGAAAAAGCCTTGGAATGAGACCAGATGAAATTGAAAAGCACTTTATTCATTTGATAGATATTTTTATCAGTAATGATCATTGAAGTGATGGCGTCGGCGGAAAGGGAGATGTAGGCGATTTTATTGTCATAGATTTGCATAATCGAGCTAAAGGGATAGAGAGTATAGTCAACAAAGCGCGTGTCAGTTACATCGACATGATATTTTTCCAAATACTTCCGGGCAAAAGGTGAGTCAACGCAGACCATCTTTTTTTGTTTGTGCAGACGTTCTCTTTGTTTGACGTATTCCTGATTGATTTTGTCCATATATTTCACTACCGCCTCTACGTCGACCAGCGTGCAAATCGTTTCTTGGGCGGTCAGTGTGTCAGCCAATACCTTCCGGAGTCCCTCCTCGCCTTCATAGAAGCGTACGCCGGGCTTATTGAAGGCTAGATTGTAGTTGGTGACCAATTGAGGCATCAGTTCACCCATCGTTCTTTTGTAGTAATTGACCTTTTGGGCTTGTTCTTCCAGTCTTTCATTGATCTTATTGGGGTGTTCTACCCGAAAAATGGCTACTTTGCGGGGTTTTTCGATTTTAATGATGAGGCCTTTTTCCGACAGTTGCTCAAGCAATTTATAGACCAATCCGCGCTTATAGGCGGTTTTTTTATATATCTCACTGGCTGGCGCTTGCCCGATGCCAAGGATAAGCTCATATATTTCGGCTTCTTTGGCGGTCAAACCTGCCGCAGAGAGGATTTTTTCGTACATAATGGTTGTTTTGGCTTAAATTAGGTAAAAATAACTTTGTGTCATTCCCGCGAAGGCGGGAATCCAGGTACCCAAGGCTTTAAAAAGGGAAAAACGGGGGATAGATGGATAAAAAATAGAAGTTAGGGGATTTATAATTCGTTTTTTTGTAATTTATAACTAGTGGTGCCTGGATCCCCGCCTTCGCGGGGATGACACGTAAAAATCAATTTCCTACCCCCATTATACACCCCAAATAGTAAATTGTCAAATATACGTGACAATAGTATAGCCTAAATACGCCAATATAGTTCCTATAATATCAGATATATTGACATTTCCAAAATATCTTTCACAATATATTGACAAAACAGTTCAGAGATGCTATACTACGCAGTCAAGATAAATCGACAAAGTTTCGAAGACATCTGACAGTAATTTTAAATCTAGAATTGTTATTAGCACTAAGGTGATTGGCGAGCCCCGCTCAACCCTGGCATGGTAGTCAGATTCAATTGAGAAAGGCAAAGCTAATCGAACCAACCTTGGCGCGATACGTCATCTAGTAACCCTACAATATCAAACCTTATCCATCGTGATGAGTGGCACAGGCTTAATCCTAAAAGATAGTAAGCTTGTCCAGTCCTTATGATCAGTCCAACTTACTAAAATTTTAGGTAAACCGGACTTAACGAGAATTAGAGACTAGGGAAATTATGTTATTTGCCTTGCAAACCGGCACTACGAACGCCGGACATGCGAATAAAAATTTCCCCTTAATTCAAATCATTATAAAAGATAGTGGTTTGATAGAGTGAAGTTCTTTGAAAGAAAAGTAGTATAGTTATCACATTTTTCTCCAGTTAGTTGTTTCCATTGCGGTTGTCTTTTTTTGAAGGCAATTGCAGTGGGAATAATTAACTGAAAACAATCAAAAAATAGCTCTGCGAAAGCGGGGAAGGAGGATGCTATAATGAAAAAAATAGTATGTACTGGTCTAAGTTTGTTTTTTCTTTTTTTGTTTGTATATGTCTTCTATACGGTGACAAAAAACACCGTCGAAGACGATGAAAGCAAAAAAAGTACCCGCTCTTTTTTGTTGGAGCGGGGATACACGAAAGATCTGTTTGAAATGTACGGCCCCCCTAACCGTATATTTCAGATCGATAGCGACCCAGAGGGTCGCTACGTATATATCTATCAGAAACAAGACGGCACGGGGAGGGCTGCCGTCATAACGGAGGTGAAATTTCTGATAAGGAAGGATGGAAAGGTTTTGTCAATAACCAATCCATTCTAGAAGAGCAAACAGGAAAATCCAAACAATTGGTTGCCTGAAAATCCACAGGCGGAAAAGCATGGGTAAATCTCAAATTTCTTTTGTCTAGTTCTTTTTGAAAGAAACTAGATGCCAGTCCAAGTAAGGCCGAACCTTGGAAAATTGTTCTTTTAAGAAAAAACCCGCCCGACGAAAAGTCTGGCGGAAAAGTTGTAGGGGAAGTTTGTGGAAATCCTAAACGATTTCCACCTCCTCTTTCAGATCTAAACTTAGTTTAGGTTTGAAATGAGGTGGATGTTCTTTGAAAAAGTTATCAATAATATTTCTGGTTGTCATTTTAGTTTTTGAGAAAATTCAAAGATTGGAGTGGCAATCGGAAAAAACCAGTCTGTCGAAATTGTAAGTGTGCGATTTTCGAAAAACAGATCGGAAAAGTTTTTTTGGATTTTCGTTGATGTGCCTAGTCAGCGCGGAGAAAGTCCCGGCCACATGGCGGTCGTAATTCTTCGAAAGGAGAAAGTTATGATAATTATAGTATTTGAGTATGGCAAGAATGGTCAGTATTCCGTAAAACGCACTACTGATGTTTGCGGTGTACCGGTCCTTGCGGTGTATTGCAGGGGCAATACCCCGCCCGATATGGGAGGGCTGTACCGGTCCGCTTCTGCCGCCATCGATGTCGCCCTTTATAATCTTTGCGAGGGCGAAAAACTCGTTCTCGTGGATGGAGCGGATCGGGTTGGATTTGATGTTAAATTCGATCAGGCGGATGTTGCTGTTAACTTTCAGAGATTGCGGATTTTCCGTAGCACTGTCACGGGGATGGCGGAGGCCATTGCTGGTCTCTTTCATCTCAGGCGGGAACTCGGCTGGGAATCCGGTCGACCCTGTCGCGGGGGTAGTTGGGATACGTAGTGCGACGGTTCCCAATCGCATTAAAAAAACCTTGTGCTGGCAAGAATAAAAACCAGCAGATTGTGGGGATTTGGGCAGCCGCTTCATTGCCGCTACCCAATCTTTCCAAGTTCAGTATTTTTTCAAAAATAGTGAGCTTAGATGAGATTTTTGTTCTTTGGAAGAAAATTTATTAAAGTTAGAGTATTTTTTCTCCCAGTTAGTTGTTTCCATTGCGGTTGTCTATATTTTTAGGCAATTGCAGTGGAAATAATTAACCAAAGAACAATTAAATAAAAAGGATAAAAAAATGAGCTCACTACTAGGCTTAGCGGTGGGGGCATTTCTGGGAGTGGTTGCATCTCTGTGGTATAACCGCACCAGAAAAATGGATATCGATCTTCCTTCTGGGAAGATCGAGGTATATTTTAAAAACTATAAAAATGTAGACGGGGAGCGGATGTGGCAAGCATCTGCTTCTCGTGGTGATAAACGGTTGGGAAGGTCGGTCGTCTTTCCTTCCCTGAAAGAGCTTAGCAAGTTCGTGGCGAAAGCCATTGAGCTCGCAAGGAAAGGCGAGGAAAAGGGATTCAAAGTGGAAACCCTTTTTCGATGGAATTATGTGGATTTTAGCCGTGAGGGTGAAAAATATCATGGCTATATCCCGACCGGAGAAATCCAAGAACACATCTCATAAATTGAGTTGCCTGAAAATCCACAGGCGGAAAAGCATGGGTAAATCTCAAATTTCTTTTGTCTAGTTCTTTTTGAAAGAAACTAGATGCCAGTCCAAGTAAGGCCGAACCTTGGAAAATTGTTCTTTTAAGAAAAAACCCGCCCGACGAAAAGTCTGGCGGAAAAGTTGTAGGGGAAGTTTGTGGAAATCCTAAACGATTTCCACCTCCTCTTTCAGATCTAAACTTAGTTTAGGTTTGAAATGAGGTGGATGTTCTTTGAAAGAAAATTAATATATTATTTTCTGATTGTTATCTTAGTTTTTGAGAAAATTCAAAGATTGGGATGGCAATCAGAAAAACAATACAGGAACGTTGAAAAAATAAAAGGGAGAAAATGAAATGCCGAATAAGAATGAGCATTTTGATCCGGAGGTAGAAAAACTCTACCAGATGTTTAAAAAGCGTCTGATGGAGGAATTATTTGTACTGTCTCCACATTTGCCAACTCTGGCAAATCTTGTGGACAAATCGGATTATCTTAAACCTATGCCCGGCGGGAAAGACCGGGGATAAAGGAGGACATGATGGACGAGTTTTACAAATTGGTTAGCCTGTCTGGATCAACCGACGTTTCCTTTCAGGAAATGTCGGATGATGGGCCAGGGGCTCCGACCAGGTATGGTCGGAAAGTGTTTGGTCGGTTCGTAAGGGTGTCAGCAATGACACCAGGGAGATGTTGTATTACATCTCCCGTAGTCCTCCTCGCGGATGACGTTTACAACCGGCTTCACGAGTCCGGTTGCAAAACAAACGACTAATCCCGGTTGGCTACACAAAAAATCTCCCTCCGGAGTTTTGACCACCTCAGCAAGTCAAGTAAAAGAAAACTGAGGAGAGTAGTCACCTGACTCTAAAAATATATCGTGGTGAGCCCAGCGGAAGCAGAGCCGCAAGTTTGTTCTTTATGTGGGGTTTGGGCAGAATACTAAAAAATCTGCCCAATCTTTCCAAGTTCAGTATTTTTTCAAAAATAGTGAGCTTAGATGAGATTTTTGTTCTTTGAAAAAAAAGTAAATAAGTTTTCTATTAATTCTTGGTCAATATTTTGTGTGGCAAGTTTTTTGCTAGATGAAATATTGGCCAGGAGACGTAAAAATAAACTTGAATTCAAGGTTAGCATTAGGAGGTTTCTATGAATAGTTTCAGAGAAGTCCTCTTTGGTAAAGTTGACCTTGATTCAATGGCGACGGCTTTGGTTTTGGGGATTTCTCCTGAAGATCAAAACCTACGCTCAGTTTCGGGGTCGGCTTCAGCCGAAGAGTTGAAGGACAGTGATGTCCTTTGTCTCGAGGTCGGAGGCACTGGTCGGACGACGGAAAATTGTTTTGATCATCATCCTTGTGGTGGTGAGAGAAAGATTGATCTGTCGGCTGCCGCGCAGGCCTTGGAGCGGATGGCACGCCTTATCCACTATGTGGACGAGGTGGACCGAGGCATTCGGCATGACTGCGAGTGCCGATTTCCCTCTCTTGTTTCTCTCGTTTCTGGAATGAAATTAATTGTGAAAGAACCGGAAGAGCAAATGAGAAAGGGATTGCAGTTGATGCGGACGGTGCTGCAGTCGGGATTGGATCCATATGATTGTATGGAAAAAATTACGATTTGGATGCCGGAAGCATCCGAGTGGATTGAAGCAAAACGCCAACACGAACGGCATTTTGCAGAAGCTACTCAAAACGCCATGTGGTTTCAGACGATTACCGGGATTAAAGTAGTTGCCGTGGAAACGACATGGATTGGTGCGCCCGGGGCATTGTATGGCCTGGGGGCACATGTAGTAATCGTACTCAACCCCACGTTCGAGCAGGGCGGAAAAGTGTATCGCAAATACACAATCGCTGTGCATCGCGATTTGGGGATTAATCTGTCTTCGGCTATTTCCGAACTTAGATTGCTCGAGGATGGTTGGGGCGGACCAGCGCACGCCACGATATGCGGCTCTCCACAGGGTGTGGATAGTCAGCTATCAATGCAAACGGTGGCCGATGTGGTCACGAAAAGTTTGCAGGGCGTGAAACTAGTCAACAAAAAAGAAAGAAAGGAGGAAGAAGAATTGCTCAGGAAAGCAGCGTAGAAAATTTTCTCCAGCTTGAAATCGAGTAGCTAAAAATGGCGAAAGAAATTGAGTTTTGCGTCCCGGGTTAAAACTCCGCCTGGGTAATTGAAACACGCCAATGTTGGTGGCCCAAAGGGGCAGTTGATTTCAAATCAATTTGTTTTTGATTATTTTTCACCGCAAAGTGCGGTCAAAAAACGCAACACCTCCCATTTTCCAGGCGGAGCGCCTGGGGGGTGGGGAGAAAACCATGAAATATCAGTTTGCAATTTTAGACCCCCGTCCGATTGAGGCCGCGCAAATGGCCAATAATGCAGTTTTTTCTTCGGGACGTGGGGCATTGGGAGTTGAGGTCACCGTTCCGGCTTTAGCAGCTCGGTGCAAACTGGGGAATATCGATCCCCAGCATACCGGACAGGATGATAGTTTGGCGGCCATCGAGGTCGCACTGCAGCATGTCGTCGATGTCCGTGGCGAATGCTGCGGGCATGAGCAGGAAGTTTTCTCGGATTGTGTGGAGTGTTCGCAGCCGGTGTATGAGCCGGTTGTGACGCTGGCCACTATTCGCGCCGACCTGGATTCGGTCGGGGCGATGGCTGTTCTGCTCATTCGGGCGGAATGTGAGCAGAATGATTGGGACACGTGTAATAGCGTGCCTGGGTATGGCGAGATAATACAGGAGGCGAAGGATCGGATCCGGCTTGTGGCCGAGTCTGACAAATTTGCCAGAGGCGGCTGGCCCGGTCCACGGCCGTTGCCGACGGAAGAGTCACTTTTTGACGACTCGTCCGCCTCGACCGAGTCGGACTCACGGTTGGCTCCGATGGCCGCCGCGGTTTCCGACTTCAAAATCCCGCTGGCTCAGCGGGTTGAGTGGATGAAGCGATGGCTCCTTTGGGGCGAGGAGCCGGCCGGCTACCGTGAAAAGTGGCTGGTTGAAAGAAAGGCGATCGCGCAAGCGGTTGCCAGCGGTTTCATCAAGGCTTCGGTCGCGAAGCTTTGTGGGTACTGCGGATATTACGCTGGCGTAAGTCACGTCGGCGAACTGTGCTCGCACTGCTACTGCGACGGAGGACTTGAAGTCCAGTCGATCGCGGCAGTGGTTTCCACGCACCGCGCGGCAACCAGCATCGGCTACTCATTAGCGCCGATTGTGGTGGCGCTCAATCCGGAGTTTCGGTTTGGCGGGGGTGAACCTTGTCGAAAGTTCACGGTCTGCCAGTTTACGGCAGAGTACATGGATTTACGGGCGGTGCTCGCTGAGCTTGCCGGGCTCGAGTCGGGCTGGGGAGGATCGCCAACAATTGGCGGATCGCCCCAGGGTGTGAGCTCCATCTTGACGATTGATCAAGTCGTCGAGGTGGTGGCAAAACACCTCATCAAAAAATGTTTTTTCTGCGGAAGCTTTTTGGAAAAGCCGTACAAGGTTTGCTTTTCCTGCGGTGGAGCGCAGCCGGAATAAATTTCTTTCGGAAAAATAGTTCTTTAACCTCTCCCAAGTCAAGGTGCGCTTGGGCATAAGAGGAAAATAGCACCAAAGTTGTAGGATTTTCGGGCAGTCACTTTGTTGCCGCTGCCCGATCTTTCCAAGTTCAGTATTTTTTCAAAAATAGTGGGCTTAGATGAGATTTTTGTTCTTTGAAAAAAAATGAAAACCAACTATTTTTCATTGTCTTATTTGAGATAATAATTTTTTTGTTGTTTCTGATGAGGCAATGGAATAGTTGTTTTTTAATCTGCCGAACCGAAAAACGGGGAGGCAAAAATAAAAAAGGAGTACGAAAATGAAAAAACAGTTATTTGTTTTGGGTGGCAATGACGGTGAGATGCAGGCAATAAAAGGTTTGTTAACTGCATTCGGGCATGCCTGGGCGCAGCCCCAGATTGGCTGGGGCGAACATTTTTATGTGCCTGCCGAATTGGGACTGGAGATTATTGATGTCCAGATTCCTGTCGGCGATAATGGTCACGGCACAGTGTATCGTGCTGGAAAGACTTGCCAGGGAATCGATGAAGTGATATTTGTCGAATGCTCCCCAAAGGATTTTCCGGCTGATCAGGCTGTGATGGTTATCGATCATCATAATGATCGGTCGGGCGAGCCGGCTGCCATCCGGCAGATGGTTGAAAAACTGAACATTTGGTCCAGGCTTAGTTCGCTGACCCAGCGATGGGTCGAGCTGGTGGCCGCCAATGACTCCGGGTATATCCCGGCGATGCTGGCGCTTGGTGCTACGAGTAAGGAGATTGCCCGAGTACGCTTGTCCGACCGCAACGCTCAGGGCATTACGTCTGAGCAAGAAGTGGAAGCCGAGAGAGCAGTCGTGGGGGCCGAGGTTGTTGGAAAGTTGACCATCGTAAGGATGGCACATTCCAAGACAGCAACGGTCGCCGACAGACTTTTCGGCAAAGCCGACCAGCTCCTCATCCTCTCTGGCGACGGAGAGGTGAATTTCTTTGGGAACGGGGCGATCTGCTCCGAGCTTAAGGCAAAATTTGAGGGCTGGGGCGGCGGTTCCGGCTTTGGCAAGTCGGATGGCATTGGCTACTGGGGTGGTTGCCCGAACTTTGACGAAGTGTTGAGCTTCGTCAAGAGCAAGGTTAATCCCTCTGAGTAAGGACGGCTACCCAATGCCCAAGCATGAAACACTAACCTTGTGCTGGCAAGAATAAAAACCAGCAGATTGTAGGGGATTCGGGATTTGAGTATTGCCGTAGGGGCAAGAAAAAAATCCCGATTCTCTCCGGTACTATTTTTCTTTTGAAAAAGTAGTTCTGGATGAGGATGAGGTTCTTTGACATCAGAATTATTATAATCCGGGCAATCCTTGCCCATTTTGCTCTGGCTTAACCGTCAGAGAAGTGCCAACGAGGCGCCTGCAAGCGAAAGGAAAGGAAGTTAGAGTTTGCAGATGAGGAGTGATAATGCCAAATTTTATATGGACCGACCATGCGGACAGGGAATCTCTTCCGATTGACGCGCATCTCGCTGAGATTTTGCGTCTCACGGAAGAAAATCAGGTAATCATTGTGGAAGCGGAAACGGGCGCAGGAAAAACGACTCGGATCCCGCAGATGCTTCTGCAGGAAACGAGTCTGCCAATTCAAATGACTCAACCTCGCCGTCCGGTTGTTCGCTGGATGGCGAAAAGAATCGCCTATGAACTGAAAGATGTTCCGGGCGGTGTTGTCGGCTGGAAACTGTTTGGAGATGATCCGGTTGTGTCAAAACGGACTCGGTGTCTTTTGAAAATCGAGCAATCTTTGGCAAACTGGATCCGGCGGAAAAATCGTCTGCCGGAGGGGATTATTATTGTGGACGAGGCGCACGAGCGTCACGTTACAACCGATACCCTTTTGATTCTTCTTAAAAAACTTTTACTGGGATCGCCAAAAACGAAGGTGATTATTACATCCGCCACGATTGATACAGAGAGATTTTCAAAGTATTTTTGGAATGCTCCGATATTAAAAATCAGCGGTCGTTGTTATCCAGTAGAAGTTCGTCCCTATCATATGGGGAGAGGGGAGCACCACAGCCAAGGCGCAATTTGCGCCGCTGAAAAAGTAGTGGACAATTTTTTGAGGCAATGTCTCCATATTCAGGACACGCACAATGAATTTTCAAGTGTGCTTGTCGAGCGTGGAACGGTTCTGGCGTTTTTTCCTGGCGAGGAGGATATCAATTCCGCTATTTCTTCTCTCGAGCGTCATTTGCATTGGCGCAAAGAAAGGGATGAGAATCTTTCTGTTGAGGTCATCACTCTTGCGAGTGAAGCCAAAAACAAAAAAGAGGGCGGAAAAGATGCGGAAAATATTGATGCAAAATATCGCATCGAAATTTTTCCTTGTCACGGAAAACTGACACCGGCAGAACAGGATCGCAGTCAGGGACCGGACGTTGCGCCAAATACCTTGCGCGTTATCTGCACAACAGATATCGCGCGAACAAGCGCGACATTTCCCCGAGTGGTCGGGGTTATTGATTCTTTGCAAATCAAACGGCCCTTCTCTGATTACAAAGGCGTGGCTCATTTGGACAAAATCCAGGTGAGCATGGCTGAAGCGAATCAGGCCAAAGGTCGAGCAGGTCGGACGCAACCAGGATTCTACATTCCCATTTCTTTTGAAGGGGAATATGGAAGGCTGGCAATGTGGCCAGTGCCGGCGATTTTACGGGAGCCGTTGAGCTCAATCGTGTTGCAGTTTAGCGCGGCAGGAATTAGTCCGCGCGATTGTGACTATATCGATGCACCGGATCAGCAAAAGATTGATGCGACCATCAAACGGTTGCAAAAATTGGGTGCGCTGGATTCCTATGAGCAAATCACCGAAGTTGGTGAATTGCTCGTCCAGTTTCCGATTGATCCAGAAAGGGCGAAAGCTTTGATCACTGGATCGAAATTGGGCATTTTGCCTGAGACAATAATTGCGTCGGCGTGCATTGAGCATGAGGGATTATTTTGGATCCCCAAAACTGACGCGAAAATTGAAGTCGAGCGGTGGTTGGCGATGTGGTATATTTGCCACCGTAACGAAAACCGTTATTGGCGGGACGAGCCGTATACACTCTCCCATTTGCCCGATGGGATGACGGAAAGAGTGGATGGAATTTTTGAAATTGATCCTGACACGCTCTCGCACGGTGCGAGGACAGTGGCGGAGATTGTCAAAAAAAGTTACACCGTGCTCGGATCGGACTTTGAGGCGATGGTATGGATTTTTCGCGAGTTCAAAAAAATTGAATTCGAACTGCGCGAGAAAAAAATATCTGGCCGAAAAGCCGAAGATGAGCTCTACGGTTGGTGTAGGCGTAATTTTGTGAATTACAAAAAATTGCGTGCGGTTGAGCTGACTGTGAAGCAAATTCGAGAGGAAGTGGCTAATTCACCACTTCCAATGCGAAACGGAATTTTTGAGCAAAGAGAATTTGATGGCAATGCACTCAGCAAAGCTATCGCCTCCGGGCTTATTGATTTTGTGGGAGTGAAAAGCGACTTTAGATATTCTTCGCTTTGTGGGGTGTTTTCGGTAGGGCATAATTCGGCGTGTCCGGAAGATGCGCCCCTTGTGCTTATTGGTGGGATCCGCAAGGTTCCCACTGGAGGTCGCAGAACAAGTTTTATCCACCTGGCTGATTTGGCCGCGCCAATTCAACCGGAATGGCTGGAAGAGATTATGCCGCAGTTTTGCTCATACAACACCGGAATCAATCCTTTTTATTCAAAGGAGCATGATTCCTGTATGTCCACGACGCAGATAGTGTGTAATGGGCAAAAAGTTGGTGAGCGGTTCGTGAGAGATCAGTTCCATAAGCAAGCCCCGGAAATTTTCGCCAGATGGCTGGCGGGACAAACTGATTTGAGTGACACTATGCTTGCGGGCATGATGGCACGAAATCAGCTCAATCAGCAAAAAGCCAAAACGCTCAACGTTTTAGCAGGATCGCCAGTTTTCAAAGAATTTTCCGAAAGTGCGCGAGTAGTATTTTATTCGGAAAAATTACTCGGAGCTGGTAGTATTGCTGAAATTAGTGACCCAAATGGACTGCTTTTTCCGAGTATTGATGATGAACTGGCAAAACTGGTTTTATCGGAAAATCCTTGGGAGGTGGAATATTTTGGTCGAATTCGAGAGATTGAATATCGAGTCGGGTATGCGCCACGCGTGTTGCTCGAGTACAAAGAGCTTGAGAATAACAACTGGCTAAACCTTCCTTCGGAAGGCATTGTAATTCCCAGCGGGCGACAAGTAGATCTATATTTTATGCCCGACGGACGTTGGGACTATTCATTCAAAAACGGAGCTGAAATTAAAACTTGGTTTCGTGAAAAATTGAATGCTCAGCAATGGGAAAATTGGAATGACCATTCAGTAATCACCATTCCTGACATCAACGATGAATCGGCAGTAATTCCGGAGATTCAAGTTGTTGAATACGGAAAGTGTGTGGTTGATGGGAGTCCACTTTATGGCTATGGCCTTGTTGTATCAAGTGGTAG
This sequence comes from Parcubacteria group bacterium, assembly GCA_041659505.1. Taxonomy (NCBI): domain Bacteria; species Parcubacteria group bacterium. Next base: position 568,209 of record JBAZYF010000001.1, read on the forward strand.
TAGCTTCGCAGTAAAGTGGATGAAAAAAGAGGCAGAGGCGAAAGAGGCTCACGCCAATGCCGTGAAGAAATTCGGAGAAATTCGAGTGGAAATGCAAGCGAAAAGAGAACTGGAAAGTGCCAAAGCCGAAGCGACTGAAGCACGCAAAAAATTCTCTGTCCTGTATGAAAAGCATTATTATGACAGAGAAACTCTTGAGACGATTCGTGAAAAATTGTCTCAGGGGAATCGAATTTGCGTAGCGGACAATTCGGCTGAGGGAAATCGGCAATATGCCGCTAAGATCAACGCGATGGTCGCAGAGATTGAAGCGGAACTGTCAGAAATCGCTCGTAGAAAAGCCGAAGCGGCGGCAGATTTGGAACGGGCCGTTGCGGCCGGAGAAGTGCTAGTTGGCTTTGAAGCCTGGCATCGCCGGAGTGGAATGAGTGGAAATGGCGACGGTTGGGTGATTCGATCTGACGGATCGCTCCGTGAGCATGATTCCGATACTGTCCAAAGACATAAATCGGACGGGACATATCATTGGGATTATGTTATGGGCGATGAGTTGGCACTCAAGTGGTCCTGTGGGACTATGCGAGATGTTGCTGGCGCAAGTGAGTTCGCGGTAGTGAAAATGCCGGTTGGCGGACTCACTGAAGCTCAACGCGAAGCAGTCAGAAGGATTGAACTGGATGATATCGGCACTGTTGAGAATTCATTTGGTCTTGATCCCGAAGCGGCTGAGCGTCAGGCGAAACTGGTGGCGGAAGCTGCCAGAGTTTTCAAATGTTGTCCGGCTTGTGGGGATCAATTGGTCATCGACGAAAATGCCTATCGCGCGCTTATTGGCGAATACGGAATGCATATTTGTCAGGATGACCAAAAAATTTCTCGCTTGTTGGATTATAACAAGCCGTTTGACGAGACGACGGAAGGGCGCGAAGCTCAAATCGTTGTTTCCAAGCGGATTTCCAATGGCGTGATCGAGGCGCTTGCCTATGAAAAATGGGGCGGGTGGAATCTCAATCTTCGCTGGAGAAAGCTATCGGAAGAAGAATTGGCAACCGAATCCGATGTGGAAATTGCTACTCAAGGCGACGGTTCTTTTTCTGAAGCCGGAGATCGTTATTTCCGTTGTTCCTGTGGACGACCGACTCGTCTGACGAAGGGCGACTGGAAACGCTATCTGGCAGGTGAAGAAATTTCACTCATGTGCTTAGGGTGCTATTCTAGCGGGATAGTCAAGAAAGAAGTGGAAGCCAGTGTAGGCGAAAAAGCTGGCGGAAACGGAGCACTCGACATTTCCAAGCTTAAGGAGGCTTGGGGAAAATAACGAAAAAAACGCTCGGAATCGAAGCGTTAGTCGGGCAAGGAGAAAAATGATAGCAGCGGAATTTAAAGAAAGAGCTGAAGCCTTAGCTCTCTGCGTGAATAACCCCTTCGAACTTCTTTTCTTTGTGACCGAGACAAAGTCTTGGCCGAAGGAACTGGAGGATGGCGATCGGTTTTCCCCGGAGGAGGCTGAAAAGCTAATCCGGGAGACGGGGATAAAAGAACATTCCCAAAAAATCACCGTAGTCTTTTCTCCTACCGGAAATCCGGTAGAGCTCAAAGTTTTTGTATTTCCTGACCAAAGCGTTATTCTTTGGGACGATCAGGAAATGGGCGGAGATTTCGTGACAGCTCAATCATTTGAAGAGCTGGAAGAATTTTTTGCCTATGAGGATGACGAAGATTAAGTTTGATCGCGAAGCAGTCGGTAAACGCGTGAATCCCTGCTAGCTGGTCCCGGCGATAGGATGGGCATTGTTCTTTCAAGAAAAAACAGATTTTCAAATCCGGCTGAAGTACTTAGCTCGAAATGAAAACTAAAAAATTGTAGGGGAAGTGTGTTGGAGATTTTTAATCCTAAAAATCTCCACCTTCTCGTGCAAAAAACTCTCTGCGATTTTCCATGGATTCGCAGGGTCGTCCAAAAAATTCTCGTAAAATCGAAAGGAGGTGAGCACTTGATTCTGCTCAAATATATTTCTGGCCCGCTGGCCGGAACATCCCTGCCAGTTTCCGGTGATATTGACGCCGACAGGTTTCTGGCGGATCTCGTCAGTTTGGGATGGGTGTGGGAGGTGGTTTCCTGTCCTGCTAACATCCCTCTGGATGATGGGCTGAAAAAATGGATGCGAGCGGATTTGAGAGCTCGCTTGGAGTTATTAAAAAAATAGGGAAAAGTTCTTTGTGTTTTTCCGTTAGTAGGGTTTCAGTGTAAACCTGAAAACGGACAAGGGTGAAATAATTTGCCGGGAGGAAAGGAATGTTTTATTGTCATTCTTTTTCCTCCCGTTTTTATCTTAGAATTTATCTTTTGGGATAAAAGTTGAGATGAGAAATACTACGCAATATAAAGAACAAAACGGGACTTTGGAATTGTAGCCAAAGCCTGTTTTTTGTTTGAGAAATTTGTTGAAAAAAACCAAATAAATTTATAACTCCACTAACTCATATTCATTTTTTCCGAGTCCTAATTTTTTTTGCAAACCCAATTCGTTTGTCCTTGGTTGCCAAAATAAAAATCCCCGATGAGCGATGTCATCGGGGATGAGAGTTTAGAAATCTAATTCAGTTTCTGGATTCATGTAAAATTCTGGATTTGGATTATATCCGGAGTCATAAGAGCTATAGTAGGATTCTTTTTCTCTCTTTTTCTTTATGCTTTCTGCTGATAGCCTGGGTATATTATTATAAGGACTGTGCTGCTCATTTTTTTTCAATGCATCATCTACGCATATGCGTTGACACCTTTCTTTTTTTGTTAGCTTTTTGCTTTTATTTTTCATTTGGACTTTCCCTTGTTTTTAAAAACAAAATGGACGCCCAGTCATTTTATGACGATGCGCTTCTTTCCGACAGCAACAACAAGTGCCTGGCTGTCCATGTGCATTTACGCCACCGCCAATCATTGGTATAAAATAGGGGCACATTATACAGGTCATCGCTGGAACATTCGATAGTGCTGCGTATACTTGGCGCATTTCATAGGGATAGTCTTCAGGCCATGGCATATTTCTTTTTTCTTTTTGGTAATCTGGATTTTGTGGGAATGCCTGGAGAACTGCCTTGTGAGCATCAATATGAATCCATCTTTCAGTTTCATGCCCACCCATCATCCCCAGTACTTTCGCGCCTCTGCCAAGTTGTTTATCGCGATTGTCGCCAACTGGCAATACTACTCCTGGATTTTTTCCCAATACAATATCCAGTGCCTTTTCTTCTTCGTCAGTGTCGGGCTGAAATTTAAGCGTGAATCCGCTAATCCACATTCTCATAAAAACCTCCTTTTTTAATTTGTTAATATGCTCGCCAACTACGGCTAGTTGACTCCTCATCTTACTATTTCCACAAAATAAGTCAAAATATCCGATAGTTTTTGTGCTAGTTATTCAAACAATGGCCAATAAAAGCCAAAATTGACATAAAATAAAAAAGCTGATAAGCTTAAAATATCATCGGAAAAAGCGACATATAGTTAAAATAGCCTAAAATTATGCTAGAAACGTTGAAAAAAATAGGAATGGAAGAAAAACAAGCTAAGCTTTATTTGGCTTGTCTTTCGCTTGGCGCGACGACTATTATTGAAATAGCGCGCAAAACCGGCATAAAAAGGACGACCGTCTATGAAAACTTGGACGAGATGGTGCGAGCTGGTTATGTGAAAGTAATGAAAAAGGAAAAAAGAAAACGCTATCTTGCATTGGAACCAAAGGAGCTAAAAGATTTGATCAGAAGAAAAGAAGCCCTGCTTGAGCAAATAATGCCCCAGCTTACAGCGATGAACAATGTTAGCAGCATTAAACCGAAAGTGTGGTTTTATGAGGGAAAAGAAGGAATTCTTGAAGCCTATGAAGATTCGCTGAATTATTCTAATATTGAAGTTGTAGGCTTCGCTTCCGGGGAAGTTTTAAAGATGTTTAGCCTAAAAGAAGTGGAAAAATATATTGCCAGAAGACAACGCAAAAAAATTATCCAAACACTGATTATGCCTGAAGACAAAGATGCAAAAAGTTTTATTGTTAATGCGAGCGAACAATTACGAAGAGTGAAAGTGGTAAGCGAAGAAGAGTATCCTTTTAAAATCGAAATTAATATCTATGCTAACCGCTTGGCTTTGTTTTCCGTGAAAGACAAAATGGCAGTGATTATGGAATCAGAACCAATTTCATCAGCGATGCGCATGATCTTTAGGATGTGCTGGAAGGGGATTGATTAGTAAACTGTACAGATAAGTACAGACTAAAAAAACTGACGAATTTTAAATTCTATGCACCAAACCCTCAAAAAATATTTTGGCTATGACGAATTTAGACCGCTGCAGGCGGAGATCATTTCGCATGTTTTGGAAAAAAATAATGCGTTTGTTTTGATGCCGACTGGAGGCGGGAAGTCGCTGTGCTATCAGCTGCCGGCGCTCAAATTTCCTGGCATCACGCTGGTCATCTCTCCGCTCATTGCGCTCATGAAAGACCAGGTAGACGCCCTGCGAGCGAATGGAATTGTGGCGGAGTTCATTAACAGCACGCTGGAACTTTCGGAAATTTCTAAGATTGAAAACAAGGCGCGCACGGGTGAGCTGAAAATTCTCTATGTGGCGCCGGAGCGATTGGCTTTGGATTATTTTCAAGCTTTTCTCAAAACTTTAAAAATAAGTTTGATTGCGATTGATGAAGCGCATTGTATCTCCGAATGGGGACATGATTTTCGTCCCGATTATCGCAATCTCGCAAAACTGCGAAAGCTTTTTCCAGTTGTACCGGTGATGGCGCTCACGGCGACGGCGACAGACAGGGTGCGCGAGGATATCGTGCGGCAACTGGAAATGCAAGAAGCGCGCGTTTTTATTTCCAGTTTCAATCGTCCCAACTTGAGTTATGTCGTGCGACCGAAAAAGAATGCTTTTTTAAATTTGGTAAATTTGCTTAAAAAATATCAGGATCGATCGGTGATTATCTATTGTTTTTCGCGAAAAGATACGGAAAGTATTGCGGCGAATTTAAAGCTTGAAGGATTTAAGGCGGCGGCCTATCATGCGGGTTTGGAAAATGAAAAAAGAAGAATGACGCAAGAAAAATTTGTGCGCGATGAAGTGCAAATTATTGTGGCAACGATTGCGTTTGGAATGGGCATCGACAAACCGGATGTGCGTCTCATTGTCCACTACACTTTGCCTAAATCGATCGAAGGTTACTATCAAGAAACCGGACGTGCCGGGCGGGATGGTTTGCCTAGTGAGTGCGTGCTGTTCTATTCTTTTGGCGATACAATGAAGCATAATTTTTTTCTGCGTGAGATCCAAGATGAAGCTGAGCGAGCGAGCGGTCAGAAAAAGTTGGCGCAAGTGGTGGAATATGCAGAACTGCGGACGTGCCGGCGAGAATATTTGTTGCAATATTTCAGTGAAAAACAAGTGGTGGAAAATTGCGGAGGATGTGATGTGTGCCTCACTCCGAAAGAGGAAGTGGACGCGACAATTATCACGCAAAAAATTCTTTCTACGATTGTGCGCACCGGTGAACGCTTTGGCGGTCGGCACATCATCAGTGTTCTGCGCGGAGCGCGGTTGAAAAAAATTCTGGAGCTGGGACATGATAAGCTTTCCGTTTTTGGAATTGCCAAAGACGCGAGCGAAGAAGAGTTGCGCTATTTTATTTCACTGCTACTTGTGAAAGGATTCATTGCGAAACATGATGGAGAATATCCGACGCTCTATCTCACCAATCTTGGCAAGAAGTTTTTGAATAATCGTGAGACCATTATTTTGCCCTCACCGCAGTTTGAAAAAGAACCGGAGGCACAAAGGAAGAAAGGCGCGCTGGAATATGACACGGGACTGTTTGAAGAGCTTAGAATTTTACGAAAGAATCTGGCTGACCAAAAAGGCGTTCCTCCGTTTGTCATTTTCAGCGATGTAGCGCTCCAAGAAATGGCCTACTATTTCCCACAAACAAAAGAAAGCTTTTTGCAAATCAGTGGCGTTGGGGCGATGAAGCTTGCGCAATACGGGGAGAAATTTATGCCGATTATTCGGGAATATGTGAAGGTGCATAATTTGATTAGTAGAGACGAGGCATTGCCTCGTCTAGGAATTAAACAACGAAAAGACGAGGCGGTGCCTCGTCTCTATGGGGGTGCAGGATCGACATACTTCGAAACCAAAAAATTATTGGACGCAGGATTGGCGATTGAAAAAATCGCCAGCGCGCGCAAATTATCGCAGGGGACGATTATTGATCACATTGAAAAACTGAAAGCCGGAGGCGAAGAATTAACTTTGAAGCATCTGCGTTTGCCTGAGGAAAGATTTCAAAAAATAAAATCCGCCTTCGAAAAATCCGGTGGAATGATGCTTTCGCCGGTGCGGGAAATTTTGGGGGATGATTTCAATTATGATGAACTAAGAGTGGCGCGGTTGTTTTTGTGAATTTTGGGCGGGGGTTGACTTGGGGATAGTTCCTAGTATACTAGGAACTAGGAACTAATAATTGTAGGCAAAAAATATGGACAAAACTACTTCTGAGAAAATAATTGAATATATCGCCAAAAACAGCCAGGCTAGTGGTAAAGAGCTGGCTGATTATTTGGAAATTACTGATCGTGGCGTGCGAAAGCAACTAAAAACGCTACTCGAAAGAAATGAAATTTGCAAAATAGGTAAGTCGCCAAAAGTTTTTTATCGCATTGCTGCAGAAAAAACCGTAGTTTTTAAACTTGCTATGGACGGAGTTGTTGTTGGTGAAAAAGTTAAAAAATTTATTAACGATCACTATCTTAATATCACTCCTATCGGAGAGAGAAAAGAGGGTTGGGCTGGTTTTGTGGCTTGGTGCCAAAAAACCAATCAAGATGTGGCAAGAATGGCGCAGGATTATTATAATTTGATGGAAAAATATAATAAATTCAAAACAGAAAAGGGATTAATCGATGGCAGGAAGAAAATAAAAAATACTTTTCCTGAAATGCATCTTGACGAGCTATTCTATGTTGATTTCTATAGCATTGAACGATTTGGAAAAACAAAACTGGGGCAGTTGCTTTTGCATGCCAAACAGAGTCAGAACAAAAAGTTGATCAGAGAAATTTCTAGTGAAGTGAAGGAAAAAGTGGAATATTTAGTTAAAAAATTTCGGATTGATGGTGTCGGCTATATTCCTCCGACTGTGAAACGTGAAGTGCAATTTATGAAGGAGCTGCAGCGAAATTTGAAGCTTCCGCTAAGGATGTTGGCTATTTCCAAGATAAAAACAGAAATAGCCGTTGCCCAAAAAACACTCACAAAGTTGCCTGATCGTATAGAGAATGCAAAAAAGACGTTTATTGTGGAAGGCGTTACCAACTATAATAATATTTTGCTTATTGATGATGCGGTCGGTTCCGGAGCAACACTGAATGAAGTGGCAGGCAAAATTAGAGAAAAGAAAATTTGCAAGGGCAAAATAATCGGGCTAGCAATCACGGGAAGCTTTAAGGGATTTGATGTTATTAGTGAAGTTTAGTTTTTTTTGGCTTTTCTTTGCATGCAAGAGTTTTGATACGACAAGCTGAAAGTGGCGCGGTTGTTTTTGTGAGTTATTCTCAATTATTACTTGGCTGGTGGAATAGTGCTAGTGAGTATTTAAATAACTTTATCTAACTAATATGGAATTATTAAAAAAAGTCAGCCGGCTTGAAGTTAAAAGATGTTTCGTTCTTTCGCAAAGATTTACATCAAAAAAGATGCGCAAAGATGAAATAAAAAAGCACATCATCAAACCGGAGAAAGTGACTTTTTTAAAAAATCTGGAGATAAGTAAAAAAGCCATACTAAAAATGAAAGAAACAGAAATTGATCAGTTCATTGCTGTTGAATATAAAAAAAGACTTAAGGCTTATGATGGGGTTGAGTGGTTTATCGGTTATGTCTATTTATCCGAGGTCGGTATTTGGAAAGGTGCAGGTGGAATTCCCAAGGCTTGGTCAACTGGTTCTCTTTTGGATTCTGCTCAGGAAGTGGCGAAGGAACTGAGAAAGACTAATTCAAAATATTCCAGAATCAGAGCAATAAAAGCAGTGCCAGAAATAATTAAATTTAAGGCAGTCATAAAAAAGGAAAAGTATTTGTTGCCAATAATGCTTCCGGGAGGAACGATTCCTGTTTGTCGGAAAGGTATGCGTCCGATGAATTTTGACGTCGATGATGGGTGTATGCGTTCGTTGGCATTTGCTGTCAGTGGTGACGGACAGATAAAAGCCTATGTCGGGATTTTTGCTAAAGATGCTTCCCAAATCACCTCAAAAAAACCTTTTTGAGTATCGTAAATCTTTTGGCTTTCGATGATGATGGCGATCTCTTCGTCGTAGGAAACCATCCCGATCTTATTTCCCCCATAAATGACCATCTCGATTTCGATCTTGAATTTATCTGATGGGACAATTCGGCTTTGGAAGAAATATTCATTTTCATCTTGGGAGACAGTGCGCAGTTCCGGACTACTGGGAAAAAGAATCCGAGCCCAAATCTTCTTTTCTTTACGCTTGGGAATGAAATGGCTCATGAAATAGTGGTCAAAGTCGAGGAATTTCTCGTTGAGCGTGCCCAGCATCTCGCTTCCAGGGTGTTTGAGAACATCTTTGAAAACTTCACGATAGGCTTCGCGGCCTTCAAAAAATTGAATTTTAGGCTTCTTATCGATCAAATTGGTGAAAGCCAAAAGCTCCGGCATGACTTTGTCGAGGGCTTTTTGTTTTTCCTCCAGCATTTCTGCGAGTTTTTTGGGGTTTTGAGCGAAACAAATGGCCACGCCGTTTCGCACGTAGCTGTTCATGAGGCCTTTTTCTTTCAAGGACTCGACGGCCAGATAGGTGGTTGTGCGCTTAACTAGGGACTTTTTGGCCAAGCGGTAGACGCTCGTTTCGCCCAATTCGAGAGCCGCCAGGTAGACTTTGGCCTCATTTTCAGAAAGGCCGGTTTTTTTGAGTTCGTCTAAATGCATAAAATGTGGTGTTATAGCGGATACTGTCATCAAAAGTGACGACAATATCATTATAGCATATGCTGTCAAAAAAAGCAATAGATAAGCCAAATAAAGCTTGGTTAGGTTTGTCTAAAATTTGACAATAGTCCGTAACTATGGACTAGTTGCCCAAAAAATGGTATACTACGCTGTTAAGATAAAACAGGGAAAAAGAAAGCCAGCTAAATCTTAACAAACTAAACATTAAGCCAAAAACTATGAAAATGATCTTGAATAATGGAATGGTTGTAGGAAACGCTCCAATGATGTCAGAAAAAACCAGACGATATCTCAGTAACCTCTGGCACTTTCCTTCCAAAGCAGAAGCGGAGAAAGAGAAAGAAAAATACTACTCATTTGAATACCGCAGAGAGATCCACCGCAGAGCTGACCAGACTGAAGCCGTGATCGAGCCGTAAATTCTAGTGGAAAACAGAAAAAGCTTCTGTTTTTCCTAGAGTTTATCTAAATCCTTAGATAACTCAGTTATTTAAAAAATTAATATTCAGCTAACACTCTCTCCAAAAATGGTTTTGGATGATGTCAGATAGCAATAATATCTGATGTATTAAGGAGTGGAGCAGAAAACAATATATTTTGCTTTCTGCTGGCTGAAAAAGTTTGCCGCCTGAATCGGCGGGGTAGAAATGGAGCAAGGAGATTTTATGAAAAGAGTATTATTCTTTAGTGGATCTTATGCAGCTTATAATGTGAAAAGAATAGCTGGACTTATCGAAAGATTGGGGTATGAAACAATTATACTCTCTGGCTCTGATGAGTTGGAAGGATTTCCTCTGACCGAGGTAAGCGTGGTGGTTATTGAGGAATGTAGTTGTTCTTCGATAGGGAAGGAACTGGCAGAGTTTCTCAAAAAACACCCAATAGTACCTATGGTAAGAGGTGGCTGTAGTGTTCCTATGTGTGGGGAATTTGAATGGGGGAAAGACGATTTAAAAATTTTCGTGAAAATTCTTTCAGAGCTTGGTGAAAAGGAAGACATAATAAAATTTTTTAGCAGAGGGGAGGAGGAAAAATGAAAAGAGTCTTGGTAGTCGAAGATCACTGGATGACAGTCGATAACCTTGTGGCAATTTGTAGGGAAGCTGGCTGCGAGGTAAAAGTGGCTATGTCCTTGGCGGAAGTCGAAGCTATGGCCAAAGAAAAATTTGACATTTTCGTCTGGGATTATAATCTCCCGGACGGAACGACTCTTGAGGCAATCAAGGTTGCAAGGAAAAGAGACTCTGAAGCGACAATGATAGCATCAAGTAGCGACCCTGAAAGTCGGTTGCTACAGGTAATAGCAGGTTGCAATATTGAAGTAGATCCGTATTCCATCTATGGGGTGCTGGAAAAGGAGGTGGAAAAATAGTTCTTTAACCACAAATCGACTTCGAGCCAAGTCGTAAAACATGGCTCTTTTTTACGTGCCTAGGTAAATGGGGATATGTATAGAATGTGTATAATATATGTATAAATTATACACGCGTGGTCAAGACAAAATCTAGCGGAACAAGACTTTGACCGGTGAGAGAAATTTTTGGGCGAAGATTTTGGCTATGAGGAATTGAGAGTGGCGTAATTGCTTTTGTGATTGATTTAGAGGCTACCCCTTGGTGGACGTTGTTGACTTTTTTCCTAAAATATGCAATCATAATCAATCATCTGTCGTTCTTTACATTTATACTGCCCTAGAGATGATGCGGGTACTATACATAAATTTAGGCAAAATTGGAGGTGGAAATGGACAAGGAAAATGTAAGCCAAAGGAAAAAAATTCTTTGGGTAATGACGGGAAGTTTTTCAAGTCTTTGCAATCGTGGCTGTGCTCATTGTTTAGATAATGCTAATATGGAAAATGGATGTTACTTTTCCCCAAAAAATGCCGAACTATTGGCCAGCGAGATTAAAAGCGAGCAAGAACGATCTAGCGATGATGTCGATTCAGAGTTGCACCTTGCTGGTAATGGTGAAATACTACTCAATCCGGATATTGTTGAAATATTTGATATCATTTTTGGACAAAATCAAAAAAATTCAGGAAATCTTGTTACGTCTGGAATCGACTCAAAAGCTCCTAAGGAAAAAGATCGTCTTCTTGAAATTCTCTCCCGCGAGTATGCTTCTCGGCTTTATTTCAATTTAAGCTTCAATCTATTCGAAAAGCGTTTTCCAAAAAGGCTAATAAGGACCCTAGAGCTTCTTTTTAAAAATGGGGTAAAAAAAGTCGGAATCATGATTTGCCAGCCTCGGCAGCGGACATTGCTTACTAGTTATAAATTAATTTGGCTAATCTATCATTATTTTATAAGATGGGTCAGAGAGATTGATCCGCAAGCTTCCTGGGAAGAAATCTATGATTGTAATCTGGGAGAGGGTGTCAGCAGTGACGCAAAACACTTATCATACCTTGATTGCTCCCCAACCCTCTGGAGGCGTCACGATGGATTTTTAACCCCTGCCTCAACTGAATTGGAATGTAATGGAGAAAGTTTGAGCATAAGATCGATTCCCAAAACGGAATTATTTCACAGTACCGTGGATATGCGTTCGATCCATATGAGAACATTGCGCTTTCTTACGAAATTTGGAGAGCTGGAAATAAAGATTAAGCCAAAATTTCTCGCTAAAAGAGGAAGGGCAATGAAGCTTGATGATCTTGGCTTTCCCGACAAAGGGCTATGCAATTTTCTGGCCGGATCTGATTATTCCCCTGTTCATTTTGGAGCAGATGGGAGTTGGTATCCAAATTGCGATTGTCCGATTTTGAGATCTCTGCGTATCGGGTATGTTCATGAGGATGTTCGGCAAGTTTGGCACAGACGAGAAACGCTGAGAAAACATCTTTTTGAAAAAATTATTTCTGACCAGCACGGCTACGCGGACATCTGTCAATTTTGCCAAAAAACCTCAACCCAATTGTATTATGAGTTGAGGAATAAACCATTACGTTGTTAATAACTGTTAAATTTAACAAGCACAACGAAAGGCCAGGGGAAACCATGGCCTTTTACGTTGGGTAAAAATAATATCCCAAAAAATTAAAACATCTTCTTCTCTTTCACCAAACTCAAATACAACGCCGGAACAATAAAAAGCGTGAGGAATGAGGAAAGGATAAGTCCAAAGACAATTGTGCTGCCCAGGGCTCGCCAGGTTTCGTTGGAGAGGGTGATGGGGATGATGCCAAAGATTGTGCAGATCGAAGTGATGAAGATCGCTTCGATTCTGGATTTGCCGGCATCAACGACGGACTCGAAAAAGGGAATGTCGCTTTTGATGTTCAAGTTGATCTTGTCAATGAGAATGATGGCGTTTTTTACTACGATGCCAAACAGCGCGAGAATTCCAATGAGACCGGGGAAACTCAAAGTGATTTGGAAAATGGCCATGCCGATGAACACGCCGATGAGGGCGAGCGGGAGGGTGACTAGCACGATCATAGATTGCTTGAATGAGTTGAATTGAATGATGAGGGTGGAGAGAATGAGCGCCATGGCGATGACCATCGCGTTAATGATTGACGTGACGGACTCGGCGTTTTGTTCGTTTTCACCGCCATAGACGATTGAGTAACCGTCTGGCAGGACATAGTCGCTGGCGACTCTTTTTTGAAATTCGCTCACGACCGAGGCGGGAATGGTTTTGCCTTCCACGCCAGCCGAGAGGAGCACGGCTTTTTTCTGGTCAATGTGTGTGATGGTTCCCACGGAGGGCTTGAGTTCAATTTTGGCGACGTCCTTCAAAAAGACCGGTTGACCTTTGAGGTTGGTGATTTCCATATTTTGGACTGCCGCGAGATCAGGCAATTTATCTTCCGAGAAACTGGCGTTGACATCAATTTCTTTGGTATCACGAATAACGGTGCTGATTTTTGTTCCGGAAATGGCCATGCGGATTGTGGAACCAATCATGGAGGCATTGAGGTCATAGAGTTCCATTTTTGCGCTATCGAGCATGAAAGTATATTCAGCTGGAGCGGATTTGAGTGAGGTGTCAATGTCCACAACGCCGGGAATGTTTGCGAGTATTGGGCGCAGATCGCCAGAAATTTTGTCGAGCACTTGCAGATCATCCCCGATGATTCTCGCTTCAAAAGCACTGCCAGCTGGTGGCCCGCCACCAGGGGACTCAACCTTGATGGTGACTCCGGTAATTGAATTCATATCCTCGCGGATTTTTTTAGCCAAGTCATAGGAAGTGATTTTTCTCGCGTCTTTGTCTTTGAGGGCAAGTACAATTCCACCTAAGTGTGAGACGCTACCGGAAACTCCACCGCCTGTGCCGTCAGGCGAGATGCCCGGGCGACCGATCACGGTGGAAAAATTATCAATCTCGCCATATTTCAAAAGTTTTTCCTCCATTTGCACAGCAAGTTTGTTCGTTTCAGCAAGATTTAGTCCGATGGGCGCTTCAAAAGTGAGATAGATATTGTCTTCGTTGGAAGCGGGGAAAAATTCTGTTTTCACAATACCAGTAATGGGAAGCGCAATGGCGAAAAGAAAAAGAGCGAGCGTGACAAAAATCAAAGTCAAACGGCGTTTTTTGGTGGAGACAAAGACACGCAGATATCTTTCATAGATCGGAATGACCGCGTCAAAATGAACGATGCCATGGATGAGGCGAGAGAAAAAATTTTCATTTTCGCAAGTTCCCTGACAACGCAACTTTTCCTTGATCGCTTCATCGCTTTGCCATTCGCGGTCCATCAGTTTTTGGTTTTCAGCCAACTTTTTTCGCCCATCGCGCGCGTACCATCTGCCGAGGAAAAAGAGAATGACAACAAAAATCGCGCCAATAATAATCGTATAGACATTTTTTTGCCAAAAAAGAAAGGCAGCGAGAGCGCAGAGGAGCGTGAAATAGATCCAAAAAGCTTTTTTAGTGAGACGAATGCGCTCAAGCACGGCCGCGAGAGGGTGGTTGATCATGAGAGCGATAAGGAGAGACGCAATCAGTGTCACAGAAACAGTGATCGGAATGGATTTGATGAAAGAACCGATGATTCCGGTGGCAAAAAGCAGGGGCAAAAAGGCCCAGGTGGTGGCCAGTGTTGTTGAGGTGAGCACAACTTTGAAGTCACTCAGCACCAAAAGCACGGCTTCTTCTGGGGTGAATTTTCCGGTTTTCAAATATTGCTTTGTCGCGCTCACAACCACAATCGCATCATCAACCAAAAGTCCGAGCGCCAAGATGAGAGAAAAAATGGAAAGAAAATTAAGCGAAATTCCCGTGAGATTCATCACGCCAAAAGTGGCAAAGAAAACCAAAGGAATGGCGAGCCCCGCCACAATCGCTTCTTTGAGTCCGACGATGAGAAAGAGTGTGACAAAAACCAAAACCAAAGTGATCAAAAAGTCGTGGGTCAGTTGGGTGAAATCTTTTTGAATTAGTTTGGAAAAATCAGTCGTAGCGGCATATTGCACGCCCGGTGCAAAAGTTTTGATTTTCGCGTCAATGACTTCTCTTGCGCTCGCAACAGTGTCAATAATTGATCCGCCAGTTTTTTTGATAATATCAATATTGACCGCTTCTTTCGGCTCGGAGCCCGCAATGGAAAAACGCGAATAGACGGTGCGTTTGATCGCTCTTTCTTCCACGGTTGCAATGTCTTTGAGGTAAACAATAGCATTGTTGTCGCCATGGAAAACGGGAATATCGCCAAGCTTTTCGGCATCAAAAAAACGATTATCGGTGCGAATGGGATAGCTAAATTCGTTGCCTTCAAAATTTCCGCCCGGAAAAGCGACATTTGACGCGGCGACCGCTTGATTGGCCTGTGTCGCTGAAAGCCCATAGCCGGACAATTTTTGCGGGTCATAGGCGATGGAAAATTCCCGCTCGTCTCCACCGGAAACTTGCACTTCGCGCACACCCGGCAATTTTTCCAATTCGTCTTTGATGTCATCGCCGTAGCGACGCAAGGTGAACCCGTCATAGGGTCCAGTGAGCGAGAGGGAGAGGATTGGCGTGTCATCAAAAGAAATTTCGTTGAGTTCCGGGTCATTGGCATCCGTTGGCAAGTCTTTGATAGACGTGAGCTTATCACGCAAACGTCTGATGGCATCATCTTGATTTTCGCTCGTGTCAAATTCAACGGAAATGGCCGAAAAAGAATTGGAGGAACTGGAAGTGATTTTTTTGATGCCTTTCACGCCGGAAATTCCGGTCTCGATTTTTTTGGTCACCAACTCTTCCACATCAGTCGGGGAGGCTCCAGGATAGGTGGTGGAGATCATTGCAAAGGGAACTTTGACTTCCGGGTTAGATTCACGAGGTAGTTTATTGTAGGAAAAAATACCCCAGCCGGTGAGAAGGACAATAAGGAGAACTACCACGCGAAAATTGACCACAAAAAAATTGAGCCAAGTTTTGCGCAAGGACGGCTTAAATTCCAACTGATCTAGGTAGCGTTGGTCGGATGATTTGTGTTTAGGGGTTTGGTCGGACATATGATGTTCTCTACGAATTACGAATTTATACGAATGTACGAATATACAAATATCTTGCCGGAGTGGGTTTGCCTGCTGGCTGATAGGCAGGCAAGCTCGTTCCTGCGTAATCCACCTCATCCGGCCTTCGGCCACCTTCTCCTTGGTAAGGAGAAGGGCATTCTTTCGTATTTTGTCCCCTCTCCTTACTAAGGAGATTTTACCTTCAACGATTTGAAGGTAAAAGGGTGAGGTGGATTTAAAGTTTCACCTCCACCGCATCCCCATCTTTGAGCGACTTATTTCCTGAAACAATAATCTGTGTATCTTTTGGCAAATCTAACTTAACCTCAGCAATCTCACCAGTGATGTGATCAATGGTTAGATTGATTTTTTTGGCTTTGCCATTGGAGGCGATAAAAAGATAGCTTTCATTTTGTCCGACAGTAATCGAAGAGAGGGGAAGCAGGATTGCGTCTGTTTTTTGAGGTTGCTCTGTGATGTTCAGAGAAACATTAATAATCGTTCCGCTAAGCAAAGTATTTTTTTCCAACGGCGCTGCTTCGATTAGAAACTTTTTTGTCGCAGGGTCTGCTTGAGAGGAAATGTTGGTAATTTTTGCGCTAAAAGTTTTTCCGTCATTATCAGTTAGACTCACAGTAAGACCAAGGGAAAAATGGAAAAATTGCTCTTGGTCAACAAAAAACTGCACTTTTAGTTTTCCAGTTTTGCTAATCGTGGTGAGCACGTCTCCCGCGGAAACACTGTCTCCCAGGGAAACTTGTTTTGAGGTAACGACGCCGGAAATTGGTGCGGTAATGAGGTGGGCGTCTAGTGCTCCGGAAAGAGCGATCTGAGCATCTTCATATTGCCTCTTGGCAATGTCACGCGCACTGCGGTTGGCAAAGCTATCAACTTTTTTGTAATTATTTTCAGCCAGTTGTAAAGATTCTTTGGCAATTCGCACGGCTTGTTCCAACGCTTGAATTTGTGCGCTTTGGAAATTATTTTTTCCTGCCTCAGAATTGTTGCCGGTGTCATCAATTTTCACGAGCGTTTGACCTTGGGCGACATTTTTCCCCAAATCAAAGTTAATATTTGTGACCGTTCCGCCAGATTTGGCGGTAATCTTCGCTTCATCTTGTCCCATCACCGTCGCGGGGAAGAGTAGGGTTTTTTTGAGCGTGGCGCTCTGGGCAATCGTTTGCACGCCGACCGGTGTTGCAGTCGCTTCGGGCGTCGCGGGAGCAGAGCTTTGTGAGTTGGATTTTTGATAGCCCCAAAAAGCAATGAGGGCGAGAACTAAAATGAGAGGAATGAGGATTTTTTTCATAAAAATAAGTTAAATTAAGTTAGCCACTCGACTTTGAATTTTAGGTGAAATTGGCTTTTTTGTCAAACAAAATGAGGAAAGAAAAAAGGCTTTCATTGTTTAGCATTGCTTTGCTATTCAATGAAAGCCCAGTGTTGTTTGGCCGATTGACTGTTTAAAATTACCAGAGAGCGCAGGCGTCTCCTTCCTTGCATTGAAACATATCCAGAACTTCCCCGGCGATAGCGGCCTTCGTCTCATCGTCTCCTGTGAAAACCACCTTCCGAACGCCGTTACTGAAGTCAATTTCCACATCACAATTGTATTTGCGCGACGCAGCCTTTACAATTCTGGCCATGATCTCCAGATTGGCATCCTCGATATTTATCGGAACCATATTCAAGACCATACTCCCTCCGTTATTTTTGCGTCATTCGTTGATGACGCTGTTAGTTTTGGCACAGCCGGGAAATCCGGTGGCCATATTGAAAGTTTTAGCACGTTTAATCTGCTTAGTCAAAATAAAAACCGGACTATTTGATTAATCCGATTTTTTGAGAAAACTAGGTTCTTGTGAAGTTACATTTTCTTGAAAGAAATTTTGTAGACCGGCTCATAGGCGTTGTCGTATTCATCTTTAATCTCGACAGTCTTGCCTTCCATCAGAGTCGACATCGCCACATCGGTGATTTCCTGGTCGAGTTCTTCGGCTTTTTTCTTGAGCGCTTCCAGTTTGGCATAGCGCTCTCCCATTCGGCTTTGGGTCATGGCTTCAATTTGTTTTTTCTTCTCGCGCAGTTTTTTCAGTTCATCTGTTACTTCAACATAACCATTGGCGTTCATCAATGCATCGGTGTATTCTTTGCGAATTTCTTTTTGCTCTTTTTTTGTGACTTGGAGCGTGTCAAACAGGTCTTGGATGTTTTGCATTTACTTTGATACGACGTAGCCTCTTCGACCCGCCATAGCTTTAGCGGAGGAGGTTGGCGTAGTCGATTTTTAAAAATATTTATTAGCCACAAGATTGATGATAGCATAGATTTTTAAAAAGGGGAAAATATTGTTCGTAGAGACGCCCCGCTGGGACGTCTAGAGCCATAATTGATATCCAATGGGTTTGTAATTAAGGCGTGGATTAGGGCAAAGCATCAAAGACGCCCCAGCGGGGCGTCTCTACGAAAAATGCCTTCATAAAGCCAAAAATCCAGCACTTGACTTTTTAGTCAAAAAGTGCTATGATTACTTGATTAGAAAAATAGAAAATAATATAAAAAAACAACTGAAAAAGGAGAGGAAAAATGAGAAAAGAATTTAAGATTCTTAGCTGGGTTGCTGTTGCTGCGGTCTTCTTGATTGGTATTGGCTATGGCATCTCCCTTGTTAGTTTAGACAATCAAGAAAGAGTTTCGAAGATTGTCCATCAAGGAAAGGCGGAAGCTCCATATATCGATATAAATAAGAAGCTCAAGAATGATTTGGCCAACGCCAAGATGCTTCTTATGGTTATCGAAGATCGGAAACTCGAAGGCAAACCCTATTCCGCTTCTGAGGAAAAGGAGCAGCAACAGTTTGTTGCAGATCTCCAGGCAGTTTTGGAAAAAAGGTAACTAACGCCCTGAACCTAGGGCGAGCAACGAAAAAATATGAGGGGATTTCTGGAAACCAGAGACCCTCTTTTATGATGGAAAAATTTTACAGATTTAAAAATTGATGTTAGCTTGGAAATAGGCTATTTCTAATCGTTTTTTAAACTTTAATCATAAAGGAGGCGGTTATGAACATTGGCGCGGTTACGGTGGGATTGTTTGTGCTTGCGGTAGGTTTTCTCATAGTTCCTTTATTGAAAAAGGCGTGGAAGGATTTTTATTATGAAGAAGATGGGGATTTTCCGGTCAGTGATGATATTAATGCTCGAATAACAGAGATGGATTGGCAAAGATAGGAGTATGTTTACAAATAGGATGGTAAATGTGGACATAGGGGAAGTTGGCTTATTGAAACCAACTTCCCTCATTTTTTTTCTAGGGCAGTTGTGCTAAACTAACAACATGCTCAAAAAAACCAAAATTCAAATAATAACAAGTGTGGCTTTAGGCGTCATTTTGATTGGGGCTTTTTTTTATTTTCATAAAGCTGGTGAAAATAAAAAAGTAGAGCTTAACCTGGCGCAAAATAGTGAGGAGCAAAAGCAAGAGATGGTTGAAGAAAATATTAGTAATCAAGATAATAATGCTGATATTCCGGAAAAGGTGGACCCGCTTTCGCTAACCTCCTCCGCTGAAGAGCTACGGCGGGTCGAGGAGCTACAGCGTGGCGAAGGAAAAGACACCAAAGTCGTAGATAATTCATCAACTGCTGATGCAAGTGGTGAGGCGGAAGCGCCGAAAGTGACCAAGCTATCCATTGCAAATCGACTTGTTTCTTTCGGATTTCAAGCGTCTTCGGAGCGGAAAATCGACACGATTATTATTCATTCGTCCTATGATGCAATTGGTGATGATCCATATTCGGTTAGCGGCGTAATCGCGGAATACAAGAGCTATGGCGTGTCTCCGCACTATCTGATTGATCGCAAGGGCAAAGTGTACCGACTTGTCGAAGACAAAAATATCGCCTATCATGCGGGAGAGAGCAAGATGCCGGACGGTCGCACGGGCGTGAACGCGTTTTCCATCGGGGTGGAGATGCTCACCACTAAAAAAGATAAGTTGACCAGTGCGCAATATTCCGCGCTGAAACTGCTTATTGCGGATCTCAAGGGGAAATATAAAATCGGTGATGTCTTGGGGCACAATCAGATTGCACCGGGCAGGAAGGATGATCCTTGGAATTTTGAGTGGAATAAATTGAAATAATATGCTCAAGAGAAAAAAAATTTCTGTTTCTTTGCCTATTTTAAAAAAAGTTCCCTATCGGACATTTCTTGATATGCCTGCCAAATTGGCTGGCGTGCCAATGTTTTATACTGTATTTTTCAGTCTTGGTTCTTTGAATGCGGAGCATTTTAGTAATCTTTTTTTATCTTCGCCAAAAAGGTATGAGAAGAAAAGTGTTGAGGGAGTTTTTCAGGAGGTTAAAAATTTTCGGCAGTTGGAAAAATTTTATAAAACATATTGGCACAAGCTATCAGACGAAGAAAAAATTGCATACGGACTTATTTTGTTGCATGCTAATTTTTCTTCTTGGCTTACTGACGGGATTTATGAAATTATGATAGATTGTCCGCCTTCCGGTTTTAATGTGGAGAGTCAAGTTTCGGTGGAAAAATTACCAACGCTAGAGATTATAAAGAAAAAATCAACAGCTGCCTTTATGGGTGCAGATAAGGATATTTATGATTTTATAGAGAAGATTATGAAAGAGCTGGCAGTGATAATTTCTAAAAATAGAGAAATTGTGAAGGCGGTGCATAGGAGGGAAATGAGGCGAATAATGAGTTTTACAAATTTTTATGAGTTGATGCAAAATTCTATATTGCAGCTTCTCTATAGTCATCCAGGAGTATCTCGTTTTCAAAAGCCAGTTTCTGAAATATTTTTCAAAAATATCGGGCATTCTATTTCCAAACCAAAGAAGTATTATCTTTTTCCGAAAAAAGAGAGAAGAGGATTGGTGGGGTTGTCAGCCTCTCCTGGAAAAGTTGTGGGGGTCGCAGTAGTGTATAATTGGCTGAATAGTGCTCATGAAAAAATCAAAAAAGGAAATATTTTAGTTTGTCCAAAAACTGATCCGGCCTGGGTTTCGCTTATGCGTAAGGTTTCGGGTGTGATTACTGAAAGTGGAGGCGTGCTCTCGCATGCAGCTATTGTCGCGAGAGAGCTTGGGATACCTTGCATCGTTGGTCTTTTTGGCGCAATGAAAAAAATAAAGAGTGGTGACTTGCTGAAGATGGACGCTGATAGAGGGACAGTTAAAATTATTAAGAAAAAATAAGCTATGCAAATCATTATCGAAATCAAAAATAAAATCACCAAACTGATCCTCAAGGATGGCCAAAAAACTGTTGACGAGGTGGTTTTTGGGGCGGAGGAAAATATTTCCGAAAAACTGTTGCCTAATTTTGACGTGCTGCTCAAGAAAAATGAGTTTACTTTAGAGGATATTGCTAATGTCGAGGTGGAAACTGATTTGGGCGACACTTTCACGTCCCGAAGAATCGCCGAAGCGATGAAAAATGCTTTTCTATGGACTAAAAAGAACAAAAACCAGAAAATTTGACAATTTTACTAGAAAAGACTATTTTTTCTAGTCACAGTTCGTTTTGTTAACATCCAAGGGGAGGGCACGGCTATGAAAAAAGTTTTAAGTGGTAATGGCGGTTTTCCTGATAATGCGGTAGAAATTATAGTTTCAGGAATCAATAGGCTTTTAAAAAAGCCAACCGCCGATGAGATTGCTTGCCATCGCGAATGGGAAGCGGGGGATTTTCGAGACGAATACCAATGTCTCGAAAGGGAAAATAAAATTCTCAAAAAGACAATTTCCGCGTTGGAAGCGGAAATTACGCTTCTCAAAAAAGATAACGCTGAATTAAAGGAGGTGGCTGACGACCTCCTGGGCGAAATCTTTGAAGCAAGTGGGTAGATGTTAAGGCTAATCAGAGCCGCAATCTGCCAAAACCGCCGGTCAACAAACCGGCGGTATTATTTTTGCTTGACACAAATTTCTAAAATAGTGTATAATACTGTTGTAATGAAAAAAAGCACAACTATACTTTCTTAGATTTTTGCGTCCGCTAAAAAAATAGCGGGTGGCTTGCTTTATTTTTGATGTTGTGCAATACTGATTTTAGTGCTTATTTTACTTGAAAATAACTTCTCCACCTACCATGGGGAATTTGAAATTTTGAATAAAAAGAATTAGGTAAACTTAATACTTTAATATAAATCTCATTTAAATTATTATTTCTCGGGTGAGAATAGAGAAATAATAAGGCAATGAGCACTATTTGTATGCTTAAAGACTCCAAGAGTTTAAAGGTAAAAGATGCCTTTGGTTCGCAATCTTCTCTGTCCAAGAGAAAATTTTTCAAATCAATGTCTATGGTATCTTTGCCAAACTTGATTGAGGTTCAGTTGAATTCCTACAACTGGCTCCTAGAAAAGGGTCTCAAAGAGCTTTTGGATGAAGTCAACCCGATTGTGGACTTTACCGAAAAAGATTTGGAGCTGTCTTTCAAGGAATATTACTTGGACGAACCGAAATACAACGAAGTGGTGGCGAAGAATAAAAATATTTCCTATGAAGCGCCACTGCGATGCAAGGCGCAACTTCTCATCAAAAAAACCGGAGAGGTGAAAGAGCAGGAAATTTATCTGGGAGACTTTCCGCTGATGACTGATCGAGGAACCTTTATCATCAACGGCGTGGAAAGAGTGGTGGTCAGTCAGATCATTAGAAGCCCCGGTGTATTTTTCTCGATGGACTACCAAAAAGGCAAGAAATTGTTCGGTGCGAAAATTATTCCTAATCGAGGAGCGTGGCTGGAAATTGAGACGGACACGGAAGGCGCGATCTATGTAAAAATTGACCGGAAAAGAAAAGTAGCGATTACTTCACTTTTGCGGGCTTTTGGTTATGGCACTGACGCGAAACTTTTGGAACTTTTCAAAGATGCCGACAAGGGTGAAGTTTCTTTTATCGAGGAGACAATTAAAAAAGATATTGCGAAAAGCCAGGGAGAAGGTTACAAGGAAGTTTACAAAAGAATCCGTCCGGGAGATCTCGCAACAGAATCAAACGCCAAGCAAGTGATTGACTCGATGTTTTTTAGTTTTGAAAAATATGACTTTGGAGCTGTGGGACGCTACCGCTTGAACCAAAGACTTGAAGTGGAAGCGCCCAATGATGAATTGCATCGCGTTTTGACTCACGACGATTTGATCCGCATCATCAAAGAAATCATCCGACTGAACAATGATCCGATGGCGATTGCTGATGATATCGATCACCTGGGAAACAGACGCGTGCGCTCGGTAGGAGAGTTGGTGCAAAACAAATTGCGTGTCGGCTTTGCCAGAACTGTGCGAAACATTAAAGACCGGATGAGTACCTGCGACATGGAAACCGTCGTCCCAGGACAATTGGTCAATTCTCGCCCAATTGCTGCTTCGATCAAAGAATTTTTTGCTAGCTCGCAACTTTCGCAATTTATGGACCAGGTCAACCCGTTGGCCGAGCTTGAGCATAAGCGTCGTATCAGTGCGATGGGACCAGGCGGACTCACGCGAGAGCGCGCCGGTTTTGAAGTGCGCGACGTGCATCATTCTCATTATGGCCGGATCTGCCCGGTGGAAACTCCGGAAGGACCGAATATTGGTCTCGTTGGACATCTCGCAACGTATACTAAAATCAATCAATATGGTTTTCTAGAAACTCCTTATCTACGGGTATATAAGGAAGTCGACAACAATGAAGAGAAATTGACGAACCGAATTTTAGATGAAGAAGTGGAAGGTTTGGCAGTTGGAACTCTTTTGGATGAGACAGCGCTTAAAACAGTCTTGAAATCAAAAGCGAAAACGATCAAAGTCAAACCATTTGTGAGCCACGACATCGACTATATCAATGCGACAGTGGAAGATCGCAAAAACATAACGCACGCCGGAATTAAGATGGATGAATTTGGGAATATTTTGGACGCCGTTGTTGGTGCTCGCGTAAAGGGCAACACGACTGAAATTGAAGCGACAAAATTAGACTATATCGATGTTTCTGCCAAACAATGTATTTCTGTGGCAACTTCGCTCATTCCATTCTTGGAGCACGACGATGCTAACCGTGCACTCATGGGAAGCAATATGCAACGCCAAGCTGTGTCTTGCGTAAAACCACAAGCTCCGCTCGTGGGAACCGGCATTGAAGACAAGGCGGCAGTTGATTCAGGACAAGTGGTGGTGGCGCGCGCCGCAGGAGAAGTGACAGAAGTGGACGCGGATCATATTATTATTAAAGAAGAAGCTCCAGTGGGAGCAAAAAAACCTTTTCTCAAACGCGATTATCATTTGCAGAGTTTTGTTAAATCCAATGCCTTCACCTCGATGAATCAAGTGCCACGCGTGGCGAAGGGTGATGTGGTGAAAAAGGGACAACTTTTGGCTGACGGTGCTTCGACTGATCACGGTGAGCTATCGCTTGGACAAAACATTGTAGTGGCTTTCATTCCGTGGGAAGGTTCGAACTATGAAGACGCGATCATCATTTCTGAAAAATTGGTGCAAGATGATCGCTATAGTTCGATCCATATTGAAGATTTTTCAATCGATGTGCGTGACACTAAGCTTGGACCGGAACTCATCACTCGTGATATTCCAAACATTGGTGAAGAGCGCCTCAAAAACTTGGATGAAACGGGAATTATTGTGATTGGAGCCGAAGTCGCTTCTGGCGATATTCTCGTCGGAAAGATTTCTCCTAAAGGTGAAGGTGATTTGACGAGTGAAGAAAGATTATTGCGAGCAATTTTTGGAGAAAAATCAAGGGATGTCAAGGATAGCTCGCTCTATCTTCCCCATGGAGAATATGGCAAAGTGGTGGATATTAAAATCTTTTCTCGTGAACAAGGCGACAAACTTTCGACCGGTGTGATCCAGCAGATCCAAGTTAGCGTCGCTCAGCTCAAAAAAATCTCCGTTGGAGACAAGTTGGCCGGACGTCATGGAAACAAAGGTGTCATTTCTCGCATCGCTCCTGTTGAAGATATGCCATATCTGCCAGATGGAACTCCAGTGGATATGATTCTCAATCCACTCGGTGTCGCTTCACGTATGAACATCGGACAAATCTTGGAAACGCATCTTGGTTGGGCAGCGCTGAAATTGGGCTACAAAGCCGCGACTCCTGCGCTTGAAGGTGTGACCGAAAAACAGATCAAGGAAGAACTCAAAAAAGCCGGACTACCAGAAAGTGGAAAAGTGCGTTTGGTAAATGGACGCTCAGGAGAAAAATTTGATAATGATTCGACGGTGGGTGTGATGTATGTAATGAAACTCCACCATTTGGTCGATGACAAGATCCATATGCGATCGATCGGACCATACTCTTTGATTACACAGCAACCACTGGGAGGTAAAGCTCAATTTGGAGGCCAGCGTTTTGGAGAAATGGAAGTGTGGGCGCTGGAAGGTTATGGCGCATCTTACACTTTACAAGAAATGCTCACGATCAAATCAGATGACCAGATGGGACGATCAAAAGCCTATGAATCAATCATTAAGGGTGACCCGATCAAGAGTCCGAATGTGCCAGCTTCTTTCCATGTGCTGGTCAGTGAACTGAAAGGTCTTGGGCTGAATGTTGAACTGAATGAAACCAGTGCTGATGGGAATGAGGATGTGGATGAAGTGCGCGTGAATCAGGATGATGAAAGTATTTAAAGCCGATTCGAAACCAAAAACCGATGCGAAACTACGAATGAATGCGAATCTACGAAATAGAACCGATGCGAATTAACGAATGAATGCGAATCTACGAATAGGAAAAATAGTAAGGCGTTTAAAAATTAATAATTCGTATGTCCCCCGTTCGTAGTGGGGGTTCGCGAAGCGAATAACTTTATGATGGATTCAATCACTAACACCAAGACCAGCAATTTCTCCAGCGTGCGGCTGAAAATTGCCAGCCCGGAGGAAATCTTGGAATGGTCCAATGGCGAAGTAACGAAGCCGGAGACGATCAACTACCGGACTCAGCGTTATGAAAAAGATGGACTATTCTGCGAGAAAATTTTCGGACCTTCCCGGGACTGGGAATGTTATTGCGGAAAATATAAACGCATCCGCTACAAAGGCATTGTCTGCGACAAGTGCGGAGTGGAAGTGACCAGAAGCGTCGTGCGACGTGAACGGATGGGGCACATCAAACTTTCCGTGCCGGTTTCACATATCTGGTTTTTGCGGGGCGTGCCATCAAAAATTGGTCTGGCGCTGGGAATGGGTGTGCAAGATTTGGAGCGCGTGATTTATTTCTCGAGCTATGTGGTTTTGAGCGTGGACGAAGCAGAAAAGGAAAAAGCGCTGGCTCAGATCGAGCAAGAAGTGAAATCCAAGCAGAAAGAACTGGAAAAGAATTTTCAAGACGAAGAAGATAAGAAACGAACTAAATTGGAAGGACTGAAGGAAATCTACCGTAGTTCTAAGGAAGAATTGAAGGGTCTGCGTAAATATCAGATTATTTCCGAAATTGAATATTTCAATCTTTCTTCTCGTTATGGACAAGTCTTCACCGCCGGAATTGGCGCGGAAGCGATCAGAAAACTTTTGTCAGAATTGAATATGGAAGAGGAGATCGCTAAATATAAGGCGATGCTCGAGAGCGAGGAAGAAATCGCGGACAAGAAAAAAGTGATGAAGCGGATCAAACTGTTGAATGGTTTGGTGAACGCTAAACTCAAACCAGAGTGGATGCTGCCTGTCGTTATCCCTGTTATCCCACCGGATTTGCGACCGATGGTGGCCTTGGACGGAGGACGTTTTGCGACTTCTGACATTAATGACCTTTATCGTCGCATTATTAATCGCAATAACCGGTTGAAAAAACTGATGGAAATTGGTGCACCGGAAGTGATTACGAGAAACGAAAAGAGAATGCTGCAAGAAGCGGTGGATGCTCTTTTTGACAATAGCGCGCGAAAATCACAAGTCAGTGTGGCGGCTTCAACTGGACAACGCAGAGCTTTGAAATCCCTGGCGGACACTTTGAAAGGTAAACAAGGTCGTTTCCGTCAGAACCTTTTGGGAAAACGCGTCGACTATTCCGGACGAAGTGTGATCGTGGTCGGACCGAAATTGAAATTGCACCAATGCGGATTGCCAAAGAAAATGGCGTTGGAACTTTTCAAACCGTTTATTATCAACAAACTAATCGAAAGAGAATTGGCCTATAATGTCCGCTCAGCCGGAAAAATGGTCGAAGCAGAATCGGAAGAAGCTTATGATATCTTGGATGAGATTATTTCGCATCATTATGTACTTTTGAACCGCGCTCCAACACTGCATCGTTTGTCGATCCAAGCTTTTCAACCGGTGTTGATCGAAGGCAAGGCGATTCAGATCCACCCGATGGTTTGCTCGGCTTTCAATGCGGACTTCGATGGTGACCAGATGGCGGTGCATGTGCCACTGACTGACAAAGCGCGTTGGGAAAGTGCCAATTTGATGCTATCTTCCAAAAATCTTTTGAAACCAGCCAGCGGCGAACCGATCATTTCTCCAACCCTGGATATGGTGCTCGGTTGCTATTACATCACCCACATTCTCGCCGGCGCGAAAGGTGAAGGCCGAATTTTTGGCTCTGCTGATGAAGCAATTATGGCGCAGGAATTGGGACAAGTTGATGTGCGCGCGAAAATTAAGGTGCGCTTGAACGGGGAGATGCTAGAAACTTCTATCGGAAGGATTCGTCTGAATAATATTATTCCAATCGAACTGGGTTTCCAAAATTATGAAATGACCAAGAAGGAATTAAAATCCCTGGTGGCAAAAGTTTTGGAGCTTTGCGGACAAGAAACGACAGCAATCTTTGTGGATGAAATTAAAAATCTTGGTTTTGCTTCTGTCACAAAATCGGGAATCAGTTGGGGAATGGACGACTTGCAAGTGCCGACGGACAAGCAAGAGATTATGGACGAAGCAGAGACGAAAGTGGATGTGGTTAAAAAGCAATATAATCTGGGACTTTTGACGGAAAGTGAGCGCAAAGGCAAAGTGATTGAAATTTGGAATGATACGAAAAACAAAATCACGGATCGTGTGCGTGAATCGATGGACAAAGAAGGACCAGTTTATTCGATGGTCTATTCCAAAGCCCGTGGATCAGAATCCGTGGTGGTGCAGATGGCCGGTATGAAGGGTCTGATGGCCGGACCAACTGGAGAAACAATCGAACTGCCGATCAAGAGTTGTTTCAAAGAAGGAATGAATGTGTTGGAATATTTCATCTCCACTCATGGCGCGAGAAAAGGTATGGCGGACACTGCTCTTCGAACAGCGACTGCCGGATATCTGACGCGCCGTCTCGTGGACGTGGCGCAGGATGTGATTGTGCGTGAAGAGGATTGTCATGACACTGAGGGAGCATATATTTACAAAGAAGATTCAGATCGCATTGGACAAAATTTTGCCAGTCGTTCCGTCGGTCGTGTGCTTTCGGAAGATATCTTGGACGCCAAAGGCAAAGTTGTTTTGGAAACCGGCAAGATGATCACCAAAGAAGACGCGGAATTGATTGAAAAAGCCATGCCGGAAAAAATCAAGATCAGAACTGTCGCGACTTGCAAAACTCCGCGCGGAGTTTGTCAGAAATGCTATGGAATGGACTTGGGACGGGGACATTTGGTGGAAGTTGGACAAGCAGTGGGAATTGTGGCCGCGCAAGCGATTGGCGAGCCAGGAACCCAGCTCACTATGCGTACTTTCCACATTGGAGGTATTGCCGGATCGGACATCACCCAAGGTTTGCCTCGTGTGGAAGAAATTTTTGAAGCGCGTCCTCCAAAGGGAGAAGCGATCATTTCGGAAATTGATGGTAAAGTGACGGAAATTGAACACACTGACAAATCCGTAATTGTAAAAATTGAATCGACTGACACGGTGGATCTGGTCAAGGAATATCAAATCTCAATCGGCAGTACTTTGAAAGTCGCCGTGGGAGATCTTGTGGTCAAGGGAACACAACTCAGCGAAGGTCACATTGATCTGCGAAAACTCTATGAAACAATGGGACGAGAAGCAGTGCATCGCTATATCACTCGGGAAATTCAAGATGTGTACGCATCGCAAGGTGAAGGCATCAATGACAAGCACATTGAAGTGATCGTGCGCCAAATGTTCAGTCGCGTTTCAATTGTGACGGAAGGCGACAGTGACTTCTTGCCTGGAGATATTTTTGAAATCGATGAGTTTAATGAAGCTAATTTGCGCGCGAAAGCCAAGGGTGGCGAAGAAGCGACTGGTGAGCGGATTCTTTTGGGAATTACAAAAGTAGCTCTTTCCACGGAAAGCTTCCTTTCCGCAGCGTCCTTTCAAGAAACTGCTCGCGTGCTCATCAATGCCGCTGTTTCTGGCAAAGAAGACAAATTGCGTGGTCTCAAAGAAAACGTAATCATCGGAAAATTGATCCCAGCGGGAACTGGCTTTCATCGGCAAGACTAAAAGTTAAAATAGCCGTAATTTTCAAAAAGCACCTTGAGAAATCGAGGTGCTTTTTGGTTGTATTATTTTGAAAGTTGGATTATACTGATAAATAATAATAGGATAATCTAGATTTAATAATTTATCAAGAATAGATTTCTTACTTCCTCAAAAGCTATGGAAAAAAAAATGAATAAAACTACAAAAAAGAAGATCCTGATTATTGAAGATCAACAGGTTTTTATTGATATGTTTGGAGGTAA
The DNA here is from genome assembly GCA_041659505.1 of Parcubacteria group bacterium. Taxonomy (NCBI): domain Bacteria; species Parcubacteria group bacterium. The sequence goes on from JBAZYF010000001.1 coordinate 597,369, forward strand.
ATTGAAACAAGATGGCTTTCAAGTTTCTGTGGCGATGAATGGAGCGTGGGGCATCAAAGAAGCGTTGGAAAATGACTTTGATCTTCTAGTGATTGACATGGTGATGCCTGCAATGAACGGAGAAGAGATTGTGGCGAAATTAAAAATAGAAGAGAAAACGAAAAATCTTCCCATTATAGTTTTGTCAGCTTCGGTTGATGAGGAAGCGCAAAAACGCGTTGAACAGATGGGTATCGTAGTCTTTTTTATCAAAACGCATATTACGCCGAGTGATCTTTCGCGTAAGATTACAGAAATCTTGAATCCTGCTTGACTTTTCCGAATTTGTGGTGTATACTATAAAGGTAATAAAGAGAGCGGGTGAGCCCGCTTTCTTTTTATTTTAATCAAAAATCTCTGTGATCGGGAGCTTAATTCTCGAGCAGGGACAAAAACAAAAATATGAAAAAAGCAAAAGAAGTGTGCAAATGCCCTGATTGTGTGAAGCGGGCGACAATGGACGCGGAAAACGAACTGATGAATTTCGCCATCCTTCTGGCTCTGATGCCAGCGCTGACCATCACCTTTTTGAGTAATGCCGGTTTTTTCTAAAAACCGCAATTTTAGGAGTTGCGCGTTTCACCTCACAGTCGTATTTTCTAAAAAAATAACTCGAACGCTCTTTTTTCTTTTCAAAATTTTCCCTCTATCAACGGCAACCAATGGAAAATTTTGAAGAAAAAAGGCATTCTCAGGCAGGATTTTTTTAGAAAATACGACTGACTCGGGTAAACGCGCAAATCCTGTTTATAATTAAGCAGCCTTCTAAAAGGGGCTCGCCCCGTTATCGCGTAGCGATTTTACGGGGTTTTATATTTTAGGAATTTGTGCTAAACTATGACCATATGGGACGAAAAAAAAAGCTACAAAAAGAAAATAGCGCGAACAATAAAAACCAGGATTCGTATGAGTCTGACGGAACGGCGAAAAACAAATTGGATTTTTCGCTTTCGAGAGATGTCAAAAGAAATGTGGCCGGAGTGATTCTTTTCACTTTGGCGCTTTTGACTGCCTTGGGTTTTTTTGGCTATGCCGGGGTGGCCGGAGATTTTTTGAATAAAATAGTTGGTCAAGCGATCGGTTGGACGAAATTTATTTTTCCGATTTTTCTTGTCTTAGCTGGTATCATTTTATTTTTTCGCAAAGAAACAATTTTTTATGTAACAAAGTTAATTGGCCTCGCAGTGGTATTTTTGAGCATTACGGGACTATTCCACTGGTTTTTTGCCGCTTCCAAGATGCAAAAAATGGCCGAGGCCGGAAAAGGTGGTGGCTATCTTGGCTACGCCGTGGCTTATGGTTCGATCAAATATTTGGGCAATGCGGGAAGTTTGGTGGTCATTTTAGCCCTTTTGCTTTTGGGTGTGATTATTGCTTTTGAATTTTCGATCGTTAATTTCATTGAGCGATTCAGGAGAGAAAAAAATGATCAAGAAAGTAGCGAGCTTGATGATGCTGTCGATGATGCTTTGCCGCTGGAGTCGGAGCAGATTTTTCCAGTGGAGGAGGAAAGAGATGCTGATGTGCTATTGATGCAAAAAGAAAAAGAAGCTTTGGCAAAAGAAAATATTGCCAAGATTAAATTTGTCGAAGGGCGGGATCAGTTCGTCTCTTCCGAACTTAATAAGAATGAAGATGATGTGGAAGATGGACTTTTTTTACATAAAAGTATGGCGGCGGGAGCTGCCCATGGAGCGGGAAGAAAATCGAAAGCAAAGTGGAAATTTCCACCGGTGGATATCTTAGAAAAAGCTTCTGGCGTGGCTAAGGGCGGTGATGTTGATCTGAACGCGCAACTGATCGAGGATGCCCTGCGCAATTTTGGAATTGAAGTGGAACGGGGAGAAATCAAGACTGGACCATCCGTGACGCAATACAGTTTCCGTCCGGCAGTTGGAGTGAAAATTGCTAAGATTTTGGCTTTGCAAAATGATCTTTCGCTGGCCTTGGCTGCTCCGATCCGGATCGAGGCGCCGATTCCGGGAAAATCGATGATTGGAATCGAAGTGCCGAACAAGAGCTCTTCCTTGGTGCGCTTGCGGTCAATTTTGGAGAGCAAAGATTTTAAGAATCGCAAATCCAATTTGACGATCGTGATCGGAGAGGATGTGAGTGGCAACTATATTTTTGGCAGTCTGGACAAGATGCCCCATCTGATGGTTGCGGGAGCGACCGGAACAGGAAAGTCGGTTTGCGTCAATTCGATCATCACGATGCTGCTCTATCAAAATTCTCCCGAAGAGTTGCAGTTTATTATGGTTGATCCAAAACGGGTTGAATTGTCACTCTACAACGGCATCGGACATCTTTTGACGCCGGTGATTGTGGAAAATTCCAAAGTGGTCAATGCGCTGAGATGGGCGGTGTCCGAGATGGAAAAACGCTATAAGTTATTTCAGGAAGTTGGAGTGCGTGACATCATTTCCTATAAAGAAAAAATCAAAAATGGTGAAACAAGAAAATTGGTCGACTCAGAAACTGGTGAAGTAAGTGAGGAAGATTTGAAAAATATTCCCTATATCGTAATTGTCGTGGATGAACTGGCTGATCTGATGGGCAGTCATGGGAAAGAAGTGGAAGGCGCGATTGTGCGAATTGCGCAGATGGCGCGGGCTGTGGGCATCCATTTGATCGTTTCCACCCAGCGTCCGTCTGTCGAGGTCATCACTGGTCTCATCAAAGCGAACATCACCACCAGAATTTCTTTCCAAGTGGCAACCCAGATCGATTCGCGCACAATCTTGGATATGGCGGGCGCGGAAAAACTTTTGGGCAAGGGCGATTGCCTCTATCTCAGTGCCAACTCTCCCAAGCCGCAACGGATCCAGGGTGTCTTTGTGACAGAAAAAGAGGTGAAGGAAATTGTTAAATTTATCAAAGACGAGAATAAGCGTGACATCGTCGAGGAGGAAAAAGCGTCTGAAATCACTTCCGGCGGAGCTAGTTCTCCCGCCCAGGAACTGGACAATTTCAACGGGTTTAATGATGAGAATAATGATGAGCTCTACGAAGCGGCGAAAAAAGAAATAATGCAGTCTAAAAAAGCTTCTGCTTCATTTTTGCAGCGGCGTTTGCGCGTGGGATATGCCAGAGCGGCAAGACTTCTTGATATCCTGGAAGAAAAAGGCGTAGTTGGACCGGCTGACGGAGCAAAAGCGCGTGAAATCTATGGTCTTCCCGAAGAAGCCGGAACGGTCTATAATGATGATAATGCTGATCAACAGAAGCGGGATAAGTGGGAGATGTAAAAATATTTTGAGGTCACGATTTGTGACCTCAAAACAGAGATGTTATTGCATATTGCGCCTCAGGCGCTTTTTTATTTCCCTATGTTGGAATATCCAAGATAGCTCTTGCGGTCTTTTTCGACCAAGTCCCAGATCATTTCAAAGAGTTGGCGAAAAATGGTTGCCATATCAGCGTTTCTGAAGATGACCCCAAAAAGATATCTTTGTGAAACAATTGCGACAGAATCATCTAAGATCATTATTTCCAAGTTGCTATTATATTTATCAATCCTGATGGCTTTGACATTTATATTATACTTTTCAAGCACTTCGTTATTTAGATATTTTTCGATTATTTTAGGATGGAAGGATGTGAGGGCTCTTCTTTTGATTTTGTATTTTTCATGAGCTGAGTTTACTTCTAGAAAATAATCCAGAACTTCTTTGCTGGCGTCTACTTCATTGCCGAAAAAGCCGACATATTTTCTTTCTGCTTGGTTTTTTTCGCGCATAGTATTTATGACGAAGCCATATATTTGTTTTAGTCCGGAAAGTCCTTCGTAGTAGGCCACGCTGACTTTTTTGCCCCGTTCTTTTTTGACTGCCAATAGCTCTGGCAGTGCTCTTTTGGCCCACAGCATCCGCTCGTCCACAATTCGCCAGATATGCTCCGGTGTTTCCGCTTCGAACAGCAGTTTTTTTGCTCGCGGGATTTTGCGCACCATCCCTTTTTCTTGTAATTGTTCCAAAATAACATAGGTTGTGGGCTTTTTCAGTCCGCTTTTATTGGCGACGTTATAGGCAGTGGTCAGTCCCAATTGCAAAAGCGCCAAATAGACTTTGGCTTCTTTGTCGTTTAAACCCCAGTTTTTGACGGCTTCGATAAGATTCATAATGTTATGTCATTCCCGCGGAGGCGGGAATCTAGTGTAGAAACCAACATTAACGCACTTGGCTGTATACCAGCAAAAGTTATCTTAGCATAAAGAAAAAAATTAGTCAATATTTTTGATGATAATATATATGAATAGGCTAATTGTGGCTAATAAAAAGCACAATAAGACTATATAAAAATTTGATATTCATTGACTATTATATACTTTTACGCTATAGTGGCTTGTTAGGCTGAAATTTTGAACCATTTAAAATCAGACTTTGACGGAGCTCTTTAAAAATCTAAAAAGGAGGCTGTATGGTTAAAAAATCGAAGATGCAAACACAAAAGGACAAAGCCCGGGAAATTACTGGTTATCTGGTGGAATTTCTAGAAGATAACGGGATTGAATATTTTGGAGAATTTAGTGAGAAGGTTAGAAAACACTATAAACCGTTTTTTAAACCAGCGGTTCTAATGCTACTTGAAAAAAGAATCAGATGTGGAGATTTTCTGGATAATGTTATTGATAGTTTTTTTGATCTTGATGATTTTGTCGTAGCGGTGATTTCAGGAAGAAATGGCGATTTTATGGGTAGTATTGAAGATTTCTTGGCTGTTTGGTTAAAATCTGGCGAGGGTTTAGTAATGAGCGGAAACGGTTTTGCAAAAGAAGAAATGATGGTGATTCTTAAAAAATATTGGAAAAAAATCAGACTCGAAGCGGAATTACTAGAAATATCAACGTAGTAGAAAATATCCATGCCATGACTTTAAAAACTGAAAAGGAGGACTAGTGATGATTTTAGCTTGTATTTGTGGAGAAAAATTTTCGGAAAGAGAGGAAATCGTCGTCTGTCGTAAATGCAGAAAGAGGTTTTCTCAGAAAGAAGAACATTACCAGGAAGTAATCGCCTTAATAGATCCGCTTAAACTTTGCAAATCTGGTAAGAGCAGGCTTGTAGGTGTTCCACTTGAAATGGACAATGTTTTTATAAAAAGCTCATGTCCGAATTGTGGATTCCACAACCAAAACAGAGGCGATCTTTTCTTTAAGCATTTCAGCTAGTAAAAATTACTCAGAAGCAATAGCAAGGGAAAAGGGAATCACTCATCGCAGTGGTTCCCTTTTTAAATTTTTTGATAATTGTTACTAATCAAAAGACGCCCCAGCGGGGCGTCTCTACATCTTGCTGGGGGAATGCAAATAGGCTATACTTGAAATAATCGAAAAACAAAAATCAAAACAAAAATACGAAATAAATTAGGCCTAAATTAAAATGATGAAGGTTGTTTTTTTGTAATTTCGTAGTAATTTGTCCGCCTGCAACGCTATGCGTAGCATTGCGGGCAGGTATTTTTGTAGTGTATGACAAATGGCTTTACAAAAAGAAAAGTTGGGACGCTGACTTTGGGCGAGAAGCTCAAAAAGTTACGCTCGGACAAGCGGATCGCGCTCAATGAAGTTTCGCGCGTGACCAGGATCCGGGTGGAATATTTGCAATGCCTGGAAGATGGAAAATATGATGAGTTGCCGGCGGATGTTTATGTGCGGGGATTTCTCAAGAGCTACGGAGATTTTTTGGGGGTGGATGATCAGCAACTTGTTCGACTGTTTGAAAAAGAAAAGGGCATCAAGAAAAATCTGGAAAAAAGCAAAAATCCCAAAAAGATCGATACGAAGAAAAAATCGCTCAACATCTCCGCGTTCATTTTCACGCCTAAAAAAATCATTTTATTTTTTGTTGCCATCCTTGTGCTTGGCGCGTTTTTTTATCTTTACCATGAAGCCGGGTCATTGACTGACACGCCACGCCTGATCATCCTTAGTCCTGAATCAAATTCTCAGATTGATGGAAATTCTGTTTCTTTAGAAGGAAAAACGGATAAGGATGCGCAGATATTTGTTAATGATCAGGCAGTCTTGGTCGACGATGAAGGGAAGTTTAGAGAAAATATTTCCTTGCAACAAGGAATTAATGTTATCCGCGTCAAGGCAGTGAATAAATTTCAAAAGGAAACCGGAGAAAATGTGACTGTACAGGCTAAATATGCGGATGACTCAGCAGTGGCAATGAGTGATAATCCCGCGGCGGAGAATATGACCGATCAAAATGCTCCGTCGCGGGAGAGTGATGCTGTGCAGATCGAACTGACGGTTGATCCTGGTCCGGTCTGGGTCAGCGTCGAAGCGGATGGCAATTTGGTCTTTAGTGGGACGGTCTTGGCTGGCGCCGTGCAAAAATTCAGCGCCCATGATAAGATTACGATTGGATCTGGACAAGCTAATGCAACATTCGTTAAGCTTAATGGTGAGGATCGGGGAGCTCTGGGAAAAGAAAAGGGAGCGATTAAGGGAGTGGTTTTTGCTAAAAACTAAAAAGCATGGTAAACTATCACTAGCTCCTACGAAAGTATAAATAAGTGCCTGTCTGTCGGTAGGTAGGGATGTAACGAGCACGTGACAGGTGAGGCTATGAAATAGTTTTCTTCGATTTCTCTTCTCCCCTCGGGAGAGGATGTCACGAGCACGTGACAGGTGAGGGCAAGGGTTGCAGATTAAGATTAATCTAAGCTAATTTAGTTTTATCTCACTGTAACGCCCTTTCCCTCATCCGGCCTTCGGCCACCTTCTCCCTAAGGGCGAAGGGGATATAAATATATTTTTAGGTAATGCATGGTGCAAGCAATTAATAATATTAATAAAAAACCATTATGAAAGACGAAGAAAAAAAGGAGGGGAAAAACCTACCTACCGGACAGGCAGGCAAAGAGCAAGAAAAAGGGGTGGACAATGTTGTTTCGGAAATTCGGGAGAAATTTGGGGAAGGTGTGATTATGAAATTGGGGGATATTAAACACGTCGATGTAGCCTCGATTCCGACCGGTTCGATTTCATTGGATCTAGCCTTGGGCATTGGTGGAATTCCGCGCGGTCGCGTGGTGGAAGTCTATGGGCCGGAATCTTCCGGAAAAACCACTTTGACTTTGCATATTATTGCCAACACCCAAAAAGCCGGCGGAGTGGCGGCGTTTATCGATGCGGAGCATGCACTCGATCCAGAATATGCGCGCAGGATCGGTGTAAACATTAATGATCTTTTGATTTCTCAGCCGGACAATGGTGAGCAAGCGCTGGACATTGTGGACGCCTTGGTCAATTCGGGAGCGATCAATATGATTGTCGTGGACAGTGTGGCGGCGCTGGTGCCGAAAGCAGAAATTGAAGGTGATATGGGTGATCAGCATATGGGACGCCAGGCGCGCTTGATGTCACAGGCCCTGCGGAAACTAACAGCGATTATTTCCCGCTCAAATTGCACCGTGATTTTTATCAACCAGATCCGGATGAAAATTGGTGTGGTATTTGGCAATCCGGAAACGACGACCGGTGGAAACGCGCTGAAATTTTATTCTTCCGTGCGGGTGGAAGTGAGACGTTCGGCGCAGATCAAAAAGGGCGAGGAGATTGTAGGCAATCGGACAAAGGTCAAGATTGTGAAAAACAAAGTGGCGCCACCATTCCGCACAGCTGAATTTGACATTATGTATAATGAAGGGATTTCGGCTGCGGGCGACGTGCTTGACACGGGTGTGAAATATGAAGTAATCACCAAAAAAGGCAATTCCTATTCTTTTGGCGAAGTGAAATTGGGCGTCGGTCGCGAACCGGCTAAGGCCTTTTTGAAAGCTGATCAGAAGATGCAAGCGGAAGTCGTAAAGGGGATTATGAAAAAAGTGGCAGAATTGGAGGAGATTGCGAATAAGGAATAGGAGGAAAAATTTTCAATGAATTTTAATTTGCTAAAAGACAAATTAGTTTAATAATTTTTAATTTTAAAAAGTAATTATGGACACAACACATCCAAGCAAAGAAAGAACGCTGGTTATTATAAAGCCGGACGGAGTGCAGAGGACGTTAATTGGAGAGATTATCAAGCGTTATGAGCAAGTGGGACTCAAAATGATTGCTCTTAAAATGACCATCCCAACTGAGGATATGGCCACAAAACATTACTATGAAGTGGGCGGGGATGCGTGGCTGGAGGAAGTGGGCAGAAAAGCAGCTGCTTCTTATGAGAAAAAAGGTTTGAAATCTCCCTTTGCTACATTCAAAGAAAATGGTATCGCAATTATGAAAGCCAATGCTAAATATCTTAGCTCTGGACCGGTGGTTGCAATGATTTGGGAAGGTAATCAGGCTGTGGCGCTTGTACGAAAAATAACCGGAGGAACGGAGCCATTGTCTTCGGATATGGGAACTATTCGCGGAGATTTTACTTTGGATACTTATCAAATGGCAGATTTTGATCAAAGAAGTATCAGGAATTTAATTCATGCCTCTGGATTGACAGAGGAGGCGGAAAAAGAAATTCCAATTTGGTTTTCTGAAAATGAAATATTGAAGTATCGCTTAATTCAAGATGAAATTCTTTATGATGTGAATTTGGATGGGATTTTGGAATAAAATCCACCTCACCCTAACCCTCTCCTTGGTAAGGAGAGGGGATAAATGCGAATAACAAAAAATCCTCCAAGCTTTCGCAAGGAGGATTTTTTGATATTCACAAAAAAAAGCTTATTTTTCTTTGTTGGCAGTTTTAATGCAACGGGTGCAGATTCTGGTTTTTGTGCCATCAATCTTCTTGCTTTGCAAGTTGATTTGGAATTTTCGCAAGGTTTTGACATTGGAATGACTCACAGTGTGGCCCGTGCCGGAACCGCGGCCGCAAACTTCACATACTCGACTCATAAAATTAGGTATTAGTGGTTGATTTATTACAAGATATAAGGTAGCATAGGAATATAATTTTAGCAAGGGAACTCGTATGTCTAATGAAATTGTCCTCGTTGTCTTCTATATCATCATTTTGCTTTACTCGGTCATCATCCATGAGGTTTTTCATGGCGTGATGGCGCTGTGGCTGGGGGATACTACGGCCAAATATGCCGGACGGCTGACGGCCAATCCTTTGAGCCACTTGGATTTTATCGGCTCATTTATCGCGCCACTTTTTATGTATCTGTCTTTTGGCTTTGCTTTTGGTTGGGCGAAACCCGTGCCATATAATCCATACAATTTGAAAAATCAAAAATGGGGACCAGCGCTGGTAGCGATGGCCGGGCCGGGGATAAATTTAGCGGTAGCGCTTGTGGCCGCGCTCATTGCCCGATTTATTGCGCTTCCTCTGCACCTCAAGAAAGATATTATCAATCATTTCAACGAATGGTCAACAGTTTCTGGGGTAATTGCCGGATCGATCAGCGCCATTTTTTATGAACTTTTGATCATTGTGGTAATCATTAATGTTTTTTTGGCCTTTTTTAACCTCATCCCAATTCCACCATTGGACGGCTCCAAGCTTTTGTTTGCCATTTTTCCCATCAAAATCGAAACTCAAGCTATGCTCGAACAATTTGGTTTTATGCTCCTTTTGTTTTTTATTTTCTTTTTCACTTCCCCTTTGCGCATCTTTTTGGGTACAGCAATCAATGCCTTTTTGCGGGTTGCGATTTAGGGGTGGGTACAAATTGTACTGATCCTCTTGGTAGGATAAAGAAATTGCAAAAATAATAAAAATGTTTGACATTTTTTAGAAGAACTGTTAGTTTGTAAAATCAAATTGGCGGATTAGGGGAGGATTGTTCATTGGCATTGGATAAAAAAGGAGGGAAAATATGATAGACGATCAAATGCAGGAAGAGTTAAAAACACTCCGCGACGGTTTTGCGTGGAGAGGAGCGCTTATCATTAACCTTCGCGACGAGTTGGCAAAAGTTGCTAATATGAATGAGCAATTGGCCGATATGCTCGAAGCTGTTTGCGAGGAGAGCGCGCATCTTTCCCGTAAACTGGCCGAATGTGAAGAAATGATTTCTTGGCTAAGGAGTAAAATGGAAGAAGATGGTGCCAAGTATCGTCGTGAAGTTTCGAAACTGCTTGCGGATAAATTTATGCGCGATTTTGGCTCTAGATGCAGGTAGCTTTTTTTGATGTTCTGCGTTTTTTTCAATTAATCGCTGGTGCAATACACCAGCGATTACCCTAAAAAATTTGACATATCCACTACTTTCCTTTATGCTTACTCTGCTAGACAACTGGCAGTTTTTTTATTATACTCACTAGGAGTTGCGAGGATAATAAGCACTAGATATTTAAATCAAATTATTTTATTACGAGCCGCGAAATTAATGACAATGCGCTAAATTGAGCTTTAGCTGAGCTAGATTTGTACATTTCATAAATTCGCCCGCCTGCAACGCTATCGCGTAGCATTGCGGGCAGGTAATTCGTAGAGAAGAACAGATGCCAACAATCAATCAACTGAAGCGAAAATCCCGCTCGTCGGTCAAGAGCAAGTCTAAAACACCTGCTTTTAAGCATGTTTTTAATACTTTGAAAAACAAGCCCGTTCTCACGAACAGCTCGTTCAAACGAGGAGTCTGCCTCAAAGTCAGCACAACCACCCCAAAGAAACCGAACTCGGCTCTGCGAAAAATTGCCAGAGTGCGTCTCACCAATGGAATGGAAGTGACGGCTTATATCCCGGGCATCGGACACAACTTGCAAGAGCACTCCATTGTGATGCTCCGCGGTGGTCGCGTGAAAGATCTCCCGGGCGTGCGTTATCATATCGTGCGGGGAGTCTTGGACAGCGCCGGCGTGGCCAATCGCAAGCAAGGTCGCAGTAAATATGGCGCTAAGGTGGAAAAGGCTAAATCGTAATTAGAAAAAACTAGTAATTTATACATATGGCAAGAAGAAAAAGAGTATTTGACAAACACGTTAAGCCTGACACGAGATATGATAATCTTTTAGTAGGCAAATTTATCAACAGCATTTTACAAGACGGCAAAAGAACAACTGCCGAGCGGATCGTCTATGAAGCCTTTGATATCATCCACGAAAAGACCAAAAAAGGCGGACTAAACATCTTTGAACAAGCCTTGAAAAATGTCGCACCACTCGTTGAACTAAAATCTCGCAGAGTTGGAGGCGCCAACTATCAGGTGCCAGTCCCAGTTTTGGGCGAAAGACGCACAACTTTAGCCATCCGTTGGCTAAAAGCGGCTATTTCTTCCAAAAAAGGCAAAAAGATGGCGGAAAAATTGGCTGATGAACTGATCGAAGCTTCGAATAAAGCTGGCGCTGCGATGAAAAAGAGAGACGATGTGCATAGAATGGCGGATGCGAACAAGGCATTTGCTCATTTCGCGTAGGAAAAATGGAAAATGCAAATCTCAAAATGGAAAATGACAATGTAAAATAAAAAATTTTATATTTAAAAAATCATTTTGAATTTTAAACTGTAATTTTTAATTTTGATTTTTAAATTTTAAAATTAGCTATGCGTAAATACCCAATCGAAAAGTATCGTAATATCGGAATTATCGCTCACATTGATGCGGGAAAAACAACGACGACCGAGCGCGTGTTGTTTTATACTGGTGTCACGCACAAAATCGGTGAGGTGCATGAAGGTGCGGCCACGATGGACTGGATGGAACAAGAGCAGGAGCGCGGAATCACCATCACTTCAGCGGCGACCACTTGTTTTTGGAAAGATTGCCAGGTGAATATTATTGATACTCCGGGCCACGTGGACTTTACCGTGGAAGTGGAACGGTCACTCCGCGTGCTGGATGGCGGTGTGGTTGTTTTTGACGGCAAAGAAGGAGTGGAGCCTCAATCGGAGACAGTGTGGCGTCAGGCGGACAAATATAGTGTTCCACGCGTTTGTTTTATCAACAAAATCGACAAAGAAGGCGCCGATTTCTACTATGCCTTGAGAACTATCTGGGATCGTTTGACTCCTAACGCTGTGGCTTTGCAAATTCCGATCGGAGAGCGCGGTGATTTTGCTGGCGTGGTGGATCTGATCAAGATGAAAGGCTATACTTTTGCGGGAGAAATGGGAATTGAAGTGATTGAAGGAGAAATCCCGGCTGAACTTTTGGACAAAGCAAAGGAATGGCGAGAAAAGATGGTGGAAAAAGTTTCAGAAACAGATGATGCGCTGACGGAAAAATTTTTGAACGGCGATGAGATTTCACAGGAAGAACTGAAAGCGGCCATCCGTCGTGCGACAATCGCAACAACACTTGTCCCGGTCTTTACTGGAACAGCATTGCGTAATAAGGGAGTGCAATTGGTTTTGGATGCAGTTATCGATTATCTTCCATCTCCGCTCGACGTACCAGCCATCAAAGCAACTGATGTGCGCGATGAAACAATCGAAATTGAAGTGAAGCAACAAGACGACGCGCCGTTTGCCGCGTTGGCTTTCAAGGTGGCGACTGATCCCTATGTGGGACAATTGACTTTTTTCCGTGTGTATTCGGGAGTTTTAAAAGCGGGATCATACGTGCTCAATTCTTCTAAGAATGAAAAAGAACGTATTGGACGAATTTTGCAGATGCATGCTAATCACCGGGAAGAAATTTCCGAGATTTATGCGGGCGGAATTGGAGCATTGGTGGGAATGAAAAATACGACCACTGGCGACACTTTGTGTGACATTGAAAATCCGGTGCTGTTGGAAACAATCACTTTCCCCGAACCAGTGATCTCGATTGCGATTGAACCAAAAACGAAAGCTGATCAAGAGAAGATGGGATTTGCGCTGCGAAAACTGGCCGAAGAAGATCCAACGTTCAAGGTGCGTACAGATGAGGAAACCGGACAAACAATCATTTCCGGTATGGGCGAGTTGCATCTGGACATTATTGTGGATCGCATGAAACGCGAATTTAAGGTGGAAGCCAACATCGGTCAACCACAAGTAGCTTATCGGGAAACGATCCGCGTCAAAGCGGAAGCGGAAGGTAAATATATCAAACAATCCGGTGGTCGCGGACAATATGGACATTGTTGGATGCGCGTCGAACCGCAAGAGCCAGGCAAGGGATTTGAATTTGTTAGTGAAATTAAAGGTGGAGTCATCCCGCAAGAATATATCACGCCGATCGAAAGAGGTGCGAAGGAAGCAATGGAATCGGGAGTTGTGGCAGGGTACCCAATGGTGGACATCAAAGCGACAGTTTATGACGGATCATATCATGAAGTGGACTCCTCGGAAGCCGCTTTCAAAATTGCCGGATCGATGGCGTTCAAGGAAGCTTGTAGGCGTGCGAAACCGATGCTACTTGAGCCAATCATGAAAGTGCAAACCATCACCCCAGAAAACTTTATGGGTGATGTGGTGGGTGATATCAATGCTAAGCGGGGCATCATCAAGGAAATGGGTGACCGCGGAGAAGGTAATGCGCGCGTGAAAGTGATTGACGCAGAAGTGCCATTGTCCTCGATGTTCGGTTATGCAACACAGCTCCGTTCAATGTCACAGGGCCGTGCCAACTATGCGATGGAATTTTCCCACTACGCCGAAGTGCCAAAGAATGTGGCAGAAGAAATTTCAGGAGGCAAAAAATAGTTTAAAATTTACAACTTTTCCAAAAGACAACTCCGAGAGGGGTTGTTTTTTGGCTCTTTAAGGCTTGCAATATTTTCAAGTAATGATACAATATCAGTATAATTATTTAAAAACAAACTGCCTTTGTCCCGGTGCGTATTTGGGACTACGGCGTGTTGAGAAAAAAATGAATGATTTAATAAATATAAAAGTGATTCAAAAAGATTTTAATGGGGAGAAGAAAAGATTTGTTAGTGCTAGGGAGTTGCACCGGTGGTTAGGCGTTGGAAAGTTCTTTGCTAATTGGATAAGGGATAGAATTGAAAAATATGATTTCGTGGAAGATTTGGATTATTTCGTGTCCATTGCCAAATTTGGCAATGGATTTGATGGCTCAACTAAAGGAAAAATTACTGACCCCAAAACTGGAAGAGTTTTAGCTAGGAATTATGTTATCTCGGTGGATATGGCCAAAGAATTGGCAATGTTGGAAAATAGCGAAATTGGAAAAATGGTCAGAAAGTATTTTATCCGAGTGGAAGGTGATTTCAAAAAAGTAATGCGAGTCGCCAAAATGGATCCCAAATTTATCAATCAGTTGGCGAGCCAGTTCTTTGAAACTAGAGAAGAAACGAAAGAATATCGTCGGGATTTCACGGATTGTATTAAGGATTTTGTGGCCGTGAAAAATTATGGAACATACACAGATATGCTATATAATTTTCTGTTTCTGGAAAGAGCCAAGGAATATCGCAAACTTTTGAATCTCGCCAAAAAAGATTTTACCAGAAATTATATGTATGAAGAAATAATTTTTATTATCGGCGCTTTTGAAACAGGGCTTTCCGGCGAGGTGGAAAAAGTAGCTAAAAAATTAAAAAGAATGCTAACACAAAAAGAATTTGAAAAAATTTTCCAAGAATTTTCCGCTCAAAGGAATTGGCTGGTCTATCAAAAAAGGGCGAGAAATATTATGGCAACTTACGACGAAGAATTGCGTCGAATAAAGCATCCGAAGTTGATTGATTATCGCAAAGAATTCAGCCAGGAAGATATTCAAAAGTTGTTAGGGTGAAATCCTCGTCGGTTCAGTGTCTCCCGACCTGAACCACTCAGTTCTTACTAGGCTATAGCATAATCGAGAGCTTATTTTTTATTCGCGAGCTGATTAGAAATAAAAGATTCCCTCCAGAGGCGGGCAGGCAAGTCAGAGGCGTGAACCGACGGCAGATCTTGCTTTTTTTGTCTTCGCCAAATTTGGCGAAGGATTTTTTTTCCAAATCGGTCATTTTTGCTATAATTAAAACTAATAAATTTTAGAGGCTTCCATAGAGGCCTCTATAGAAGCCTCTAAAAAAACTATGCCGGAAAAAATGAAACAAATTTGGGAAAATAATCGCCGATGGATTTTGGTTGCTACTAGCTTGGTTATTTTTTTGTGTATCATTTTGGCGAGTAATCAAGTGGCCGTGAAACAAGCAGAGGATTCCTCGATTGCGCAGATTGCGGAGCTTGAAAAACAGTTGGCGGTGGAGAAAGAAAAAAATACTACGTCTGCCGACAAAACTTTGGCGTCGGCAGAAGAATCCGCCAAAGTCGAGCGGGTGATTGATGGCGACACGATCAAGCTCGAGAGTGGCCAAGTTGTGCGCCTGATCGGGATCGATGCGCCGGAATCGGTCGCTCCGGAAAAACCGGTGCAATGTTTCGGGCCAGAAGCGAGTGAGGAAAGTAAGCGACTCCTGGAAGGCAAAGAAATCCGGATGGAAAAAGATGTGTCCGAAAAAGATCAATACGGGCGCTTGCTTCGTTACGTCTGGGTCGGTGACATTTTCGTAAACGACTATCTCGTCCGCAATGGTTTTGCCCGTGCCGATAACTTTCCGCCGGATGAAAAATTCAAAGCAGAGTTTTCTCAAGCGCAAGCGGAGGCGAAGAATAATAAAAGGGGGTTGTGGGGGAAGTGTCGGTAGAATTTCGTATCTAAGTCAAATGCTTGACAAATGCAGTAAATAATGCTAAAAAAGTATGTTGTGGCTTAACAATTTGCAGTTAACAAAAGGGAATTCACATTTGAAGTTGTTGCGGTAAACAATTTGTCAAAAGGAGAGGCGGCATGTTTTACACTTTGATTAATACCGAGTTTCTTTATGTGGAAAAGTTGTATCGTAAAAGAATGATCGATACACTCGAGAGCATTCAATGTAATGGGTTCTCGAATCTGTTTGTTTCTTCTAACGGAGGACAGAGTATTGTTGCTGAACTGGGAGTCCAACGGCTCATGCCAAGAAAAATTACCACAATCGGTGGCTACAGTATCAGGTCAGCAGCGCTGGATATTTTTTTGTGCGGAGCTAATCGGTTAGCCTTTTCTGATTCAGTGTTCTTTTTCCATGAGGCGTCTTATGAAAGTGATGGTCGCCTGATCCGAGAATCCGAGGCGGAGCTTGCGGTGGAGATTGAAAAACTCACCTACAAGTATCAGCAAAGTGGTCATTTACTACGGCGATTGGATCTCCTTCGGAGGGCGAACGAGCTCACTGGGCAAATACTAGCGAGACAGACCAAGCTTTCATATGGTCGTGTTCGCGAATTGATGCTTGGAGACGGATGCCAGATGAATGCCCGAGAAGCTTTGTTTTATGGGCTCGTCCATGAAATTATCCCGTGCTCGTACGTCGATTTTGATCATGATTCAATTTGACGTCTGAGTCCGGAGAAAATTGCCAAAACATTCAACAAAAGCGATAGAAGATAGGCTTATCTTCTATCGCTTTTATAATTTTAGCTGGAGTTAGAAATTATTCTGCTGCAATGCGCAAATAGGCGTCAGGTTGCGCAAAGGATTTTCTTGTAGTAGAGTTAATAACCAGTACTTTCCAAACATGCAATAACTTCAAATATACAAAATTCTAATCACGTTATTATTTGAAAGGAGGCTTCTTATGACTTTGGAGCGAGTTTCGGAGTTAGAGCAGGCCATCCCGACTATTAAGCGTTGGGATGTTGTGGAGCTTATGGCTTTTTATGGCCTCAAAAAACAAGACATCTGCCCTTTGTGTGGAGAACCAAAAGGCTGGGGAATTGTTTGTATGCGCTGCCTTGGAATTTATGGATCCAGGGGAACTGCATTGGTCATGGCGGAAGTTGGACGGAAGAAGGTGGGTATCGATGAGCGTTACCTTTGGTTTTTGTATGTCGGCAAAAATCTTTCTCTGCTTTGGGGCAAGCGGAATGGACACAACCAGAAGAAAGTGAAAAAAATTCTGATGCCTATTGATGATTTGCCTGTCCCAGAAGAACGAATTATTGAAGCTAAAGTCTCGGAAGAAAAACTTCCGGAAATTCGGAACGCGGACGTGCAAATTAACGAAACAGTGGCTGTGAACGCGGAACCAGTGGTTGTGGTGTCGGTCGATGAAAACAGCGCACCTGAAGATGTGGCTTTCCTGCCAGACAGGCAAATTGAAATTATGCCCGGAATGAAAATCTGGCATGACATCGCATTGACTTTAGCTCATGGATCAATATACGAAAGAGTATCTTGCTCGGTTTGTAGAGGGCAAAAGGAATCCAATCGATGGATGTGTGGCAACTGCTTTAAGGAATTCAGGGAGCAGGGATTGGTCGCACTGAAAACATATCTGGCGGAACTAAACCCCAGAATTTATGTTTATCCTGATGGTTCGCATATCCCTGATGACAAGGAAAGTGAGGTAATCATCAAAATCGCGTATAATCTTCTCTCGTCCAATTTTCAAGGATATGTTCCTGGCAATCCATGGGAACTCGCTTGCACTATTAGAACATTGAGAGGGGTGCATGACAAAATCCCTATGGCAATTCTGGCTAATATTGCCCGAGAGGCCTTGCGGCGCAGAGCAGTGAAAGGTCAAGAAGATCAGGTTTTTGTTCTAAGAAAACAAACTTCAGTTTCTGAAAAATCTGAATTGGCAGAATCGATTTCAGTTTTTTCCGGCATGAAAAATTTAAAGGAAGACACGAATATTGCACAAGCTTTTTTAGCCTTTTTATCCGACGCCTATTACTGCTGGAATATTAAGGAAAAAGCCAATGGTGGTAAGCCGACGAAAGAAAAGTTTGCGAAAAAAGTCGGATATAACGTTGCCTCTTGGCATTACTTGAAATATCCCAAAAAGTATCCGGGAAAATCTGGGATATCAGTTGCAAAAGCGAGGGAGATTGCGGTAGCGATGAACACTACTCTCGAAGAAGCTCTGGCAATCGGTCAAACGTTTTTAAACAAAACGGTTTAGGTGTTTTCAATGAGAGTATATTGTGGATTTTTTTTAGCTCGGTTTCTGGGTAATGCCCTGGAAGCCGAGTTTTCATTTCCAGGTTGAAATTATAGTCAGCCACTTCAATAGAGGCTTCTATAGAGGCCTCTAAAATTTTTTAGTTTGCTGCTGCATTTGAAAACTAGTTTTTTGTTGAAACCTCCCTTTTTTGCTATAATCCACAAATGGAAGAACCGGAAAAAACATTTTCCCCGTTTGGGGCGTGGGTCATGCGAGTGAAAGAGAAAATTGAAAAAAATGCGGGCGTACTATTGGTGCTCGTGTTTTTGCTTTTTTGGTTGGGCGTGTTTCTGGCGCAACCGGTCAATCTGGTCAGTATTGATTTGGGGCGCCACATTGAAAACGGGCGCTATTTTTTTGCTACGTACAAAATTCCTGATACCAACCTCTATTCCTATACCTATCCGGATATTCCTTTCATCAATCATCATTGGGGCTCGGGCGTGCTGTTTTTTCTGATCTGGAAAGTGGCTGGAATTGCCGGGCTGTCATTTCTCTATATTGTGCTTAGTCTCATTACTTTTAGCATCCTGTTTTTTATGACCAAAAAATTCGCCGGGCTACCGCTTGCGGTGCTGGCGTCCACGCTAGTCATTCCGCTCATCGGTGAGCGGACAGAAGTGCGGCCGGAAGTGTTTAGCTATTTTTTTGCGGTGATTTTTTTTCTTTTGCTTTGGAGATATAAGAAAGGCGAGTTGAAAACTGACTGGCTGTTTCTTTTGCCAATTTTTGCTCTTTTTTGGGTCAATCTGCACATCTACTTCATTTTCGGTATCGGGCTTATCGGACTGTTTTTGCTCGACACCGTGCGGGAAAAAAACTGGAAACAATTCAAGATACTATTTCTAGTCTTAGTCCTAACTATTGGCGCGAGCCTTGTGAGTCCCTTTGGAATCAGGGGATTGATTTATCCCTTAAATATCTTTCGCAATTACGGTTACCGCGTCTTGGAAAATCAGTCGGTCAGTTTTTTGACTAATTTAGGGTTTATTAACAATCCTAATCTGATTATTGTTAAAATAGTTTTACTGGTTCTGTTTTTAAGTACAGTTGTGCTTTTCATAACTAATCGAAAAAAAATCAACTGGCCGCTTTTGGGACTTTCCGTTACGGTGGGCATTTTGGGCTGGAGCGCTTTGCGCAACTTTTCACTGTTTGGCTATTTCGCCTTGCCGGCGCTGGCCTATAATTTGAAATATGGGTTTGGAAGAAAAATCGATCTCAAAGATGGCACTGTGCAGACGTTGATTTTTGCGTTAGCGGGTTTGTTTTTTTTCACGTTCAGCTTTCTTTCTCAAGGAAAGCTTATGCAAGCGAATGGAAACACGGCGCAAGCTGATCAAAAAGCGCAGGAAGCTTCAGCCGTTTTTTTCCGAGAGAATAATTTGAAAGGGCCGATTTTTAATAACTACGACATCGGCAGTTATTTGATTTTCCATCTTTATCCTCAAGAAAAAGTATTTGTCGACAATCGGCCGGAAGTTTATCCTGATACTTTTTTTCAAGACATTTACATCCCGATGCAAGATGACGACGCAGCTTGGCAACGAGCGAATGAGCAGTATGATTTTAATGTGATCTATTTTGCCACGCATGACGCGACCAATTGGGGGCAGGATTTTTTGGTGAAAAGAATCAAGGATCCGCAGTGGGCGCCGGTCTTTGCTGATGAATACGCGATTATATTTCTCAAAAGAAATGAGCAAAACGAGGCTTTAATTTCGCGGTTTGAGATGTCGCAGGATCATTTTAGGATTACGAGCGCACCCTAATCCTCCTCGCCCTTAGGGAGAGGATGTCACGTACTCGTGACAGGTGAGGGAAAAGGGCGTTGATAAAAAAGAAAAGCGTTGTTAATAGAAGGGGTGGTTATTGAAAGGCTTCTCCCTCATCCGGCCTTCGGACACCTTCTCCCTAAGGGCGAAGGGGATATAAACAAAGCGCGCTAATAATTTTTTTTAATTATGCAAAAAGTCTCCGTCATCATCCCGGCCTATAATGAGCTGAACACTTTGTCAGCTATTTTGGAGCGCGTCACTATCGCTTCGACATTGGACTGTGAAAAAGAATTGATCGTCATCGACGACCATTCGACTGATGGGAGCTACGAATTGTTGATGGAATTACAAAAGAAATATACTTTTGTTCTCAAGCGGCACGAGAAAAATTTTGGCAAAGGTCGAGCACTACGCACTGGCTTTTCCGTCGCGACTGGAGATATCATTCTCATCCAGGATGCTGATTTGGAATATGATCCGACGAATTGGGTGGATCTTTTGGTGGAATTTAAAAAACCGGAAACGCAAGTGGTTTACGGATCAAGAAATATTAGTCCCAAGAGACGAGGCTATGCCTCTTGCATTCTTGGTGTAAAAATTCTAACTGTTGCGATCAATCTGCTTTATGGCGCAAAACTGACAGATAGCTACACGTGCTATAAATGTTTTCGAAAAGTTTGTCTAAATGATATAAAACTGGAATCAAATGGCTTTGAGATCGAAGCAGAGTTGACAACTAAATTTCTTAAAAAAGGCTACTCTATCAAAGAAGTAGCGATCAGTTATAACCCGCGTAAGTTCGAAGAAGGCAAAAAAATCGGTTGGCGGGATGGAGTCTTGGGGCTTTGGGTGATCATAAGGAATCGTCTTTAATTATATTTGACAAGGTGGGGATTCTGTAGTATGCTGACACGTTGTTCAAGAAATGAGTGTTTTTTTGAAAATAGTATTTCATCGGGAAATACTTAACAAATGATTAAGAGAAACAAGGGAGGTTCGTGATGGGAAAAATTGTGTTTTTGTTTGTACTGTTTAGTATTGTTGCTGCCGCGATAATATTTTGTATTGCTCGGATACGGTCTGAGAAAACAAGGTTTGAGAATGCAAAGCGGCGGTTTGATGCGGCTCTTAACAAACTTCTTGAGCTTAAGGATGACTATTTTGTCAAGGCGAAAAGGGAGGATTATCTTGAAGCAGAAGTTCGCTTATTAAAGCATTCTGCGGGAAGCGATCCGGTTGAATGGTATGACCGGCACGCTGATGAAGTAGAAGCGATACTGGAAAGTCCATTTGTCTATTTGAGACGCAAAGTTTATGATCCTGTTGATAACAGTCTTTTGCGGGAAGATGCAGTGGAAGTTGCCTGCGATCACCCGACAGCCGGAAAAATTTACATAATGGTCAATCAATGGAATGTTGACAAAGTTGATCAGATCTTTAGGCGCAAAACAAAGTATCGTGCCAGCAGGCGTTTTTATCAGATGAGAATGGATCGGGAATTGCCGCAAGACACAACAGTTATTCACCAGGACGACGGCATAACTTTGACCGATATTTTACTACTGAATTATCTCCTTACTGATCGCCATGTGCCAGTTCGGGAGTATTACGAAGAACCAACAGTACGGCGCTCACACCCCAATGACGGCAATATGGATATGTTGCACGCCGGCCATGAAGATCTAATATCC
The DNA here is from genome assembly GCA_041659505.1 of Parcubacteria group bacterium. Classification (NCBI taxonomy): domain Bacteria; species Parcubacteria group bacterium. The sequence continues at coordinate 618,710 of JBAZYF010000001.1, forward strand.
GATATGTCTTATCCGCGAGCTAACGATGACAATGCGATTATCGCGACATCCGACAGGCCTGGCGTATTTGGCTGGGTATCTGATTCTGCGCCTGATCAAAATGCTCCTGCTGAACATCAATTCGGCGGCGGCGATTTCGGCGGAGGCGGTGCCAGTGGAAGTTTGGACGATGGACCTGTAATTGTCGATCCGTTCGAATCAGCTGGTCACAGTGAGTCTGATTCTGGCGCATCGTCCGAAATTCACGATGACGCTCCGGCCGAAACTCCTGCAGATTCATCATCGCCTGAGGCCGACACAAGCTGCTCTTCTGACGACGACTAGGAAACCTTAGATTCGTCAAATTGAAGAATGACTCGAAAAAATTTCGCCAAAGCCAGTCCTACCAGCTAGGATTGGCTTTATTTATTGGCTTGACAGATTGGGGATTATTTGGTACTGTTTCAAGTTCTTTGAGAAGTGAATGTTTTTTGGGAAATGTTTTTTGTATCGTGGGATGATTCCATTAATAAGTTAGAAATGTTAAGGAGGCCTCAATGGTCAGATCGCTTTTGTTGGGAGTATTGACTTGGTTTTTTATTGCCCGGATAGTTTCTTTGTTTCACAAGATGTTTCCGACCAAGGCTCAGGTGGCTATGGCAAGAGCGCGTTTTGCCAGCACTCTTTGTAAGTTGCATAATCTGAAGGAAGAATTTTATGTTGAAACGAAGTTGAAGCACTTTATTCGCGAAGATGCTTACTTGGTGGCAGGAAAATTCCGGGGCAATCCGATAGTCCGGTATGAACATTTGATCGATGAAATCGAAAACATATTATATCATCCTGCTGGCTATCTGAAGCAGAAAGTCCGCGAACCGGTCAGTGATAGTCTTTTTCGAGAAAAGGAGGCAGAAGATGTAGTCAGACCACTGGCTGATGGCTACATGATTATTATGAAGCCTAATGAGCGGGGAGTGTATAGCAAAATCGATTCAAATGGTGATTTTGCATGACCCACCAAACGCAGCCTATTTACAGCAGCGGCTCAAGCGCGTGGCGATGCGCTTGTGGTTGAGACTGACACGAGCATAACCCAAATACAAATTTAGACAAGCCAATTCTAGTAACCAGAATTGGCTTTATTTTTTTAAAATTAATACTTGACATTTTGCAGGAAAAATGATAGAGTCCGATGTTATTCATTTGATGGATAATAGGGAAAGTACTTTGAAAATATTGAGGAAATATCAACTATTTCAGGAACTGGAGGTGCCTGGAAAAAATGATTTCGTTTGTTGTGGTAGTGACTTGTAATTTTCAGTAGTAATATCAAAAACTATTCTAAGTTAGGAGGGAGCTTGCAATGAAAGATCTGATGTTGATTTTTGGTCAGTGGATGGTGTATCCGGCAATCGCCTTGGTATTCATGTTTGGAGCCAGATGTATTGAGAACCGACGGACAAAGTTTGATGATGATGCGTTGGTGCTGGAAGGAAACACCGCCATCGCTTTGCGCAAGGCGGGGATTTATCTCGGTCTGGCCATCGGAATCGTCGGACCGCTTTCCACGCACACTGGAGGATTCTTCGGTGACGTTTGGAATCTGTGTCTGGGTGGAATTTTTCTGGTGCCGGCGTTGTTCGCTGCTTTTTTTGTCAACGAATATTTCATGTTATCGAGCGTCAACAATGATGAGGCGCTCAAAAAAGGCAATGTCGCTGTCGGTATCGTTGAGTTCTGCAGTTATGTTGGGAGTGGCCTGTTTTTGAATGGGGCGTTTACCAATGGCAACGGCATTGGAGATATTGGTGTGTCTATGGTTTTTTTTGCTCTGGGACAGGCGGCGCTGGTCGCGGTCTATTATGCTTATGCCATGTATTACAGGATGACCAGTCAGAGCAGTGGGGCGAGAGATTTGCCTGAAGTGATTGAACAGGAAAGTGATGTTCCTGCCGCGATTGATGTCGGCGGATTTCTTATTTCTTTTTCTTTCCTTTTGAGGGCAAGTCTTGTCGGCGATTTCACTGGTTGGGGAGCAAGCTTGGGAGCATTTGGCTGTTACTGTGGCTTTGGCTTGGTGCTGCTTCTTGTATATCGACTTGTGGTGAATAAATTTTTTATGCCACGGGTTGAAAATGGAAAGTTGACCGATGAACCACGCAATGTTGCGATGGCGCTGATGGAATCAGCATTGCAAATCGCAGTGGCAATCGTCATTTCTTTTTCAGTTTGATGGGTTAAGGAGAAAACCAATGAAAAAATCAAAACAGATTATCATCGGTTCCGCCCTGACAGCATTGATACTGAGCGGGTGCAGTGACGGTACGTCTACTCAGCGGCGATGTGTCGACAAGGATGGAAAAATCTTGGCCGACAGTGATTGCGCACATGAAGAAGAGATGCGCCGGCGTGGCTATGGCGGCTATCCAGGCAACTGGATGTTGTTCAATAGCCATTATCCTTCCGGTCCTTATGTTGCGCCCTCAGCCCCTTCTCATAATTGGGCCTGGGGAGGAGCAGTCAGCAAGAATCCTGGTGGGACAACCATACTTAAGGGCGGAAGCAGTTCCATGCCGAAGAGTTCCGGTTTTTCTTCTTCATTCCGTGGCGGATCCAGTTCTGGCACAAGTGTTTCTCGCGGTGGTTTCGGAGGCTCAGCCAGTGCGCATAGTGGCGGATTTGGAGGATAACATTTTATGAAAAGGAGGTTTCTGTGAAAAGAATTGCGATTGAACAGAGAAAGGATTGGCAGCTCCGCGTTGAGGAAAAAGGTTTGTTGTTTCATCATACGGAGGAAGGGCTGTATTGGGATGAGCGAGCGTATTATAAATTCACCGCTGATCAAATTGATGTTTTGGATGACGCAACAAACGAGTTACACAAAATGTGCTTAGCTGCCGTTTCGCACGTCATTGAAAAAAACCGCTTCGCCGAACTGGGCATTTCTCCGGAAGTGGCGGAAGTGATCCGTGATTCCTGGCGTCGAGAAGATCCGAGTCTTTATGATCGATTCGATTTCGTCTATGACGGGATCAATCCACCGAAAATGCTGGAATACAATGCTGATACGCCGACCGGCTTACAGGAAGCGAGCATCAGCCAATGGTTCTGGCTTGAGGAAGTTTTTGGCGACAAGTATGATCAGTTCAATTCGATCCACGAAAAATTGCTGGAGACCTGGAATGGACTGCGAAAATTTATTCCCAGCAATAAACTGCATCTGGCTTGTGTAGCAGAGCATATCGAAGATCTGGTTACTACGACATATCTTCAGGATACCGCTGAACAAGCTGGAATTGAAGCCGAGCTCATTTTTATGGGAGATATCGGTTTTGATGCCGAACAGAATCGGTTTGTTGATATGAAAAACAACTTCATCGGTTCGCTGTTCAAATTGTACCCATGGGAATGGCTGGTCAGTGATCAGTTTGGACCAATGGCGCTGGCAAATTACAAGGGTATGCTGTGGCTGGAGCCGATCTGGAAAATGATCCTTTCTAATAAGGGCCTGCTTCCAATCCTTTGGGAACTCTATCCCAACCATGAAAATCTTCTGCCGGCCTATTTCGATGGCCCGCGAGAAATGACCAAGTATGTGCGCAAGCCTTTGCTATCACGTGAAGGCGCCAACGTCACAATCTTTGATGGCGACAAAGAAACGCACACGCCAGGTAGCTACGGTGAAGAAGGGTATATCTATCAAGGCTTGGCAGAAATTCCCTGTTTTGATGGAAATTATCCAGTGCTTGGTTGCTGGGTCATCGGCGGACATTCTGCCGGACTCGGAATCCGTGAATCCAAGACATTGATTACCGACAATTTCAGTCGGTTCGTTCCTCACCTGTTCGAATAACGCAGCAGCTGCTGCAACAATAAGCGCCCGGTCGCAAGACTCGGGCGTTTTTATATTCCGCGTTGTATATTTTAATGTGATATTTGAAGCTAAAATTAGCGAATAGTTTGAGTTTGACAACTGCTATTCTCTGTAGTATATTAAAACGTTCTTTTCATTGTAAATAATAGTGCGAATCTAACCGTTGCGATTTAGCTCAAATAGAAAGAGAGGGGGGTATATGAAAAACAAGTTTCTATTAATGCCATTGATTATTTTGAGTATAGCTTGGATTATTTGGGGTGTTGCTTTTTTGGTCTATGGTTCTGTGATGGGCAATGCTGCTTTACTAATCGGTTCTCTTATCGGAATCGGATCGATTCCTTGGGCAGATTCAAAATGTTCAGAAGGTGATATTGTCATTTTCAAACTGAGCAATGGCTTGAAAAAATTCCTTCGGGAAAATGTATTTGTGTTTGCTTTTTTTTGCGTGGTGTTGCTTTTCTCAACTTTAGCTTATCAGGGCTATGGAGCTTGGGCTGGCGCGTTGGCTGGGTGTGTCGGGTGTGGTATAGCGGCCTTTGCTATCATAATGTTCTTTATCGACTGTAAGGAGGAATCAGTGAGAGTGGTGGCAGGAAAACCAGACAATGAAATCATGATTTCATTGTGCCGCGGAGAGATTTTGAAGAAAATACTCCGAAGCAAAGTCGTCAGACTAGGGTTACCTCTAGTCACAGGATTTTTTGGGACTCATGTTTTGATGCACCATGGCGTTTTGCTCGGTATTCTGGTCATACTGGCTGGGATTGTTGTAACATTGGCGGTATATTTCACTGATTTCATTCATTTTTCTGAGAAAGAAAAAATGGAAGATAGACTGGCTAGCGGACCAGTGAGTGAAATCGTTGTTCCTCAGAAGAGCGATGGTGCATTAGAATATCTGGCAACAGCATATAGCGCTGCTCCTAATCATTGCATATCATCTCACATAGACTCCATAATCAAGCGGGCGACTCGGCTACTCAGCTATCGTAGTGATGACGGAACGGTCGGGGAAATTATCGCAACTTATCATGTTTTTATTGAACAGTATGTCGCTAGAGCAGCAGAGTTAGTCAGGAAGTACTGGAAAGCCTTTGTGTATCTCAGCTCGGTTGATCTTGGTGAGCTATCTTCTGAAATCAGCCGTTTGCAGACTGAGATTGAAAGCGGAGATGCTTCCGCCAAAAAAACGCTTGATGAGAAGAAGATAACTAAGGCTGCGATTGAAGAGATGCGAAAAAAACAATTGTCTATTGGGCGGGGACTTGGCGAAATCGCTGCCACGCTTGAGGCGATGGAAACAATTGTTATTTCAGCGGAAACGAGCGATGCTGATGCTAAAGATGTGCGCGATGAACTTCAGCGCACGCTTTCCACTACCACCTTGGCGATCAAAGAAACGCTTTGTGATCATGAAAAATGAGGATAATTAATCACTAATTTCACAAAACATCCAAAACGGCTTAGATGCAAATCATCGGCCGTTTTTTATTTATTCAGACTGAATATCCTATCTTCTGGACAAAGAAGAATATCTATGATACAAAGGATAGATTTGACCGTTAATAGTTTTTAGTAGTCTTAAAAACAGAATATATGGAAGGGAGGATTAGAAATGACGATTGATTCATTGTCGCGATCATTGGCAAGGGGGGTGGCGAGGCATGTCGTATTGCGAGGAAAAGGAGGACCGCTGATTTTTTTGGTGGTGCTCGGTTCCGGACTTATCGGTATCGCAAGTATGCTGGCAAAATTAGGACAGTTTTTCCCGTTGATGGAAGGAGGTTTTCTGATTGTTTGTTTCTTAGCTGGCTATGTCATTTATCGAGAGGGTATGCATGATCTGGACACTCGGCGTTCGGCGCTGGAATGTCTCGTTTGGCAGGATTTTCCGATTGATGAAGAGAAGCTGTATTATCGACCTCAACTGTTGAGGGGATTGGAACTTGGTTGCGAAGCGATTCATAAACTATTAGAACTGTCCAGGAGGAGCGAGGAGAAAGAAAGCCTTTCGCAGATATTGGATGATGCGATCAAGATGCTTGAGATGCAGCATGACTCAGTCTGTCAAGTACGAGAAGCCCGACGCATCTTGGCGTTAGTTTCAGACAGTCAGGATCGGCGAGAAAAAAATGATCCGCTATTGGCGGAGAATATCCGCGCTATGGGGGAATATGCGACAGAAGCAGAAAGCTTGATCGGGGATATCAATGACCGGTTGAAGACTGTGACCTTGCAGATAGCCCAGTTGGAAACGCGGACCAGTCAGCGCAAAGTCAATGCGACGACATTCGCGAAAGAAAATTCAGATATGCTGAAAAAACTACAGAGTGCTGTGGAGAGAAGAAAGAGTGAGGCGGCTGTTGTGATTCAAAAATTTCAGTACAACTAACATACACAGGAGGAAATACAATGAGTAACAGAGGACAAGGTGCGGGTATGGTATGGTTGGGCTTGGCTGGCATTGCGCTGGTCGTGATGTTGGGAATCGTGACCTATATTTCCATGTCAAAAGATCAAAAGGCCGCTCAGGCGCCGCAAGATCAGACGGCGAAACAGCAGGATGTGACAGAAAAAAAGCCACCGGTCATTCCGGGAACCGTTCAGATTTCAATCGCCAGTTCCAACACCAAGGAGGACTGGTTGCATCAGATGACTGATAAGTTCAACTCGCTTTCCAAAAGCGATGCGGTCTATCAGTTAAATGGTCAGCCGATCCGTGTGGCCATCATTCAGGAAACGATTGATGAAAAGAAAAAGGATTACCGTTCGGGCGCGATGGTCAACGATATTCTGAATAAGAAAATCGAACCAACGATCGCTTCACCGGGGGAAGAATCTTGGATGGACAAATTGAATAAGGAATGGCAGATCCAAAATGGCAGTGCGATCAGCAAGGCAGATGCGCCGATTCTCGTTCGCACTCCACTCGTCATTGCTATGTGGCAATCGCGAGCAACTGCGATGAAAGCTTGGCCAGACGCTGGAGCGGAAGCAAAGTGGTCGGCATTCCGTGCTCTGGCCAATAATCCGAAAGGCTGGGAAAAATATGGCCATCCGGAATGGGGCAAGTTCAAGATTGGGTATGGCTATTTCGGGGAAAGCAATTCTGGTACACTGGCGACAGTCGCCATGTGCACAGTCGGTTCGGGAAAAAAACGTCTGGAATTTTCAGAAATATCGCCGGATAGTCCGGCCGCCAAATTTCTTGGAGACATTGAGAAAAGCAAAGTGCATTCTGGCAAGAGCGATCTATGGCTTTTGGAAAAGATGATCAAAGGCGGGCAGGAATATCTGGATGCTGTTGTCACATATGAGTCAAACGTCATAATGATGAATCACAAATTTGAAAAAGATTTGCGCGAACTGTTGGTCTGTGTTTATCCGCAAGATGGCGCAGTCATGGTCGGGCATCCGTTTGCCATTCTCGATCGTGCTCCCTGGGTCACCCTAGATCAGGCGCAGGCCGCTAAGATTTATCAGGATTTTCTGTTGGCGAAAGAGCAACAGGAACAAGTTTTGGCAGCCGGTTTGCGGCCGGCAGATGCCAGTGTTAAATTGGCTTATCCCTTCGATGCATCACTGGGGGTGAATCCCAATGCAAAGATCGTGGAGCTGGCTCTGCCTGATCAGATGGTTATTGACCGGGTCGGTGAGGTTTGGCACAAAGTAAAAAAACATACCGTCGTTGCCCTAATTTTCGACAAATCCGGTAGTATGAGCGGTTCCAGTCTGAATAACGCAAAAAAAGGAGCCACTGAATTTGTCAACAAAATGGATCCGGAAGATATTATTGCGTGGATGCCTTTTGACTCAAAGTCATATGGCGTGCTAATCGAAGGCACCAAACAACTGATCGGTGAAAAACTGATTAGTGAACATATTGTAGGTTTGGGATCCGGTGGTAACACCGCACTTTACGATACCATTTTGGAAGCTCACAAAAATCTGACCGATATGCGTAAGAAACATGGCGATTCATTCCGCTATGGCATCGTGGTCCTGACTGATGGCGGTGACAACAGTAGTAAGAATTCTCTCACTGATGTTGAAGTGCAACTTCAACCAATGGAAAGCGATCCGACCGGGATCCAGATTTTCACCATCGGCATCGGTGAAGCCAAAGAGATGGTGCTTCGAACAATTGCCGCCAAAGGGAACGGGAAGTTCTACAAGGGAACGCCTGAGGAACTGCAGAAAATTTATGCCGAAATTGCGACTTATTATTAAGCAGCACTTAGCATAAAGGCTAACAAGCAAACGAAAGCGTTTCGGGCTCCGAAACGCTTTTTTCTATTCTAAATTTTCACTGTTCGTGCTAGAATTTGCATTAATGAAATAGTCATAGTGATTGCGGAGAATCGCGATATTGACAAAAATGGTTATCCATAGTATATTAAACAGTTCTTTTTATTACAACGATATTTATATCAACAATAGCGGTTAAGTGCTTTATTCAACAGGGAAATTAAGGAAAGGAGAGGTTATGGGAATTGTGAGAAGATTGTTTGCGAGTAATGCAGTGTCGTTTGCGCTTTTTTGCATCACATGTCTTGTGGGCGGAATTGTTTTACGGACGCAGAGTCTCAAGGCGGGCCTTGGAACTTTCGCCATTGGCATCTGTCTCATTGCAGTTGTGTGGCTCACAGATATCATATGGGTTGTCAATGAGCAGAAACAGAAAGGCAAATCGGCGGACGGCCTGGGCGACGAAATCATTTTTTCCGAGCGGAAAGATACCCCCTTGGAATATCTGGCCGGGTTCAGTCTTTCATCCCCGAGGGATGGGGTTGTTGTGCTGGCCGATTTAATTTTTCGAAGGGCCACGCGGTTGCTGAATTATCAAGCTGAGGATGGTGTCATCGGTGAAGTTCTCAATGCCTATCGATCTTTCATAGATCAGTATGTTGTGCGAGCGGCGGAGCTGGTCAAGAAGCATCGCAAGGCGCAAGAATTTCTCGACAATACGGATCCCGAAAAACTGGCCCGTATCATAACCGACCTGAGAGGGAAGATCAAGGGTGGCAATGTTTCGCTGCAATCGACACTTGATGAAAAACAGAGGACGCTGGAGGAACTCGGCGCGATGCAGGAATCGCAGAGCCAGAGTATTTTCATGCTTGAGAAAATCGATGCTACATTGGAATCGATGGAAACTCTTGCAGTTTCAGCGGAAACCAACAGCATAAGTGCCAAGGATGTGCTTGATGAGTTGCAACGCACTATTTCCTCCACAAGTCAGGCGATCAAAGAAACCCTTTGCAACCACGGCGGATGAATGCGGTCAGGGCGCTAGAAAATGACACATTGTGGCCTTAAATAGGCAAAACGGTTCGATGCAAATCACGGGCCGTTTTTATTTGACTTTTCCAGTAAATATGCTACTATCAAACGTTTGGTATACATGGTTTTTTGCACAGAGGGAATGAAAACAACGGGGGAGTTTTATTCTTTCTGTGTTGAAAGTCAATGGAGTTTATGGCTGGATGAATGCAACTTAAAAACCGAATTAGGGTTAAATTAAAATGGAGGAGGGAGTGGATATGCCAGAAAAAGAATTGGAGCTTAATGTCAACTATACTGAATTGGTTTCGGATATGCGTCAGGAGTTTCTCCGGCGCGGATTTTTGAAACCGGTCAAGCCGGAAGTTTTCTTGGAAGAAAAGCTGAACGTCCAGATGAAAATTCTGGCGGAACGCGTTTCTTCACGAATGGTGCGGGACTGGGATAAGTTATTTCCCGGCGTTGTACGTTCCAATGAAATATTGCGGCGCAAGGTGGAAGAACATCTCGCAGAAAAGAAGCAGGAAGTGCTCGAACAGTTCAAAAGCGAATTGGAGCGAAAAGCAAAGATCCGGCAGGTGCTGGGTTTTATGTTTCGGCCGGCGCAACTGAATCTGATCATGGTTCTTCTCGTTTCCGGAGTGTTTATGTACCCGGCATGTTTCCTGATGTTTTTTTCCCCGAGTGATGCAAATTTGCTCTGGGGAGCCGTCGGGGCAGTGTTTACGGCACTGCTGGATGGAATATTTTTCCTGATGTATCTTTTTGCAAGAAAAAAAGAAAGTCGCCAATTGTGGAGTTCGTAGATATCGCAGTTAACCATGAACTATGAAATATGAAAGTGAAAGGAGTAGCTTATGTTTGGATGCAAAAAAAACGTATGTTTCGTATTCACCCTGTTTTGTCTGCTGGCGTTCAGTGCTTGTGGACCAGTGTATGAACAGGATAAACTTGTTCTTAAGCTGAGCAGTCTCGGCAATCGAGATGCAACAGTTGCCAACAAAAATGAACAGGTGAAAGAAAATACGGAAAAAAAACCGATCACGGAAGGCACTGAAAAAATAGACCAAGCGGAAAAAAAGACAGAGGTAGTGGATGGTGATGCGGAAAATTATCAATCGGAGTTGTTAACCGCTTTTCGGTCCTATATGTTTTTCCCCACTCCAGGAGTAAGGTTCTTGCCTTTCCCAAAAGGCAATCAGGCATATTGTTTTTCCAGGGGAAAAAGTCTCGAATCACCGAAGGATGAGCATTTCAAACTGAATGCAGCGGATGGAGTTATTTCAGCGAATGTGACGGTACACATGCACGTCGCGGATGAATTTCCCGACATCAAGGACCGACTATTGAAATTCGTGAAGACATATAGTCTCACGCAATTTTCCAATTCGGAAAATGTCCTGACTGACTTTATGAGTTCTCGATTTCAACCGATCCTTTATGCCGGATATCAGAATTACTTTTCCGGCAGAAAAGTGTTGGAGCTGGTGCGGGACAAGAAGGGGATTAACAAGTACATGCTGGCCTATATGAATGAAAAATATAATCAGTATGGCTTGGTTTTCACTTTGGTTTCCGTCACTTCTGCAATGAGTTTTGATGAAGAGCAGCAGGAGCGGATGAATAAAATTATCGTCAAGGAAGCTGAGGCGGTCGCGATGGGGATAAGAAATAAACAAGTTTCTCCCTTGATCCAGGAAATCCGCAAACTGGAGCTTGAAGGCAAAGACGAAGAAGCGCGGCTAACTTACGAAGCTAATGCGCAAGCCACTGAAAGAGTGGCTAAGGCTTGGGAAATGCGTCGAAAGCTTGTGATCGAGCAGATTGGTTCTGGCAATTATTTCCGTTGGGAGCAGTCCAAGTTGATGGTGGATGCTCTTATGCAGAAGAAAACAACTGTGCGGATCGTTCCGTCGGGAGCTAATTTATTCCTTGGCGGTTTTAATCAGGCAATTCCGACAATAACGGACGTGAAATAAATTCAATTGCAGATCAAGGAGAATTCAAGCGATGAAAAAATCAATTATTACAATTGTTGGTTGCATATTTCTGATTATAGGATTTGCCGGTTGCGGTCTGATGCATAAAGAACAAGACGAATTGGCATTCGAATATTGCGTAACAGATGGAAAGCCGGTGAATCCCAAGGATAATCCGTTGTTGCCCTATGGAGTTCATGGATATATTGGATGGAATACGGAAATCTTTCGTGTTACCAGCCAGTCACATCAATACGCGATGACGGCTGAGATTACGAAATCGAGTCCATATGATGAAGCGGCCACGTTTGATTCGCATGAAGGCGCTACCATCAAAGTGAATTTTACCACGATGGGACACGTTGAAAATATCTGGATTTTCTATGATAATTTTGGAAACAACCAGTACAAACTGTCTGGTGAATTTTCCGAAATTAAGGATCCGCGGATATATGAGGCGATCCGAGAAGCCAGTCACTATGCCATGGCAGTATTTGTTGAAATGGCGGAAGATATGTCGGCAACCACGATCAAAAAAAGTCCCGACCAGATGAACAAGGAAGCGACGAAGCGGACCAGGGAATATATGAAACAGTTTGGCTTCTATGTCGATGACATCTTTCTTTCCGGACCAATCACTTTTCCTGGTGGTGATGCTATTACTACTGCCTATAATACCACCGGCGTTGCCAATTCTGAAGTGGAAGAGGCGAGGCAGGATAAAGAAAAAATGCTCGAGACCAAAAAGAGCATGATTGACCGGGGCAAGCGGGAAGCGGACAAAATTTTGTCCGAAGCCTCTCGCGAAGCCAACCGGTTGACGGCTGAGGCTGAAGCGATGGCGATGGATATGAAACAGTCCATTGCTCAGATCGGCCTGGACAATACGATTGATCTGTTCGTCGGCCGGGAGTTGGCCAAACTGGTCAAAGAGGGAGTCATTCCCGAAGCTGTGCTGACCCAGGATTCGGTGCTGGGTGCCCCGTTCTACAACAAGAAACTGGTCAATAAATAAAGGCCGGTGCCTGTAAAGGCAACAAGGGTTCAATGCAAACGTGTTGAACCCTTTTTCATTGGATAATTAAGCTGTATTGGTATGTGGGATTATTATGAGTGGTTAGCTTAATATGCACTTGACAAATTCTTCAGTTTACGCTACATTGAAGCGTTCCTTGACAACTTAAGGAAAGATGTAAAATAAGTGGACAAAACGCGCTTTTTGGCGCTTTTTTGTGAGTATTGGCAATAATGCTATTTTTGGCTGTACAACATCAATATCAATGAGAAGGAGAAGAAACAATGAATTCCAAGCAAAGAACAGATTTAATTGACATGGTTACGGCAATGCAGAATCAACTTACTGTGTTAAAACGGAAACTGAGAAGCGGAAAGGATGTTTATTTCGAGGCGACGGAAAAAGTTTTTTTCGAATTCGTCAGCGAAGTGCATCATGCCAGAATCCAGTATCTCATTGATGAGATGCATAAGGATTCAGAAGATGCTCGGAAAAAACTGATTGAGTATCTTGATGGCATTTCCAAGCCCGCTGGCGTCGAAGAAGCGAAATTGGAAACCGAAAAACCTGTCGGTACTGAGGAGACTCCGTTGGATTTTGAATCCATCGGGGATGTTATTGACAATGCCCTGGGATTTGTTGCTGGAATTTTCAGCGAAATCAAAAGTCAATCTGAAAAGGCCCGTGGAAAGGCCGGCGAATTGGCCGGAGAAGTATCGGATGCGGTCAAGCCAACCATTAATGATCTGTCTAAAAAAGGCGGTGAGTTGTGGGACGCGCTGACCAGCGCCGGTAAAGATATGGTCCGGAAGAAAGCATTCACCCCTGAATTCACTTCGCGCATTCATGAAGAACTGCGCAAGCGGGGATGGGGGGATGAAGGCATCGACACGGCACTGGCGGTTTTCTACCAGGTGCTGGCCGAAATGGATAAACCGGTTGAAAAAAAGGAGAAATGATTCATGTATGAAACAATAAAGAAGAATTTTTGGCCGTTGTGCGCCGCTGGTGTTGGAATTTACACGTTCGCAGCTTTGCGTAATCGAGTAGGTTTTGTGGTTCTACTGATAGCTGTTGTTTGTGTATTTGTTATGAAGCGGTTTGACAAAACTATTGATACTGAAGCTCAAAAAAAGCAGCAGGCTGCAGATCGGGAAAAAGCCGAGGTGGCGAGAACCGCCAGTCTCAGGAAACTGAGAGAGGTGACTTTTCAAACCACGGACGAACTCTCGACGACGCTCAGGTCAATTCTGGCCATAGGGGAAACTCTTTCGAATTATGACAAGGCAGCTAATGAAACCGTCGCGGAGATATTGAAAGTATACAAGGTGTATGTTGACAAATATCTCGATAGCGCGGCAACGTTGGCTGAGAAGTATCGCCGAGTCAAGGCTTATCTGAAATCACAAGATCCGACAACTATTCGGGCGGAAGTGAAGGCGTTGAAAAACAGGATGAACGATGGTGAAAAAAATCTCGAACGGACACTCAAAGAAATGAGTGCGACGCTCGGGCGACTTGAAGAGATGCAAAAAGACCAGCCGGAGTTCCGGCAAAGTCTTGACGAAATCTTTGCAACCATCCAGTCACTGGAAAGCTCGATCAAACGAGCCGAAAATGACCCGGATGCAGACACGGAAATTCGCGCAGAAATTCAGCGGACAATTTCATCTACATCGGAAGCGATTGAAACTACACTGGTGAAAGCCAAGCGAGCAATCTGAAATAACTGGAAGAAAAAAAGGAGAATGGGGTATGACGACCGAAACAGCAGTTGCAGTTCAGGAAAAAACATTGGCAAATCTTCCCATATTGGCAATCGGCGATTTTGATAAGGCCAAAGCCATGACCGTGGACGATTTCAAATCCGTGTACTCCCAGCAGACCGCTGAGGAGATTGCTGGCAAGCAGCAGCGCAAGGACATGACCGACGCAGCCGTCGTATACATGAAAGCAGCACGCGGACTCGGTGCCAGCGTGAATGAGATTCTCATGGAGAATGAGGGTCTTCAGAAGCGCTGGGGTGAAGTGATGGGCGACCTGGTGAAAGGTAAGGATGGTTCCGGTTCCGATTTGGAACGCAAGGCAACTGGCCTTCCCATCATCGGCACTTTCTTCAAAAAAAGAATTGACAGCCGGATGACCGCCAATATTCTGGAAGTTCTGCCGGATCTCCTGCGACAGCAGTGGGATGTTACAGAAAAAGCAGCCATGCGGGTGAAAGCCCAGATGGTTATGCTTGTCCAAGCTGAGAAGCAGGCAGAAGGAGACTATCGGCGCCTTGGTGATGACCAGATTCGTCTGCGCGATGAGGCGATGAAGAAAAATGACGAGTTCAATAAGCTTCGCGCGGAATTATCAAACATTGAAGCTCAGCTTGCGGCCAGCAGTGAGGTTGATGATCTTATTGCAACTAAGCAACCCGTACCGGAAGGCAAGAAAGCGCTTTCGAGCGATGATTATGCCAAGCTGATGCAGCGCCGGACTGAGATTATGGAGCAGGACAACGATCGCGAGATCGAACTGCAAACTGTCACTCAGACTTTTCGCGCCACGAAGGACGGTCATGCAATGACCGAACTTCAGATCGGCGAGCTGAACACGACCCGGAAAGCGATGAATGCGATTTCGATCATGTTGGACGCATTTCTGAAGGTAACGCGTCCGATCATGATGCGCAGCATCGTGATTATGAACGCCCAGTCCAGCGGCCTCAAAGGAGCAACGCTGCTCCAGGCACTCGGACAGTCAATGAATGAAAGTTTGAAAATGTGTGCATATGGAATGACAGTTATGACCGAACAGGCCATGGCGTTAGGTCGTATGGAATTCCTGGAAAAGGGCACCGTTGCCGAGGTGAAGCAAATTCAGCTCGCTAATGACAAAGTTTGGAACGAGTTTACTAAAACTCAATACGAACAGGTTATGCAGCGGACCAAGCCCCTTTTGGAACATGCGAATTTCAACGGCGAAACTATTCCCGAAGCGGAATTTACACAAACTCAGGCGTAAGGAGGATGAAGCAAATGGCAGACGAAGTAAAGGCAAGCAATACCAAGAAATGGATTATTATCGGTGCCCTGTGTTTGATCCCGTTCATGTTCCTGACCTGCTCGTATAACTCCCTGGTCTCAAAACAGGAAGAAGCGCGCGAGGCCTGGAGCCGGGTGGAAGCAAATTATGATCGGCGGGCTAAGCTTATACCGAATCTGGTCGAGATTGTGAAGGGCTATGCCACGCACGAAAGGGAGACTTTGACTGAAGTTGTGCGCTTGCAGTCCGCATGGGTTGCTGCCAAGCAATCCGGCGATTTTGCTAAAACACAACAGGCAGCGGCTCAATGGGATGTCACGGCAGGACGATTTTTAACTATTGTGCAGAACATGCCGGAGCTTAAAGCTAACGCGGAGTTTGGTAAGTTAGCATATTCTCTTGAGGGGACGGAGAATCGAATTCTCCAAGAGCGAAAAAATTATGGGGTCCGCGCAACAGAGTATAATAAAAAGCTGCGGCGTTTCCCTAATAACGTGTTCGTGGGATTCGGCGACTTCAAACGGATGGAATTGTTTGAGGCCGATGCCGCGTCCAAAGAAGCGCCCAAGGTTAAGTTTTAACAGCGGGTGAAAATGAAAACGTAACAATGAGACTAGTGCTCGCGGTCAAAGACTGCGAGCATTAATTTTTTTCAAATCAGGAAGAAAGAGAAAAGGAGGAAAGCTCAATGAAAAAAACGTGGTTGTTTCAGATTTCGTTGGCGATGATTTGTCTGGTCTTTGTGATCGGCGTACAAGCGGCCGATTTCAAAATCCCCACTTCAACCGGGAAGGTGACGGATCTGGTCGGACTTCTCAGTTCGGCCGAAGTGGCGAAACTCAAGGAGGAACTCAATCGGTTCGAGAATAGTACTTCTAACGAAATTGCTATTCTAATCACTGATTCACTTCAAGGTCAAGACATTAGGGATTATGGGATTGAAGTGGCCAAAAAATGGGGTGTCGGAAAAAAGGCCAATGACAACGGAATTTTGATTGTTCTGGCGCCCAAAGAAAAGAAATACGGTGTGGAAGTCGGGTATGGTCTCGGCGGGCCGCTGCCGGATATCTTGGCCAAAGAACTGATGGAAAAGATTCTAGTCCCGAAATATCGGGAAAAGAAATATTTCGAAGGCTTTTCTGAGCTGATCAAGCAGTATGAGGCGTTGACCGCTAAGGAATATGCGCCAGCAGAAGGAACTAAGAAAAAAGCTTCAAGCGACTATGATGGGGCGTTTATTGTTTTCATCCTCATACTGGCTATCATCGCAATCATCATAATCATTGTCATTATCAAAAATCGCAATCGTTATGGCGGCGGATCAGGTGGCGGAAGTTCCAGTGGCGGCTGGTTGTTTTTCGGAGGTGATTTCGGCGGTAGTGGAGGCAGTGGAGGTTTCTTGGGTGGCGGTGATTCGAGCGGTGGATCAAGCGACTCAGGCTTCGGCGGTGGAGACTTCGGCGGAGGCGGTGCTTCTGGCGATCTCTGATCCCAAGAAGAAATATCAATCTATCAAGGTTATGACAAGAATTTGTTGTAACCTTGTTTTTTTTCTAAGATTAAAATACTTGATTTTTTAGCTCAGCTAGTGTTTGATTAACATTGGCTGGTAACGGAGGACAGCCGATAGGGAGGCTGTTCTTTTTTTATTTTCATAGACAGAAAATCACTTAGAGAGGCTTTATGGAAACAACGTACGCATCGGCAGGGGTTAATATTTCTGCGGGAAATTTGTTCGCGGAAATGATAAAAAAAAGAGTGAGCATGGCCTGGCCGGAAGGGGGTAATGAAATCGGTAGTTTAGTGTTAACATATGTCAGCTTGCTTTTGTGTCGCTGAATTCTCTCAAAAGGGTTCAGCGATTTTTTGTATATTTTATGTCCAGCCTCAATTTGCTGTATGTCAAGTTTTCTAGATTTCAATGAAAAGATCTAGCTATCTTTATTGATAAAATGGCTCGGTGGGTTTTATTGTCTATCTGCTTGCTAATCTGAAAAAACATAAAGTTAGTGAAAAAAATTTGCAATCCTTCTTTTTGTGTGCTAAAAAGGCAGGACAGACGAATCGAGATTAAAGGCCGAAGAACCTGGCGTTCACCAGGATTCGCTTCAGTGGCATCGCACCGTTTAGGCGGTTGATGCCACAGGAGTAGGCCATAAACCGCTTTCTGAATTCGGACGGCGGAGAAAAGGGTGATGGTAAACCCAGGGGACACCCCTGGACCCCATTTCCTGTGAACATAAGGGCTTCTCCCCGGCACTTTACAGGCCGGGATCAGAAGGGCGGAGTAGCTTCCGAGGTTCGGAGCAGCTTCCCAGAGCGGTTCTCTTTTCCTGATGAAATATATCGGATAAAGAAAACCCCCTGCCAGACATCGAGCACTCTATCGTCTGTCGCTCCTTGTGTCAGCAATATAATGCTGGCGCAAGGAGTTTCTTTAACAATTCAATCAAAAAATATAAGGAGGGACTGTGCATAATTCACATCAACTACGACCGATAGGTGACTTTTCTTTGTTCACACAATTAGCTTGGACAAGAAAAGCCTTGGCGATTTTTTTGGGTGTGTCGAGAAAGGCTCTCGTCAAGGCCCAAAAGATTCTGCTCGCTGAAAGATTCGAAGATGAAATCATGGTCCGTGGAATACCGACCAGGATCATCTTTAACTATGGATTTTTTAGTTTCACCAAAAAAATCAAAAACAAGCGCCGCGAGATACTGGCTCCGCATCCGGATGTCCAAAAAATTTTCAGGGCCCTGGGAGATAAACTGTACAAGCCATCGCGAATACATAAAAAAGCTTTTGGGTTTGTGAAAAAAAGAAGTATTTTGCTGGCCGCCAAGTCTCTTTTGGGAAATCGTCATTTTTTCAGCTTCGATATTGCCAGTGCGTTTCCTAGTATCACGGAAGAAATGGTCAGAAAAACACTACAAAGACTGAGGATTGAAACATATTTAATTGATCCTTTGGTTTGGATAGTAACCCATTATTATAATCAAGAGCGTCGTTTACCCCAGGGATCATCCTGTAGCCCGGTTCTAATGAATTTGGTTTATAGACCAATGTGCGACGAAATTGAGCGGGTTTGCAAAGCTGCCGGAATAGATTGGTTTGTTTACGCGGATGATTTTCATTTCGCGGCGGAAAATGTTTCTCCTGAAATAAAAGCTAAGCTATTGGCAATTCCGCCCAGATATGGATTTTCTATTAAGAAAGAAAAGACTCATGATAATTTAGGGAAAACAATCCCGCATCTTTTGGGACTGACCATCATTGACGAAAAGATTCATCTCAAGCGGAAAACAAAGAAAAAATTCCGGCAATTGCTTTATTGCGCTTGCCAGAACGAATCCTCTATTTCCCCGAAAAAAATTAATGGTATTATCGCATCAATCAGGCAAGTTTATGGGCCAGAGAAAAATTGGCCCGGATGGCTATTAAAAGACTGGCTCAAATATCAGCAGCACATAGGAGGAAATTATGCCAAAAACATCAACTAAAACATCTCGGAGTGAGAATATGTTTAATAAGATGCCTCCTTGTGACTTGGAGGCAGAGGAAAGATTATTGCACAATATTTTGGATGATCCAGACACCACAATTTCTCAAGTCCGCAACATCATATCAGCGGATGACTTTTATCGAAGACAGCACCAAAAGATTTATTCTGCGATGTTGGAACTCGACGAACAAGGCAAGCCGATCGATATTGTGACCCTGGTCGATTTATTGAAAAGCCAGAAGATACTCGAGGAAGTTGGGGGGCTTTACTACATCTCTCAGTTTATCGAAAATGTGCCGGTTCACCCCGACATTGTCCGCTGTGCTCAGATTATCAAGAAACATTCATGGAAAAGGATGGCCACTAGTAAACTATTAGAGCTGGCCAATTATTGCTTTGATGAAGCAACCGAGCCGGACAAGCTGCTGGCCGACATTATTGATGTTCAATCGACTTTGGCCAAGGAATTGCCCGGGGGAAATGAGCTAGATGAGCTTAAATTTGATTTTAATAGTCTCCGACTTCAAGCTTCAATAACAGAAACTCCGCATGAATCACTTAATCGGGAAATCGAGGGTTTTGGAAGAAGTGAGTTGATAATTGTCGCAGGGCGACCTGGTATGGGGAAAAGCGCATTTGTCTTAGGCCTTGTCGGCCATATGGCCATCAGAAAAAAAACGCCCATTATCTATTGTGGAGCACAGATGGCTGGCTCTAGGATTTTCCTGCGAATCATTGCTCAGGAATGTAAGCTTAGTTTTCGAAAATTGTTAACGGGCAGAATATTGCCAAAAGAACTAGGTATAATCAATAAAAAACAGCAGGAGATGAATCAAGGAGGAAAAATCCAGACCATAATCATAAAAGAGACCATCAGCCTCTTGGATCTTATGGCTCAGGTCCGTTGCGCAGGATCAGAATTCGGCTTACTGGCGATTGAAAACCTGCAGCAACTGGTTTGGCCGGGAAATCCCTACCGAGATAAGTGGGCACAAGCCAGTTTTATGCTGGAGAAGCTGAGGGATTTCAGCTATGAAATTAACTTACCCATTGTTATCTCTAGTCAACTTCACCGCGATGTCGATGATCGGGCAGATAAACGTCCTTCACCAGCCGACATTTTTGGACCAAAAGCTGAGGAGTTGAGCGACATAATCCTTTTCCCTTATCGGCCAAATTATTACGAAAAGGGGCAGCTTACCGAGCAAGGTCGCCCGGAAAGAGATGCGGAACTCCTAGTTAGCAAAGGAGGCCCGCCAATTATCTTGCCTTTCACTTTCTGGGGAGAATCTCTTCGCTGGGAAGAGCGAAAAATTGATCCTTAACAAAGAGTCGCTACTGACGAGTTCAGTAGCGGCCCAACCTAATTAACCATTGGTAAAGCCAACGGTTTTTTTTCTTCAAAAGAAACCTTCGATCCAGCCACTTTCAGTCGCGTAATTTTTATATAATTTTAATCAGCACTATTGACACAAAAGCGCATCTGCGATAATATTTTAGTGATGAAATAATAAAGTAGCTGACTTTTTTATGCTGGACAAGAAACTGAAAGAAGCGTTGGAACTTTTGGGAGGAAGAGCTGTCGTCAAGGACCAGGACGAGCACTATATTTTGCTGACTCTCCGAGAATTTCGCAAAATCAAACAAGAAGGGGTTTTGGGCTTGACAAAGCAAGAGTTGGTTGATAAGATAAATAATGATATTGCTAGTTGGAAGTTTTCCCAAGAGGAAGACAAGCTAGCTGAGATCGAACTGGAAACTCTGGGTGAGATTAAAAACGATGAAGTGCACTACGAAAGCGTCGTTCAGGCGTAGGAGTTATCCACAATATAGTCACATTTTCAATTTGTCAAAAGTATTTTTTTAGGGTAGAGTAGTATTTGTGTTAAAATTTAGTTTAATTTAATCCTCCTTCGTTCGCCTGCTGGTGAACTATGGCGGGACGAGCTAAATTCGAGAAAATTTTACGTGGGTTACCATGAATATAGCCCAGGGGTTGTCCTGGGGTTTATGATTTTAATTAATAACAAAAAATCGCAAAGCTGTTGCGGGATTGATTTTTTTTCTAAAAGAAGTCTCCGGCGCACCTCTGCGTAAGTTACCAAACATATGGCAGCAGAAAAATTCGCGAGAACCAAGCCCCATGTCAACGTTGGAACTATTGGTCACGTCGACCATGGCAAGACTACATTGACAGCGGCAATCCTTCACGTGCTGAGCTTTCTTGGACAAGCCAAGGAAAAGGGTATCGATGAAATCGACAAAGCTCCAGAAGAGAGAGAGCGTGGAATCACAATCGCCACTGCGCATTGTGAATATGAATCAGAAAAGAGACATTATGCTCACGTAGATTGCCCAGGACATGCTGACTACATCAAAAACATGATAACTGGCGCTGCTCAGATGGACGGAGCTGTCTTGGTGGTGGCTGCGACTGATGGCCCTATGCCACAGACTCGCGAACATATCTTGCTCGCTCATCAGGTTGGTGTGCCAGAAATCGTAGTTTTCCTCAATAAGGTGGATATGGTGGATGATGCAGAATTGGTTGACCTGGTGGAAGCTGAAGTGAGAGAACTTTTGACTAAATATGAATATGACGGCGAAAATGCGGTTGTGATCCGTGGTTCAGCCTTGAAAGCGCTTGAATCCAAATCAGCTGAAGATGAAGGTGCAAAGCCTGTGCTTGACCTGATTGCGGCACTGGACGCCAAAATTCCTGATCCAATCCGTGAAATGGACAAGCCATTCCTTCTTCCTATTGAAGATATCTTCACAATTGAAGGTCGCGGAACTGTGGTGACTGGAAGAATCGAAAGAGGTGTGATCAATATCAATGAAGAAGTGGAAATCGTCGGTCTTCGCCCAACACAAAAGACTGTGGTGACCGGAATTGAAATGTTTAATAAAACTTTGGATCGCGGAGAGTGTGGAGATAATGCAGGACTTCTGATCCGGGGAATCAAAAAGGAAGATGTGGAAAGAGGTCAAGTGTTGGCTAAGCCGGGATCAATCACTCCTCACACTGAGTTTGAATGCGAAGTTTACATCTTAACCAAAGAAGAAGGCGGACGACATACTCCATTTTTCAAGGGATACAAACCGCAATTCTATATCCGCACAACAGATGTGACTGGTGAGGTTATGCTTCCAGAGGGAACTGAAATGGTGATGCCAGGGGATACTGTGAGCTTCAAAGTCGTTTTGGGTGCACCTGTCGCTATGGAAGAAGGTATGCGCTTTGCGATCCGCGAAGGTGGACGCACAGTGGGCGCCGGTGTCGCAACTAAGATTATCAAATAGTCTTCAACTGATAGTTTTTTCTTTGTCCGGCTCTTCTCATGTAAAAAAACAGTAAAATAGCCAAAAATTTGACGGTTCAAATATTTTATGCTAAGCTGTTTAATTGTAAGGGCAAGTGCCGGATTATAGAGGAAATTGAGGCAAAAAGTAAGTTTTTTATTTAAAAATTCGCATAAATTGATGTCAAAGAACGAAGAAGAAGCAAAAACAAGAATCCGGATCAAGATTAAGGCCTATGATCACAAGATTATCGACCAATCAGCCCGCCAGATCGTAGAGACAGCCCAGAGATCAGGTGCCAGCATTGTTGGCCCAGTTCCTTTGCCTACCGAAATCCGTAAATTTACCGTCAACAAATCCACATTTGTCCACAAAGATGCACGTGATCAATATGAAATGCGGATCCACAAGAGACTGCTTGACATCATCAGCCCAACCCCAAAAACCATTGATAGTTTGACCAATTTGGATTTGCCAGCCGGAGTGGATATTGAAATCAAAATGTAGCTTAGTGCAAAAACTAGTTAAAGTCCGGACGGCATAGCGCCGATGGGATACTGATCTAGCCAAGAAAGAAATTTCTTAACTCGTAAGAGTCTCGGCTGGTAGTGGCCGTTTTTTATTTTATTTAGCAATATATTAGAAAAAAGCAATGAAATTTATCCTCGGAAAGAAGATTGGAATGACAACTATTTATGACGAAAAAGGCGCATTGAATGTGACGCTTTTGGAGTGCGGTGCAAAGGTGTCCTTGGTTAAGGAGAAAGAGAAAGACGGGTATTCTGCAATCCAACTGGAAATCGCCAAAACTAAGAATAAGACCAAGAAGAAGGAATTTTGTGTTGAAGGTAGCGAGCTGAAAAAAGATGATCAAATTTCTGTTTCTATATTCGAGTTGAATGAAAAAGTGATTGTGACTGGCACAAGTAAAGCTAAAGGTTTTCAGGGTGTAGTGAAAAGACACGGTTTTGCCGGAAGCTGCGCTACTCACGGACACAAGCATGACCTTCGTGCTCCTGGTTCGATCGGTTCTGGTTTTCCAGAGCATGTTACCAAAGGAAAAAGAATGGCCGGCCGCATGGGCGGTGATCGTGTCACTACTAAGAATCTGAAAGTAGCTTTTATTGACGCGGAAAAGAATATTTTAGGCATAAAAGGCGCAGTTCCGGGTATTCCAGGAGGAATCGTGGAAATTAAAGCACTATAATCTCAAAAGTATGGCAAAGATCAAAGTATATAACCTGGAAGGCAAAGAAATCGAAGAAATGCAACTCTCTGATTCAGTTTTTGGTTTGCCAAAAAATGACGATTTGGTCCATCAGATCGTAGTAGCGATGGATGCCAATAAGCGCCAGGTGCTTGCTGATACGAAGACTCGTGGAGAAAGAGCGGGTAGCGGAATCAAGCCTTGGAAACAAAAGGGTACTGGTCGCGCTCGTGTTGGTTCAAGAAGAACTCCGCTTTGGAAAAAAGGAGGCGTTGTTTTCGGACCAAGCAATGACAGGAACTACAAACAGAAGATCAACAAGAAGATGAATCAAAAGGCGATTGCTACTGTTCTTAGTGGAAAGTTGAAAGATCAAGAAATTTTTGTGGTGGATAATCTGGCTTTTGCTGAGAAGAAAACTAAGGAAGTGGCTGGAGTGATCAAAAATTTTGCAATCAAAGGAAAAACTTTGATGGCTTTTTCTGATTCTGAAAAAGATCTCCGCATTGCTAGTCGCAATTTGGCCAAAGTGGAAAATATCCTGACTAAGCAACTCAACGTGCTCGAGATGCTGCGAAACAAGAATCTTTTCATGAGCAAAGAGTCCATCCTATTTTTGGAAGAGAAGTATAAACAAGTTGAAGCAAAATAATGGAAAAAAATCTGAATCCCAATGAGGAGAATATCCTCTCAAGAGTGTTAGTCGAACCGATCGTGACCGAAGCGGCAACTGTTCTCATTGAAAGTAATAAATACATTTTCAAAATCTCTCCGCGTGCGACCAAGCTGCAAGTCCAGATGGCGATCGAGAAAATCTATAAAGTCAAAGTCGAAAAAGTTAATACAGTCAGTGTGCCAAGGAAATTCCGCACGCGAGGCCGAATCCCTGGATGGAAGCCTGGTTACCGAAAGGCTATTGTAACTTTGAAAGAGGGAAATAAGATCGATGTGTTTGAAGGGAAATAATTTAGTCTAAACTCGTTATATGGCAATCAAGATCTACAAAAAAAATACTGCTGGACGCCGCAATATGTCGGTTGTTAAGGTTGATTACGTTTCCAAGAAGAAACCGGAAAAGGCGCTTCTCTCTAAACAAGGAAAATTGGCTGGACGTTCACATGG
Source organism: Parcubacteria group bacterium (assembly GCA_041659505.1). Classification (NCBI taxonomy): domain Bacteria; species Parcubacteria group bacterium. The sequence goes on from JBAZYF010000001.1 coordinate 643,010, forward strand.
AAAAATATCTGTGCGGCACCAAGGTGGTGGTAACAAGCAGAGATATCGGATTGTGGATTTTCTGCAAGACAAGCTTGGTGTGCCAGGACGCGTAGCGGCGATTGAAAAAGATCCAAACAGAAAAGCTTTTATCGCATTGGTAAATTATGCTGACGGTGAGAAAAGATATATCTTAGCCACGGAAGGGATGCGCGCCGGACAAGAAGTGCTTTCGGCCGAGAATGCTCCTGTGAAACTGGGCAATCGCGCTAAGGTCAAAAACATTCCGATCGGAACCACAATTTGCAATTTGGAACTATTCCCAGGACGTGGTGGACAGATTGTTCGTAGCGCAGGAAGCTCAGCTAGTCTGACCGCTGTCGATGAAAAAACTGCTCAGATCAAGATGCCTTCGGGAGAAATCAGACTTGTGAGCAATGAGTGCTATGCCACAATTGGACAAGCGAGTAATTTTGAAAGCAATTCGATCAATCTGGGAAAAGCTGGAAAGAGCCGTTGGCTCAATATTCGTCCAGCTGTTCGTGGGTCAGCCATGAATCCAGTTGACCATCCACACGGAGGAGGCGAGGGACGTCAGGGAATCGGTCTTAAACATCCGAAAACTCCATGGGGTAAACCGGCACTCGGCAAGAAGACCAGAAAGAAGAAGAAATATAGCAATAAGTTTATAATCAAAAGGAGAGTTAAGCGGAAATAATATATGACAAGAAGTCTGAAAAAAGGTCCTTATGTGGACGAAAGATTAATCAAAAAAGTGCTCGACAAGAAACCAGGCGACAGAAGCGTCATCAAGACTTGGCTTCGTGCAGCAGTCATCTCACCGGAGATGGTTGGTTTCACTTTCGGAGTCTACAATGGAAAAATATTTATTTCTGTTACGCCAACAGAGGAGATGGTAGGACACAGACTGGGAGAATTTTCACCGACACGCAAATTCACACGGCACGGAGGCAAGATGCAAAAAGAAATCGAAACAGCCGCTAAGCAAAAAGAAGCTGATGCGTCAAAGGCAGCCAAGGCATCTGATACTAAGAAGAAATAATCTAGATCAATATGAAAGTCACAGCAGAATTAAACAATTTGAGAATCTCTCCGCGCAAAGTGAAATTGGTCGCTGATTTGATCAAGGGCATGGACGCAATAGAAGCGGTTGCTCAGCTCGACGTAGCGATCAAAAAGACCAGCGGCTATATGCAAAAACTATTGTTGAGCGCCGTTGCTAATGCCGAAAATAATTTTGGACTTTCCAAAACAAACTTGTATGTTTTGGACGCTGTGGTTGGTGCCGGTCCAACACTGAAAAGATGGATGCCAAAAGCCTATGGACGCGCCGGACAAATTTTGAAAAGAACCTCAAAAGTCAGAATCGTGCTGGAAGAAAGAATCGAAGGCAAGGACAGGAAGAGCAAGGAGCAGATGGAAAAAGAAAGGGCTGATCGGATGAAAAAGGCCAAGGATGAGATGAAGAAAGAGGAGGATAAGAAAAAAGAAGAGAAGAAAGATGACGTCAAGGATGGCAAGACGGAAAAAGTAACAGAAGCGAAAGTGAAAAGTGGCGAGAAGAAAGGTGCGGTCGAGGCGAAAGGCTGGAAAAACAAGATATTTCACCGGAAGTCAATGTAAATTTATTTAATCGTAAATAATACCTATGGGACATAAAGTAAATCCAGTTGGACTGCGCTTGGGGATCACTCAAGATTGGAAATCCAAATGGTTCAGCAAAAGAGATTATAATAAAAACCTCAAACAAGATATTGAGATCCGCTTGGAAGTGATGAAAAAATGGAAAGCGGCTTTCATCGGTGAAGTGGAAATTGAAAGATCCCAAGCTGCGGTAAAAATTATCATCAAGACTGCCCGCCCAGGAGTGCTCATCGGACGCGGAGGTAGTGGAGTGGAAGATATCAAACATTACATCCAGAATACTTTTTTCAAAAGTGACCGTAAGGGAGATTTGCGGATAGAAATTCAGGAAATCAAGAATTTTGAAGAAAACGCGATGATTGTTGCACAAAATGTGGCAGAGCAGTTGGAAAAAAGAATCCCGTTCCGCCGTGCGATGAAGATGATGCTGGAACAAGCGATGAAAAATAGTACGATCAAGGGAGTGAAGATTGAAATGTCCGGACGATTGGGTGGTGCTGAAATGTCCCGCCGAGAATGGTTGTCCAAAGGAACATTGCCATTGCACACATTGCGAGCGAACATCGATTTTGCCAGAGCGACAGCGTTTACGACCTATGGAGCGATTGGAGTGAAAGCTTGGCTCTATAAGGGAGAAGTGTTTGATACTAAAAAAACGAATTAAATTTAGAACAATCGTATGTTGATGCCAAAGAAAGTAAAACATAGAAAGGTGCAGCGCGGCGGAGCGATCCGTGGCAATGCAATGCGGGGAAACTCAATCAGTTTTGGCAGTTTTGGATTGAAAGCAGTCGGTGCTAGTCTAGTATCTTCTCGGCAGATCGAAGCGGCTCGTCGCGCGATGACCCGTTATGTGCAAAGAGGAGGCAAGATTTGGATCCGAATTTTTCCGGACAAACCGATGACAAAAAAAGGCGATGAGACTCCGATGGGTAAAGGAAAAGGAGCAGTTGATCATTTTGTCGCTGTAGTGAAACCGGGAACAGTGATGTTTGAGATGGATGGAGTGAAACGAGAAATCGCCAAGGAAGCGATGCGACTGGCGGCTCATAAATTGAATTTGAAAACTAAGTTTGTCACTAAAGAGGAATAAGTGCATCCGAAAGCGCACTACGAACGCGCCCATTCGAAAAGAGGGTAGTAGAAATTTTAAAAAACAAGAATTCGTAGATTCGCATTTAATTCGTAGTTTCGAATCGGTAAACATATGAAAATCAAGGAATTGAAAGAAAAGAATACTAATGAACTCAAGAAGCTTCTTGCTGAAAAAGAAGAAGGTATTCGCAAATTCAGATTTGAATTGGCAACCAAGCAAGTGAAAGGCACACGGCAAATCAGAACAGTCAAGCGCGATGTTGCGAGAATTCTCACTCTAATTAGCCAAGAAAATAAGTTAGCGTAAAGATAATTCTATGGAAAGTCCAAAAGTTGAAAAAAATAAGATCATCACTCGCAAGAAAGGCGTGGTTGTTTCTGATAAGATGCAAAAAACGATCGTGGTAGCAGTGGACACGCTAAAGACTCATCCTAAATACAAGAAAAAATACCGTTCAACCAAGAAATATAAAGCGCATGATGAGGAGAATAAATACAAGATCGGGGATGCGGTTGAGATTGTGCCTTGCAAACCGATGAGCAAGGATAAGAATTATGTAGTCGTGTAGTATGCGAAAAGCGCACTACGAATGCGCTCATTCGAATGAATAAGAAGAATTTAAAAAACAAGAATTCGTAGATTCGCATGTGATTCGTAGTTTCGAATCGGTATAAATTATATGATACAAGCAGAATCAAAATTAAATGTAGCTGACAATAGCGGAGCGAAAGTCATCAAGTGTTTCAAGGTACTTGGCGGAAGTCGCCGAAGATTTGCGCAGCTTGGGGACATTATTGTCGCGAGCGTAAAATCAGCTGAACCGCGCGGAATGGTCAAAAAAGGTGACAAGGTCCGAGCCGTGATTGTCCGTCAAAGAAAAGAATTTCGCCGAAAAGATGGATCCTATATCCGGTTTGATGAAAATGCTGCAGTGATTGTGGAAGCAAAAGAACCAAAAGGCACCCGTATTTTTGGACCGATTGCCCGAGAGATCAGAGATAAGGGATATGCAAAGATCGCCTCTCTTGCACCGGAAGTTTTATAAATAAGAAATTAGATTTAAGGAAACGTGGATATAACCATATGAAGATTAAGAAAAACGATTTAGTCAAGATGCTCGCAGGAAAAGACAGCGGAAAAACTGGAAAAGTTTTGCGTGTTTATCCGACTGAACAAAAGGTGGTGGTGGATGGACTCAATCTGCTCAAGAAACATAATAAGCCAAGAAAAGAGGGAGAGAAAGGGCAAAGAGTAGAAATCCCAAGAAAAATCGATATCTCCAATGCGATGGTGGTTTGTCCTAAATGTGGAAAAGCGGCACGGATCGGATATAAGACAGAAGGAGATAAGAAAATCCGCGTGTGTAATAAATGTAAGGCAGAAATTTAAATTCGACCCACCTTCGCCCCGGGTACGGGGCTACGGCGTGGCAAAGGCAGTATGTCCAAAATTTACGAAAAATATAAGACCGAAGTGGCGGCTGAGATGAAGAAGAATCTTGGTTTGAAAAACGATTTGCAAGTACCAAAGATCGAAAAAGTCGTTGTGAATGTCGGAATCGGAAAATTCATCAAAGACTCGGCGCTGGTGGCTGATATTTTCAATTCGCTAAAAGCGATTACTGGGCAAAAACCAGTCATGACCAAAGCCAAGCAATCAATTGCTGGTTTCAAAACCCGTGAAGGATTGGAGATTGGAATCAAGGTCACTCTGCGAGGAAAAAGAAAGTGGGATTTTTTGGAAAAATTAGTCGGTGCTTCAATCCCGCGTATCCGCGATTTTCATGGAATTAAGGTTGGCGCAGTGGACAAGGGCGGTAATCTCAATCTTGGAATCAAAGAACATTTGATTTTCCCGGAGATTATGCCAGAACAAGTCAAGACCACTTTTGGAATGCAGGTGAATGTGGTGACAAATGCTAAAAATCAAGAAAAGGGGATGATGCTGTTTCGACTGATGGGATTCCCGATTGAAAAAAAGGATACGAAATAAAGTTATATAATAAGCATAAAATAGAGTAAAATGGCTAAATTATCAGTTGAAGCTAGAGCAAAAAAGAAACCGAAATTTTCCACCCGCATCGTGAGACGCTGTTGGAAATGCGGAAGAAAGCATGGGTATATGCGCAAGTTTGATCTTTGCCGAATCTGCTTTCGGGAACTCGCTAGCACCGGACAATTGCCAGGTGTGAAGCGGTCAAGTTGGTAGGAATTTTATTGCTAGATTAAATAAAGATATTTAGATAGTTTGATTTCGATATTAAATTTTGAATTTTAAAGAGTATGTTGGATCCAATCTCGGAAATGTTAACCAAAATTAGGAACGCTCAGATGGCGCAGCACAAGACTGTTACGATTAGTGCGTCTAAGCTGAAAATGGCCTTGGCTAAAATTCTGGAAAAAGAAGGTTTTGTTTCGGGCGTCACCAAAGAAAAGCAAGGTGATTTCGATGTGATCAAGATTGTTTTGAAATATTATACCATTTCCAATACGAACAAAACTCCAGCCATCAAGGGAATCAGACGAATCAGCAAAGAAGGTCAACGGATCTATGTCAAAAGCAAAGACGTGAAGAGCGTCAAGAATAATTATGGTGTAGCACTTATCTCGACCTCCAGGGGAGTAATGACTGATCATGATGCAAAAAAAACAGGATTGGGCGGAGAGTATATTTGTGAGGTTTGGTAATTATAGAAATAATGATTCGTATGTCCGGCGTTCGTAGTGCCGGTTCGCGAAGCGAATAACGTAATTTTATGAGTAAAATAGGAAAAAAATTAATCACCATCCCTGCTGGAGTGACCGTGACGCTGGAAGGCGAAGTTCTGAAGGCAAAAGGACCAAAAGGCGAACTGAGCCTGAATGTTCATCCAGAAGCGAAGATTGAAATTGCTGAGGATAAAATCACAGTAAAGAAGGCCAAGGAGGACGGTGGATCAAACGCGATCTGGGGATTGACGCGGTCGCTCGTGAATAATATCATCATTGGCGTAAGCGCTGGTTATGAAAAAAAACTCGAACTGCAGGGTGTTGGTTTTCGTATGAGCATCCAGGGGAAAAAGATCGTAATGGCGCTTGGTTTTTCTCATCCAGTCGAAGTGGAAATTCCTGACGGTATTGTAGCAAAATTGGAAGATAATAATGGACTTTTGATTAGCGGAATCGACAAGCAAGCAGTGGGACAATTTGCCGCCAACATCAAAGACCTTAAGAAAGTTGAGCCATATAAAGGAAAAGGTTTCCGTTATGCAGGAGAAAAAGTGAGACGAAAAGCCGGAAAGAAAGCAGGAGCTAAATAGTCCCGTAAAGATGCTCCGCATCCACGGGGCAAGCCACTATATCGGATAATTTAAGACCTATAAATAATATTTCAAGAAGATGAATACGATCAGCCAAAATAAATTAAGACTGCACCGCAAAAGACGCGTACGTGCCAAAATTTCTGGAACTACTAGCGTGCCACGACTAAGCGTTTTTCGCAGCTTGCTTTCAATGAAAGCACAGGTAATTGATGATATTGCGATGAAGACACTCGTCGCTGCAGATACTAAAGAAGCGAAAGTGAAAAACGATGTGGCTGGCGCGAAAGCGGTGGGAATGCTTGTGGCGAAGAAATGCGCCGAGCAGAAAATTACTCAAGTTGTTTTTGATCGGGCAGGATACCGCTATCATGGAAAAGTGAAAGCTTTGGCGGAAGGTGCGCGCGAAGGCGGCTTAAAATTTTAAAACTCTTTTAGTAACTAAACTATATGGCAAAGAACGATCGAAAATTTAAGGGAAAAAAAGAGAAGCCGGAATTTGAACAGAAACTTCTGGACTTGGCTCGGGTTACCCGCGTGGTAAAAGGCGGAAGACGTTTTCGTTTTCGCGCGACACTGGTGATTGGAAATCGCAAGGGTAAGGTGGGCGTCGGAGTCGGCAAAGGATCGGATGTGACGGATGCAATCGGAAAAGCTTTTGATGATGCGAAGAAAAATATGATTACGGTTGCTATCAAGAACAATACGATCGCTCATGCCGTTGAGCATAAGAAAGGCAGTGCGAAGGTGATTTTGAAACCGGCCAAAGAAGGACGAAGTATCGTGGCCGGAGGAGCGGTACGCGCCGTAGTGGATTTTGCCGGAATTCGGGATATCGTTTCGAAATCTTTGGGAACTGCCAATAAGTTGAATGTGGCAAGAGCAACAGTGGAAGCGTTGGGAATGCTCAGCGCGTCAAAGACACGAAAAGAGAGAATTGCGACCCTCCTTCGCTAAAGCTACGGCGTGGCGAGGAAGAAATTAATTATTTTATAGTATAGAGAAGCTAAAAAAGCATGATTCGTATGTCCGGCATTCGTGGTGCCGGTTCGCGAAGCGAATAACTTTATGTTACGACAAGACTTACAAATGAGCCAGCCGAGGAAGAAGAAAAAGAATCTCGGACGTGGAGGAAAAAAAGGAACTTATTCCGGCAAGGGGAATAAAGGTCAAAAGGCGCGTTCTGGTGCCCACGTCGATCCTTTGTTTGAAGGCGGACGCTCGACACTGATCGATCACATGAAGAAAAAGCGGGGCTTTACTTCAAGGATGAAAAAAAGAAGCATCGTACAGATTGCTGACATCGAGAAGAATTTTGAAAATGGTGCTATAATCAGCGTAGAGTCTTTGGTCAATATGAAATTGGTTGCACGAAAGAATATTCCTTTGGGAATTAAAGTTCTTGGAAATGCAAAGTTGACGAAAAAATTTGTCTTTGAGAAAGATATCTTTATCAGTGAGACAGTGAAAAAAGTAGTTGTGGATGCTGGTGGAGAAATTAAAGTTGAGGAGAAAATTGAGGATAAGAAATAGGATTTTTCAGGTGTCGGTTCAATGTCTCCCTGCCTACCGGCAGGCAGGCTGACCTGAACCATTCAGTTCTTGCAAGCTCGCGGTAATTATAAAGTTTACCAATTTGAAGTTAGCTGATTAGAAATAAAAGGTTCAATTCGGGAGAATTGAACCGACAAGGGATTAAAGCATATAGCTAAAAAATGGATAAAGACATAGTTAAAATAAAAAATATTGGAGTTGAATGGTGGTTTTTAACCGGTTTGTTTTTTATTTTCTATTGCGTATCCATTTTTTTTATTTTGAGTGGTTGGGATGAATTGAGAAGTAAGTATTCAGCGGGTATCATTATGTTGCTATGGGGGATGTACTATGTTATTTATGGTGTTTATGTTTTTTCAAATAAAATAGAGCTTGATTTTGTCAATATGGAGCTCAAAGAGAGCTTGCTCAACATTCCCCTGTATACAATAAAAATAAATGAAATTAAAAAGTTACATCTAGAGTTTCCTCTTGTGAATTCTTTCCTCGGGGGAGACGAATTTATTTGGCCTAACTACAAGGAGGTGGCAGTTATTGAGTTTTTAATAAGTGGTAAAATTATCAGAAAGAGATGGTACGTTGGGAGGGAAAATGCGAAAAAAATTATTCAAAGACTAGCGCTTGTTAATGAAAAAATTGAAAGGGAAAATGAGCCACTTGGTAGCAGATTTTTTACAAAAAAAAGATATAATACTTGGTATTTTGCTGTAATAATTCTTGCTTCGATTCCTGTAATATTATTTTTATTATTTTTAGTAAATAAATATTTTCTCAGCAGGTAGATTGGATGGCAAAAAACTATGTTAGCTAAAATCACTCAAATCTTTCGGATTAAGGAACTTCGGAACAAGATATTTTTTATCTTGGCGCTTTTGGTTGTGTTTCGCTTGGCGGCGAATATTCCGATTCCGGGTGTTGATCAAGACAAGTTGAAGATGTTTTTTGAGAGCAATCAACTTTTTGGACTTTTGAACCTCTTTTCTGGTCGTGGACTTTCCAGTATTTCGCTCGTTATGCTCGGAGTCGGGCCATATATTACGGCTTCAATTATTATGCAACTTTTGACGATGATTGTGCCATCACTCGAGAAAATCTATAAAGAAGAAGGTGAAGCGGGACGGCAGAAATTCAATCAATGGACGCGCTGGGCAACAGTGCCATTGGCGGCAATGCAGACTTTCGGAATGATTGCCCTTTTTCGTTCACAGGGAATCATCGCAGCGACTGGCGCAATGAGCGTGATTTCGATGATGGTGATTGCGACAGCTGGTACGATATTTTTGATGTGGTTGGGCGAACTGATCACAGAAAAAGGCGTCGGCAATGGTGTATCGCTGATTATCTTTGCCGGAATCGTTTCAGGAATTCCTTCCACGATTGCCAAAACTTATGCGACAGCTGACTCGTCACAAATTTTTACTTATTTGATCCTGGGTGTGATTTTAATTGCGGCGATTGCGGCGGTGGTGTTTATGACCGAAGGCCAGCGTAATATGCCAGTTTCTTATGCCAAGCGTATCAAAGGCAACAAAATGTATGGCGGAACTTCGACCCATTTGCCACTGCGCATCAATCAGGCTGGTGTGATTCCGATTATTTTTGCACTTTCCATCATGCTTTTTCCGGGCATGATTGCCAATTTTCTGACCAAAAGTTCTAATGGTACCATTGCCAATATCGCCGTCAAAATGAGTGCGCTGTTTTCTCCGAGTAATTGGTTTTATTGGTTGTTCTATTTCATCTTGGTCGTCGCTTTTACTTATTTCTACACCGCTGTTGTATTTGATCCGAACAAAATCGCCGAGAGTTTGCAAAAACAGGGTGGCTATATTTTGGGAATCAGACCGGGCAAAAACACGGCTGATTATCTTTACCGGATCATGAATCGTATCACCCTTTCCGGTGCGGTTTTTCTCGGGCTAATCGCCATCCTGCCTTTTTTTGTGGAAAGCTTTACCAATATTGGTTCGGTTTCTATTGGTGGTACGGGGTTGCTCATCGTTGTTTCTGTCGTCATTGAAACGATCAAGCAAGTGCAAGGGCAACTGGCGATGCGGGATTATGAAGGATTTTAAATGCCTCGCTGCACTCGAATTTCTAATTTTCAATTTTTAATTTCTAAACAATTTCCAATTTCTCAATGACGAAGTTCTTAAATTAGAGAATTTGATCATTAAAAATTGTTTGCCTGCCTGCCGGTAGGCAGGAAAATTTAATCCGCCAGCTGGCGGAGAAAATTTATGAACGTAGTGATATTGGGTCCGCAAGGATCAGGTAAAGGGACGCAGGCAAAACTAATGGCTGAAAAATTTGGTCTCGATCATTTTGATACGGGGCGGGCTTTGCGTCAGATTGCTCTTTTGGATACGCCCTTAGGGCATGAAGTGAACGAAATCGTCATGGTTAGAAAGGAGCTGGTTCCGAGCCGGCTTCTTAGGGAAGTGTTGCATATCCGACTTAATGATCTTGGGCGCGAGCAAGGAATTGTTTTTGACGGCGTACCAAGAAATGTTGAGCAGGCAGGTTATTTTGAGGAAGCACTACAAGAATTTGGTCGAAAAATTGATCGGGTGATTTTTGTGGATATTTCGCAAGAGGAATCTTTAAAGCGAATCGGAAAACGCTATTCTTGCGAAAAATGCAAAGAAGCGGTAATCTTAAAAGAGGATACTGCGGAAGTTTGTGCTGAATGCGGAGGAAGATTGATCCAGCGAGCGGACGATACAAGGGAGGGGATCGAAAAAAGGCTGGGAATTTTCAGAGCAGAAACAATTCCAGTCATTGAATATTTTGAAAAAAAGAATTTAGTCTCCAGGATCGGTGGAGCGCAGAGTGTGGAAAAAGTATTTGAGGATATTTTAAAAGTTTTATGATAATTATAAAGTCAAAAAAAGAAATAGAGTTGATGCGGGAAGGCGGGCAACTGCTGGGTCAAATTATGGAGCGTTTGGGCGAAATAATTGTGCCTGGGCAAAATACTTTTGAGATTAACAAGCTCGCGAGAAAGCTTGTTTTTGATAGTGGCGGTTTTCCGATTTTTGAAGGTTATGGTGAACCGGGCAATACTTTTCCAGCGGCGGTTTGCACTTCTATCAACAATGAAATTGTACATGGCATTCCTAAAAAAAGTAGAATTATCCGTGAAGGTGATTTGGTGAAATTGGATATTGGGATGAAATATAAAGGGATGATTACAGATATGGCAAGGACATTCCCGGCGGGAAAAATTGGGAGTGAAGCGCAAGAAATATTAGACGCAACTAAAAAATGTTTGGATGAAGGCATAAAAATAATCAAATCCGGCGCAAAGCTGACTGATTATGGCAAGGCGGTGGAGAGTTGTGCCAAGGCGCATGGGTTTTCGGTTGTGCGCGATTTGGTCGGGCACGGAGTGGGGAGAGAATTGCACGAAGATCCCCAAATTCCCAACTATTTGACGCATATGCGCGAAATCGTTTTGCAAGAAGGGATGACGTTGGCGCTGGAACCGATGATTAATGCCGGGACGCATTACATAAAGATAATGAAAGACGGTTGGACTTATGCGACAAAAGACGGAAAACTGAGTGCACATTTTGAAGATACGGTTGTGGTGACGAAAAATGGGGTGGAGATTTTGACGAGGGTTTAAAATTGTGTCATTCCCGCGAAGGCGGGAATCCAGGCACCTCAAGTCTAAAATAAAGAGAAAGCGAACTATTAAAATTCAAGACTAGCTGAAACAGAAAATATTGAAGACTTGTATTTTGATTTTCTAGGGTTTATAACTAGTGGAACCTGGATTCCCGCCTTCGCGGGAATGACAATTATTTATTTATGCCAGGAAATTCAAGTAAAACAAAATATTATCTTGGCATCGATTACGGTGAATCCAAAGTTGGTCTCGCGATTGCGGACAGTGAGACGCGGATCGCTTTTGCCTATGGCGTGATAAAGAATGATGAAGAAATGTTAAGAAATATTTTGGCTATTATTAAAAAAGAAAAAATCGAAACAGTGATAATTGGCGTGCCAAAAAGAATGGGGGACAAAAAAATAGTTTATGCGGGAGAGAAATTAGGCGAGAAAATTGAGCAGAAAAAAATTAAGGTTTTTTATCAAGATGAGATTTATTCGACAAAAATTGCCCGAGAAAACCTAAAGGAAAAGGGCCTGCGGGATATTAATCGTTTTGATGACGCCGAAGCGGCGCGGATAATTTTGAGTAGCTGGCTGGAAAAGAAAAAAATCTTGCAATTCCAACTGGCTTGAGTTATAATACTGGCATAATAAAATAAAAATTTGACAATTAAATAGGCCAATCGCGGTATTTGATTAAGCAAAAAAATGAAAACAAAAAAAAATATTAGTACTAGTTTGCTAATTTCCAGTTTTTTACTTTTTGGTATAGTAGCTTCTAAAACAGAGGCTTCTTGTGAATGTACCAATGGTCCATTTAGTGGTGGCAGTGCTTGTACTGGTGGTTATTGTGATGGTTGCCATTGTGTCTATGGCGGTACGCTGATTAATGGTGTCTGTGGATCTTCTAACGGACAATCTTTTTCTAGTGCTCCCACGTCCAATCTTTGCAGCGCTGGTACTGTTTCTGCTGTTACAGGCAGTGGCCCTTGGAGCTGGACCTGTAGCGGCGCAAATGGGGGAACAAGCGCGAATTGTTCAGCTATGAAAAATGACAATGGTGGAGGGACGGCTGTTTGTGGTAATAATAAACTAGAGTCGGGTGAGGAATGTGATTTTAATTCCGCCTTTGGTCCCTATCCTAATCAATGTCCTAATAATGGTCCATGTAATCAGTCAACGTGCAAGTGTACCACTTCTCCAACTCCAACTCCGCCCTCAACTCCAGCGCCTACGCCACCAAATATAAATCAGGCCTACACATCCGTGTATACTTTTCCTCAAGAGCATGCCTATTACGATGGCGACTTAATTAAGAAAGTAAATTATACTGGATTTCATGATCAATACGATTTTGATAATCCGATCAATCGTTGTAACAAACCCACTTTGGATAATTGCGAATTCAGAGCGGAATATAGTCTTTATAATAAGATAGTCAATTTTCCGGAGCAATTTCGTGTGTTTATTCCGCCAGGAAGCTCATCTATAGATGTGACAATCTATTTAACAGGACAAACATCGCGCTACGTTGCTGTTGCTCGATTAGGTCAATCGCCAACTGGAACATATAGCCAAAGCTATTTTCGTAATTTATCTACCGATGAATTTGCTAAAATACCTTTCAATGGAACGAGGGTTGCGAATATAAAGGATAACGATTATGTGGTTACGAATTCTGCTGGTATCCTCTCTATTATTGGCGGAACGATTGGTTCTGAGAGTGTGGGTCAGTGGGTTTATGTTAACATTTTCCCTTTGTCTGGTTCTAGTTTGAATTTAGCTGTAAATGGCACCGTCAGTACTACACCTTTTATGGAGTGGTTCCACACTGCCACTTGGGACGCAAATGGTGACCCAGCTGGCGTACTAACTCCTACTCCCACCGGACCCGACTGCGCTGCCAATACCTGCGTCGGTAATTCTTGCTATGTCGACGACACGCAAAAGTGGGTACATGGCACCAAAACCCAAGACTGCGCCACAGGATCAGCTAAGGCCACTCCCACTTCAATCAAACCAGCAACGATTGATGGTGAACCGAAAGAAGGAGAGATTTCCTATCTCACCTGGAGTTCTAGCAATGCCTCCAAATTGGAGATTGCCTGCACCGGACCGACGAATATCCCC